>CAZWSL010000079.1:0-2047 GCA_964636495.1 uncultured Desulfobacula sp. | reverse complement strand
GAAAGCCTGAGGTGATTTAATCTTACTGAAGTCTCCCGCTTTTTTTATCTATACAGCTGATGTTGACTAAATTCACCCAAAAAAAATTTTATCCCGCTCCAGATTAAGGGCAGTCTATGATTTCAAACCCGCCATGAGCATTGACGGCAGGCTCAATCCGGATATGGCATGAGGGTTATACGCCCTGCCGGAGATGATTGATTTTGCTGCAAGGATCCCGCTTTTAACTGCAGGTCCTATTCCTTCGCCCATATCAAGGGTGGCAAGACCAAGTGCATCTCCTGCCAGAAATGCATTATCTCTATGGCAGACTGATTTTTTTTCTTTTAAATAGTAGATATACCCTTTTGGCTTGACAGGAAGATCCGGTACCATCTGCTTTCTCTTCAATTTATCAATAAAATACTTCCAGTGTTCATTAATAGAAGCGTTTCTCTGTTTTAACCTGCTGAGTTTTCCGCCTATTCCAATATTCACATATCCCGCTTTTTTCGGTACAATCCAGGCATATCCCGGTAGCCTGTTATCAAAAAACCATAAATGACACTCCTTGACATGATGATCAGTCTGAAACTCCTTTTCCAGAGCGACAATATATCTGTTCTGCGGTTTCCTGTTATTAAAGAAATGCCTTGCAACAGGACAGTTCGAACCTCCTGCACCGACAATAAATCTGGCCCTGAATCTCTCATCCACAACAAATGTATTATCAATTTTTTCTATTTTCCTTACCCTGTGCCTGAAAACAGGCGCTTTAGATCTTTTCAGCAGCCAGTTATCAAACTCAACTCTTCTGATGGAGTACTGACAGGTTTTAAGGGGAAGTCTAACACCGGATATGTGAAAATATATTTTTTTCAGGCATATGATACCATGGGGATATTCATCGGCAGAAGAGAGAATATGCCTGAACACCTCAGGCGTAATCCATCCTGCACACAGTTTTGATCGTGGAAATGTCTCCTTATCAAGTACGGCTGCATTCATATTGCCACGAATAAGCTCCCTGGCACACGATGCGCCGGCAGGCCCGCCTCCGACAATAATGACATCAAAATCATGCATAAAATCAGCTTTTTCTGCAGTCAGGAGAAGATTTCCCTGTTTTGGTCATTACAATCTGCCACAACTGCAGTCGCCTTGCTCTGAATGCACCGGCACACGATAAAAGATAAAACTTCCACATTCTGTAAAATAATCTTGAATAGCTATGTTCTATTTCAGGCCATCTCTTTTTAAAATTAGCATACCAGGCCATCAATGTTTTATCATAATCTTCCCCGAAATTATGCCAGTCTTCCACCACAAGCAGCCCTTCCATTGATTTTCCAAGCAGTTTGATGGAGGGCAGCCTGCCATTGGGAAAAATATATTTTTCAATCCATTCGTTGGTTGAAGTCTTTGTTATATTGTTACCAATTGTATGGATAAATGCGATCCCGTCATCCTTTAAAGTGGAGTGGACTTTTTCCATATAAGTCCGGTAATTTTTAGGTCCCACATGCTCCATCAGACCCACTGAAATCACCCGGTCAAACATCCCGTGTGCATTCCTGTAATCTTCAAATCTGATATCAACAGCCAAGTCCTTATTTATTTTTCTGGCATATCTTGCCTGATCCTTTGAAACAGTATATGCAGTCACCTCTACACCATATTTTTGAGCTGCATATTTTGCAAGCGTACCGTATCCGCAGCCAAGCTCCAGAATCTTCATCCCTGGTTTCAAATCAAGTTTGCGGCAGATAAGATCAAGCTTATCCTCCTGGGCCTGATCAAGGGAGGTGGCATTTTTCCAGTATCCACAGGTATACTGCATCTGTCTGTCCAGCATTCTTGTATAGAGATCATCACCAATATCATAATGGCGCTCTCCAACCTGGAATGCCCTCTTTTTTGACTGCTTGTTAAATATCAGTGCCAGAAGATATTGATAAAACAGAGATATATTATTTTTAATTTTATCTTCAATGTCACTGCGAAGAATTTTATCTATAAACTGGTCAACAGCTCCGGCATCCCACCATCCCTCCATGTAGGATTCACC
>CAZWSL010000078.1:0-2303 GCA_964636495.1 uncultured Desulfobacula sp. | reverse complement strand
CTGTCAGGGTCTGACCCCGCTAATGTTTTGTTTTTGTAGATGATATTGCTTGAATCGTGATTGAAAAGAGTCTTAAACTGTATTTTTCAATATAAAAAAGTACAGTTTAAGACTCTTTTTATATTGGCTATGTGAAGAAAAGGAGTTTTATTTTGAGAGAGTTGAAGAAAAAATCTTATAAATGGCTTGTGACCGGTTGTGCCGGTTTTATCGGTTCTAATCTTGTGGAATCATTACTTGAGTCTGGACAGCAGGTGACAGGGTTAGACAATTTTTCTACGGGATTTCAATATAACCTTGATCAGGTTAAAGAGGCTGTGGGAGATGAAAAATGGAGAAATTTTAAGTTTGTTAAAGGAGATATCAGGGATTTTGAAATCTGTGTAAATGCATGTGAGGGGCAGGATTATGTGCTGCACCAGGCAGCTTTGGGATCAGTGCCAAGATCTGTTGTTGATCCTCTGGTAACCAATGAAAATAATATCTCCGGTTTTTTGAACATGTTAGTGGGAGCAAAGGATGCAAAGGTGAAGCGGTTTGTGTATGCTGCTTCAAGTTCAACCTATGGTGATCATGCAGGGCTCCCAAAGGTAGAGAATGTCATTGGGAAACCACTGTCGCCTTATGCCGTGACCAAGTATGTCAATGAACTGTATGCAGAAGTTTTTGCTTCAACCTATGGGTTTAAAACAATAGGGCTCCGATATTTTAATGTGTTCGGGAAAAGGCAGGATCCGTATGGGAGCTATGCAGCAGTAATGCCTTTGTGGTTTTCGTCCATGATTAAAGGGGATGATGTTTTTATCAATGGAGACGGGGAGACCAGTCGTGATTTCTGTTATATTGATAATTGTGTCCAGGCCAACCTGCTTGCCTCTCTTGCCACAGATGAGAAGGCATTAAACCAGGTCTATAATGTAGCCTATGGGGAAAGAACTACTTTAAATGAGCTGTTTTATCTCATCAGGGAGCGAGTGAGCAAAAGGTTTCCCGGGGTAGCAGAGCTTGAACCGGTTTACAGGGATTTCAGGCCTGGTGATGTGAGGCATTCGCTGGCTGATATATCTAAAGCAGATAAATTTTTAGGGTATCAACCCGGATATTCTGTAAAAGAGGGGCTGGATCTTGCAGCTGAGTGGTATATGGATAATTTGAAAGTTGAGTAGTATATAATATTATAAGGAGAGATAAAAAATGAGCAGCTTAGAAGAAAATGTATCTGTCTGCCCCAGGGGTGAAAAATTTGTCCTGCCGGCTACTGAAGATTATGATCATGAATTTGAAAGGTTAAAAGAGCTGGTCAGGGCTCAACGGGCAATAGGTCGTGAAATTGTGGTTGTAATGGGTGTTGGTTTTGTGGGCGCTGTTATGGCTGGTGTTGTTGCTGATTCTGTAAACAAGGAAACTAATGAACCTGGGAAATTTGTAATTGGTATGCAGCGGCCTTCTGTGCGGTCATTCTGGAAAATACCATACCTGAACAGGGGGGTTGCACCTGTGGAAGCTGAAGATCCTGAAGTTGCTCCTCTGATTGAGCGGTGTGTTAAAGAGAAAAAGACTTTGACAGCAACTTTTACCTATGATGCATTGACTCTTGCAGATGTGGTTGTCGTGGATGTTCAGTGTGATTATCATAAGAATAATTTTGGTGATGTAAGAGATGGAAAAGCTGATATTGCAGCCCTTGAAAGCAGTCTGAAAGTAATTGGCGAAAAGATCGGGCCGGAATGTCTGGTACTGATAGAGACAACAGTGCCGCCAGGGACAACTGAATATGTGGCAGCTCCTATTATAAAAAAGGCTTTTGCGCAGCGTGGTCTTGAAGGGGTTGAGCCTCTGCTTTCCCACTCATATGAGAGAGTGATGCCGGGAAGGGAGTATGTTGCTTCTATCCGCGATTTCTGGAGGGTCTGCAGCGGCATTAATGATACTGCCAGAGAGAGAGTGTCAGCATTTCTATCTGAGATATTAAATGTGGAAAAATTTCCCCTTACTGTTCTGGACAGACCCATTGAAAGCGAGACCTGTAAAATAGTTGAAAACTCTTACAGAGCAACTCTTCTTGCTTTTCTTGATGAGTGGAGTGTTTTTTCAGAGCGAAACGGGGTGGATCTGACCAAGGTTATTGAGGCAATTAAGATCAGGCCGACTCACTCCAATATGATCTTTCCGGGGCCTGGTATTGGCGGGTATTGCCTTCCAAAGGACGGCGGGCTTGGGGTGTGGTCATATAACACTTTGATGGGGTTTGAAGATGATATTTTTAAAATGACTCCCATGGCCATTGATATTAATGATACCCG
>CAZWSL010000077.1:0-2534 GCA_964636495.1 uncultured Desulfobacula sp. | reverse complement strand
CATGAAAAGATCAAAGAGCTCCGGATCAAAAGACCTGCCCCGTTCCTGATGCATGACATCAACGGCTTTTTCAAGGGACATGGCTTTTCTGTATGGTCTGTCTGAAGTAATCGCATCCCACACATCTGCGATGGATGCAATTCTCGCTTCAATCGGGATCTCTTCACCTTTAAGACCACACGGATATCCGCTGCCATCCCACTTCTCCTGGTGACAGAAAGCGATGTTTACAGCCATCGGGGCTATTTTCAGTTTGGATAGCAGTTTTTTTCCTATCAAAGGGTGTCCCTTGATGTGTTCAAACTCCTCCCTGGTCAGTTTGCCAGGCTTATTCAGTATCTTGTCTTTTATTCCTATTTTCCCAACATCATGTACAATTGTTCCAAGATAGATACTGTTTATCTGATTTTCAGACAATCCGGCTTTTTTGGCGATATCCCTGGCATAACCGGCCACTCTCTCCACATGACCACCGGTATATTGATCTTTAGACTCAATAACCGAGGCAAGAACCATAAGAAAAATCTCCAGTTGTTCTGATCGTGTTTTTTCCCTTGCTAATTTATGAATGCTCAGAACATTTTTAACCCTTGCCTGAAGTTCAAGGTGGTGGAAAGGTTTTGTCAGATAATCATCAGCACCCAGTTGAAGGGATTTGATTCTGTCATCCTGTTCAGTCAGAGACGTTATGACAATAACCGGCAGATTTGATGTTTTTTCATTGTTTCTGATATGTTTAAGCAGCGTATAACCGTCCATGACAGGCATCATGATATCTGAAATAAGCATATCAGGATTAAAATCTAAAACAGCCTGCCATGCTGTCTGTCCATTGGGTGCAATAAAAAGTGTATATCCTTTCAGGGCAATCGTTAAAAAATCCTGAATCGCTTTATTATCCTCGGCAATAACAATCGTACCCCTGGAAGATTTATCAGGCTCAATCTTTTTTATGACTGTGTCAGAAGAGATGGTTTTTTCAAATTTTGAAATCTTTACCAGATCCTTCTCATCTACTCTGGCAAGATCATTTAATCTGCGTGTTTTATGCCGCCTGTCACCGTTGTCTGGCCCCCTGCTTGTTACTCGGCGCTCATTTACTCTTCTTTCAATGATAGCTCCTGGTTCCAGTTTCTCAATATTAAGAGGCAGTCTGACTGTGAAGACAGTCCCCTTTTTTTCAACACTTTTTACTGATATTTTCCCATGCATCAATTCAGCAGACTCTTTTACAATTGCCAGTCCAAGACCTGTGCCTTCAAATTTTCTCGTTCTGGAACTGTCACCTTGCTGAAACCTTTCAAAAATATTTTTAATGACTTTTTGCGACATTCCAATGCCTGTATCCCTGACCTTAATGATGATCATACCATCAGACTGGTCCAGGCTGACATTAATCTCTCCTTTTTCTGTAAATTTATAGGCGTTTCTGATCAGGTTGTTTAATATGTCCTTGAGTTTTTCAATATCAATAAAAACAGCTTCTATTTTTGATCTGTTTGAATAATTCAAGGCAATGCTGCTTTTATCGGCAATCTCCTTAAAACTATCTACAATCTGAATAATGACGGAATGGATATTCTCTTTTTTCAGGACAAGATTTGTCATTCCGGCATCAAATTTTGAAACCTTTAAAAGCTCATTTATTTTTTGTGTGAGATTCAGGGTCTGAAAACTGATTTTATTCATAATTTCCAGAAGTTTATCTGTAATTTTACCAGACTCTCCCTCTATAATAAAATCTGTCCAGCCGCGAATTAATGTTAAAGGAGTCCGCAGTTCATGGGTAACATTTGCAATGAAATCTTTTTTATACTGTGCTGCTTCTTCCAGTGCCTGAACAGATTCCTTGAGCTGGGCTGTCTTTACTTTTACACGGTTTTCCAGGGTCAGGTTGAGTGTTATGAAATGTGACAGTACAAAGACCAGGAGGCTGAAAGAGATTATGAAAACCCCAAAAGGATATAATTCTATATTGAGCTTTTCTGCCAGTACGGGATAGTTTAAAAAATAATCAATTGCTGAAAAGCAGAAGAAAGCGGTGGCAACCAGGAAAAATTTTAACTGCGTTTTATTTATGGGGTCTTTTTCCTCTTTATACGTTCTGTACAATGCAGTAACATTCATGAGTATTAAAACAGAAACCATAATAAGATATGCTATATGCAGGGGACCTGCCTCCGGATAATAGCCAAAGGAGTGAAGATGGGCTCCTTTTATAAACAGATTGCCTGTCCACAGGCTTATAAGAAACAGAAAACAGATAAAATAGAACCATTTGACATACTGCCTGGATAAGCCGAGATAGACAATGACGGCTTCATAATAACTGACAGGCAGAAAAATAATGCCTGAATATCCGATCCTGCATATGAGATCAGAATAGGTGCTGCTGTGGAGTGAAAAAAGGATAAACCATGAAAACTGCCAGTGAAATGTAAGAATACAGAATCGTAAGAACACACTGTGTGTATTTTTACTGGATAAAAAAAATACAGCAATACCAAGGCACAAAAAGATTGTTGAAGAAAAAA
>CAZWSL010000076.1:0-2727 GCA_964636495.1 uncultured Desulfobacula sp. | reverse complement strand
ACAGGCAGACCGGTTGGATAAGACAACCTGCATCTTCACTGGTAACTATTGCATACTGCAAATATGGAAGCATCAAAAAAATACAGCAGACAGATTTGCCAGGTACACTGCAAAAAGAGAGCAGGCAGGTATTATAAAAAAGATTGCCTTTCACTCTTGTCAAACAGTGCGTTTTTTTTTATTAAAAAAGAAATCACTCAATACAGGTAGAAATAAAATTATCAGAGGAGCATTTATGGAAGTGATCTGGAAAAAAAAATCGAGTCTTGAGGAAATAAACAGATTTAACAAAGAGTCTATTGTTGGATATCTTGGGATTGAAGTTATTGAGCAGGGAAAAAATTATTTAAAAGCAACAATGCCTGTGGATAATAGAACCATACAACCTTTTGGCATACTTCATGGAGGTGCGTCTGTAGTTCTTGCAGAGACTCTTGGCAGCCTTGCTTCCTATATGACGATGGATGACAATCATTACAGCGTAGGAATGGAGATTAAGGCCAATCATCTTAAAAGTGTACGCCACGGTCTTGTTACGGGAAAAGTTGAACCTGTTTTTTTTGGAAAAAAAACTCAAATATGGGATATCTCAATCAAAAACGAACAGGAGCAGCTGACTTGCGTGTCCCGTCTGTCTCTTATTGTGATGAAAGGCCAGTTGTAGAAAAACAGTTGAGAAACCGGCTGACCAGGCTGTTAAGCATTCATTTCTGTAATTGTAGATGCAGTGGCATCAAAATGCAGAATATGATGGGATATCCAGATTAGAGCGTCTCTTTAATTTTCTGGATATATTCAGGTGTAGTGCCGCAGCATCCGCCCACAATTTCAATTCCCAACTCTTTTATCTTCTTGATATTGTGTGCAAAATACGCTTTATCTTCAGGATAAAAAATGGAATTGTCCTTACGGGTCCTGGGAAGCCCTGCATTGGGCTGGATCATGATAAGGGCATCACTGTTCTGTTTTATATCCCCTGCCAGTTCAACCATGGTGTCACTGCCCATGGAACAGTTTGCTCCTATTACAGAAACCCCTGCATCAACAAGTGCAGCCATGGATCCTTTAACATCATTGCCCATGAGAGTAAAAAACCCTTTTTTCATCTTATTAAACGTGAGGGTGCAGAATATCGGCTTTTCAGAAACAGAGCGGATGCCTTTGACGGCAGCCAGAGCAAGATTGATATCAAGCATGGTTTCCACTAACAGGAAATCCACTCCGGCATGGTCAAGTATCTCTGCCTGATCTGCAAAGGCTTTGACAGCATCTTTCCTGGCCAGGGTCCCCATTGGCGGAAGCATTTCGCCTGTACTGCCCATGTCCCCTGCCACAAACTGTTCCTGTGAGCAGACAGATCGAGCCAGTTCCACACCAGCCCTGTTGATCTCTTCCATAGAGTGAGAGACACCCATCTGCTCGAGCTTCAGTGCAGATGCTCCAAATGTATTTGTTGTGGCCACATCTGCTCCAGCTTTAAAATAAGCCTTATGAATTTTCTTTATAATATCCGGGCGGGTGAGGTTCCACACTTCCGGGGATTCACCTCCTTCAAGCCCTTCTTTTATGAGCATGGATCCCATGCCTCCATCAAAAATAAGTCCTCTGTTTTTGATGACTTCTATTACACTGTTTTTCATCTCATTGTCCTTTATTCATTTTTCAAAACAAATATAAAATGAACTTAACCTCTGATACAGATGTCTGTTGAAAACAATTACATGAAGTCTGTATGAATAGCAATACCGTGTAAGATGTTTTTTCAATATTTTATAACAGATAGAATGCATTGCTGCTTGAACAGGACGGAGAAACATGCAGCAGTTGCCCGGAGGCGATCATGCCAAAGGAAGATGCAGGATAAACTAAAAAGAAAAATTTCTTGAATTTACATTTAAAAAAAGTGAAAGTGAGTATGATGATTTATGAATTATAAAACAGGATTACAACTGATGACAACTCAGGCAAATCCCCATCATCTGGTGCTGGGAGAACTAAAAGATTTTTTAACCGGCTCAATTATACCGGACACACTTGATGAAAGATACAGACAGAAAATTGCAGAAATCTTGGTTGTAAAATGTGGTTTTAAAAAAGAGGAGATATCCAGTAACAGCGTTATTAACGTTACTGCAGGTGAAAAGAGGGCAAAAGTAAAAGTGGATTTTTTAATCAGGTTAAACAACCGGATTGTCATGCTCATTAAATATTCACCCGGCTCCCTTGTGACAAGACAGCTTTCAACTGTTGGGCTGTCACGGATAATAGAACCATATCAGATCCCTGTTGCTGTTATAACCAACGGAGAAGATGCACATATAATTGACGGCAGCTCAGGGAAAGTGACTGCAGAGGGGCTTGATAATCTTCCAATAAAAAGTACCATTGAAAACAATTTTTCAGACTATACGTTTCCAGTGATCAAGCAGGATCTGTTTGAACAGGCATCCAGAATTGTATATGCCTGTGAAATTGATGATGCCTGCCCATGCGATTCAGATAACTGTGTTATCACAACATGAGAGAGGAGATATTTCTTACCAGTACAGGACAAATCCCATAGACAGCCTGGTGAAAAATTCATTGGAGAATTCAGCACGGACTGCATATCTTTCATTTAATTGAAGGTTTATCTTTCCACCCCAGATATCGCTGAATTGAGGCCTGTGGCTGATAGATTCAACTCCGCCATACAGCCAGGTTTTTAGTTTCCCTGTTTTAAATATT
>CAZWSL010000075.1:0-2745 GCA_964636495.1 uncultured Desulfobacula sp. | reverse complement strand
AGGTGCTGGTTTTTCATTAAATATTCCGGGTTTCTGCGCAGCTGATTTATCTTGTCATCTTTCTGGCCGGTTTCCATCTCTTTCCACGTTATGGTTGTTCTTCCAAAAATTTTTTTATTTATGACTGCTGCAATACGGTCTGTTTTTTTGATGATGTCATCTATTTTCCTGGAGTGTTCAAAAAATGGCATATACCTGTTATTTTCAATATCATAGACTCTTGCATCAATACTGAATGATCCGGCAAGTTCTGTAACACTTCCGGTAAGGATAAAATCACTCATTGTATCTTCTGCGGTTTTAGATATGAGTTCTGCTCTTTCTGACAGCTGAAAATCAGCTGCCTGGTTGTGGATACTGTTTATTAAAATTACGTCAACTTTTTTGTCCCAGCTAAGGCGGGAGTTTAACATGCGGGAGATTCCTTTTTTGATATATTCAAGATCCTGTGATGAATGAATATCAAAAGGGATAATGCCAATGGTCTTATCAGTTCTGGTTTTTTCCCGGGCATGTATGGTATCTCCTGCATGGGAAAAATGAAATATCAGTATTGCCAGCGTTATGGTGTAAAACAAATTTTTAGATTTCAAAGCTGTGCTCCATTTATAATTTTGACTTCAATAGAGGGGTTACAATTTTTGGATCAGCTTTACCGCGGGTCTCTTTCATTATCTGTCCCATGAAAAAGCTGAAAAGTTTTGTTTTTCCATCCCTGTATGCTTTAACCTCTTCAGGATTGCCGGCTATAATCGTATCCACCATGGTTTCAAGTTCTGAAAGATCGGACACCTGCTCAAGTCCTTTTTCAGCCACAATTGTTTCCGGTTTTTTTGAGGTCAGAGCCATCTCTTCAAATACTGCTTTTGCCGTTTTGGTATTGATTCTGCCATTTTCAATCAGCAGCAGCAGTTTTGAAAAATCTGATGCCTGGACAGGTGATTCTTCGATTGAGATACCTTTTGTCTTAAGCATGCCAAGCAGAGTTGTAATAATCATGTTAGCTGCAAGTCTCTTCTCTTTAAGCGGTGCAGCTGCTTCTTCAAAAAAAAGAGCAAGCTCTATCTGCGATGTCAGGATTGAAGCGTCATACGGTTTCATATTATACTCTTTTATAAAACGGGCCTGCTTTTCATCGGGAAGTTCGGGCAGGGTTGCAGCCATTTCATCAATCCACTCATCGTCAACAATGAGAGGTACGAGGTCTGGATCTGGAAAATATCTGTAATCATGTGCCTCTTCCTTGCCACGCATGGAAAAGGTTTTGTTTTTTGAAGGATCCCACAGTCTGGTTTCCTGTATTACTTTTTTGCCCTCTTCAAGAACATACTTCTGTCTTTCAATTTCATAGGATATTGCTTTTTCGACATTTTTAAAGGAGTTGAGGTTCTTCAGTTCAGTTCTTGTGCCAAACGCTTTCTGTCCGACCGGCCTTAAGGATATATTTGCATCGCATCTGAAGCTGCCCTGCTCCATATTGCCGTCACACACATCAATATATTTTACAATGGTATGCAATTTCCTTAAATATGCACCAGCCTGGGCTGCTGTTCTGATATCAGGTTCACTTACAATTTCTATTAAAGGGACTCCTGTCCTGTTCAGATCGACCATGCTTCGATGTCTTGCAGGGTCATGGATGAGTTTTCCAGCATCCTCTTCCATGTGAATTCGGGTAATGCCAATGATAATTGAATCTTTTTTAAGGTTTTCCATATTGGAATTTTTTTCAGCCCGGTTTTCAGAATCAGGGTTTCCAATATCAAGAAAGCCGTGCTCAGCAATTGGAAGCGCATACTGGGAAATCTGGTATCCCTTTGGAAGATCAGGATAAAAGTAGTTTTTACGGTCAAAACGGCTCTCCTTGTTAATACTGCAATTTGTTGCAAGAGCCGCTTTAATTGCATAGGAGACAGCCTGTTTGTTTAAAACCGGAAGCATGCCGGGCATACCTGTACAGACAGGGCAGGTATTGGCATTAGGTGACTGACCGAATTGAGTGGAACAGCCGCAGAATATTTTCGTTCGGGTTTTTAATTGTGCATGGACTTCAAGGCCGATAACAGGTTTAAACTTCATATATATTTATTTATCCTA
The DNA here is from genome assembly GCA_964636495.1 of uncultured Desulfobacula sp. Classification (GTDB taxonomy): domain Bacteria; phylum Desulfobacterota; class Desulfobacteria; order Desulfobacterales; family Desulfobacteraceae; genus Desulfobacula. Next base: position 648 of record CAZWSL010000075.1, on the reverse strand, counting down.
AGTTTATTTTATCATAGTACTCCTACATTATACCAACCTGTATTTATACTCCTGATATAATTAATAATCAATATATTTCTTTGTAAATCTGAATATTTGCCATAAGGATCAAATTTGTTAGATATTATCTTTGACTGGATAATACAGAATGTAATTTTAGTTCAGGCTTCACGCGTATCCAATTTCCAGCCAGATACATAAAAGTCGTATTCCGGGAATTGAAAATTGAATGCAACACGAAAATTGGGCCAAAAAGTGTTTTGTAACAGTCCGTCGACCCGTTACGATTCAGGTTGTCCTGTCCACCCTGAAGCCTGAATAATTTTTTAAAGTTCTAAAAAATCTTCCATTGGACAGCAAAAACTCGTTCGTTCCTCACTCAGACAGTTTGCTGTCTTAACCATTACAGATTTTTTGAACTTTTACTAAAATTACAGGCAGACCGGCTGGACAGGACAACCTGAATCTCCACTGGCAGTTGCAGCAGGAATAGAATTTTTTATCCAATATAGAAACCCTCTCTGAGCCAGGTCAACGTGCAGACGCTTTGCCAGTACCATATAATCAAGTTGCCGAGATATCTTTTCAGGATATTGATTATGGAGATAGCATCGGAGAAAATATCCATGCGGGGCTTGATGGTCACTT
>CAZWSL010000074.1:2121-3821 GCA_964636495.1 uncultured Desulfobacula sp. | reverse complement strand
ACCATTTTGCAGAGAAATGTAAATACAAGCCAGAACCTGTATGATTTAATGGTCTCAAGGGTAAAAGAATCAAATATCCTCCAGACAAGCAACACCTCCAATATCAGACTGGTGGAAAAGGCCCAGGTCCCAGTTTCTCCTGTATCTCCCAATAAAAAGAGAAATCTTCTCCTGAGTATTGTTTTAGGCCTTTTTGGCGGAGCAGGACTTGCTTTTTTCTTTGAATACCTTGATCAGACCATAAGGACTGATGAGGATATTCAAAATCATTTTAACATACCGGTTCTCTCTGTAATCCCAGAAGCAGATAAATCCGTATCCTATGGAGCACACTACTGATGTTTGGCAGAAAAAAAAAACGAGAAGTTAAAAAAGACTTGGAAAATCTTTTAATGACTTTTCCTTCCAATTCAAGATATGCAGAAAGTTACAGAACATTAAGAACAAATCTTTTTTTCTCCTCAATGGATAAGGAGATAAACTCTGTGGTGGTTACAAGTGCCACTGAAAAAGAGGGTAAAACAACAACTGCAATTAACCTTGCATATACCATTGCCCAGACAGACACCAAAACCCTTCTTCTTGACTGTGACCTTCGCCGGCCTCATATAACTGCACTTTTTAAAAGAAAAAAAGAGCTGGGCCTTACTGGCCTTATAACAGAGACTCTGGGCAGACGACTTACCAAAGGCACTCTGGAGGAGTTTTCCATAAGTGATCTTATAGTATTGACAAGGCTGCAGAAGAGAACCGGCTGCCTTGATATAGAAAATGAAGAAATCCAGATATCAATCTCTTTTGAAAAAGGTGTGATGATAGATATCTACTGGAAAAACAGGCCTGAATCCAAAAAACTTGTCAACTCTCTGATCAGGGATAATCTTATTACTGCAAAAGAGGCAAAAGCTGCCATCGGCCATAAAAAAAGATCAGTTCAGCGCATAGGAACAACCCTGTACACCATGGGGCTGGTTTTAAAAAAAGATATCCTCAAGGCTTTATCCCTGCATACCATTGAATCCATAAGAGCTGCTTCATCCATGGTCCATGGTAATTTTTCTTTTTCTCCACTTTCCACCGCAGAGATTAAAGCCGGTCTCAGCCAGGAGATCAATATGGAAAAGCTCTATGATGATTTTATCTCCTATACTGGAAATTCAAAATATATAAAAAACAGTATCAATGCAGCAATTAATAAAACAGAAACTGACAATCTTTTTACTCTTGCATCTGGCAGCACACCTCCCAATCCATCTGAATTATTAAGCTCAAAACAGATGGAGTTTCTAATGCACTACCTGAAAAAGCAATTTGACTTTATCATCATTGATACACCACCTGTCATGCCTGCAACAGATGCTGTAATCATGGCCCCCAGAACAGACGGTACCGTTCTTGTCATAAAATCAGGCCGTACAGAAAGAAAAATCATCAAAGATGTTATCGATCAATATAAAAGCGCTAACCTGCCAATAATCGGCACAGTCCTGAACCAGGTTGACATGAAAAAAGAAGGCTATTACAGATACTACAGCAAATATTACTCTGCCTACTACGGCTCCGGCAGTAAAACCTGATTTAACACAAAAACCGCCAGATCAAAGAGTGGGGTCAGGCTTTTGTTATTGACTTTATTGAACAACACTTTAAAAATAACTAAATAATCAACCAATAATGCAATAACGAAAGCCTGACCCCAC
>CAZWSL010000074.1:0-2021 GCA_964636495.1 uncultured Desulfobacula sp. | reverse complement strand
ATTATTTCAACAGCAGTTTTGCTATCTGTCATAGGCATACTTAAACGATTTGGACTCTATCATTTGTTTCCATGGTGGATATACCCTGATGTCGGCGGTATCACCCACACTGCCAACTCAATTACAGGCACTTATGTGAATCGAAACCATATGGCAGGGTTTCTTGAGATGGCAATCCCAATGTTATTAATACTATTTATCACAAGACAGAGAAGCAGTGAAACAAAATCAGGCATGATCTTTCTTGCAATACTTCTTATCACTACCCAGGCATTCACCCTCTCCAGGGGCGGATGGATATCCACAATAAACGCCATTCTATTTATAGCAGCCGTATTATTAATCCAAAAAGACCATGTCCATAAAAAGATCATCCTTACAATTGGTACGGGCATTGTAATTATTTCTATTTTTATCCTTGCAAGCCTGCCCGTAGTTGAAAGAATCACTACCCTGACCCATCATGATCCGTCAGATAATATAACAGGCAGAATGCGAGCCTGGAAAGGATCTGTCAATCAGATACAGGATAATCTGTTTACCGGCACAGGCCCAAATACATTCAGAGAAGCATATCCGGAATATCAAATACCGGGAAACGCTGTGCTAAGACGTTACGCCCACAATGACTATCTCCATTTTACAGTAGAAACTGGAATCTTGTTCATTCCAGTACTCATATATACCCTGTTCTGCTTTTTCAGATCAGGTTTTCAAAAAATCAAAAGCCGCAGCCGCCAGCAAAGAGGCCTTGCCCTTGGCGCTATGGCAGGAGTTTTTGCAATACTCATTCACAGCTTCAGTGATTTTAATCTTAACATACCAGCAAACGCTCTTATTTTTACGATCATAGCAGGTATGGTAGCCAAATCATCACAATACAAATTAACACCAGCACAAAACTGATCCAATGATAATCAATACTTTAAGCCACAATATACAGACAGATAACATAAAATTAAACAAAAAATAATACAAATTTATTAACAATTTAAGTCAGGAATCGAGGCTGTTTACTACTACCGCTAAAAATTAATAAAATCGAGCAAGCTGATAAAATAATAAAATTGAGAGTTTTGAAAGATAGCCCATACCTCGGATTATATAAACTTGTGAAACAAAAATTGGAATTAGAATTTGCTTGATCAGGAAAGCCTGACCCCGGATTGCACTTCAGAGCATGATGGGGTATAATGTCATTGTTATAAAATTTGATGGGGATAGAGGTGGTCACCAATGCCTACCTGGAAGATTGAATTGATTCCAGAGGCCCTTGAGACCCCGCCTGAAACCCAGGAGGGTGAAAACAATGGAAATGAATGAAATAATACGGACTCTGGGCAGCTTTGTGGAGATGAACAAGGATAGATACTCAATCATACGGATTGGTATTTTTGGTTCAGCAGCCAGAGACAACATGAATGATCAAAGCGATATTGATGTTGTCGTTGAACTTGGCAAACCTGATCTGTTCTATCTTATTGGTATCAAACAGGATCTAGAGGAGAAGTTTCACAGGTCTGTGGATATTGTAAGGTACAGAGATAGAATGAATGCATTCTTAAAGAAAAGAATAGACAATGAAGCCATATATGTATGACAGGGAGCTTGCCATAGAAATATTGAGGCAGATTTACCAGGCAGCGCGAACAATTTCAAAACGTTTTGAGCCTGTAAAAACAGCAAACTATTTTACAGACACGCCGGCTGGCATGGAAAAACTTGACAGCTTATGCATGTTGCTGATTGCAATCGGTGAGGCCTTAAAAAATTTGGACAAAACCACAAACAAGTCCCTGTTGTTGAGGTTTCCACAGGTTGACTGGAAAAAAGCCAAAGGCATGAGGGATATTATAAGCCATCATTATTTTGAAACAGATGCGGAAGTAATATATGACGTCTGCAAGAATTATATTCCAGAACTCGCCCAAACAATAAACAAAATGATTAGTGAATTATCATAAGTGGAGGCTGTTTAATACTACCGTTAAAAATTGATGAGATCTGGCATTGTGAGAAAA
>CAZWSL010000073.1:0-4010 GCA_964636495.1 uncultured Desulfobacula sp. | reverse complement strand
TTAAAATGTTGATTGCACAGATAAAACAATTGTGATAGAAAAATCTGTTATGGCACAGATTATAAGTATAGCAAATCAGAAAGGTGGTGTCGGAAAAACAACAACCTCTATAAATCTTTCCGCAGCACTTTCAAAAATGGGTAAAAAAATATTGTTAGTGGACTGCGATTCCCAGGCAAATGCGACAACAGGTATGGGAATTGATAAACCCGATCTTGAATGCTCTCTCTACCAGGGACTGATTGGCAGGGCCGGTATTGAGGAGATCATCTTTACATGCATGCTGCCGGGACTGAAAATTATTCCTGCCAATACAGATCTTATTGGATTTGAAATTGAAATGGTTGCTGCAGAAGGAAGAGAAAAAAAACTAAAGGAACTTTTAGCAACGGTAAAGGACAGATTTGATTATATCATTATTGACTGCCCGCCTGCATTGAGCCTTCTGACGTTGAATGCATTTACTGCCTCTGACTCTGTTTTGATTCCTCTTCAGAGTGAATTTTATGCCCTTGAGGGTTTAGGGCAGTTGCTTGATACCATCAGGCGGGTTAAATCATATATCAATCCAAGGTTGAAAATAAAGGGAATTCTCCTGACCATGTATGATAAAAGAACCAATCTTTCCAGGAATGTTTTTGAAGATGCAAAAAAATATTTCAACAACATGGTTTTTCAAACAAAAATACCCCGCAATGTAAAGCTTGGTGAAGCGCCAAGCTATGGATTGCCTGTAATTATATATGACAAACATTCACAAGGATCAAAAAGCTATACTGCTTTTGCAAGGGAATTTCTAAAAAGATGAAAAAAAAGAAACACAGTGGTCTTGGCCGCGGAATTTCTGCACTGATACCAGATTTTGAAACGCCTGATTCCAGCTCTGAATTTTTTATGTGTCCCATAGATGATATCGCGCCTAACCGTTACCAGCCAAGGACAACATTCTGCCAGGACGAGCTTGACAAACTGAGAGAATCAATTGCCAGACAAGGTGTTTTACAGCCTCTGTTAATCAGAAATATTGATGGTGCCTATGAGCTGATAGCAGGTGAGAGAAGGCTGCGTGCTGCAAAGCAAGCAGAACTTACCCATGTTCCTGTGATATTGAAAGACCTGACCCATGAACAGGTTCTTGAAGTCTCCATTATTGAAAATATTCAGAGACAGAATTTAAATGCAATTGAAGAAGCTGAAGCATATTACCGGCTGATAGATGAATTCCAGTATACCCAGGAAAAAGTAGCGCGGAAAATAGGAAAGAATCGTTCCACCATTGCCAACCTGTTACGGCTTAGACACCTTCCTGATATCATAAAAAAGAGCCTGATTTCCCAGGAGATTTCAATGGGTCATGCAAGAGCTCTGATGGGAGCAGGTGAAGAAGCCAGTCAAATCCATCTTTTTGAAATAGTGCTTAAAAGAGAACTCTCTGTACGGCAGACTGAAAAACTGGTTAAGGATGCAAAAAAAGACCCCTTGAAACTGAAGAAAAAAATCTCTGCCCGGGAGAAACTATTCCTTGAAGAAACCAGTTCACTGCTTACCCGGATGATAAAGTCCAGGGTGAGTATTAAAAAGAGTGGTTCAAAAGGAAAAATTGAGATAAATTTTAAATCAAAAGCAGAGTTTCAACACCTTGTTGACCTGTTGAGCAGGCTTTCAGAAAAATAAGTGTGCATTCAGGCAGCTTGTGAATGAATAAAAATCATCTATGCAAATAAATCATCTATGCAAATAAATCATTTATGAAAATAGTTGTAGCAAAAACAGCAGGTTTCTGTATGGGCGTCAGAAGGGCTGTTGATATGGTTCTGGATGCTTCCAATACGGCAAAAGGAAAGTCTCTGTTTACCTACGGCCCTTTGATTCATAATCCTCAGGTTCTTAATATGCTTGAGGAAAAAAAGATTTCAAAATTAGATCAAATTCCTGAAAAAGGCAGCGGAGTTGTTTTGATTCGAGCCCACGGCGTTCCGCCGGAAGATGAAAAAGCGCTTAAAAATGCAGGTTTTTCAGTTGTCGACGCCACCTGCCCAAGGGTGGTTAAAGTACAGAGGATTATATATAAATATGCAAAGAAAGGGTATGCAACAATTATTATTGGTGATGGAAAGCATCCCGAGGTGGTCGGCCTTCTCGGATATACCGAAAACAGAGGGTATACGGTTACCAGAATCGAACAGCTTGAAGAACTGCCAAGATTTGAAAATGCGGTTATTGTAGCACAGACAACGCAAAATACAGCCTTTTATGAGAAGATCAAATCATGGTGTAAGATCAATGCACCGCACTATAAGATATTTGATACCATCTGCGGTTCAACACAGAAACGGCAAATGGAAATCCGCAGACTTGCCGATGAAAATGATGCGGTTGTTGTTGTTGGAGGTAAACAGAGCGGAAATACAAAACGCCTTGCCCAGATAGCATCTGGAACAGGAAAACCAGCAGTCCATATTGAAGATGTTTCCGAGATTGAGTATGATAAATTTTCTTCTGCAAGATCCATTGCCATTACTGCGGGTGCGTCAACACCTAACTGGATCATTAACGATACATATACCAGGATAGAAAAGAATCTCCAAAAGCAGTATCCTGGAAAAGCATTTTTTTTCATGCTGCGAGATTTTTTATTGCAAAGCAATATTATGTCAGCAGCCGGAGCAGGTTTTTTAACCTATGCCTGCTCTTTAATGCTTGGTTTTGACAGGAACTTACGCCATGCGTTGATTGCACTGCTTTATGTTCTTTCCATGCAGATATTAAACAACCTGTTTCTGATTAAATCAGATAAGTATAACAATCCTCAAAGGGCCCTGTTTTATAAAAACAATAAAAAAATACTCTGGATCACAGCTTCTTTGTCCGGAATTACAGGGCTTTATCTGAGCTTATCAACAGGCATGCTCTCTTTTATCGTGCTGCTTGTCATGAGTTTTCTCGGATTGTCATATAATTTACGGTTCACTCCTTTAATAACAGGAGAGGGTAAAATTACCAGAATAAAGGATATTCCCGGCTCCAAAACCATTCTTATCACTATTGCGTGGGGAATTGTGACCTCTCTTCTACCTGCTGTGTCAAATAAAGCAGCCCCTCTTTCTGCAGTTTTTGTATTCTGCTTTGCTGCCGGACTTGTTTTTGCCAGAACAGCTTTTTTTGATATTCTTGCAATTCAGGGTGACAGAATTACCGGTAAAGAGACCTTGCCGATTCTTATAGGTGAAAAACAGAGTTTTAATATTATCCAATATGTTTTAATGTTTGATATCGCTATTGTCGTACTGGCTTTCTTCATGGATGTGCTGATCAGTAAAACTCTGATATTTGTTGTTATACCGGTAGTCATGCTTCTGTTGATAAGATTTTTTAGAAATAACACCACTGTTTCAGATTCATACAGCGAGTTCAGTATTGAGAGTCTGTTTTTTGCTGCAGGTTTTTTAGGCTGGTGTTTAATCTGACCTCTTTTTTTAACAATGTAATTTTCTTGTCTTTTTCTCTCCATAAATCATTTAAAAAAGAGAAAAAATATTTTTTATATTCAGGATCGTTAAAATAATCTCCTTTCAGTGAACCGGTAAGCTCGATCGTTTGAAAATCAATTATTATTTTATTGGTTCTGCCGGAAATATATTCCCAGAATGTGGGTGTCTTGCCAGGGTAAACAATAGTGACATCAATTATTTTATTGAGATACTCTCCCATTGAGCCAATAACAAAAGCAACGCCTCCTGCTTTTGGATTTAAAAGATGCAGAAAATTGTTGTTTTTCTGAAGAGCGTGTTTCTGTCTGGAAAACCGTGTTCCTTCGACAAAATTTATAATGGATACCGGCATGTGCTTGAATTTTTCACACGCCTTTTTTGTGCTTTCAAGGTCTTTGCCCTTTAAATAGGGTTTTGCCTTTATCTCTGCTCTTGAATACCGTTTCATAAACGGAAAATCAAGAGCCCACCATGCAATGCCGAGAAAAGGAATCCATATAAGCTCTTTTTTTAAAAAAA
>CAZWSL010000072.1:0-4031 GCA_964636495.1 uncultured Desulfobacula sp. | reverse complement strand
ACAGCAAACTGTCTGAGTGAGGAACGAACGAGTTTTTGCTGTCCAATGGAAGATTGTTTAGAACTTTAAAAAATTATTCAGGCTTCAGGGCAGATAAGACAACCTGCATCGTAACGGGTCCAAGAAATCATTTGAAATTTGAACCTTACAACAAATATCCAGTGTCCTAAGCTCGGAATAACTTGACTTTGATTCTCAAAAATGTTTCTTTTTCACATTTAACGACCAACAATCCTGATATAGATACATGGATTTATGATAACAGGCTGACAGATTTAAAAGTTCCGTTTAACATCAGGACAAAACAGGGATAAAAACAGTGAGTGATGTTGTTTTAATTAATATTACAGGCAGGGACAGGAAGGGGCTTGACGCTAAATTCACAGGAATTCTGGCAGAATACAGTGTAAACATACTGGATATTGGCCAGGCTGTGATCCATAACCACATTTCGCTTGGCATTCTAGCTGAAATACCAAGAGCAGAGGATTTTTCTTCCATTTTCAAGGATATGCTGTTTGAAGGTCATAAAATGAATCTGAAAGTGGATATTAAATCTGTAAATTCTGAAAATTATGAAAAATGGGTCCTTGCCCAGGGAAAAGAAAGACGGATTATCACACTTCTGGGAACAAGGGTAACTGCACAGCAGATTTCCGCTGTTGCTTCCATAATTGCCAGAAACAATCTGAATATTGATTATATTACACGCATGACAGGGAGAATATCATTAATTAATCCGGAAAAAAATCCAAGGGCGAGTGTACAGCTTTCTGTCAGCGGAACGCCAAAAAATCTTTATAATATGAGAAAAAGATTCATGGATATATCCCAGAAAGAAGGGATAGATATCTCTTTCCGTGTAGACAATATATATCGTAAAAATATGAAACTGGTTGTATTTGACATGGATTCAACATTGATCCAGACTGAAGTGATTGTTGAGCTTGCCAAGCTTGCGGGTGTTGAACAGGAGGTATCTGAAATTACTGAATCCGCCATGAGAGGCGAGATTGATTTTAAAGAGAGCTTTAAAAAGAGAGTTGCCCTTCTAAAAGGGATCAGAGAAGAGGACCTTGCAAAAATCCCCAAAAACCTTCCCCTTACATATGGTGCTGATCTGGTTGCAAAAACCCTTAAAAATCTGGGATATAAACTGGGCATTCTCTCTGGAGGATTTACCTTTGTGGGAGAATATTTAAAAGAACTCCTTGGATTTGACTATATGTATGCCAATGAACTTGATATTGAGAATGGTATTGTAACTGGCAAAGTTACAAGTGACATAATTGACGGAGATAAGAAAGCAGCCCTGCTCAGGGAGATTGCTCAGAGAGAACAGATCGTTCTGGAACAGACCATTGCTGTCGGTGATGGTGCCAATGATCTTTCAATGATAACAATAGCAGGACTTGGAGTAGCCTTTAATGCTAAACCCGTTGTGAGGAAGAAAGCTTCCAATACGCTTTCCAGTGTCGGACTTGACGGGCTTTTATACCTGATCGGGCTTCACGAAAGAGAGATTAATGAAGAGGTGTTCCATACAGATGGTAATTCCAATGGATAACACCAGGCCCACAGGCAGCTCCTGAATCAAAAAGTAAAACAGTTGCACAGGATGTGAAAAAACCTCAGCAGCAGATTATAGTATGCACTCCCTTTGAAAGGTGCCGTCTGTACATCTGATGTGGAAGAATTTAAGGATAAAATACGCTCCATGATGAAAACTGATTCTGATTAAACAGGTGTATAAAATCAATCCCTATTCCCCTCTCTGTGATTCATAGTGACGGATAACAGATCTTACACCGTTTAACATGCTCACGTTACCAAAACAGAAATATTTGGTAAAATAATCCTCCTTTAATCTCAATTGCCTGAAAATTATTTTGGGATCAAGCCCTTGCTGCCGGCAATCAATCACTTTCCCGTAAAAATCCTCCAGGAATGCTAATTTGGATTCTATATGATGTGGCCCATTTTTCTTTTTTGGAAAATGACTGCACAAAAGCATATCAAAATCACAGGTCAGAATTTTTTTCAAAGATTGAATCTGATCTCCGATATTCTCATCAGAACGGAAAAATTTTATTTTATCAGCAAGGTACAAATCTCCTGAAAAAAGAATGCCTCTCTCCTCTAGCAAAAGAACCGAATGATCCTTTGAATGGCCGGGCGTATGGATTGGTATCAGTGGCCCGAGAGTGGTATCAAGTTGATCTGGAAAGGGTATGATACCGACAGGTTCGGATTTACCCCATACATATTTTTGATATGGCAATATGGGAAAAGGGTGAGACATCTTCTCTTTTGTTAAAGGGTGGCCAAAAATGCCTGCCCTGGATACAGCTGAAATTATGGCTGCATTTCCGCTGTGATCTTCATGGTGATGGGTTAAGGCAATCTGTTTAATCAAATGATCTTCAACTATGGAAAGCACTTCCTTCTGCATATGAGACTGGCCTGTATCCACCATAAAGCCATCAAAAACATAAAAGTAGGCCGTCATTAAAGGTGGACCGATCAATGACCATCCCAGCTTGTACCCTGTTATGCATCCGAAATCATATGCCTTACATACTCTCATGGCCCCTCTTTTATTCTTTTTTTTACATTCTGCAAAGGAAAAAATGCTGCTTTGAAAGATTTTTAATAAACAAATCAGAGGTGACAGACCGGCCTTACATGATTATTTTTCTGTGGTTTATTATATGTTGATGTATTTTTTCCGGAAGCTTTAAGCACCATTGAAGGTTGGTGAACCTGGGCAAAAGCCATTGTAAATCAAACAGTCGTTTACTTATATAGGTTGACAGGTTGAATAGAGATTCCATGCGTTTTTTAAAAACTGTTTTTTTGTTATGCAATATGAGTCCGAGGGTTTCATCTCTCATTTGAATACTCTTTTTGTCATAACCTGAATCTGGAATCTGCTCCTCCTGCAGCAGAAATTTCACAAGTAATAACTGATGGTGATATATCCGGGCAAATGCCGGGTATCTGTCAGTAATATGGTCAGACAGATTCTGCAGTCTGTTTTTCCCCATAAAATGGCAGATGCCTGCCTGTTCTGTTATATATCTTAAATCATATGTGCCTTGAAACAGGGCGGAATAGTAATGGTGAATCTGGTTATATATTAAAAGCTGTTCCTGCATATTTGCTTTAAAGTGAACACCTTTTTTATGAAACAGCAGTAGTTTGTCTGTTGAAAAGCAGTCATTAATTATATGAGGCTGCTGTTTATGGAAATTGGGAAAACGGTGCAGTTCCAGATATCCTGTTCCAGTGGGGTGATACAGTGGAGGAAGGTGAGGTGCATTTGCATATGATTTTTTTTGATCCATATCTCCGGTGAAACCGGCCTTTACTAACATATCCCACGCTTCCTCTACCCTGCTGTCTGTTATCAGCAAATCAATATCACTGATTATACGCTCATCTGCATCTGGCAGATGGTTTACCAAAGCATTGGCACCTTTTAACAGAACCGGAGTAATCCCTCCAGCATTCAAGAGGCTGCAGGCTTCCAGTAAAATATTACGGTGGTTAAGATTTCGCGAGAGATTGGCTTCATACATCGCTTTAAGGGCTGATATGAATTCTTCTGGAATTGATGATCCAATTTTTTTCTGCTGGATGCGTGAATAGATAAGAGGTGCAACACAACCCGCTGCAGCAAGGTAGAAAATGGTTTCCCAGTCACACTTTTCCACTGAAACATCTCTTTTAAAATCATCTTTAGTGCAATTTTGACTTAAAACAGAAAAGAGAAAGGCATATGAAGTGTGTGCATGTTCAAAACCCGCTTTAATGTTTCTAAATCTGCTGTGAAACATCTTTTTTTCAGATCGAAGCGTTACTCTCATTTAAATTTTATCTGTTATCTCTTTTACCATCATCAGCGCCTCTCTGTTATTACGATATGTAATCTTGCAGGCCATCGGCTTTTTTACCCAGTCAGCTATATGCTGCAGATATTCACGGGTTAAGGGTTGAGTCAGATATGGTTTTGCATTCAGTATTTCACC
>CAZWSL010000071.1:0-4315 GCA_964636495.1 uncultured Desulfobacula sp. | reverse complement strand
TGGTGGCTTAACCGTTACAGGAATCAAGAGTTTGTACGCAAAGATCCATATGCGCCTGCAAGGCAATCAGCCTTCCACTGGCGTGTTCAGCAGCTCCTCTCATACACTTTTTATGGAGTTTTAGGGCTAGAGATTTTCCTTTTGTTACTTTACCACATCCTTTACATTTCTCGGTGGATTTAATCCAGGGAGCAGTAATGCGTGCCACGGTATATTTTATGAAATCGCAAGATATTGGACTGCGTATGGAAACAGGTTCTTTTTTGTCTTCTTTTTTTATTTCTCTGCCGTTAAAACCGACAATACGTATAATACTACAGGAGTGTTCCTTCTTTTTGCCTTTTTTTATAAACAAAGATATAAAGCCGAAGGATCAGGAAAATAAAAAAACTTATCAAAAAATCCAGCTTCATCAAGACCATAGACTTCCGGGATATCTTTATCCCCGGCAAGCTCTTTTATAATATCTGTCTGCTATATTTTTTCATGCCTACTTATTTGCACTATGCAATAGTTACCAGTGAAGATGCAGGTTGTCTTATCCAACCGGTCTGCCTGTAATTTTAGTAAAAGTTCAAACAATCTGTAATGGTTAAGACAGCAAACTGTCTGAGTGAGGAACGAACGAGTTTTTGCTGTCCAATGGAAGATTTTTTAGAACTTTAAAAAATTATTCAGGCTTCAGGGCGGATAAGACAACCTGCATCGTAACGGGTTCGAAGAAACTATTTGAAATTTAAACATTACAACAAATATCAGGTGATTATTGAATATCCTTGACAAAAACAAGATGCTCATTTTAATATTAACGGAGCTGAACATTTCATGATATTTTGCTTATTCCAGTACAAAACTGCATTATCAGAAATAATGAACTCTATTTTGATTAACCCTGATTGCGAAGTGTCACCTTTTAGGCATATCGGTTTTGCCTGATCAGTTACGTTACAGGACGAGATCTTCGCATATGCTCAATTTTGTTATAATGCAAGGCAGAAACATTTCATGAAATATCCAGGTAAATTTCATGTTTACATGATTATTGTTCAGCAGCAGTGAAAAAGACAATTTAAAGTGAGCAAGTGAAACATCAAGGTGGTTAAAGAAAACGGGTGAAAATCATCATTTTCCAGACTCGGCATTTAACATATAGACATTTTTGATTATTTTCTGCCACTTCTCTTTCAGGGGAAAACCCTGTGTACGGTATAACCACCCTATAGAAAAGCACAGTCACAGGTTTTAGGCTGACTTTGATTATATAAAACAGAACTTAACCTATAAAACCGTCAAGCTTGATTCAATGCGTTAAGGTGTGGAGTGAGATAATTAAAACAAAAGAGAGGGTAAGAATTGAATATATAATACAAATAAAATAATGAATCAGGAGGATACAATGGAAAAAAAAATTTATTATCATACCTTGATATTCTGTATGATTTTCTCTCTATTTCTGATTGAAGTTTCTGCCAGTGAGTGGTCAAAAAAATATCCTGTTTTTGAAGATACTCCCGGCCCTTATTCCTATGAAAACATTTCAAAAAAAACATATAATGGAATCACCTTGAATGTCGTATCACACGAACCGCCGAATCTTGGCGGTGCAGTGGAACTTCATGCAAGGCAGTTTGAAGAGTTGACAGGCGCTAAGATCAATGTGGAGTATGTTGTTTTTTCAGACTTATACTCCAGAATATTGTGGGGGCTGAAAAACAATCAGTATGATGTGGTATTCTGCGGGCGGGTATGGATGGCTGATTTGTTTGAATACCTTGAACCCTTACCAGAAAAAATGCTTGAATCCCCTCAGTATAAAAAAATTTCTAAAAAATATAAATCCATCACCACGTGGAATGGAAAACATTATCTTGTCATTATAGATGGTGACAGACATTTTATGCAGTATAGAAATGATCTTATCTCAGATCCTGTTTTTAAAGCGCAATTTAAAAAACAATATAAGAGAGATCTGACCCCTCCAAAAACATGGAAGGAGTTTAATGAAGTAGCTCAATTCTTTCATCATAAAACAGTTTCAAATGGAAAAATTGTATATGGTGCAGCTGAAATAACAAACAGGAATGATCTTTTATACTCACAATTTATGAAGCGTGCAGCTCCCTATGTTAAACATCCGGATATAAAAGGCGGAGTATACTTTGACATTAAAACAATGACGCCTTTAATCAATACACCTGGATTTGTAGAGGCTTTAAAAGATTTTGCTGCAACCCAGAAGTACTATCCGCCAGGAGGAGACGAGTTTACCTTGACTACTGCTGCAGATTCTTTTGGAAGAGGTGAAAGTGTACTTTCTGACATGTGGGATGATGCCTTTGTTAAAGCGACGCAAAAGGAATCAGATATCAGGGATCATGTATACACAGCTCTTTCACCTGGATCATCCAGGGTATGGAACCGGGAGAAAAAAAAATGGGACCATTTTCCTGATATTAATTACGCACCATACATTCCATCCTCATGGTCAAGCTTTGTTGCAAAAAGCAGCAGATACAAAGATGCGGCATTTGACTTTTTAGGTTTTTACAGTAACGAAGCCAACCATGAATCAGATCTTCTTATCGGCAGATTCGGCATGAATTCTTTTAGAAAAAGTAGTGAGCTAAAATCATTCTGGACCCAAAAAGGGGGGTTAAAAAATGATGTGGCAGAATCATATGTAACGACCTACAATCAATTCAATACATCTGAAAACCACGTTTTTGCTCTCACCATCATAAAAGGGGGGCAGTATAACTGGGAACTCAATAAAGGTATCCATAGAGCCCTGACAAAAAAAAGTACTCCTCAGGAAGCTCTTGATGATGTTGCCAGAAAATGGATGGAGCTTAATGAAATAGTGGGTATTGACAATCAAAGAAAGGCATATTTGAATAATATTAAATGGGAAGAGAAGTGATGACAAATTTTTTCTTGAAACCGGGTGAAAACCGCCGGTTGTCATATAGAGTTCTGTTGTATATCCTTGTATGCAGTCTTTTTTTCACTACTATCAGTGCAGCCTATCAGCTGTTTGTCGATTATAAGCAGAAAATAGCCGGAGTTGAGCAGTTGCTTGTACAGATTGAAGAGAGTCACCTCCGGTCTCTGTCAAATAGTTTATGGGATCTGGACAAATTACAACTATCCATTCAGATGAAAGGCATTATGGCGCTTGCCAATATTAATCATATTGAAGTGGCAGAGATTATTCAGGGAGAAGAGAAAAAATTTCTAAATATTGAGGGCTCAGAATCAAAACGGTCTGTTTCTCATAAATTTCCTCTGGAACATACTATCAATGAAAAGAAAAAAAAAATCGGATCACTGTCACTCACCATAAGCCTGGATGATATTTACAGCAGCCTGTACAATAAATTATTAATAATCGTTCTGACTAAGGTATTGGAAATACTGATATGGTCAATTTTTGTTCTGATTGTTTTTCAGCAGCTGATCATTAAACATCTTGACAGGATGGCCACCTATATTAATTCATTTGATTTCGACAATCTCAACCGCAATAAACCCCTGTTTCTGAAAAGGAAAAATTTGAAAACTCCAGACTCACTGGATATGGTTGTAAATGCAATCAACCATTTGAGAAAAAGTCTGCTGAAAGATATCAATATGCGGAAAACGGTTGAATATAAACTGCGGAAAACCAACACAACTATTGAAAAACAGAATAAGCTGAAAACAAATCAGGCCCAACTTGCTGATATTATGCGGGGAACAACAGATATCAAAATTCTGACCACAGATATTATTTCATATATGGCAGAATTTACAGGAGCACGGATTGGAACTTTATATGTAGTTGGAGATGATAATAAACTCCACTTTAAAGGGTCTTATGGTTGTAACAGAAAACAGAAACCCTCGTCTGGAATAAATATTGGTGAGGGTATGGTAGGTCAGGTTGTAAAGGAAAAGAGGATGATAGTGACATCTGATCTGCCTGAAAACTATGTTAAAATAACCTCCAGTCTTGGCAGTGCTGTTCCCAGACACGTTATTGTGTTTCCTGTCATCCTGCATGAAAATGTTGTAGGTGTAATGGAACTGGGATCTTTCAGTGAATTCTCAGATGATCATATTGAATTTATAAATCTCTCTTCTGAAAATATCGCCATTGCGATTGATGCTTCAAGGTCCCATGAAAAACTTGAAGCGCTGCTGGAGAAAACAGAGAGCCAGCGTGAAGAGCTTAATGATCAAAAAATTCAACTGGAGGAGGCAAACCTGGAACTGGAAGAACAGACTCAGCTGTTATCAGCATCTGAAAACACGCTCAAGCAGCAGAGAGAAGAGC
>CAZWSL010000070.1:0-4917 GCA_964636495.1 uncultured Desulfobacula sp. | reverse complement strand
TTTTCTTGATCACATAAGTAATTTCTGCCTGCTAAATACGAACTGAGCAGTCAAGGTATTTCTGGGTAAGACGTGTTAACTGTCCGCTGATACTTATAATATAAGTGTCAGTCATGTTTTGGAGGATTAAATGAAAAAATCAGTTTTATCTGCAGCTCTCTTTTCGTGGCATTGTCTTTTACTGCTGCCCATGCCGAATTTTAAAAATCGGCCTGGCAGCTCACCCGGTATCCCTGACCCGCAGGTTCAACTTTACCGAGGAATATCTTACCTTTATCACCACCTGTTTAACCACTTGTGCGATGAACACAGAGTGAAAAATGACACCAGGGTTGCATGCCATGCTGTGGAGGAAAATTCAAAAAAATAGTGATTGACATCTCACGTTTTAATTGGTTATTAATAGAATCAATCGGCAGAATAACTGATAATACAACAACATTCAAACACTATCGATAAGATCGAAGAGCTTATGTACACTTCATTTTCAACCGATATGTTAAAAGTTATAATTACCTTTTTACTTGTCACGATCATATTCTCTTTAGCCGGTGCTCAGGCTGCTTCAATTTATTACGGTTTATTCATCAAGGAAAAAAAACCAGCAACCCCTCTTTATGTATTTCCTGTTCCCAAGCCAGATCCGGTAAAGATAAAAAAGAGTGCTGAGATTGAAAAAAAGACAGATGCGGATAAAAAAGAACCTGTTGATACACAGCCTGCTGCTGTGAAAAAAGAGGTCATAAAAAAGAAAACTGTTCCTGAAAAAAAACCTCCAGAGAAAATAGAGAAGGTAGAAAAAGAAAAAAAAAAAAGAAAGTACAGAAAACCCAACCCAGAAAAACAGTTCCGGCAAAACAGCAGGCAGAAGCACCTGAAGAACACGGCATGATCATCCTGATATATCCTGAAAAAGAGGATTCATCTTTGAAAGGACAGAAGGAAGATGTATATTCAATACAGACAGGAATTTACAGATACAAAAAAAATGCATACAGAAATTACAGCTACCTGTCCGATAAAGGTTATAAACCTGTAATAGTCATGCTGGATTTCATGCAGAAATTCAAGATATATGCAGTGAGAACCGGAAAATATAAAGAGAGGGAGACTGCAGAGGCTGCCTTTATCGACTTTAAACAGAAAGAGAGGGGAGACGCCTACCTTACGACCCTGTACGACAAAGACTACCTGATCACCCTTTGTAAAAAATTTCTAAAACAGACCCCGTAATAGTCAGCAGATACTCTTTTTCCCCTTATCCTAAAAACAGAAATCCAAAATAGCTCAATCCCAGAAAAACAGCGGCAATGCCATAATACCACAAGGGAGAAAAAAGGGATGATCGAATGTCCTGATTGTAAGGTTTCACTATTGAAGATTGTATTTCATTAACCACTATTTTCTCTTCCAGCACTTTTTTATACTCAGAAATTTTAAAGGAATCATCCACAAATTTGCCGGTAAAACCGTGTTTCAGACAAAAATAGTAGACCTCAAAAACAAATAGACAGGTTTGTGGTTTTTTTATGATATGATCAAGTGTGTCATAAAAAAGGTTACCCCCATCATCAATCTCATAAAATTCCAATTGAAGCAAAGGCCATGAGAGATGCATTTTATCCAGCACCTTTGTTTGAATAGTCTCATCAATATGTGTAATCAATGCAAAAAGCACATAATAACTCTCCTGCTCAGTAAGGTATTCTGAAAATAAAATTCTCAGCACATCAAGCTGTTTTCTAATCTCTTCTCTGACAAACAGAATATTATTTTCCGGATTTGCAATCACCTCAT
Organism: uncultured Desulfobacula sp.; assembly: GCA_964636495.1. Taxonomy (GTDB): domain Bacteria; phylum Desulfobacterota; class Desulfobacteria; order Desulfobacterales; family Desulfobacteraceae; genus Desulfobacula. The sequence goes on along the minus strand of CAZWSL010000070.1, from coordinate 3,120 downwards.
TTTCATCCAGGTTTTCATTGAGTAGCAGCCGATCAATATCAGCATCCATATTTGAAAATAATTTGGAAATATTTTTCCACAACTGTTGTTCTACCATATAATCCCCTTTAATGCTGAACCCTATATTTTTCAATTTTCATATCACCGTTTCTGATGATAACTACCCCTGTAAGGCTGAACTTACAGATTGTGTATTTGCATTCTGGTTTCAACTGCAATATCTGAAATCCAGCAGTTCAGAATTTTCCCCACATACTTTGTAAATATTTTCACCATTGGTTTTAATGAAGGAGCACAATCATTAAAACCCAGGTGGTAAACAAACTTTAAAGAATTACCTGAGGCTGTCTGCACCTTGGTCTGTTCCACCTGTACGCTTTTAAACAGATTTATCATCTGTTTGAATTCTCCTCCAAAGATATTGCCCTGTACATGGAGCAGGCACAATATATCATCATAATCCAGGCTGAATTTATTTCTCAGTGATAAAATAGACATAAAGAGATCCATGTTTTCATGGAACATATTTCCCGCATGGTGTGTCAAAGTTTCTGCTATTTCCCAGCTTATACCTGCGACATGTCTGGAATACGGCTGTACATCCAGTTTCTGCGATAACAGTTTTGAAAACTCGGGCTGAATCCATATGGCATCAATACCAATTGTAACTGGTTCTAAAAATGCTTCTGAGTAGTGGATATTGAGATAATATCTGTTTTTTCCTTCAACCCTCTTATATTCAACTTCATAGGAACCTTCACCACCTGCCAGGATACCGGGTCTCATGGGAATACTTACACCGTCAATTATTTTATAAACACCTGTTATATATTGAAGTTCATAGCGTGCTTCCGGCTCGGGATGTATGATGCTGAATTTTTCCTTTGTACCGTCATACATGAAAGGTACAGCAGGTGCCTGTTTTATATTTGCCACCGGGACTGTAAAAGGCCTGAAAATATCTTTATTTATAATCAGTTTCTCTGGCCACTTTCCATCCAGATCTATGCATATTGTGAATTTATTCCACGATTTTCTCATTTCCGGGACATCAATATGCATGAAAAGATCCTGGGAGGGAAAATGAAAAAAGAATCTGGATTCCTGCATGGGATGTATTGAAGGCTCTTCCTTTGATTTACTGCTTTTAACATTATCATTGTCAAAATAGACTTCACAGTCTGCTCCGGTTGAATTCTCATCAACAATATCATCAAAGGAGATAAAACAGTTTTTCATACTCTCTTTAATCGTATCAAGTACATATAAAGAGGTATCAAAATTGTTAAGATAATTAATATTCAGGGACATTCGGCCGATTTCATCGGTTCTTGAATGCATTGATCTGAATGAAATCATCAGCCTGTAGCCCATTGGTCTTAAAATCAATGAAGCGTCAGTAAGTGCTACCGGAAGTATGGTTAAATCTTCCATGGTTCTGTATATGGCAGTATCTCCTGATGTTGAGTTAACAAGGAATTCCGAACCTCTTGGAAATACTGTTTTTTCCTGAAGCATACCCGAGATATTCGCCTGTATAAGCCCCATTGACGGAACAGGTGACAAAAGAAAGGGGAAAAACTGCTGAAAAAGCCTCAATTGTGCAGCTGAAATATTCTCAGCACCAGCCAGATATGTCCTGGCTGAAAAAAAAGCAATAGCCTCGATCAGCCTTTTTACATCAGGGTCATCCCGGTCTATTGAAATTCCCGGATGGTCCAGTGCATAAGTCATCCTGAACTGATCCAGATCACTCATCTCTTTTAAAAAAGCCTTATAAACTTTATCGCTGAACTCCATTATCCTACTTTTAATACTCCTCCACCGATCTTCATTACAGCGCTTCCCTCAACTGAAGTTATTTTCCCACTGGCATTGAGCACTCCCTTGGAGCTGACATTAACAATGCTGCCATCAACATCAGTTTTTAATTTTCCCTTTACTGAAGCATTCAGTCCGTCAAGCTTTGCATCTGCTTTTGCTTTCAAATTAACGTTAATACCCGAAGCAGAGACATCTCCTTTTTCCCCTTTAATATCAACTTTACTACCGGCCATACTCATATCTGATGAAGATGTAGCTGTCAATTTGGCACCGGAATTAATTGTAAAATTCTGACTGCTCAATATGTCTGTTTTTGCTTTGCTGTCTAATTTGGTATCCTTTGAGGAGTTACATGTAATTGTTTCAGCATCAACAAGAAAATCTTTACATTTTATGGTAATGCTCTCAGGTTTTTGCGTAATTGTACTTGTTTCCTGGCCTTTGCATTCTGTCGTAATCTTCTTGCCGTCAAACACCATGGTTTGTGTTATCTGGTCAGTATCATTTTCAACTGTGACAATTATGCCGTTCTTTTTATGAAGTTCAATCCGGCATACAAGGTTTCCCATTGGTTACAATCCTGTTATTAAAAAAATTCCATACATTCTGTTTTCATCATTACGTGACAATAAAACTGTTAAATACCGTATCAAAGGTAACATTCAGTGACTGTTTTGTATCAAATACCTGGCACTCTAATATAAACGCCATCTGAAATATACTGGCAGTATTTTTATTTATAATTTCAACATTTTTAATTCTTGGCTCAAATTGCTTTATATTTTCAGATATTTCTTCAATTACAACTTTGGCAATCCCCTCTTTATCATAAAATTCATTTAAATCCCGCATCCCGAAATTATTTATAATCGAACCATACTGCTTTTTTGTATTTAGAATAAAATTAAGATTTTGAATGATATCTTCATATTCTGCAGTGGCGGCTCCCCTGGTTTCACCGGACATAAATTTATAAAAAAAAGACATAATCAGAAATTTTATTTCCTGTTTACCATAGCTTGTCCAGTCACATCCATTACAATTACCTGCACCTGAATATCAGCGCCAGTATAGAAAGCACTCAATGGCATCAAACCTGGATTGAGCATAAAAAGCAACTGATAAATCGCGAAGTGCGTAATCCCACTCTTCGCCTTCAATAATTTTAAAAAATTCCACCTCTGCACCAAAAGAGTGTTGAAAAGGAGGTCTTTCTGTTTTTCTGAGCGGTATGCCCGGCAAAGCAAGTCTATGGACCGTTGAAATTCTTGACATGCTTCCCAGCTTCATATTGGA
>CAZWSL010000069.1:0-5160 GCA_964636495.1 uncultured Desulfobacula sp. | reverse complement strand
TGTTGCAGACCAGGCTGCAAGGGACTATAAATTATGGATAATAACAGATGAAATTCATTGCTGATCTTCATATTCACTCAAAATACTCAAGGGCTACCGCAAAAAATCTTGATCTTGAAAACCTCTATTTTACGGCACAGATAAAAGGGGTTAACCTTATTGGAACAGGAGATTTTACCTATCCAGACTGGATAGATGAAATCGAATCAAAACTTGAAGAGACAGAACAAGGTCTTTTTTCCCTGAAAAAAGAGATTGCCAGGGATATTGATAAAAGAGTTCCAGAGAGCTGCAGAAACAGCGTGCGGTTTATTTTACAGACTGAAATCAGCAATATTTATAAAAAAGATAACAGAGTGAGGAAAAATCATAACCTGATATATTTTCCTGATATCAAAAGTGTAAAAAAATTTAATGCAAAACTCAATACAATCGGAAATATCAAATCAGATGGACGGCCAATACTTGGTCTTGATGCCCGTGACCTGCTATCCATAATGCTGGAGATTAATGATAAGGGTTTTTTTGTGCCTGCCCATATCTGGACTCCCTGGTTTTCCATGTTTGGATCAAAATCAGGGTTTGACTCAATAGAAGAGTGTTTTGGTTCTTTAAAAGATCATATTTTTGCAGTTGAGACAGGACTATCCTCAGATCCTCCCATGAACTGGCGTGTAAAAGATCTTGATAAGATAAGATTGATTTCAAGCTCAGATGCTCATTCACCAGGATATCTCGGGAGGAATGCCTCGGTGTTTAATACTGATCTGAGCTTTCATGCCGTCAGGGGAGCCCTTGAGACAAATGACCTTGAAAAATATAACGGCACGCTTGATATGTATCCTCATCAGGGCAAATACCACTATGACGGCCATAGAAAATGCAGCATATCTCTGAATCCTGCTGATACGGCAAAAGTCGACGGTGTCTGCCCTGAATGTGGGAAAAAACTGACCTGTGGCGTATTAAACAGGGTACAGGAGCTTGCTGCAAGACCTGAAGGATATATACCGGAAAACAGACATGGATTCAGGAGTATTATTCCACTTGCTGATATTCTCTCGCAGATTTTTGAAGTGGGTCCAAAGACAAAAAAGGTAACACGATACTATAACAAGGCTGTTGAAGCTCTGGGTCCTGAACTTGATATTTTGTTGAAGCGCTCTTTTGATGAAATTGAGAGAGCTGGTATACCGTTCCTTGCAGAGGCAATAAGGAAAATGCATACAGGAGAGATCTCCATTGAACCAGGGTTTGATGGAGAGTTTGGTAAAGTGAAACTGTTTTCCAGAAAAGAGAAAGAGATTTTACAGGGAGAAAAATATCTTCTGTTCAAAATGCCCCGGAAAAAAACAAAAAAGAGCCAGATCAAAACAGATAATGAAAAAACTGTAAATAATAAACAGAAAAACAGTAAAAATGAGAATATCGGACAGAGAGAGCTCCATAAAGTGACAGATATCTTAAAGGAGTTAAATCCTGAACAGCAGAAGGTGGTTGATTCAAATGCAAGGGCAGTGATTATCCAGGCCGGACCTGGTACAGGCAAAACCAGAACATTAACATCAAAGATTGCCCATCTGGTATCAAAAGAAAAAACAGATCCGGGTTCCATACTTGCGTTAACATTTACAAATAAAGCGGCTAAACAGCTGGAATCAAGGATTGAAAAATATATGCCCCATGAGGAAACAGGGGTGCTGGCAGCTACTTTTCACTCTTTCTGTCTGATGCTGCTGAAAAAATTTAAAGAATTTGATTCCACCGTTTCTGATGATAATCTGCGTCTCGCTCTGATTAAAAAAAGTATGATCAGTAACAGCATGGGAAAAAGCGGCAATGTAAAGCAGATTAAAAAAATTGATATGCTTATATCAGTCTGTAAACAGAATCTTATTTCACCTGAAGATGACTTCAAAAAAAATGTGCCGGAAAAAGAGATGGATTCCTTTAAAAAAATATATCATGGCTATCAATCTCTCTGTATGGAAGAGAATGTGGTTGATTTTGAAGATCTGGTCATGATGAGTGTGAATATGTTTTTCGATTATCCAGAGATTCTGTCAGCAGTCAGGGAACAATATCAATATGTTTTTGTTGATGAATATCAGGATCTTAATTTTGGTCAGTATCAGTTAATAAAACTGATTTGCCAGCATAATCATATTACTGTAATTGGAGACCCTGATCAATCCATTTACGGGTTCAGAGGCTCTGACAGTAAATATTTTAAAAAATTTGCTGATGATTTCCCAGGTTGTGAAAAATTCATTTTATATAGAAACTACAGATCTACCCAGACTATTCTTGATGCTTCATCCCAGGTTATTATTAGAAATATTGATACCAGGGGAACAGAAAAGATTTTTTCCAGTAAGGACAAGGAAAAAAAGCTGATTGTAAAAGAGGCAGCAACAGAATATGCAGAAGCTGTTTCCATTGGCAGGATGATTGAAAAGCTCATTGGAGGGATATCCTTTTTTTCAATTGATGCAGGGAAAATTGATTCTGATAATCAGATAGAGTATGCATTTTCAGATTTTGCAGTTCTTTGCCGCACGTCAAGGCAGTATGAAACTTTTATCCGGGTTTTTGAAAAAGAAGGCATTCCTTTCCAAAATGCAGATAAAAAAAATATCTATGATACGGAGGGCATAAAGCAGTGTTTAAGTCTCTGCAGAATTTTTTGCAAAAAGGCAAGTTTTCTTGATCTTGAGATTGCTGCAGACTATTTTGATGAAGATGCAGATCAGCAAAGAGTGGAAAAATTGTGTGAAAAAAAACTGGAACCACTCACCAGAAAAAGGAACAGAGTCAGTAATGAACAACTCCTGATGATGATCTGTGAAGTGACAGGTTTAACAGCAATCATTGAAAAAAATGATAAATCCAGACAGATTTTTCAAAAAATTTTATCCACCGCAGGCCTGTATGACAGCATGGAAAATTTCCTAGATATATTTGCATTAAATCAGGATGCAGATACAATAGCGGTTAAAACCCAGGCAGTATCTTTAATGACAATGCATGCGGCAAAGGGTCTTGAGTTTCCTGTTGTATTTATTGCAGGATGTGAACAGGGGCTTTCACCCTTTGCACTGGATGGCAAAAAAGTGGAGAATATTGAAGAAGAACGGCGTCTTTTTTATGTTGCCATGACCAGAGCCATGGATATACTCTGTTTAACCCATGCAAAAAAAAGAGTTATATATGGAGTCAGCCATAAAAGAGAAAGATCTGTTTTTATTGATGACATTGAGAAAGATCTGACCACAGTTGTTACAGCCCCGGTTTATATAAAACCTGTAAAAAAAGCAAAACAGATGGAAATGTTTCAGTAATGATAAAAAAAACTGTAATCATAATCACTATTGCGTTAAGTTTTATATCTGTTAAAAACAACAGCTGCCTTGCTGATATATATATGTATATTGACAGTAATGGTATTTTTCACTTTACCGATGTGCCCACTTCAACCGATTACAAGATATACATTAAAGAGAAAAGAGAGAGAAAAAAGCCCGGGACAAACAGTGACAAATACGATGATATCATTAAGAAAGCCCATAAAAAACATGGAGTTGAATTCTACCTGATCAAAGCTGTAATCTGTGTGGAATCAGGGTTTAACCCTGAAGCTGTATCAAAAAAAGGGGCAAGGGGATTGATGCAGATAATGCCGGTAAACGATAAGAACCTCTCTGTGAAAGACCCGTTTAACCCTTCTCAGAATATCATGGGGGGAACACTTTATCTCAAAAACCTCTTAAAAAAATATAAGTATCAACTGCCGCTGGCTCTTGCAGCCTATAATGCCGGACCGCAGGCAGTTGATAGATATAAAAGAATACCTCCCTATAGAGAGACTCAGGATTATGTCAGAAAAGTGATGGAAGTTTACACTGCGTACAAGCAGTCATGATAAAAATTTTTACTGTATCTCTTTTATGAATTTCATCAGCTCATCTTTCATATCAGACCGCTCCATTGCAAATGCAAGGTTTGCTTTCTGAAAACCGGTCTTGTCGCCGCAGTCAAACCGTTTGCCGTGAAATTTATATCCATATACCGGCTGTTCTTTTAACAGTTTTTGCATAGCATCGGTAAGCTGGATTTCTCCACCTGCACCGATATGGCCTTTTCCAAGATAATCAAAAATTTTAGGGGTAAGAATATAACGTCCAATAATGGCTAGATTGGATGGCGCTTCTTCAGGTTTTGGTTTTTCTACCATATCATTGATGCGTATAATATCTTCCTCCACTTTTTCTCCATCAAGAATGCCATATCTGTTCGTCTTGCTGCTTTCCACCTCCATGATCGCTGCTATTGAAGCTCTTAATCTGTCAAATTTTTTTACCATTTCAGAAAGAACAGGTTTGTCTGTCTGGATCAGGTCATCTGCAAGTAGTACTGCAAAGGGTTCATCACCAATAATATCCCTTGCACACCAGATGGCATGCCCGAGACCAAGTGGCTGATTCTGTCTTGTATAAATAATGGTTCCTGTTTCCGGAACAAGTTCCTGAACCTGTTTCAACAGATCACACTTTTTTTTTTCCTTAAGAATATGTTCAAGCTCAAAAGATCTGTCAAAGTGATCTTCCAGAGCTTTCTTGCCTCTGCCTGTCACAAATACAATGTGTTCTATTCCAGCATCAAAAGCCTCTTCAACAGCATACTGGATAATGGGTTTATCAACAACCGTAAGCATTTCTTTTGCCATGGCTTTTGTGGCAGGTATAAATCTTGTGCCAAGTCCTGCTACAGGGAATACTGCTTTTTTTATTTTCATTCATACCCCTTTGAATAATGGATCAGCCGGTTTTTATCGAACGTTGTTTATTTCCATTTCTGTGTGGGAAAATAAATTAATTCGTGTAATACATGCATACATGCCTGAGGTGAAATTTATTTTCTGTTTTGAACCATGAAAAAATTTCATTCTGTAACAGCCTGCTGATCGTGATTAATTGAAATATGTAATAAAATTGTGCTACAGAGATATTTTTATTTGGAAAACCGTAACATGTCAAATGTATTTTTTGACATAGACAGCACTTATGTATGAAAATCTACTATTTTCTGATATAGCTTTAAACAGGATCTTTCATATTGAATGATCTAAAACTGGTTGTTTTTTAAGAAGGTTGCCGGTTT
>CAZWSL010000068.1:0-5166 GCA_964636495.1 uncultured Desulfobacula sp. | reverse complement strand
TGACACCCAGGTTTTTATATTACGATTGTGAAGTCAGGAACTCCCGGAGTTTCTCTCTGTTTAAAGCGTGTGCTTATTGTGCACAATTATCACTTCCAGTTAAACTCCCTTGAAGTTACCGTATGCTCCATCCTTTGAATACGGCGTTCAATGTTTTCAAATTTTCTTTTTATTCTCTGGATGGCTGACTGCCGTGAGCGGGTGTAGGAGTCATAAAACTCCTCCTCTTTCTCGCTGTGGAGGGGCGATACAGGCTCCACTTTTAAAAGAAGGCCGGCAGTGATATAGATCACCCCTATGGGCCAGAAGCCTGTAAAGAGAAACAGGATGATTGTGATGGCTCTGACCCAGAAAACATTTAAGTTGAAAAAATCTGCAAAACCACGGCATACGCCCATTAAGATGCTTTTTCTGGATCTGTATATTCCTCTGTTTGATGACATGGTTTCCACCTTGTCCTTGAATCTGCTGTAACCGTTTTTGCAGTTTTTGAACCTGAATTTATTTTTATGTCTGTAGTTTCTTTTCATTGATTCACTTCCTCTCTCTGACGTTCGATTAATATGGCTTCAAGCGCTTCAACCCGCTCTTCCATTTTTGACAGCCCATAATAGATGTCCTGGATCATTTTAGTCTCTTCAGCATATGCTTTTTTCTCTTTTTTTGAGAGCCCCCCTGTTTTAGCAGTCTTGATTATTCCTATGATAATCAATCCAATGGTCGCTATTAAGAGTATGGCACCTGCAAAGCTGATTCCTATGATAAGTGCACCGGTCATGATTTCTCTGCTCCAGTATGTTAATGGTTTGCTGTTTATGCATCAATGGTCCTGCTGCTGTCTGAAGGTGCGGATGATTTTAATTTGTCAAGCTCTGCTTCAATATCGTCATCAGCCTCCAGGGCATCAAATTCATCTTCAAGTGTAGCAGGTCTGCCATAATTGACAAGATCTGCTTCAGCTTCCATCCTTTCAATATGGTTTTCCAGTGCTTCAAATTTATGCATGATTTCTACGCTGTCAGCACGCCTTATTTCTTCCTGTGCATTTTTTTTGCTTTTTGCCCTCATATGTCTTTGCACCAGAAGACGCTGTTTTTCTCTGGCAGATTTAAGCTTGTTTTCAAGCTCTTCAATATCATCCCTGTATTGATCAACAATAGATCCAAGCGCTATTAACTCTTCGTCAACAGCCTCTGCTTTTCTGGAATAAATTCTTTTTTGCTGAAGTGCCTGTCTGGCAAGATTATCATTCCCTTTTGAGACGGCAAGTTTTGCTTTTCTTTCCCAGAAATTCTCTTTTTCATTCATCTCTTCCAGAATTCTTTCAACTTTTTTCTGTTCTGCAATTGCACTTGCACAGGATGACTTGATCTCTATAAGTGTATCTTCCATCTCCCTTATCATGAGCTTGATTAATTTTTCCGGATCTTCTGCATTGTCCAGCATCGCACTTATGTTTGATGCAACTATATCTTTAAATCTTGTAAAAATACCCATTGCTGTTCTCCTTGGCTGTTATTGTTTTGTCTTTTATTGTAAAGCAATTCATTAATCTGTAACTGCCATACTTAAATAGCAGTATTCATGCCATGTTGATAAAAATATTATAATTATTTGTAATTACAGCATATTATATTTATTGACATCAAGATACAGCATGTGATAATTTTAGTTTTGATGGTTAATTTTACTATAAATCGGTCAAATTAACCAAAAATAAAAATATTTTTCCAGGAGTAGAAATGATTTTTCAGAACCACGATACAGCAGAAGAGAAAAAAGTTTCAATACCAGAGGCACTTGGGCAGTCAGAAGCCTTTATTGAGTTTCAGGAACAGATATCAAAAGTAGCACCTGTTGAACGGCCTGTATTGATATTAGGTGAGCGTGGTACCGGTAAAGAGCTGGCTGCATCCAGGATTCACTTTTTATCCAGAAGATGGCAGAAACCTTTAATTACCTTGAATTGCTCATCATTAGTACAGAGCCTGATCGGTTCAGAACTTTTCGGATATGAAAAAGGGGCGTTCACCGGTGCTGTATCACGCCAGCAGGGGAGATTTGAAAAAGCAGACAGTGGTACTCTTTTTCTGGATGAGATAGGCATAATCCCCATGGAGGTGCAGGAAAAAATTTTAAGGGTTGTTGAATATGGAAATTTTGAAAGGGTTGGTTCATCACAATCTGTTCATGTTGATGTTCGCATTGTTGCTGCTACAAATATAGACCTTGCATCTGCTGCAGAAACAGGCCGGTTTAAGCAGGATCTTCTTGACAGGCTCTCCTTTGAAGTCATCTATGTCCCTCCACTGAGGAAGAGAAAAGAGGATATCCTGATTCTGGCAGGCCATTTTGCTGCAAGGATGGCTTTTGAACTGGAAAGGGATGAAATTCCTGAAATATCATCAAGTGCCTTGAAAACACTTGAATCATATCCATGGCCCGGCAATATCAGAGAGTTGAAAAATGTAATAGAACGGGCTGTATATAAATCATCTTCATATAAAATTACAGAGATCGCCTTTGATCCGTTTGATGATCCCTATGGGAGTGTTCTGGAAAAAAGAGGCATGAAAAATCAGGAGCAGATTGACGATGGAGAAGGAGGAGGGGGAGAGGATAGTGCCGGAGAATATAGTGATATTTCAAGAAACCGTCCATTTTTCTCCAGTTCTGCTGTCAGCAGGATTTTAAAGAAACCGTTAAAGGAAGCAGTTAGAGAGCTTGAACTTTTTATGGTGAAAAGGGCATTGACTGAAAACCAGTATAACCAGAAAAAAGCTGCTGATACCCTTGGGATTTCATATGATCAGTTTCGGGGGATTAAAAAAAAATATAAAGATAATATATGAAATATTATGGCTGATATACAGATATAGATCTTGAGATAGTTTTTATATTTTAAGGGAGACAATAGATATTCGACTTATGCGTGATATCGATAGCCAGTTCCATGAACGGTTGTTATTATAGAAGGATTAACAGCAGGACTTTTAATGTGAACGGGTGCAGCTGGTGTATCAAAGGTGATTTTTAAAATGGTTTTATATATGAGAGGCAGGTGTTCTCAGCATATCAACATGTTCTATTCCATCTTCAAAATATGTTTCAGAAACAGACTGGAACCCATGTGTTTCATAAAATTTTTCTAAATATACCTGGGCATTGATTCTGATGTCATTGCGGGGCCATCTCTTTTCTATAAATTTAAGCGATTTTTTCACCATGATATTACTGATACCCTGCTTCCTGTATTGATCTGCTACAACAACACGTCCAAATGCCGCCTCCTTATGGCCCAGGCCGGGAGGCAGAATTCTTAAATATGCTGCCAGTTTTCCATTTTTTTCATCTCTTCCTGAAAGATGCAGGACAGCAGGATGTCTGTCTTTTCCGTCAAGCTCATGATAGGGGCAGTTCTGTTCCACCACAAATACATCAATCCTGAGTTTCATCACTTCGTATAATTCAGCCGTATCAAGCTGGTTAAACGATTTTAATGACCACTCCATTTTATAGCTACAGCATCTCCCTGAATTCATCCATGGAGCGTCCCCTTATTGCTTCTGCTATTTCAAAAACATAGTCATAGATATGAAGTCCTTTTGACGATGCAATAATTTCACCGTTTTCAACACCTATCTGTTCCGCACAGTACTGCTTCATCATTTCAATGGCTGCAAGGTTTGCCGGAAAACCGCCAAAAAGATCCCACGATCTGAAGTAGGGGAAAAAATGGAGTTTTCCATCCTGAATCCTTGTATCAATATGACGGAGACAGGGGGGGTCAAGAAGGACCATGTCAGATGGCTGGCCAACCTGCAGGATCATCTGATTGTTCCTCTCTCCTCTGTTCTTATAAGTCCAGATCATGAGTTCCATCTGGTTGATATAGAATCTGTCATCTTCCTGGATCACTATATTTCTTTCTTCCCAGATCTCTTTCTCCTGTATGAGGATCTCTGTTTTAATCTTATAATCATCAGGCAGATATTCCAGATCACATTTGCAGATTCTCTGGCCATAGGTGTATGATTCCCCCTCTTTTTCTTCACCTGTCATCAGATAGGGCAGATAATCATCAAGGTATTCCTCTTCAACAGGATCGGGAAACCCGAGAGCCGGATTTACCTTTGGAAGGAGTGGAATTGTTGAAGGGTGGGTAATATGGATTGTAATAAAATCAAACTCAAGCCTTTTCTGTCCTTCAAATGATCCACGGTTGATGGTAAATGCTCTGCCTTGTTCTACACATCTGTAAAGTGTTTGAAACCAGGCATCTGAAAGGGTTGTCGCTTTAATAAACAGAGGTTTTAACATCGATACTGCTCCTTTTAATGCAATCAGTTTTTTGTAATGGTTTAAATAAAAACTATAACAGAGTAATCAGACAGCAACAACTCTTATTTGTTGATTGACTCAATAATTGTCATACGGATTAAATTCCAGAACTGTTTACACCAGGTCTCTGTCTCCACCGGCAGTTGTGATTACAGCGGAAAGGCAGGGATCAAAAATTATTTACCAATTTGCTGCGTCTGAACTGTTGCCGCTTTTTATGCGATGGTGCAGTAATGGTCTGATCCGGCTGCACTCGTATATGCCTGCTGCCTGAACCGGTGATAAAAGTTGAGTTCAGGTATTGAATATTTATCCTGAGATATGTATATAAAATGTGAAATAGATACACTGCTGTCATTTCCAGCGCTGTTGTGCTGGTGTAACGTATTTTTACTTTGAAAACCTGTTTCAATTAAGAAGGAATTTCTGCATGTTGTCTAATCTGTTCAGTCCGGTAAAGATTGGTAATAAGATCTCAAAAAACAGGCTTTTAATGTCTGGTATGAGTATAAATTTTGGTGTTGATGAAAACTGTTGTGTCACAGATCAGTTGACCCAGTATTTTGTTGAAAGAGCCAGAGGAGGTGCCGGGATGATGCTGGTCGGGGGAGGAGGTATTCATCCCGGTGGACAGGAACTGCCTGATCTGCCGCAGATGTGGAATGACAATTGCCTTCCAGGCCTTAGAAAAATGGTAAAAGAGGTAAAAAAATTCGATACCCTGTTTGGCGTGCAGCTCATGCATGGAGGCAGACAGGCATACCTTGATGAAATTGTTGCTCCTTCAGCCATTCCGGCTCCTGCTGTTGTAAAAGGCAGGGTAAG
>CAZWSL010000067.1:0-9092 GCA_964636495.1 uncultured Desulfobacula sp. | reverse complement strand
AAAGCAAAAACATTTTACAGCCATGAATTCAAGGAAGCTTTCAGAAAACAGAAAAAATTCTGGAACTGGTACCGTGCCAGCTGGAAATCCTCTTCCGGCAAAAAACCCGAAGTCCACTTTATTGAACACCATCTGGCTCATGTGGAAGGCAGCTTTTATGTATCACCCTGGGATAAAGCAGCACTGCTCTCCCTTGATGGATCAGGAGAGTGGGCTACTTCATATCTGGGAGCAGGAGAGGGGAATAGCGTCCGCTGTTTTAACCAGAGTTATTTTCCCAATTCCCTTGGTTCATTTTATGAAGCAGCAACACAGTTCTGTGGTTTTATACCTAATTATGATGAGGGGAAGACAATGGGGCTGGCTCCCTTTGGTGACCCTGATGTTTATTTTGACACGGTTGACAAGATCATCTCTATCGATACCCACGGCTCAATCACCATTGATCTTTCATATTTTAATTATCAGTTCTGGGAAAAACAACGCTGCTCTAAAAAATTTTATGACGTTTTTGGACCCCCCAGACACCCTTTGAAAGATTTTGAAAAAAACCATTATGATGTTGCAGCTGCATTCCAAAAAGTACTTGAAAAAAAAGCATTGGAGCTCTGTTCGATCCTGAAAAAGAAAACTGATGCTGAATACCTGGTAATAGCCGGAGGTGTTGCACTCAACAGTGTCATGAATGGAAGGATAATCAGAGAAAGCGGCTTTAAGGATATTTATGTCATGCCGGCTGCAGGAGACAATGGAACTGCAATCGGTGCAGCCTTCTGCCTGTATAACAGAATTCTTGGACAGCCGCGCAGTTTTATACACTCTGATCCATATGTTGGAACTCAATATACCAGCGAACAGATTGCAGCTCTTATAAAACGCTATAAATTACCTGCTGAATACCATGAAAATGTGACTGAAATAACAGCCCGGCTTCTAAAGAGAGGTTTTATAATTGGCTGGTTTCAGGGTAAAATGGAGATTGGGCCACGTGCTCTGGGCAATAGAAGCATTCTGGCCAATCCTGCCTTTAAGGACATGAAGGCAAAAATAAACTCAGAGGTTAAATATAGAGAAGCATACAGACCGTTTGCACCTTCAGCGCCTGAAGAGATAAAAGAGCAGTTTTTTGATTTGCAGGTAAACGATCCATTTATGCTTAAAGTCTGCAATGTACTTGAAGATAAGCAATCGATCCTGCCTGCAATTACCCATGTTGACGGATCAGCCAGACTGCAGACAGTGGACAAAACAACAAATCCGTTATATCATGAACTGATCAGGAGGCTCGGAGAATTAACAGGGGTTCCCGTTGTTTTAAATACAAGTTTCAACATACAGGGTGAACCTCTTGTTGAATCGCCAATAGATGCCATCCGCTGTTTTTATTCCACTGGACTGGATGTTCTCGTCCTTGGCAACTACGTTATTAAAAAGTAAAAATCATATCTGCTGTTTTGGAATACTGACAATATTCTCCTTCAGTGGATTTGAATCATATATAGATATATAAATGCTGAATGCAGCAAGTTATTTGAAAAAAGAGTACAATGCAGATAAAAAATTTATTCAGATACTGGACGTTTCAGATGTTTTCCCCGGGGACTGTCCTGAGAGAAAAATATGAATCATTCAAGAAATTGCTGGAATACGATAAAAAAGCCCATGAACTGATGGCAGAACTTGAGGATATATTTTATAACCAGAAAAAATATGATTTCCAGGCTGTTATAAAAATCTATCACCAGTTTGCAGACTCGGTATCAGGTATGGTTGACGAACTTTTGAAAATGTGTCCGTCCAATTACTGGAGCCTGAAAGATTATTTAAAAAAATTTGATTTTTATATACGATTTATGATTGCACCGCCAGACTTTGATTTCTCACCTCCATTCACAATCGAGTTCAGCCAGATAGCATCATATAGTGAAATCGTTGCAGGTAAAAAAGCGTTTTGCCTCTCCCATCTGAACCAGGAGCTTCATCTGCCGACACCAGGTGGTTTTGTCATTACCACAAATGCTTTCCACTATTTTCTTCAGGCAAATAATCTGCAGGAAGCCATTAATGAGAAACTGGCAGAGTTAACAATAAATGACATCTCCTCTTTAGAGCAGACAAGTTCTGAAATTAAAAACATCATACTAAATGCAGATATACCTGATGAAATTTCAACTGCCATAGAAAACTCTTTAAAGGCATTTTGTATAAAAAAGGGCTCAAACTGCAGATTTGCACTCAGGAGCAGTGCTGTAAAAGAAGATGGCGACATCTCTTTTGCCGGACAATATGACACGCTTTTAAATGTAGAAAAAAAAGATATCATTGCTGGATACAAGAGAGTCATTGCAGGAAAATATTCTTCCAAAGCGCTTTTTTACAGGATCAGCCACGGCATACTGGACCATGATACTTCCATGGCTGTGCTGATTATTGAAATGATTGATTCAAAATCATCGGGTGTCATATATACAGAAGATGATGAAAACCACCTTTCAGACAGGCTGTTGATTCACTCTATCTGGGGACAGGGAGAGCTTCTTGTAGAAGGGGAAGCCGGATGTGATATTATTTCAATAAAAAAGGAAAAATCCTTTAAGATTGCTGAAGTTGAAATTGCATCCAAAAAGAGACAGATGGTGCTGTCACGGAACCATTTTTCTGA
Source organism: uncultured Desulfobacula sp. (assembly GCA_964636495.1). Lineage (GTDB taxonomy): Bacteria > Desulfobacterota > Desulfobacteria > Desulfobacterales > Desulfobacteraceae > Desulfobacula. Next base: position 6,430 of record CAZWSL010000067.1, on the reverse strand, counting down.
TGACAGCGATCATACTGAAAATACAACTGAACAGACAATGGTAATTGAGACTGATCAAAACATGATCAATAACCTCTCTTTGAATCAGTCAGATGCATTAACACTTGCAAGGTGGGCAGTAACCCTTGAGGATCATTTTAAATCTCCCCAGGATATTGAGTGGTGCCAGGATAAATCAGGAAGACTTTTTATTCTTCAGTCCAGACCGCTGCATATCAAATCAGACAGAACAGCAGATGCCATAAAACATGAAAGAACCCTGGAAAATGATATTGATAATCAAATTATCTGCTCCAGAGGGCAGACTGTCTGCCGGGGAGTTGGATCAGGTCCTGTTTTCAGGCTTGAACAACTATCACAGATTACAGAAATTCCTGATGGATCTGTGCTAGCGGTCCAACATGCCCTGCCGCAGTTTGTAATGGCAATTAACAGAGTAAATGCAATTATTATTGAAACCGGAAGCTTTGCAAGCCATTTTGCATCCATTGCAAGGGAGTTTGACGTTCCTACAATTGTAAATCCGGATAGTGGTTTTGATGATCTTGTCCAGGGGAATACTGTAACGGTTGATGCAGATATGTGCACTGTTTATGACGGAGCTCCGGCCCAACTCATCAAACAGGCAAGACCGAAAAAAACGGATTTCTATAAAAAGAGCACCTTCATGGTAAAACTGCAGTACATCATAAATTTTGCAGCTCAGTTAAAACTTACTGATCCTGAATCTCACTCTTTTTCCCCAGAAGCATGCAGATCCCTTCATGATATCATACGGTTTACCCACGAAACAGCTGTCAAAGAGATGTTTTCCTTAGGCCGGAGAAAAGGAGGACGAAAAAAAGGGGCGAAAAAACTAATCTTAAATATACCAATGCTCTTTTATATTCTTGATGTTGGAGCCGGTCTGAACAAAAATCAACAAAATCAAAAAACACTGCTTCTGGAAGATATTGCAAGTATACCAATGGCAGCTTTGTTAAAAGGACTTCTGCATCCCGGGATCTGCTGGTCGGAAACAACTCATTTTGACTGGGAAGAGTATGACAGAATTGTAATGGCAGGCGGCATCATCAGTGCTGACTCCTCCATGTTCGGAAGCTATGCAATTCTGGCAAAAGAGTATCTGAATGTAAACTTCAGGTTTGGCTACCATTTTGTAATACTCGATACGATCTGTTCACCTGTCAAAGAGGATAACTATATACTTTTCAGATTTTCCGGTGGTGGCGGTACTCCAGAAGGCAGAATCCTCAGAGCTGAGTTTATTAAAGGCGTTTTAACAGGACTGGGATTTATAGTTCAAGTGAAATCGGATTTAATAGATGCAGAGGTGAAACAAAAACCGCTAAAAGAGATGAAAAAAATTCTCGATATGACAGGACGGCTTCTTGGTGCCACAAAACTGATGGATATGTATTTGAAAGAAGAGCTTGATATGGAACTGCTTATAGATGATTTCATCAATGAGAGATATGATTTCAGACAGTCATCTGTTGAAGATAAAAAACAATAATAGATAGAGGAGATCAGATGTCATCGTACAGGGTCACATGGATTACAAACTCTCTTGCAGTTGGGCGTGCACCCATGTCATATGCTGAACTTGATTTCATAAAGTCCCAGGGAATTGACGGTATAATCAATCTCTGTGCTGAATTCAGTGATCTTCACGAGCTTGAGGAGTCTTCAGGATTTGAGGTTTATTATCTTCCTGTATGGGATGAAGATATCCCCGGAATAGACGCTATGGAAGATGCCCTTGCATGGCTTGACGAGGCAATTTACCTTGGAAAGAAAATACTGGTACACTGCAGGCATGGAATCGGCAGAACAGGTACTCTGGTCACCTCTTATATGATAAGAAGAGGTCATACATTAAAAGCAGCAGGGAAAAAATTAAAAGCCTCAAAAGCCAATCCATCTAATTATGGTCAGTGGAAGCTGTTAAAAAAGTATGGTAAAAAATCCGGAGTTCTGAAGATAAGAGAGCCCTCCCTTGAGATTAAAAACAGGGTGGATCTGAGCCTGTTCTTCTCTGATTATGAATCCTTGATAAAAAAAATTGACAAAGAGATAGAAAAGCAGTCAGGAAAAAGCAGTATCTGCGGTAAAGATGACCAGACCTGCTGTACAGAACCATTTGAACTCTCTTTTATAGAGGTTGTTTATCTGCATTCCAAAATAAACAGAAATTTTACATCTGTTCTAAGAGAAAAACTGATAAAAAGATCAATTGAAACATATAAGAAAAAGAACCTGCTCTGCCCTTTCAACAGAGGTAAAAGATGTGAAGCATACAACATTCGACCGGCAAGGTGCAGGATATATGATGCAGTGGAATTTTCTGAAGATAAACATGAAATCAAAAAAATGCTGGTTGAACTCTCACAGGCTGTTTTTCTTGCCTTTGCAGGAAAATTTCAATCCGATATGAATTTTACTTTTTCAATAGCAGATACGATTTCTGGAAAATTTGTTCAAAAATATTTCCACTTAATGTCTGACATCATAAAAAACAGTAAAACAGAAAATATTTAAGAAAAAACAGATGGTAACGTAATGCCTGATAAAACAATTGATTTTCTTCACCTCTTTCAGAAAGTAACCCGGATGATAACCTCCACGCTTGACGTGGAAAAGGTACTTGACCTGATTGTCCAGAAGATGCCTGAGGTTATAGGGGTTGATGCAGCAACCATAAGACTGATTGATCCGGCAGGGAAAAGACTTCTGCTGGTTGCCTCATGCGGCCTGAGCCAGGAGTATCTCAACCGTGGACCAATAGATGCAGAATCAAGTGTCACCAGAGCTCTTTCAGGGACTCCAGTTGCAATCCATGATGCGCTCTCATATCCGAATATTCAATACCCTGAAGCCACTAAAAAAGAGGGAATCAAAAGCCTTCTCATTGCTCCTGTTATCGTAAAAAACAGGGTTACCGGAGTCTTGAGACTGCTTACAAAAACACCACGGATGTTTGAAGAAAACGAGATTGAATTTATGGCAGCCCTGGCTGAGCAGTGCGGCATTGCCATTGAAAATGCCAGAATCTATGAGGAGCAGAACAAGCAGATACGATATCTCAAAAGTTTAAAAGAAATCGGCAAAGTCATCAACTCAACTTTTGAACTTCAGGAAGTATTAGATTTTATTACGGCTAAAATCCCGGAAGTCATGGATCTTAAAGGGTGTACAATAAGGCTGGTCAACCCGGACAAAGGGCATCTGGATCTTGTTGCAGCCTCTGGTTTAAGTGAAGAATATCTTGGCAGGGGCAGTATTGATGATGAACTGGGTACCCATCAGGCAATGAAAGGAGAACCTGTAATCATCCATGACGCTGCTACTGATCCAAGGATAAAATATCAGGAAAATGCTGTGAAGGAGGGAGTGGCAAGTATTCTTGCTGCCCCGATTATTGTCAAAAAAAGAATCATAGGAGTCTTGAGGCTCCTTACTTCTCAAAAACGCAATTTTTCAGATGCCCAGATAAATTTTGCCACTGCCATTGCAGAACAGGGTGGAATTGCCATACAGAATGCCAGAAGCTATAGTAAAATCACGAAACTGATAACAGAACTGGAACAGCATGAAGATTTTTTACAGATGATTATTGACAGTCTTCAGGCCAAGCTTCTTGTCATAGATCCTGATCACCATATCACCATGGTTAATCACGCTTTTCTTAAAAACAACAACCTTGCAGAAGACGCCATAATCGGCAGGCTGTGCCACGATATTATCACTTGCTGTGATCCAGATAACTGCCCGCTGGATTCTATTGGCAGCAATCAACAATCCTCAAGCTGCCTGAGACACACAAAAGAGAACAGGAGAGAAAAATATCTTGAAGAGACTGCAACAGCGGTTTCAGCTTTTGGACAGAAAAAGAGAGCCGGTTTGATTATCCTGACAATAAGGGATGTTACCGATCATATTAAACTAAAGGAAGAACACAGAACAAAAGAGAGGCTTCAAGGCGTCCTGGAAATGGCCGGAGCAGCTGCCCATGAACTCAATTCCCCGATATTCTCTGCCATGGGAACAGCTCAGCTGGTACTGGATGACCTGGAGGATCCTCAGCTGCAGAATGATCTCAAAACAATCATCCGGAACCTCAATACAGTATCAGAGCTGACAAAGCAGATGACACAGATTACCAAGTATGAAGCAAAAGAATATGTAGGCGACACAAAAATCGTTGATATCAGGAAGGCTGCTGAAAAATAGCAGATAGACAGCAGAAGTGCTGACTGCTTTTAATTTTCACTCCCGGCAAATCCCAGCATATTTTTCAACCAGTCATCGGACTTAAGAACATTTTTTCTCTGACGTCGTCCATGAATTACAGAAAAAAATTGAGCAATCCTGAATATAAGAAAAAAATTAGGAAATATTGTTCTACCTTTAAAGGAAAAAAGCAGTGAGAGCCATTTTACAGGCAATCTGAATAACCAAAGATATTTTCTTATGAGAATATCATCGAGAGAAACTATGGCAACTGCACTGCCTGGATCACCCTGCCTTGAACTTCGTCCATAGCAAGTTGATCCCTTAACAAATCAGCTGCCACATCTCCGCTCGTACAATATGTAATATCTGCAAGATATGCATTTTTTCTTACAGCAGTATTATTGTCATCCTGAGATAAACTTGAAACTTTTAATCCGCAATATTCATACACAGGGGCCATATCTTCAGCATCACGGCATGCAAGGTAGCTGTTTGAAGAAATTATATGGCAGCCTCTGCCTCTCCAGCCTGCAACAACAGCCGGCATTACTGCAGTAAGAGTTTTCCCCTCACCTGTTGACATTTCAGCAATGCAGCCTTTTTCTATGGCAATCGCCCCTGCAATCTGAACTTTATAGGGTTTGATTTTCAATATTCTGAAGCAAACCTCACGAACAGCTGCAAATGTTTCATCCACAATTATATTATCTTCTTTGCCAAGAATAAAAATCTCTCGAAATTTAAATATTTTTTTCTTTAACTCATGTTCCGATAATTTAGAGTATTTCTTTTCAAGTTTTAAAATTTTTTCAGCTCTGGCTAAGAAAAAAAAACGATGCGGCAGGATCTGCACAATCCTGCCACGGACATACTTATAAAAAGCATCCAGTCCAGCAGGAAGAGGTTTTAAATGGATTTTTTCAGAGTGTGCGGCCCATATTTTGCTCTCAACGTAAGGCATATTTTTCTATTTAAGATAATGAAAAGACACGATATCGATTATCTGATGATCTAACTGTGATTTATAACAAAGGGTTTTCTGCCCGAATAAAAATTTAAACAGGATATTCTTAAAAACCTTAACTGTTATTTCTGTCTGTTCCATTTATCTATTTTTTTCACAATATTTTCAGCAATATTTTTTAATTCAGCTAGCTGATCATCCACTTTTTTTATTTTTTTTAACTTTTCAACCTCATCTTCACTTATACGCGCTGCTCTTTTTTTGCAATTGTCTTTTACTTCAAATTCATAATATTTTTTTCCCATTGTATTCAATCCTGTCTTAAATCACCCTAAACCGTTTTAAAAACTGCTGTTTCACAAATCGCCATATCTGAATCCCAAATGGTTTTGGGACCATAGAGCATCTGACAACCAGCACCTGACCAGGCAGTAAATTTTTCATTGCTTTCTCTTCCGGTTTAATATGGATTTCAAAAACTTTTTCCACACTTTTTCTTTTAGAGTGTTCATCATGTTTAACCTGGATTTCACCTCCTGCAAAAATACTCAATGCAGCAGAAGGCAGATCTTCAAGTCCTACAGGTAACAACTTAATGAACTCTGCATTAAAAAATCTGCCGGGCCGTTTTTTTATACAAAACTCTGTATGCAGAACAGATTCATCCAGCAGTTGTGCATGATCCTGATTAGCAACAGCACGAATAATAAATTCAGATTCATCAATTATAGTTCCAATTTCTGTTCCCTGCTGTACATACTCGCCGATTCGCTCATTTAACCCTAAATTTATCCATAAACCAGTAATATCTGCTCTAACTGCAAGCGCTTTACTATTTTCTTCTAAAAGAAGAGCAGACTCTTTCAGAGTGAATAACTGGTCCTTTAAGACCTGAGCCTTTACAATATTTTCTGCCTCTGCAAGCCTTAATTCAATTTTATTTTTTGCTATATCGCATTTAATAAGCTCTAATTCAGTAGCAAGATTCCTGTTTGTCAACTGGGCTAAAACGTCACCTTTTCTTACATACCCTGCTTTTTTTGACCTATCTAAAAAACCTTTGTATAATGTATACACTGTTTTTGATTAACAGGTTCAACAACACCTTCTATTCTTATCCGGTCAGGCATTTTTACGATCATAAACAAGCAGATAATTATTGTAATTGCTGTTACGCCGCCGGCAAGATCTTCTTTCATTACCGAATGAACTTGTTCACTTCTGCCACAC
>CAZWSL010000066.1:0-9158 GCA_964636495.1 uncultured Desulfobacula sp. | reverse complement strand
TTGTTAAATTTTTCAAGACATTGATCAACTGCTTTTTTAGCTCCCGGAAACATGGTTGACCCATAATCATCAAAAACCATAATTCCTCCCTTCAGCAGCCGTGGATAAAAGAATTCAAATGAATCGTAAATAGGTTGATAAAGATCTACATCTATATGAACAAATGCAAACTGATGATTCTTTACCTCATCAAATCTGTCGGGAATCCAGCCTTTGTAATAGTGAATAAAATCAAATTCGCTTAAATTTGAACGGACAATATCTTCACTGCAGGCAAACTGTGCCCTTCGACTCTCCAGATCCTGTTTTACTCCCTTGACAATATCTATATCATCATATTCTGACAGCCCTTCAAAAGAGTCAAAAATATAAAAACGGTTTTGACTCTTCAAAAATTTTATACGGTCTGCTATCTGATAAGCGGACAATCCTCTCCAGCACCCGAGTTCACACACATCTCCACTGCTTAAGTCCAGGTTCCACAGCAGGTAGTTCAATGTATAATGCCTCTGTCTTCTGAAAAGATTATCTGATTCAACCATCTGGCACTTTTCCTGGGCTCTGTCATATAATGTATTAAAATCAGGATCTAATGTATAGATAACTTCCGGCACAGCTTTGTTAACGATATCATAACCGGCAGTATTTATTATTTTTCTTATAACACTTTTTATCATGTAAACCGCTTTCCTATCATTTTTCTATAATTAAAATCATTGTGTCACACTGCCACTGATTTTTCAGGTCATCCCTATATTTATCATTCAGTGCCCTGCTGAAAATTGTATCATATCTTGCCTGTCCCCCGGGTGTGCCATGCTGCATCCAGATCATATGGTTTGAAAGATCATAACGCTGTTCTGGCAGTAATCTGTACTCATATCCCAGCTCTTCTACAACATAGGATATCGATTCCGGAGTATAGTAGTAGTGATGTGCTATGGACCAGTAAAATTTTTCAAATGCCGGAATATCATAAAGTGCTGTCAAGGGATCATTGGCACAGGGTATCTCGGCAATCATTCTGCCTCCTGGTTTCAGCATCTGAAAAGTTTCCTGCAGAAAATCAAATGGATCTCTTATATGCTCTAAAACAAAAAAATGCACGATCAGATCAAACTGCCCGCAACCGTTCTGTTTCAGTGATTTAATATCATGAAATGCGCTGTGTCCCTCCCTCTCTAAAAATTGCAGAAACTCTCCTGACGGTTCAACACCAATGCAGTTCATTCCAAAATCCCGGAATTTATTCATCATGAATCCTGATGAGCACCCGATCTCCAGAATATCCATCCCCTTTTCTGCATACTTTTCAAGAAACTGCCACCGTCTTTCAACCTGGTCCTGATTTGTGACCACATGATTTTCAGCTCCTGACCAGTCCCTCTCAGCTCCGCTCCTTGAGTCCATAAATTTTTCAAACTCTTTTCTGTAAAACAGTTTTTCCTCTTCCACTGATAATGCAGGAAAAAGATAAATGCTGCCGCACTCAGAACAGAGCCAGAAATTGTGGAAATCCCTGCCACCATAAACAGAATCGGCTCTTATTGTCTGGCAGGATTCATCTGCTCTGCATATCCTGCATTCAGGCATTGTGCATTTCTCCCTTCACCCACTCAAGCATTCTGGCAAGCCCGGTTTTCAGATCTGTTTCAGGTTTGAAATCCAATATCTTCCCGGCCAGCTGGATATCAGCACAGATACCATGCACATCTCCCTCAGTGGAACCTTCATACCTGACTGCTGTTTCTGAACCGTAGATTTTGATCATCTCATCAACCAGTTCTTTTACAGTGGTTTTCACACCTGTACCTATATTGATTGCCTTTCCATGGGATTGTGAGCATCCAAGACACCTGATAAAACTGTCAACAACATCGTCAACATAGATGAAATCTCTGAACCGGTCAGGGCTTCCTTTAACGTGGATCCTCTGATTTTCAACCATCTGCGCCATGAAAATACTCACCATACCCTGCCTCATATTTTTTAAATTCTGGCCAGGCCCGTATATATTATAAAGCCTCATGCTGGTTGAATGAATACCGTAATTTTCATAGATTCTTAAATAATTCTCACTTGCCAGCTTTCCTACACCGTAAAACGATTCTGGAAATGTAGAGTGGTCCTCGCTGACCGGATAGTCCCCTGTTTTTCCATATACAGACATTGTACTTGCATATATGACCCTGTTTATACCGGCAGAGATTGCATATTTAAGTATGTGAAGTGTGGACTCTGCATTGGTACGCAGATCATAGGATGGATTATCAAAACTGATTTCACCGGAACTCTGACCTGCAATATGAAAAACAGCATCGTATTTGTATTCAGGAATTTTACTGTATATATTATTATCCTGGCAGTTACCCTCAAAAAACTCAACTCCTGCAGGAATATTATCACTGCTTCCGGTAGACAGATTATCTATGGTAACCACATGATGCCCATCTTTCACAAGCCTGCGTGCAAGGGCACTTCCAAGAAATCCTGCAGCTCCTGTAACTAAATAGATCCCCATAATGAATTTTCCATCCCCTTACAAGTTATAAATATGACTGCATCAGTTTATCCCCGGCCATCAATTTAATCACATTCTCAAGATCTTTTGGAGTATCCACACTTAAACTTGATGTATCAATCTCAACCATGCGGACTTTACCGCCGTTTTCAATTATCCTCATCATGTCGACAGATTCGATTATCTCAAGGGGAGTTTCCGGCATGGAGTTGAATTTCAGCAGGAAATCCCTTTTAAAAGGAATAATACACACCTGTTTCATCATCGGCACTTCTGCTGCACCTTTTTTCATGGAAGGAATCGGCTCCCTTGAAAAATAGATTGCATCCATGTTAAGATCAACAACCACCTTTACTTCATTTGGATCTTTAAACTCATCAACAGTTTTCATCTCTGCCATTAAATTAACAACATCTATACTGCTCTCCCTCTTCATGCAGTCAACAGCAGCATCTATCATATGCGGTGTGACCATGGGCTCATCACCCTGCACCATTACAACAATATCAATCTTTTTATTACTGCTCTTTTCAATTGCCAGCATTGCCTCGGCTGTCCGGTCAGTCGCTCTTTCATGACTGTCTGAAGTCATAACGGCCTTCCCGCCAATTGAGTGGATGTAATCAAATATCTCATCATCACAGGTAGCCACATAGGTATCAGACAGACCTTTGCACATACGGGTTCTGTAGTAACAATGACCAATCATGGGAACACCATGTATCTTTGCCATGGGTTTTCCGGGAAAACGGGAAGACCCCATGCGTGCCGGAATAATCGCTGCTATATTCATTAGTACCTCCAAATTACTGAATCTTCATGGTAACTATCCAGTCATCAGCCAAAAATTTTCTCGTCATTTCAAAATAACATAACTGTTAAAATGGTCATCAGCATGATAACTATCTATTGTTCTTCTCTATAAACAGCCCCTGCACATTATCTCTTTCAGGGTGATTTTCAAGATACTGTTCTTCAATAACACGAAGAATCCCCTGTCCGAGATCTTCATGAAAAGGTGTCGTCAGCTTCTTACCGACACGGGGGCTGAATGAATAGGGTGTAATCTCATAATGTTTATCTTCTGCATCTTTTTTAAACACAAATTCAATATCCTGGCCAAGCATTTCTGCTATCATCTTCAACACATTTCCCACCTTGATAGCCTGATGTCCTGTCAATAAAATATTCTGGTTTTTATATTCAGGCTGCAATATTTTCAGACTGCAGAGTGCTGCATCTTCAACATGTATATACTCCCGCAGGGAATCTGGACTGCCATTATAACAGATTCTGTTCTCTTTAAATGCCTGGGCGACAAACCTGAAGATAGCATTGTTTCTGTCAGCCCTGGGACCGTAAAGTGACCCGTAACGCAATATTGTATACTCCAGGCCAAAATTCTTATTAAACATTTCAATATAGAGTTCACACGCCTGTTTACTGCATCTGTAAAACCCTCCTGACTTACTGTATACATAGGCTGAACTTGCAAAGACATATCTTTGAATCTCTGCCTTGCAGCAGGCTTCAAGAATAATGGTATTGCCGAGAATATTATATTTAACTGTTTCTGCAGGCCTGCTATTTGCATCACCAATATCTGCTATCCCGGCAAAATTGAACACGATTTCATTGGCTTCAACCGCCTTGATTACTTTTGATTCATCCAGGATATCTCCCACTATCATAGTCTGGTCACTGCGCAAATATCTTGACTCTGTAATATCAAATATGGTTACAGAATGACCTGCATCACTCAGTTTGTCACACACATGGGAGCCTAAAAAACCAGACCCCCCAAATACTATTATATTCATACTCTCTCTCATGTTATTTATCTGTTAGCAGCTGTGCTGGATTTTCTGAAGCAGTATAGAGAAAAACGGCATCAATGCCATATGCAATAAACTGATATCCCTCATCTATTTTCTCCTTCAGCTGCTGTCTGTCAGGCTTTACGACGTGTACACCCATTGCAATACCACTGTTTAAAGCTTTACTGAATATTGTATCAAGTGTTTTTATAAAAAGCGGATTATCAAACTCCCCGGTAATATTCATCGAACCTGACAGGTCATAGGGACCTACCATAATTGCGTCAAGCCCTTTTACAGCCAGTATGGCATCCAGGTTATCAACTGCTCTTTTATGTTCGATCTGGGCAATAATCAGCGGATTGTTGGAATTCTTAAAATATTTGCTGAATTTTTTTCCAAACATGTTTGCCCTGCAAAAACCAATTCCCCTGTTACCTTCAGGAGGATAGTGCGCATTTCTGATTGCTTTTTCAAGCTGTTTACCGGTTTCAATCATCGGGAAAATCAGACCCTGGGCGCCTGCATCAAGAGCTTCCTTGATACATACTGAATCCGCTTCAGCTATCCTGGCAAAGGGGGCTGCACCACCAGATGATATGGCCATGAACATTCCCGGCAGATTATTTCTGGAAAAAGCACCATGTTCCATATCAACTGCAATCCAGTCATATCCGGACTCACCCATGATCTGTGCAGCGGACAGGTCTGGTATCTGCATCCAGCTGCCTACGGACGGTTGCCTGTTTTTCAGTTTTTTCCGAATCTCAACTTTCATTGTGCCTGCTTTCTTTCTTTAAGATATTGATTAAAATCTTTAAACCAGAGGATATCAGGTGCTGTTTTTAAAAGAGGGGCATCTTTATCAGGCAGAATCCCTATGAATGGCACACTGCAGTTCCGGGCCGCAATGCAGTCACTCATGGCATCACCAAAAAATATACACCTGCTGCTGTTTAAAGAGTATTTTTTCAAAAGATAATTAATAGTATCAGTTTTCGATTTCCCAGACCCTGATATTTCTATAAAACAATCCTTTATCCCCCTTTTTTCAACTATCCTGATCAACTCATCATCAGGAGTTGCAGAGACTATAAAGCAATCTGTTTTTTTTGAAACTCTTTTTAAAAAAACTGTTGCTCCTTTAATTTCCTCTGCTGCAGCAACGGAATTTTCCACTATACTGGAAAATTTCTCGCACTGTTCATCTAAAATCTTTTCAGTTACTGGTTTATTGATATAGTTTTCAAAGTAGTAGTGAATTTTTTCTTTCCGGGTCATGCCGCCATTGTTCAGATGATGTTCAACAACTCTATTTTCTATTTCACTTCCATAGCTTTCAAACAGAATGGCAAATGCCCGCGCTTTTATCGGAACAGAGTCAACAAGCACTCCATCAAAATCAAAAAAATATGCTTCAATCTCCATTTTCCGCCTCTGTTACTACTTTTCTGCCAATAACACTGCATGGTGCTCCATCTCCACTTTGAAACCGTAATGGTGCAACAATAACCTTTTCAATTATGTCGCCAGGTTTCAGTGCCAGTAGATGCATATCTTCTATTATTCTGATATCTTTTTCAAGAAATGCCTTGTGTGCCATGCGGCCGGCATCCCTATGCCGGAAACTTGAAATAGAGATAAAATTCATGCCTATAATTTTCAGATCAGGACATTTTTCCAGCAGATAATCAGCTACCTCAGGAGCAATACCAGGATTTTCATCCCAGTATATTTTTTTCTCCCTGAATTTTTCAAAAGGAGTACAAAAAAGAATCATATCTGTTTTATCATCTCTTGAAATATTAATGTCATCGGGCTTGATCAGTTCTCCTTTTCCAGGTTCCAGAAAAATAAGGGCAGGATTTGAAAAAAACCATTCATCCGGAGTGTAATCTTCAACTGCCATTCCATTTTCAACAAAGTGTAAGGGTGCATCAACGTGTGTTCCTGCATGACTTGGAATCTGCAGTAATTTTGTATTGCAGGAATCACCATTTTCAATGGATTTCTCCTGTATGAAATTAATCCCGCTACCGCCGCCATACAGGGGTGTTTTTGTATCAAGTGTGTGTGATAACCAGATAGCAGATCTCTGTTTACTCATTTCAATAATCACGCCTCGTTTTACAATGGTCTGTTTTGATAACAGATTTCAAGTTATGCATAATTTAAATACAGCTGTTATACGATTAAGCAGCCAGCAATTACATGGTGATGCAGCCGTCCCGTATAATTTATCTATAAAAATATTTTCTAAGATGCTCAATGGCACTTTTTCCCATTGCTTCCACTGCCTCTCTTGCATTACCGCCGATATGGGGGGTAACAACCAGATTGGGAAGAGATAAAAAATCGATATCATCTGGCGGCTCTTTCTCAAAAACATCCAGAGCAGCTCCTGCAATCTCCTTTTTCTGTAATGCACTGTGCAAAGCTTTTTGTTCCACAACCGGACCACGGCTGTTGCTTATGACAAATGCACTGTTTTTCATTTTTTTCAACTGCTCTGCATTCACCATATAGTTAGTCAATTCAGTTAAAGGAACGTGGAAAGAGATAATATCTGATTGCTGTACTATAGTATCAAAATCAACCTGAGATGCATGATACTCTTCAGCAAATTCTTTTTTATCAAGGATATCATTAATTAATATTCTGCATCTGAAAGGCTGCAGCAGTTTAATCACCTGACTGCCTACATTACCGCACCCGACAATTCCCACAGTTTTTCCGGCAAGCTGAACTCCGCCGTTTTTATCCCACACTCCCTGTTTTAACTTATAACCTGACTGATAAAGATTCCTGCACAGTCCTATCATGAAACCGACTGCCTGTTCTGCTGCAGACTGCTTGTTTATACCGCCTGTCCATCCAATGGTTTTACCTTGAGATTCTGCATATTCAACATCCAGGTTGTCAAGACCAACTCCATATTTGGAAATTATCTGCAAATCAGGCAGAGCAGATATAATTTCCTGATCCATCTTTTCAAGCCCCAGAATCACTCCGTCAGCATCTTTCAAATAGTTGATCAACTCTTCTGAAGAATATCTTATGCCATCATCATTAAAAAATGATTCCGGAAACAGCTTCAAAAGCTCTCTTCTCAACACATCACTCCTTGAAAATGAAGGGCTGGTTACTTTTATTCTATAATTTTTGTACACATCTCACCTCATGATAATAGTCAGATATGATTCAAACTGACGCTTTTGAATCTCATCCTTATCTGTTAAAGCTTCTCAGAATATAAAAATAATGATTTTAAAAATTCCAATATATTCAAATAGTTAGTGATAGCAATCTCTTTTTGATAAAATTATATAGAACATTATTCAAAGGTTTTTAACCCCTGAATGATCATTTTGTTCTTTTTGAAAAAACTCTAAAAACACCTCTTTTAACAGCAATATTTTTTCAAATGTGACAAGATTTATCACATTTCCAATATAGAAGTATGTACTTATAAAAATCAGCTTGATAATCAAACAGTTCAGATAGCTTATCTCAAAATGCCTGCAGAGAATAATCAGAGTGACAGATGAAAGAAACAATCCATAAATAAAACCGATTATCTTATACTCCCACTCTATTTTATAATAATATTGTGAAACAACAAAACTTATTGTCCCATTAATTATTCCTGCTGTAAATGTAGCCCAGGCTGCACCTACAGCTCCCCACTTCATTATAAAAGGGATGTTGAGCATCACATTAACTATAATATTGGAAATACTCAGAATAGATACAATATATGTTTTTTTGGCATAAAGAAGCTGGGGTTGTTTACCAAAAAAAAGTACACCGTAATACATACTGAGAATTGAGACAATATCTATGGCACCATGGTAAGAGGCAGGTGTTAAAATGATAACAACCTCCTCTGAGAAAAGGGCAATGCCTATGGCAACAAGAATAGATATGTAAATAAATGGGGTTAAATATTGTCCAATCTCCTTTCCACCATCACCTCCCCTGTTAAACATTTTATCAAAGACTCTTGGGGAAAAAACATTTTGAATAGAGGTCATGTATATGAAAACCACATTTGCTATTCGCTGACCAATACTGTATATGCCTACTCCACCCGTTGTTGCCATCAAACCAATCATATATTTATCAAATTGACTTCCAATCACTCCGACAATTATTCTTGGTGTCAGAGGATATCCGATACGTAAGGAGTCCATTAAAATATTTTTATTAAACGACACTGGAAGTAGTTTATAAACTTTTTTTGTCAATAAAGTGAACACAACTATTCCAGATATGATCTGAGAGTAAGCAAAACCAATAATACCAATGCGAAAAATTACTATGAAAAATATAGATGATAAAAATGTAATAATACCGCCTAAAATTGTATAAAAAACAAATGTAGCTGCATCTTCAGAGTTTTTATAGTATGTCAAATAATAACTGCCAAATGAGACAAAAAAATTGGCACAGAAAACAAAGAAAAGGATATTGTCGTGCTCTTTAGAGCCGATAATCAGCTCGGCAAAAAACCCCCTGAATAAATAAGTCAGTGTGACAAAGAGAATAAAATTAATAAAGACAAAAGCCAGGATGGAATAAAGCAGTGCTGCTGTTTTCCTCTTATCTTCTCTGTATTGAAAAAAATTGCGGTTATAAACATTTACCATTCCTAAATGCACCAAGCCGTTAACTAAAATCCCATATACCTGGGCAAGGGCAAAGATACCATAGTCTTCTTTTGTTAACAGTCTTGTAAATATGGGGAGAGTGATAAAAGGCAGAAGGTTATTAATGATAACCGGCAGTAAGTAGATAAAACTGTTTTTTATTTGAAGATT
>CAZWSL010000065.1:0-13802 GCA_964636495.1 uncultured Desulfobacula sp. | reverse complement strand
ACAGCAAAAACTCGTTCGTTCCTCACTCAGACAGTTTGCTGTCTTAACCATTGCAGATTGTTTGAACGTTTACTAAAATTACAGGCAGACCGGTTGGACAAGACAACCTGCATCTTCACTGGCAACTATTGCATAGTGCAAATATGTAAGCATGAAAAAATATAGCAGGCAGGTGTGATAAAAGAGCTTGCCGGGGGTAGAAATATCCCGGAAGTCTATGGTCTTGATGAAGCTGGATTTTTTGATGAGTTTTTTTATTTTCCTGATCCTTCTGTTTTATATCTTTGTTTACAAAAAAAGGCAAAAAGAAGGAACAATCCTGTATCATTATGTGTATTGTCGGTTTTAACGGCAGAGAAATAAAAGAGGGTACCTGCAATCGTGGTAAAAAAAGTGCTGAAAAAGAACCCGTTCCCATACACGCTCCAATATCTTTCGATTTCATAAGAGATACAGTGGTATGCATTGTTGCCTCCCAGATTGAATCTGCTGAAAAATGTAAAGGATCTTAGAGTTTGTAGCAATGTCCATCTCAGCGGATGTAAGGCAATCAGCCTGGAACGGGTATGAAAAATTTATTATGGCAAATATCCGGAAATGATATCTGTAAAAATAAATGCGGTAAAATAAGGGTTCCAGAGCAGGTTGAAGAAAATAAACATAGCAAATATGCAAGCTTTGATATATACCTGTTTTATTAAATCCGGCATATGGAGAAAATCACAAAAAGGGATAAGATTATGGGTCAGCAGATATTTGCAGATTTGCATAACCATACTACTGCATCAGATGGGGATTTTACACCTGATAAACTCGTTGGACAGGCAGCAGCAAAGGGAATAAAGGCAATTGGAATCACAGACCACGACACGCTTAATGGCCTGAAAAGTGGACTTGAAGCTGGACGGAAATATGATATTGAAGTTGTTCCGGGAGTAGAGGCCTCCATCTGTTTTAAAAGATCCAATTTTAGCGGAACACTGCATCTTCTATGTTATTTTCCTGAAAAACGGCTTTTGGATAACCTTTTTGTAGAGGAGTTAAATTCAATTCTGGCACAGGGCAGGGGTGAAAAACTTGTAAAGGCGAGAATTAAAGAGATCAACAGATTTTTCGGTCCTGGAAGTGGAGAGCCGCTCTTAAAAAGAGACATGCAGTATAAAGATATTGCGGCTGCGAGCAGTAATCCAACAAGACGCCATTTTGCCATTATTTTGAAAGAAATATTTAACATCTCAGACAGCAGTATCATAAACAAGATAATAGGAAATGACAGCAGGGCATATGTGCCTTCGGGCATTCAGTTAAGTCAGTTTGCAGATTTTATGCAGAAGAGCAGCATTTTTACTGTACTTGCACATCCGGCAGCAGGCTCTTATCCAGAAAAAGGGCATTATAAGGAAGTACTGCCTCCTTTTGAGACGGTAGAAATAATTCTGCCTGAGTTTCTGGATGCAGGCGTTAAGGGAATTGAGATTAATTATCCGGGTCATACTGGACACTACCGGGAAATCCTCACCTCTCTGGCTTTAAAATATAAACTGATTGTTACAGGCGGTTCAGACTGCCATGATGAAAAAAACCGTCCAATGGGGATTGAAGGTATTTCAAAGTCAGAATTTGAAGAATTTAAAAAGGGATTAACATAGAGGGGAATTGTATTATCATGAGAAGAGAAGATAAGGAGATTAAAGATAGAGGTGAGATTGAAAAAATTTTAAGGGAGAGTAAAGTCTGTCGTCTTGCAATGGTGGACGGCAGTAAACCATATATTGTTCCCATGAATTTTGGATATCACGATTCAGCTTTATATTTTCACTCTGCTCCGGAGGGCAGGAAAATTGATGTGATTCGTAAAAATAACAATATCTGCTTTGAAGTTGATCAGATTGTTCAGTTTAAAAAGGCAAAGCTTGCCTGCGACTGGTCATTAACATATAAAAGTGTAATAGGAGAGGGTAAAGCCAGGATAATTCATGATCCTGAAGAAAAAATCAAAGGTCTGGATATTATCATGGCTCAATATTCAGACAGAACCTTTAAGTACCCGCTTGAAAAGCTTGCTGAAACAGCAGTAATAAAAGTGGAAATTGATGATATGACCGGTAAACAATCCTGAAGGGTATGGAGCGTGAATAAATGGATATAGATAAAACAATATTTTCAGATCTTGAAAAATGTGATCCAGAAGATGTGGTAAAACGAACTGGATGCAGATTTGATAAAACAGGTAAAAAATATTTTGTGAAAGTGTGGGATCATGAATATTGTGTTGACTTGAATGCATTAAAAGTCCGGCCCCTTGGGTCCGGACATAAAACATATCATGAATTTTTATACCTTTTCATACTCTATTACCTTATGGAAGCAAAGGGTATCAACCCTTCAGGAGTATGGGTGTCAGAAAAGGATATTCCAGGAGGCTCCGCTTTTTTTCGAGGTCCCCATACGATTCCCGGCAACATGATTACAGAAAGATTTGGCAATGACCTCACTTCTTTTAAAAAAAGATGCATAAAGTTAAAAGGGGTCAGGCTCGATATGGCAGATGCAGCCTTTAAATTTCACATTACACCTGCCATCCCTGCTGCAGTATTGTATTATTTTGCTGATGAAGATTTCCCATGCGAGGCAAAACTGTTATTTGACTATACCATAGCTTCTCACCTGCCTCTGGATATTATTTATGCCCTTGCCGTGGAAATCTGTAATATAGTTGGACAGGGCAGGGAAGCTGATTAAGGATTACGCTGTTTTTATCATTCATCCAGGTTATACCCCTGATATCTATTGTAAGATATTTGACAGAGGGGTTGATAAATTGTGAAGATCAGACTCTTTAAAACAAAACTGCATCTCAAGAAATCTGTTTCTCAATTTTATTATCTCCTCTTTAATATCTATCCCGTTTTTTATGAGATCAGCCATTAACCCGGCAAGAGTCTGAAAGTCTTTCTCTGTCATGCCAAAGCGCGTCATTTCCGAAACTCCCATTCGAAGGGCTCCGGATGCTGTAAAACCCTCTTCCACAGGTGTAGCCTGATAATTTACAATAATATTATTCTCTTCAAGTTTCTGGGCTATTGCAGCACCCTTGCCATATCCTACATTCAAAATCACCTGGTGGGTCTGGGTAAAAGATATCTCCTTATCTCCTGCAACATCAAGGCCGCATGTTTTTAAAGCCATTGCAAATGCTTTGGCATTTTCTATTACAGCTTTCTGGTATTCATCTTTAAAATAATTCATTTCATAGGCAGATAACAGAAGACCTGTCATTGTTCCCAGGTGGTGATTGCTTACACTTCCGGGAAATGTGCGCCTCTGGACTGTTTCCCACAGTTCCCAGGAGAGGTCATCTTCTCTGAAATCAGATGCTATCACTCCCCGCTGGGTGCCAAAATATGTTTTATGGGTTGAACCGGTAACAATGTGGGCGCCTTCATCCAGAGGTTCCTGGAAATAAGGTCCATAAAGGCCTAATACATGTGCCATATCATACATTACAATACAGGCGGGGGCAAATTCATCAACAAGTTTCCGGATCTGAGCCACTGGTTCTTTATGAAGGATCATGCTTTTGCCGAGAATAACAAGTTCAGGCTGATATGCTTTAATTATTTTTTCACACGCTTTGATATCGATTTTATAGGGATTGTCTTTCAGCACCGGGAAATTGATAACACCAGCTTTTTCTGTTCTTGGGTCCCTTGCTACAAAATCACGGAGCGCTCCCATTGGCTGGGCACTTAAATGTCCACCCTTGATAATGTGATTATTCATTACTCTGCTTATTCTGCGCGGCTCGGATTTCCTGTCGGATCTGTTTAAAAAATCCATAAGTGCACTGAAAAAAGCAGTGTTGGCCATCTGTCCTGAAATAGCCTTGGATTCAACATTTCTACATTTTAAAAATGTCTGGAATTCGGTGTTCAGAAGGTTTTCCACCTCTTTGATAAATTCAGTACCCTGATAATAAAAAATATCTTCTCCAAAAAAAGCCTTGATCTCTTTGTGCTCTGCATATCTGTTTACAGGATCACTTATGGATAACGCCCTTGAAAGATATGACTGACTCATCTCCGAAGGAATGAGGTTCACACACTCTTTTGCACGCCATATGTGATTTTTTAAGGCTTTTGATACAAGCGTATCCACAAGCTCAGGATAGTTTTTATCCTTATCTTTTTTCTTTTTTAATTTTAAACTGTCATGGGGAATGGATCGCACAAAAGGGGGTGCCTGGGAACTCATATGATAGGGAACGACCTGTGATTTACACCTCTTTTTTCTGATTTCAATCTCAAGGCTGGTTCCGTCTGTAATGCTGCTCTCAATCAGCGCAAGGGCAACAGCCCTTTTTTTAATACGGGTTTTAAAGGTACCGTTTAAACCGCTTCCTTCTGGTTCCTGATAAGGGATCATGGTTCCTGAAGTGATATATCCCACATGTCTGTTACGGTAAAATACCTTATATCCTTCCCTTGCAATCCCTTTCCCCGTTATGGCGACCGGCATTACCATTTTAGGCAGATGAGAAATTTTATCAAACTTGTGATCCATTATCCTCTTAAAGTCCAGATGCTGGTTATAAAGTGCTTTTTTCCCTATAAAATCTCCTTTAAGGGGAGAAAAACTGACAGCAAACTTTGACAGTTTTGATGCAAATATTGGAATTTCTATTTTGTCATGATCCGTTCCAAGCTCATGTCCGTACAGAGGGAGACCTGCCTCCAGGCGTAGAGTGTCCCTTGCACCAAGTCCAATTGGAACAGCATGGTTATGCAGTAAAATATCCCAGATTGTTCCGGCATGGCAGCTGTCCATAAATAGTTCAAAACCCAGTGGTTCGCCAGTATATCCAGTTCTTGCAAGAGAAATTTCAATACCATTGATTTCAACAGTGCTCAGGTAGTTTCTCTGGGGTTCTGGTAAACTCCCTTCTGTGACGATCTGCTCAATGATGTTTTTTGATAAAGGACCTTGTATGGAAATCATTGATTTCTCAAAAGTCTTATCTCTCATTTCAACGTCATTGAATAAGTTGAGATGGTTTTTAAAATGAGCTACATCTTTTTTTCTGTTTGACGCATTTACCACCAGCAGGTATTCATCAGATTTAAATCTGTATAAATAGGCATCGTCAATTGCACCGCCATTTTCATTCTGAATGATCGTATACTGACTTTCACCCGTATCAAGAGCCATGGCGTTGTTTGTCAGAACATGCTGCAGAAACGGAAGGGTGCCGCTGCCTTTAAAATAGAGTCTTCCCATATGTGAAACATCAAACAGGCCTGCTTTTTCCCTTGTTGCCATATGTTCGTTAATGATACCTGAAGCGTATTGAATAGGCATTTCCCAACCACCGAATTCCACAATTTTACCGCCGAGTTTCTGATGATTATCATATAATGCTGTCTGTAAAAGTCTGCTCATAACACTCTCTTTCAATTATATTTTAAATAGAAAAATTTAATAAAAGTCAAAAGATAAGTCAATGGATAATGTGATGGTTTCATCTGTACCGGTTATAGCCGTGAATACTATATTTCTATCTTTTTTATATTGCATGCCGATCCTGCCGGAATAGCATCACTATTGAGAAAAGTGCAGCAAGTGTACAGATTCCAGAGATCAGGCAGATGTGTGACAAACCAAAGTTTGACCAGACAATACCACCTGAGAAAGCTCCGGCAACCCTTCCTAAGCCTCCTACTGCAAAAAAAGCGGCCATGGTAGATGCCCTTAACTCGGGAACCAGTTCTGTTGACAGGCTCATGGCAGTCACCATTGTAAATTCAAAGGTGAAGAAAATAAGGAAAAGCCCTGCGATAATATAGGCCAGGCCAATATTCAGAACAGGTAAAAAAAGATATGTACCGCTGCAGAGAACTGCCCCTATGATGATAGATTTTTTCAACCCGACCCTGTCGGCGAAAAAAACAGTACAGCTTTCACCAAGGATTTCAGAAAGTCCTATAAAAACAGTACCGAAACCAATGGCTGCAAGGGAAAGATCATAATCGTTTTCCAGCCATGCTCCATAAATGACAAAAAGATTGTCATTTCCAAGGGAGATAAAAAATACAAATGATAGCATTCCCACAACTTTTCTCTCTTTTATGATTAATTTCCAGTTTGACAGCACACGATTTTTTCTCTTTTGCGGGATATGATTTTTTTTCTCTTTCGGTATGATCTTCAGTATAATAAAAAAACTGATCAGGGAGAATCCTGAAATGATTAAAAAAGGCATCTGCCATGAAAATTTTTCAATAATAAAACCTGACAGGGGAATACCTATCAGAGTTGATCCTGCCCAGGCAAGTTCAGTGATTCCAATAATTTTTCCTCTCTCTTTAAAGGGTACAAAATTACCGATAAAGGCCTGAAGGCTCGGATCAAATATACTCCTGGCTATTCCACTGATAAAAAGAGAGATTACAAAAAGCGAATAAACCGGTATTAACCCTGCTGCAAATGTGCCGACAGTCAATATGGCAAGAGAAATAAGCATCAGAAGTCTGTACCCGTATCGGTCTGCAAAGCTTGCTCCTACAGGACCGATTAAAGGTGTGGCGTTATTAAGAGCGATAACAGAGGTGATGGCAGAAAGGTCCACGTTCAGGCCCCTGGCAAATTCGGGGGCAAAGGGGTAGATCAGCCTTCTTGTTATGTTGAACAATAACTTTGAAAAGGTTGCAATGCTGATAAAAGCGGCAAACTGTTTCTGGTTCTGGATCATCAGACTTATAATGCTGCAAGGAGTCTGAATTTATCCAATATCAGCAGAATACCGATAATTATCAGCAGAATTCCCGATGCTTTATTAAGAATTCCGATAAATTTTGTAGCCTTTTTCATTATTTCAATAATAGAGTTTATGAAAAAGGATAGAATAAGAAAAGGGACGGCCAGACCTGCAGAATATACAGCCAGCAGGGAGACTCCTTTGAGTATGGTTTCCTGATTACCTGCAACAATTAAAATTGAACCTAACATCGGTCCGATACAGGGGCTCCATCCTGCACCAAATGCCATACCGATTACAAATGTACCCATGAGGTGCAGAGGCTTCTCTTTGACATGGATTCTTTTTTCAAAGTTAAACCCTTTGATATTGATGACTCCAAGAAGATGAAGTCCGAAAATAAGTATAATACCGCCTCCTGCATATCTTACAACCCATGAATATTTTGAAGCAAAACCACCCAGATAGGATGCAGAAGCTCCAAAGAGGATAAAGATAAATGAGAAGCCGGCAACATAAAAAAGTGTGGATAGAATCACTTTCTGTCTGACTTCCTTTTTTCCCTGGGTAAGTTCATCAAGGCTTAATCCTGTAATAAAGGAAAAATATGCCGGTATCAGAGGCAGAATACAGGGGGAGAAAAAAGAGAGCAGGCCTGCAATAAGGGCTGCCGTGTAAGTAATGTTTTCTGTAAACACTTTTTTATATCCTTATAAATCATCAATTATATCTTGACCGGTTCAGTTTATTTCATATTTCAGGCAGATATTTTAAATATATGCTGTGGCAAATTTCCATCCAGCCTAATACTCTATTCATTTTTTTAGATCTATCAAGTATGCTGCTGTATTATTTTATCTCCTGTATCATACCTTCAGCATGATGGATACCGGTTAAAAAAAGAAATCATTAAAAAATGCCGGGAATGATTTTTGGTAAAAAATTACGGCTGTTAGGCTTGAAAAAAAATAAATCCAGGTGTAAGATCGTGTCAGATAAAATACCGGAGAGGTTAAAGCCTGAAATCCGGATCAACATGAATAATGTGATGACTTGAACCTCTGACTTTTTACAGGTATATCAATTTTGAATTCAATACGGAGCCATATGAGATATGCATAAATTCAGATTGAAAAGATTGGTGATATTTCCGAGTATTACAGTTCTTACAGTCTTGGGGATCTTGTGGTTGATCGATTCATACAACGGCCGGCAGATTACACTTGCCCGTAAGATAGTTATCCAGGAAGCGGTTGCACATTTTGATAATATGGTAATCGCAAGGCGGTGGAATGCCCAGTATGGCGGCATTTTTGTCAAACCGTATCCCGGACAGGAACCCAACCCATATCTCAAAAACAATCACATATACAGCGCAGACAATGAACAACTGATCAAGATAAATCCCTCCTGGATGACCCGCCAGTTATCAGAGCTTACCAACAGAACGAACAATTTTTACTACCGGATTACAAGCAATCATCCGATAAATCCTGACAATCTGCCTGACAATTTTGAAGCAACAGCCCTGATTCATCTGGAGGAAAATCCCAGCGAGAAATATTATTACCGGTTTTCCCACAGGGGGAAATTTGATTTTCTTGGAGGCCTGATTACTGAAAAAGGCTGCCTGAAGTGCCATGGGATCCAGGGTTATGAAATCGGCGACATCCGCGGCGGCATCCGGATTACACTGTCACTTGACCTTTTTAACGAGGAGGTGGCAGTTATCAAGGAAAAAAGTTTATTTTTCAAGGTATTTACGATAGCTGCCGGATTGCTGGCAATCGCTCTGTTTCATATGTTCACGACACGTCTGAACAGAGCTCAGAATGAACTGGTCGACAAGTCAGTTCTGCTGGAAAGTATACTGGACAGTATCAATCAGGGCCTTGTAGCCTTTGATGCCGATTTGCGCCTGATCACCTGCAATAAGCAGTACCAGAGAATTCGAGAGGTTCCCGATGCCTTTGCAACACCCGGTTCAGCCTTTGGCGATTGGGTTCGTTTCGATGCAGAGAGAGGTGAATTCGGCCCGGATGAAGCCGAAGAGATGATCAAGTTCCAGATAGAACGTGCCTCGCTGTTTGA
The DNA here is from genome assembly GCA_964636495.1 of uncultured Desulfobacula sp. Lineage (GTDB taxonomy): Bacteria > Desulfobacterota > Desulfobacteria > Desulfobacterales > Desulfobacteraceae > Desulfobacula. The sequence goes on along the minus strand of CAZWSL010000065.1, from coordinate 4,957 downwards.
AGTTCATGACTTTGAGCGGAAACGTCCTGACGGAACGATAATAGATGTCTCAGGCGGTCCTCTGCCAGGAGGCGGATTTGTCAGCGTATTTTCCGACATCACGGAACGTAAGCTGGCCGAACAGCAGCTGCAGGATGCATTTGCAGTCATTACCGGGTCGATTCAGTATGCCAGCCGTATACAGCGTTCCGTACTGCCGGATGACGCAATTATCAAGAGTGGATTTGCCGATCATTTTGTGCTCTGGAAACCCAGGGATGTAGTAGGTGGGGATATATACTGGTGCGATAGGTGGGGAGACGGCATGCTGTTCATTTTATGCGATTGTACCGGACACGGCGTTCCCGGGGCTTTCATGACTCTGATAGCCACAGGTGCCCTTGAACGTTCAAAATTGGATACTGAAGTCGGTGATGTGGCCGGTCTTTTAAAACGCATGCACCAGCTCATCCAGATAACTCTGGGACAGAAAATAGAAGGAGGCAAGTCAGATGATGGACTGGAGCTTGGTGCCTGCTGGATACAGCAGGACCGAAAGCATATGAATTTCAGCGGTGCACGGTTTGACCTTTTTATTGTGGAAAACGGTTCGGTAATTGAGATCAAAGGAACAAAAAAAGGCATGGGCTACCGCCGTATTCCCTTCGATCAGGAGTATGATGAGCATGCTGTCCGATTACTTCCAGAACGCAGTTTCTATATGACTTCCGATGGATTGATTGATCAGATCGGGGGCCCTAAGCGCCGTATGTTTGGAAAAAAGCGATTCCGTAACCTTCTGCTTTCTATCCGGGATCTGCCGTTCAGCGGGCAGAAAGATGAGATCTGGAAAACTCTGGTTGATTATGAAGGTGAAGAAATACGCAGAGACGATATTTCTGTTGTCGGTTTCAAATTTTGAAATCATTTGAGCAGCCAGCATACTTGTCCGATGTGCTGTCAGAGGCATTCACTATATCATTGTACTCAGATTTGTTAAAAATTTATCAAGCCTTTTGGTGGAAATTTTTACTGCTGTTTTTATTGTTGGTGCAAACAGAGATATTTTATACTCTTCAATAAGCCAGAAAAATTGTTCAACCTGTTGAGATTTTTCCTTTGTTGATTCCCGGGAAAGTGATGATAAAAGGGTTTCAAGGTGTCTGTTGTATTTCTCAATCTGTAATATCTTTGCCTCTTCTTTTATTGGATTATCAGCTGCTTTCTGTGCTCTGACTGTGATACAGGCTATATAGCGGTGAAGGTGTATGATCCTTTCATATGTGTAAATATCAAGAAAATTAGGCGGGATAAGGTTTTGCAGGTCCTTGAAAATTTTTGAAAGAATGGCATGGGTTTTGTTCAGTTTCTGATGTTTGAGCGAAAGTTTTTGTATAAGATTGAAACATGTTTTATACTCTTTCCCGCTCTTTATGACAATATTGATAAATTTTTGTCCGGAGGTGTATAAATTTTTTAACTCTTTCTCTCCATGATCTGTGAATTCTTTTTTTGTTTTTATATTTTTTGCAAACAGCGTATGGGTGATCAGGTTGAAAAGAGATTTCTGGAATCGGATCTGTCCGGTGAAAAGGGGTGCAAGCTGTTTAATTTCTGCATTGGCAGTAATATCTTTTTTCAAAGCGGTAAAATAATCCGGATAGTTTTTTTGAAAAAGTTGATTTATTCCCCGGATATGAGAATCAAATGCTTTTTGCCTTGATTTGAACAATCTTAATGAGATCTGCACGCTCCTGTTTTCTGTACGGGTGTCCTTTTCTGCTTTCAAGCCCTGAAAATATTTTTGAGGAAAACCGTTTTGGTGAAAAGTGATGGCAGGTTCTTCAATATCCTGGAAATTCCATTTTTCGATATTGCTTTTTTCATATTGCTTTTTAAATTTTTCAAAACTGTTATCCTCTTTTGCCGCAGAAGTATCTTCAAACTCATTTAAAATTTTAATATCCCTGAGTGCTTTAATCTCTCTGTCTTTTTCATCCCGGATTGAAATTCTCATTTTCAGGTGATCAGGAAGTTCCTTATCAGACCATTGGGTTGCCGGAATGACAAGGTTAAACCGTTTTCGGATAAAAGAGGACAGCATTGAGAAAAGCGCTTTGTCCTCTTTAGGCATCTCCTTTGCAATGATTCCGGCAGTGCGGGAGACAGGAACGAGTTTTACCCGGTATGTTTTGGGAAGCGCCTTTATAAGAGCTGCAATTTTATCTTCAAAAAGTCCGGGAACCAGCATATCAACTTTATGTTTTGATATACTTGTGGCACACTCTGCAGGAATATTAATTGTGATACCATCTTTTTCAGACCCTGGTTTGAATTCATAATCAAGTCTGAATCTGCCCTGTTCCATTTCAAGGGTGTCAGGAAACACGGCTAATGTGTTGTAATCAATCCGGGATCTTTGAATATCTTCCAGTGTCATTTTTAAAAAAGAGTGGGATTTCTGATCCCTTATAAATTTTGTAAAGGTTCTTATGTTATAAAAAGATTTTGGAAGCCTTGAGCGATAAAAGAGAAATATATCATCGTCAGATACAAGAATATTTTTTTTGCGCTGCTTATGTTCAAGGGTTTCAAGCTGTTCAATCAGTTTTAAATTATGATCCATAAACTCAAATTTCCTTGTAATTTCTCCCTGTACAAGAGCATGACGGATAAAGATTTCTCCTGACTCTTCAGGGTTTATTCTTCCATAGGCTACCCTGCGATCAGTGACAATTATAAGTCCAAACAGTGAAACCTGTTCAAGGGCGATAACCTCACCTCTTTTTTTCTCCCAGTGAGGATCAGAATAGGTATGTATGCAGAGGTTTTTTCCGATTTTTTCAAGCCATCCCGGATCAATTTTTGCCACACTTCTTGCAAAAAGCTGACTTGTTTTTACAAATTCTGCAGCCATTATCCAGTTGCCGGCATTGTTAAAAAGTCCGGAACCCGGGAATATCATGGCCTGTTTGCCCTTGGCGGCATTAAAAATGTTTTTCTCTTTTTTATGTGCAATATTTGCAAGATAACCATGCAGCAGGCATTGGTGAAGGGCGATATAAAGAGGTCCTCCAATTTCAAACTCTTTTGCTTTCAGACCTTTGGTATCAGCACTCGCCATCCGGTCAGACAGTTTTTTTTCTCCCTTTATACCATGCTCTTTTAAAATTCTGATTATCTGTCTGTGGATTTCACTCCACTCCCTTAAGCGTTTAAAAGATAAAAAGTTATCCTGACAGAATTTTTTTAGTTTTGATCTTGATTTCACTCTTTTTTCAGCTTTTTTATATGCATTCCAGATGTTTAAAAGGGTCACAAAATCAGAAGATGGATCTTTGTACATGGCGTGTTTCTGATCTGCTGCCTGGGTTTTTTCTGCAGGACGCTGCCTTGGATCTGAAATGGCAAGGGCGGTTGTGATGATACGGGCCTCTTTTAAACACCCTCTTTGATCCGCTTCTATTAAAATTCTGGATAATTTGGGATCAATTGGAAGTTTTGCCATTAACCTTCCCGTTTTTGTTAATATGTGTTTTTTCTGTTTTTTTCTAATGGCGCCGATCTCAACCAGGGTTGCATAACCATCTTTAATACTTTTCTGAGCAGGTCTGTCAATAAATGGAAAAGTTGAAACACTGCCCAGGTTCAAAGAGATCATTCTCAGTATGACTTCAGCAAGATTGCTCCTTAAAATTTCAGGGGATGTAAAAAATGGTCTTGCCTGAAAATCAGTTTCATCAAATAATCTGATGCAGACGCCGTTTTCAACTCTGCCGCATCTCCCGAGCCTCTGGTTTGCAGATGATTGGGATACCGGGGTGACAGGCAGAGCTGTAGTCCTTGTCCGCGGAGAATAGCTGGGAATTCTTGCAAGCCCTGTATCCACAACATATTTAATACCCGGGATCGTAATGGAGGTTTCAGCCACATTGGTTGCAACAATAATTTTTCGTCCTGGCCGGCGGGAAAAAATTTTGGACTGCTCTTTGGCTGAAAGTCTTGCAAAAAGTGGCAGGATGGTTACTCCTGGATTGTTTCTGTCCCTGATTATCTCAATCGTATCACCAATATCCTGTTCTGTCGGCATGAATACAAGAATATCACCAGATCTTGTTTTGGACAGCAGCATGTTCACAGAGTCTGCAGCAGCTTCCACATAACCCTGATCTTCAATATTCTGCTCACCATCCTCCCGGTTAAAAAACGGCTGGTAAACAGTTTCAACAGGATACATCCTGCCTGATACTTCAATGACAGGCGCATTGTCAAAAGCGTGTGAAAATTTTTCAGTGTCAATGGTTGCAGAAGTGATAATGAGTTTGAGATCCCTCCTTTTTTTCAGCAGCCGTCTCAGCAGTCCAAGGGTAAAGTCAATATTGAGGCTTCTTTCATGGGCTTCATCTACAATAATTGTATCATAGGCATTTAGAAATCTGTCACTCTGGGTTTCAGCAAGAAGAATACCATCAGTCATTATTTTTATGGCTGTAGCGTGTTGTGTTTTATCATCAAACCGTATTTTGTAGCCAACTGACTGTCCGATTTTTTCGTTAAGTTCCCATGCAATTCTGTTTGCCACATTAATTGCAGCGATACGTCTGGGCTGGGTACAGCCGATCTTCCTGTTTTTTCCCTGTCCTGCCTTAAGGCATAATTTTGGAATCTGGGTAGTTTTGCCGGATCCTGTCTCTCCTGATATAATAAGCACTCTGTTGTTTTTTATGGCAGTTATGATCTCATTTTTTTTTCCTGATATGGGTAGAGCAGAGTCAAATTCTATCTTATGGGGCCTGTTCAAAGCGTATTTTGTTTTATTATTCCTATTCATGATTGTGAATAGTAACTGAATACGTAAAAATGTCAAATTGAAACCGCGGCAGTTCAGTTTACTGGCAATAAAATTTTCTTGGCAGCCATTTAACCTTAAATCTTCATCAAAAAAATAAAAAACCTCGTTGCGCTTGCTAATGCAAGC
>CAZWSL010000064.1:0-14223 GCA_964636495.1 uncultured Desulfobacula sp. | reverse complement strand
GTTCGCTGGGCGGAAGGAGACGGGCATAGAAATATAATAGTAATAAATACCCTAAACAGCCAAGGCAGAAATAATGCAGCAGATTAAATGGAAAAACAGATCCAATGGTAAAGACAGATCCAATGGCAAAAGTAAATGCAAGCAGAGGGATGTAAACCAATATTATTCTGAGGGTATTTTCGCGATACTCCTTGAGAAATGCACTCTCCAGGAGAGGATCATTGAATGAAAGGGTAAAACGGTTAAGCTGACTTTTCTCAATGGGACCTGAAAAACTTGACATCTATTACAGTTAACTCCCACCGTTAAAAATTATAGAATTGCTGCCATAATCAATTGATTGACTTTACCTGACTTTTATCATGATTACAAATATAATCTATATGTCCTCTGTTTGAGGATCAGAACACTATTATTTGTAATCATTATATTTTCAAACAATAAACATAATACAACATGTGCTGTATTAATGTAAGCTGAAAAAAATGGACGCTAATTCATATCACAATCCGTACAATTTAAATTTTTTATTTTTTTTGTTGACAGACATACTTTTATTGTTTAGCATATGATAAACAATAAAAATTATCATATGCTAAACTTTCTCAAGCAAGGATAACCAATATGGGACGAAAAAGCATTGCACATCTGAGAAAACCCGAAATACTCAAGCACACTTATCAGATTATCAAAGAAAAAGGGCTTGAAGGTGCAAGTATTACAAAAATCGCCAAACGCATGGGAACCAATTCCGGGATAATCATCAATAATTTCAAAAACAAGGAAACACTTATCCTGGAACTGGTGGATTACATGCTTGCCCAAACAATGGACGGCTATCGAACCTTTATTGAAAGTTCAAATCTGCCGCCTGAAGAACATCTTGAAATGATGATTGATTATTTCTTTGATCCTGAGCTGAAACCTTTGAGAAGTAATGTGTTCTGGGCTTGTTTTGCCCTAAGCTTCCGCAATGAAAAAACAAAAGCAGAAATCCGAAAAATGTACCTTTTTTTCATCAATGAATTAATTCGCTTTCTGGATAATGCCCAGGCTGGTGGTAAGATTAAAATAAAGAACAAAGAACTTCTGGCACATGTTCTGCTTACGGCAATAGAGGGTATTGGGTATTTGAAATTGACTCGGGGCAATACACCGATCGTTAGTGAGACTTATACCTTTTATAAGAATTCCATAAAAAATATGCTGAATCTTAAAGAAGTATCAAGAGTAAAGCATCCTCTTTTTGCTGCATCCGACCATGAAGATGAACAGCAGACAGAACATACGGAAGATGCTCTATCGAGTGGGATAATTGATCTGAATTTTTCCGTTTCAACAGAAAAAGCAAATCTCATGGATGAGCTTGATGCTGCCTGTGTTGAATGGGGAATGCTGTTCTCGTCTGACAACAGACAGATAGCCGAGATGGTAAAAAACTATCCGGACCGATTAAAAGGAGCGGCCTTGATAGACCCGCATAATGGCAATGCTTCAAGAAGAACCGAACAGGCGATTAAAAAATTCGGGTTCTCGGGTATTCACATCTCTCCCTCTCATTGTCAAATTCCTGCCAATGACCCAAAGTTTTTTCCTGTATATGCCAAAGCGGATGAACTTGGTGTACCTGTTTTTATTCAGTCTTCCATGAGTTTTAATGAAAAAATCCCCATGGATTTGGGGAGGCCTGCTCATATCGATACTGTGGCTATGTCATTTCCAGATCTCAACATTGCATCCATTTGCGGCGGATGGCCATGGGTTAATGAAATGGTTGGTGTTGCCCGGAGACACAGAAATGTATTTATCGTTACCTCATTTAATCACCCTGAAGATATGACGGCAGAAGAAGCCGGTTGGGGAATGCTGCTCCAGTTCGGGAATACACTGTTACAGGATAGAATTATTTTTGGATCAAGTGACAGAGAAAACGGATTTTCTCTTTTATCGGTTATCCAAAAAGCCAGGCATCTACCGCTGAAACAAAAAGTCAGGCAAAAGTGGATGTATCAGAACGCGGCAAGCCTTTTTAAATGAAACCTGCAGTATGGGAAAGGATTTAGCAACATGACAAAAATTATTGATATAAAAATGGATCTTCCGGTCTCAGCAGAAGAATTGGCCCGGAAAATAAAATATCTGATCGTCAATAAACATGCAACCGGCGTGGCCAACTATCGGCGAATATTCGGTCCCCGGTATGCTGATTCCATGGGGATGACCATTGAAGATCTGGAAGAAAAAGCAAAAAAGCTTTCTTCAGGAGATTTTAATTCACTTCTTGTCTCACTAGCGGCAAAAATATCTAAAACGCCACAACAGTTCATCGAACAATTAAACCGATCTGATATTGAATGGTGTCTGATTGACGATCCGGACAATGAAAAAACCTATAAATTCACCCGACACAATCCTGAAAAGATTAAAGGAAGTGCCACCATCAATCCGCATGAAGGCAAAAAAGGGATCAAAGCAGTTGAAAAGGCGGTGAGTGAATACGGTTTCAAATCAATCTATGTCTCTGGCTTTTTATCAAAAATTGAAGCCAGCAACAGAAAGAACTATCCTTTCTATGCAAAAGCGCTTGAATTGGGCGTGCCGGTAATCATCTATACTACCATGAATTACAACACCAGTTTACCCATGGATATCGGTCATCCCATCCATATTGACAAAATTGCCATGGATTTTCCAGAGTTGAAGATTTTGGCAAGCTGTGGAGGGTGGCCATGGGTGCCTGATCTTGTCGGCATTGCACGGCGACATCGAAACGTTTATATCGATACCTCATCCCACAGGCCTAAATACCTGGCCACTCAGGGATCAGGTTTTGAAATGTTACTTCAGTTTGGTAATACCTTGCTGCAGGATCGCATCCTTTTCGGCTCAGGCATCGGGGATCTGGGGCTGAGTATCCAGACCGTCATTGAGGAGATAGATGCGTTGCCGATAAAAGATGATGTTAAAGAAAAATGGTTCTACAAAAATGCCGTCACCTTTTTCGGTGAGAATTAACGATGGATTTTACATACGATACTCCGGAGGATGTATGAAGTTCGAACTTTCGAAAAATATTGGGGAGCTGCTGGAAAAGGCTGCCAATGAAAATAAAGACAAAACGGTTATCCATTTTCACCATGAAAACCTGAAACTAAGTTATAGCCAGTTAAACAAAACTGTAAATCAATACGCAAATACATTTCGGAAAAAAGGGATTCAGAAAGGTGACCACATAGGAGTGATGCTTTCCAACTGCCCCGAATTTCCCTACACCTGGCTTGCCCTCGCCAAACTTGGTGCTGTGATAGTTCCCCTGAACAACGGTTATCAGTCTAAAGATCTGGAATATGTACTCAACAATTCCGATTCTACTGCCCTTGTCATCGAGGACCAGTTCGTGCCCGGATATAATGAAATAAAAGTAAAAACTCCCAATGTAAAAAATGTATTTATTGTGGGTGAATACCAGATGGATCATCAAAATCATTTAGGGGATCTGGCAGCGGACGAATCCGATAATTTTACCATGGCCGAAGTCGAAACCTCTGATATGATAAATATTCAGTACACCTCCGGTACGACCGGCATGCCCAAAGGATGTATGCTGACCCATGAATACTGGCTTTTATGTGGGGCGTGTGCAGCTGATCTGCTCAATCATGATGATGTTTTTCTTACAGTAACTCCTTTTTATTACATGGATCCCCAGTGGCAACTGATCATGACACTGACAGCCGGGACCACCCTGATCATGACAAAAAAATACAGTTCATCCAATTATATGAAGTGGATCTGTGATTATAAAGCGACGGTTTCCTGGGGCACCATGGCAGCCTGGACTCTAAAGCAGCCGGAGTCGAAATATGACACAAATCATAAAATGCGTTTTATGTTTGTGGGTGCTTTCCCGGCTCAACTGCAGCACCAGTTTGAAAATCGTTTTAATGTAAAAATACGGGAGACTTTCGGCATGACCGAGATTGGCCCGGGCATGATGATACCGATTGAGGATGATCATATGTCAGGATCCGGATCAGTTGGAAAGCCTCTGGCATTAAGACAGACCAAAATAGTCGATGAACTCGGAAATGAGGTAAAAACAGGGGAAATCGGCCAATTACTGATTAAAGGGCAGGGAATTTTCAAAGGTTATTATAAAAATTCTGAAGCAACTGCCGGCGTTTTTGAAGGAGACTGGTTTAAAACCGGGGACCTTTTTAAACAGGATGAACAGGGATATTACTATATTGTAGGCCGTATAAAGGATATGATCCGTCGGTCTGGTGAAAACATATCGGCAAAAGAGGTTGAAGACACTCTTACAAATCATCCGAAAATAAAAAGTGCCGCCGTCGTACCCGTATCAGATGGAAATCGGGGCGAAGAGGTAAAAGCGTATATTGTACCTCTGGATGGAGAGACGCCTGAGAGTATTCCCCCCGAGACTATTATTGAATTCTGTGCAGAACGTATCGCAAACTTCAAAATTCCAAGATACATAGAATACTGTAAAACATTTCCACTGACGCCTACTGGAAAAATCAGAAAACAAATTCTGTTACAATCCAAAGAGGATCTAACCTCTGGATGTTTTGATCGAACGATGAAAAAATAAAACAAAAAATGATAACCCAATTTTTCAGGAGAGAAAAAATGAAAAAATGCTTAATTAAACTCGTGTTAACCGCAATTATCATTGCAGTATCATTTCAAAACGGTATAGCCGGAGAATTCCCAAAAATGAAACTTCGGTTTGCCAACTCTGTGCCGGAATCTTTCCCTACCTCAAAGGCAGACATTTTTGTAGCAGAAGAGCTGACTAAAAGAACCAATGGTGCAGTACAGATCAAAATGTTTCATGGCGGGACGCTTGGTTCCCCGACTGAAATGATTGATATGATCGGTGACGGTGCTGTGGATATGGGTAATTTCCCAAACACTTATGTGATGTCCCGGCTTCCGCTGACCCAATTTTTTTCAATTCCAACAGTGTATAAAAACCTTGAAGTCAATGGAGCACTGATGAGAGCTGGCTGGGAAAAAAGCAAAAAAATGGTAGAGGATTATAAAAAGAACAACCTTTATCCATTCAATTTCAGAGCATTGCCTGTTTACAACATCATTTCAAAAAAACCGATCACCAAAATCGAAGATTTCAAGGGACTGAAAATAAGGACATTTGGTACAGTCGCGCCGAAAATGTTTCAAGCATTGGGAGCCATCCCTGTGAACATCCAGTTTCATGAAGTTTATGAAGGTCTCCAGCGTGGAACCGTTGATGCAGCATTCACATCAACCGCTGCAGGATATGCATACAAGCTGCAGGAGGTTGCCAAATACATTATTGATATCAATCTCGGTGCAGATCCTTGTTACACCAGTTTTGTCAACCTTGATGTTTATAACAGCTGGCCACAGAATCTTAAAGATCTGTTCAATCAGATTGTGAAGGAAGCAGAAGCGTTGTCCAACCGGGTTCACAAAGGATTTGGGAAATATGCTACAGCTGAAATGCTGAAAGCCGGAGTTAAAATACACCATTTTGAAGATACTGAAAAATTTATGGCGGCCATTCCGGATCCCATAGAAATCGCCTATAAAAATATCATCAAACAGGGTAAAGAATATAAAGCACCAGCCAAAGCCTATTCAGATTGGCTGAGGAAAGAACTGGCCAATCAGTAATTTGTTAAAACACAGTCAACAGGCAGCTCAAAGGAAGAAATATCTCTCTTTGAGCATAACACCTCCTTAAGGCGGTGATATATGAGAAAGATATATGAGTTTATAGAATCCATTCTTGAAATTATCAGCCGGCTAGCCTTATCCACAGCTGCTGTGATCACGCTTGGGATTGCCATCATCGGAACCTTGGATGTCATAACGACCAATGTCATCTCAAAACCTATCCCCGGTGCGTTTGAGTTATCCGAGGCAGGGCTGGCCATGCTGGTTTTTTTCGGCCTTGCAATCACCTCCCGAAGCGGTAGTCATATCAAAGTAGATATATTAACCAACCGCCTGCCTGCCTGGGGACAGAGAATATGCTCTGCCATCGGATATCTATTTACCAGCATTATTTTTATTTTCTGGAGCCGCCAATTGTACCTGCTGGCCGCTAAAAGCTTTAGATTTCGCGAAACTGCCACAGGGCTTTTTCAATTTCCCCTGTATATCGTTAAAATCGCCGCATGTGTTGCATTATTTTTCGCTACAATAGAAACTATCAGAAGATTGATCATTGCCTCGATGACAGCCTTTATGAATATTCCCAGAGATAAAGGAAAACAATAATGGACATCACACCGATTTACCATGGGATTATGGGAATTTTCGGAGTTATTGCTCTTTCCGCTATCGGCGTTCCCATAGGCATATCTCTTGCTGCCTCCGGTCTCATCGGCCTTTACTTTACAGCTGGCTCTTCCATGGCACTGGTTACCTTGAAAACTATGCCTTATGCTATCGGTAGTTCATATACCCTTGTAGTAGTTCCCATGTTTATCCTCATGGGACTGGTTGCATCTTCGGCGGGCATCATGACCGACCTTTACAATATGCTCAATAAATGGTTCGCCCGGTTCCGGGGAAGCCTGCTTCTGGTGACTACGGCTGCTTCTGCCGCGTTTGGTGCCGTATCAGGTTCTACCATCGTTAATGCAACTGTTTTTACGAGAATTGCCTTCCCAGAGATGATTCGCCTAGGATATAAACCCGGTGTGGGGGCAGCTGCCATTGCCTCTGCAGGAACTCTGGCATCCCTTATTCCGCCTTCAATCAATTTTGTCATTTTTGCCGTACTCACTGAGCAGTCCATAGGAAAGCTTCTCATGGCAGGGCTTGCCCCCGGGATACTGACCACTGTTATCTATATGGCCGGTATTTCTGTCTGTATCAAGATATTCAAAGACTGGGCACCGGAAACAGTTCAAACTTATTCATGGTCTGAAAAGTTTAAGAGTTTGAAGACCATCTGGCCGGTGGCTGTTCTTTCCGCACTTGTTATCGGTGGTATATACTCAGGCCTGACGCCGCCCTCAGCTGCAGGTGGTGTAGGGGCTATCGGTGCGATTATAATTATCTCCCTTCAGGGTAAGATGACATTTACAATTCTATGGGACTCTTTAAAACAAACTGTTCAAATCACCTCCGTGCTATACTTAATCGTTGTTGGAGGCCTTATATTTTCAAGATTCCTCACCGTAGGCGGAGTAGTGGAAACCGTTGTTGACTGGATGAACACCGTTGGAATGGGGAAAGCCCAGTTTTTAATCATGGTGATCGGCATTTTCCTTGTTCTGGGTATGTTTATGGACACCATGTCCATACTGGTCATAACAACACCTTTACTTTACCCTATCGTTGATTCTCTGGGTATTAATCCCATCTGGTATGCAGTGGTTATTGTGAAACTTATGGAAATTGCAGTAGTGTCTCCTCCGGTTGGTTTAAATCTTTTTGCAGTTTTGGCGGCCACAGATAAAAAGGTGACCATTGGTGAACTATACAAAGGTGTTATCCCTTTTATTATTTTTGATTTAATTACTATTGGCTTACTCGTACTTTTTCCTGAAATTGCAACATGGATACCTGAAAATATGATGTAGAAAATTTGGCAGCATAGTTTTGACCCCACCTGCTCATCAGATGAATACTTGGGTATTAGCCTGTAACATGAGTTGTAAGCATCTTTTTATCAATATTGTATGGAAAAAAGGAGCCAAATTCATCTCCTGTCAGCAGAAAGATTTTATCAGATATAACCCAAAAAATTACTGACTGAAAATCTTAAGCTGCTGTGCCATATTTATTAACAGCTGCAATGACTGCTCGCAATTTGTCAGGTGGGAAGCTGTAGTCCAAGTTACACAAATAGATTATCCGACGTTTTCTATCATTGCCTGATAATATATACTTCTTGATACGCTTCTTTATTTCCGGTATCGTTGCTGTTGCCAGAAATTTGGCACCAACCCCAAGGATTAAAGGCAGGCCTCTTTTCTCGGTATAGGCGGTTACTCGGTCAATTCCAATCTTATGCAGATCCGGGTCCTGAACCTCTAAAATCCCGGAGCCAACAGCCAGTTTCTTTGTCCAATATGTTTCAGGATTCTTACATTTAAAATCTCCAATCCAGTTTCGGGTCGTCAGAAGCGTCCCGCAACATAATTCTTTGAGGCGGATAATATAGGGGACACTGAACTCCATTATCATTTCCTCAGTGAACAGGGGAATAGAACAAAAAGCATCTGCCGCATCAATGGATAACAGATCAGGCTGTTTTTTAATAACAAATTGAAGGTAAGGGCCAATCACTTCTTCGGTTAAAACCTGTAGTAATTTATGAACAAAACCAGGTTTCTGTATCATACCCATGACAACAGACTGATATCCGCAAAGTTGAATCGCCAGACTTAAAGGTGCGCAGCATCCGTGCCCCGTCGGCCTGCCGGTCAACTCTTTGAAACAGGCAAGACAATCCACTGCCCCCTGCATCCGGCCGTCTGACTGAGGGTTTGGAATCTTGAGTTTCAAAAGATCTTTTTCGCTATTTATCAATGGGTCCGGGGATTTTACGGGAGAAGATGTATCTTTGTAAAGAATGGTTGCACCAAGTGCCTCTGCCTCAATATTATATGTATCACAAAAACCGGCAATATCTGGAATATCAATTCCAAATTCCTGACTGATTTTTAGAGTTGCCCTGACATGCTTTTCCGGATGGGCATAAAACTCTTTTCCGTTTAAACCAGACTGTTTCAGCACAAATTCATGCATCTGGGCGAAAATCGGGGGACGGTCGCACTTCCCTTGGGCCATTTTCCTCAACCGGGAAAACCCCTCATCCACATTAAATTCAGCCATGTTAGTTTTTCTTTTACATTACTCTGGAAAAATTAAATATCTGATTTACAAACTGATCTTTCTTGCTTTTTGCAGACATAATATCATACTGTTTTTTCGTATGTTTAATTGTTATACTTATACTCAAAATTCTTCAGGCTTGCAAGCCGATTTAGGAGTGTCTTCTTTTCCAGTTAGTTTCTGATGATTAAAAGTCAGTTGTCGATCATAGCATCTTATAATATTAAGGCATTGACATTAAAGGCTTTTCTATCTATTTTAAAATGAATGAATTTCGGGATTCCTGTGCCGTAAATATGACCACATTCAACTCCCTTATCAGCCCTTTTCCAGGTGATCAGCAATTGAAATGAGAATGGGAGCAGCTTAGAGCAGGCAAGTATAGATAAAAAGGAGGTCAACACATGACGCTTCCATGGGACGATATCAATATCAAGCAGAACCTGCAGGTGATTTCCACCCTGCAGCGGGGGCATAAACTCAGCGTGGTCAAATCCGGTGCCACACCCGGCGAGCCCGCCTTTACCGGCATCGGCAGAGGCGGTAGAAGCCTGAGAGCCGTATTTGACCGGCAGAGGGGCATCACCGGTTTTGAACGTAAAAAAAAAGGCGAGACCATCCTCAATGACCACCAATACCAGATCCCCTTGATGATGCTGTTCCAGAAAGCCTCCATGCTCTGGCAGACCAAAGGACGCCCCAGGGTCAGCAAAAAAGAGCTGTGCGATTCCTGGGACGGGCTGTTGCGGATGGCACAGGGCTATGCCAATAACCGGAGCCGGACAAAGCGGGAAAAAATGGCTGCCATTCTCGATACAGTAGGTGTTTTTATACCGAACCGCACAGGAATTCAACTGAGAGGAGAGATGAGAATCGACCTGCGCAGGCGGGTGGAGTTCAAGGGTAAATTTGATGAATCTGTTTACAAGTGGATGGTTCCCAAGCCCAGCAACACAACTGGCAGGGAAGAGTATGAGGGCTCTCCTACCCTGATCAGAAAAATATTCGGCGGGCCGCCTGTGCCGGTAAAATCCCAGAGACGTGGATCCATGACTTTTAAGAAATCACCCCTTAGCACGACCCGGTCACGCCGCCGTTCTCTGCCAAGATCCACAAGACTGTCCGGAACGGGAAGGCTTCCCACAAAAATCCCCACCCTGCAGGGACGGATGTACAAACGTAAAAAAATGGGAGTTTGCAAACAATTTCAGCTGGATATCACCCGCACGCCCAAAATAAAGCTCAACGGGGAAGAACTCGACCTCACAGATGAGTCCATCGGCGTCATTTTCAATGCCCTTGGAAAGGATGAAGCACTGCTCTTTGTGGTATCCCAGCTGGGTCACCAGTCCGGATGTGAGGGACTTTTATCCCTTGTGGGTGCTCACAAAGACTTTGAAAAGTTCTCCCAGGACAAGATTAAATGCACCTTTATCGTCCGGGGGAAAAAAATCATGCTGGGCAAACAGATTGCCCACACCTCCATAGACACCCACCCCAGCGGCAGGGTAACCATAACCGGAGTGACAGAGTTGAACCCGGATGAACAGGGCACCATGGCATTTGGTTCACAGTACAAAATGATGGACGGACCGCCGGATATGGTAGCAGGGCAACCCAGAGACTTCGGCATAGACCGGCTGCAGCTCACCTGTGTAATGGATGTCTGGCGTGATAAGAACTGTATCCGGTGGCAGCTGATGCAAGCCATGCTCTACTTTAAGGAACTTTAGCAAAATTCCACTGCCAAGATGATGTGGCAGGGGAAAAAGATCAAGACTGATACTTTTGGGGAATAAAAACAGAACTATTTTATATTGAAACAAACTGTTGAAAGAAAAAAATAAAAGATATGGAATTTAAAAAATCTGTAAGACCACCTGAAAATATCCATTCAGCTGGATATTATTTTATCTATGATGATAACTCAATATTTGTGAACATTGAAAAGGATCAAATCCAGATACCTTTGCTGGATATAAAGGCTGCCATTGATCTGAAATTGAAAGCACCCTGTTTTATTGGAAAATTGAGTGATCATCCCTGTTATAGTGTTCATGCACCAGATAATTTTAAAGATAAAGGATTTAAACCCGTCAATATCAGGGCATTGATTGATAGAGTCGAATCCTGTTTATGGGCGGTTGCCTGCTATGCAAGACAGATTCATGACTGGAACCTTAATTTTAAATATTGCGGCAAATGTGGTTATAGGACAGAACGTAAGACAGATGAACATGTCAGAATTTGTCCCAGGTGCAGCTTAGTGTGCTATCCCAGGATATCTCCGGCTGTAATCATTGCTGTGGTCAGGGATGATAAGATATTATTGGCAAACGGTGTGAATTTTCCAGATAAAAAGATGTTCAGTGTTCTTGCAGGATTTGTGGAGCCCGATGAAACCCTTGAACAATGTGTTGCCCGGGAAGTTTTTGAAGAGACTGGTATCAAAGTTAAGGATATCAGATATTTTGGCAGTCAGCCCTGGCCTTTTCCAGACAGTCTTATGATAGGTTTTACAGCCACCTATGATTCCGGAGAATTGAACATAAATTTTAATGAATTGGCTGAGGCCCATTGGTTTACATCTGGTAATTTACCTCTTATTCCAAGCAGCTATACCATTGCCAGACAATTGATTGACTGGTTTGTTAAAAACAATAATTCTTGATTTTACAATCAAATATAGGAAGAGGAGAATATTTATCAATTAGCATTTAAAATTGATCCCCCAGTAGCATCCAGTGTGCCTCCTTGTAAGAAAAAATATATTTAACATAAATACACGGCCAAATCACCAGTCCACAGCAAGTAAAAGAGATTTAATGATTTTTTGAATCATCATCAAGAGGGAGGTGATTTTGTGTTGAAAGGGATCATATTTCAACACTGTTTAACAACTATACCTGACAGGAGAAAAAAAAGGAGAAAAAAAGGTTGACAGAAGAATGGAAATTGTTTTTAATAAATAAAAAGACCGGTTGGTATATTTTATAGAATAAAAACCAGGAGCCGACATGATCAAAAAAGGATCTGAAACCAAGCAGAACATCATTGAAAAATCCGCACATCTCTTTTCTATAAAAGGATATTACAATACCTCTGTTGCCGATATCATGGCTGCCACCGGTCTGACCAAGGGCGGGCTTTACGGCCATTTTTCCAGCAAGGAGGAGATCTGGTACGCAGTTTATGAGCAAGCGGAAGAAACCTGGCGTGAAATCGTTTTCCAGGGCGCCCGGCAGATCGACGATCCCCTGGAAAGGATTGAAAAGGTCCTGGGTAATTTTTTAAACAATTATATTGGGGATGATGTCTTTGCCGGAGGCTGTTTTTTTCTGAATATGCTGGTGGAGCTGTCCGGCCAGTCCACATCCATGAGCAACCATGTACTCCAGGGATTTGTCGGCTTTTCAAAATTAGTGAACCGCTGGCTCAAAGAAGCAGATGTAAAAGGAATGCTCAAACCGGGATTGAATTTTACTGAAATCGCTAGTTTTGTGGTCATTACCATGAACGGATGCGCAGCGCTTTATACTGCCACTAGAGACCCGGAAATCTGGGAGTTGACACTGACCCAGCTCAATTTTTATTTCCAGCAGCTCAAAAAATAAAAAACCACACACCGAGACATTTATGAATATGAAACCCATATATTTATTAAAAAATATACCAACCGGTCTTTATAAAAAGGAGGTACATCATGTTTAGATTTAAAAAAGAAACTGTCGCACAACTCGAACTTGGGGCAAATGGAAAAAAGGTTCGAATTCTGAAACAATACCAGTCTGCTTCCACAAAGGAACGCGATGATATGTGGATGCAGCACCCTGCTTTGAGGAGTTTTTTTGACGAGATCGATCAGGCTGAGGTCTTTTTGACTTCCTGGTCAGACGCTGGCTTTTCTATCCACAGGTTTGGCAGAAAGCAAAATGGTTTTGTAGAATACCGAACGATGTTTTAAGCACAGCCGCTGATACTCTCTATTTCACAACAATATTTCGGAGGTGCTGAATTTAGCAATGAGATTCATGGAGACAAAGCCACCAAGAATCTGTTGTTAAACAGCGTTGAAGTTTGACCCCTTTCAGCACAAGATTATGCTTTTTTGATAATTTTTCAAAAAATCATTAAATCTTTTTTACATCCTTTTGGGCAGGTGATTTCGCCTTATTTATGTTAAACATACTTTTTCTTACAAGGAGACACACTGGATGCTGCTATGGGGTTAATTTTGAATTTTGAATGCTGATTGACACTATTGCAGATTTAAAAAAATATTAAACATTGTTTTGCTGAGCTAAATTGTCATGGTGTCACCTATATGTCACCTAAAACAAGAAAGCCCTTGAGGTAAAACCCCAAGAGCCTTGTTATCATTGGCGCGCCCGGCGCGATTCGAACACGCGACCTACGGATTAGAAGACAGTAAGCCGAGACTTTCATACATCCTTGATAGACGGCAAGAGCCTTTTAAATAAAGGTCTTCAATTTTCCGAATTTTACAAGAAAACTGCGATTTTCCATATTTAACAAAAAAAGTGCCATACCAAGTGCCATACCTGATTGAGATTGAACCATAATAAAAGCACCTCCCTATTTTTTCATTTTACTTTAAAAATTATTACACGGAACACTTTAACATGACTAACATATGGCACCGAAAACATAGCAGATAGTTTTAAATATAACACTAAAATTTCGGACGCGGGAGTTGAACCCGCTGCTGTCCACTGATACCAAGGGTTTCAGAGGTGGGTGGCCAACATCAGGCCAACATTTTTTCCGTTAAAAGTCATTTCTTTTGTCCCCTACCCTTCTTTTTCACCTATAGATTGAACCCTTCATCCAATAAATTCCTCAAAGATAAAAATAATGGGTCTGGAAACTCATTCCAATGAAACCAATCCCACTTTTCACATTCATCCGGTTCTTTTATTTGGAGTTCTCCGGAATCATATTCTGAGGCAACAAACAAAGTCACATAATGCTTTTTTTCTTCTTTGAAGATATCATTTGTATATGCAACACATTTAATGCTTTTAATTAATAGGTTTGTCTTGTCTAAGCTTCTTGATAAGCGTCTGCTATAACACCCATCCCGTATTGCCTCATGAATAAATCTTGTTATAAGATCTTCATGAATAAAAAACATGGAGGCCAAGGGTGTTGATAGTGGAGACAATAGCAAAAATTCGACGGTATTATTTTGTAGAGTGGTCAAAAGTATTTATAGATAGACAAAAATGACAACAGCACTTTTGGATCATCTTACGCATCATTGCGACATAATTGAAATCGAAAATAAAAATTGGAGATTAAAGAATAGAAATTGACATTTCTTTTAATTGTCGGAGG
>CAZWSL010000063.1:9836-14308 GCA_964636495.1 uncultured Desulfobacula sp. | reverse complement strand
AAAATGACGCTTAGGTTTAATGAAAAACTGTCTTGACAATGGGGTCCACTTTACTAAAGCTTTTTCTGCACCCTCATTACCCTGTTCGGCCGCTTTAAGAAATAATGCTTTTGCTTTTTCATTATTTTGTTGGACTCCTTCACCCAAACGGTACATTACGCCTAATTCGTATTGAGCATATTGATTTCCTTTGCTCACAGCAAGTTCATACCATTTACGTGCCTTGGTATAGTCTTTCCCTCTAAGATAAATATTCCCCAAATTAACCTGAGAATCTATATGACCGTTTTCTGCTGCTTTTGTATGCCAATAGATTGCTTTTTCAATATTCTCTTCCACACCATCAGCTTTAGCATACATCCATCCCATATAATGTTGGGCTGACATGTCACCTTGCTCTGCAGCTTTTAAGAACCAATGAGCTGCTAATGCCTTGTCTTGGGGAACTTCTTTACCCTTATAATAGGCGAAGCCTAATTCTATTTGAGCTTTAATATCCCCCTGTTCTGCTACTTTTTTGATGTTGTCGATGTCATTTTCAGCTGATTCTTGCGAACAACCAACTCCAATCAGAGAAAACAGGGTTAATGTTAGTATTATTAATATATTACGTGTCATAATTAATTTTAAATTTCCGACAGCTAACGGTTGAGTTCAGGGGCTGCCGACCGCAGGGAGGGGACTGGGGGAGAAGCGTAGCGTAGCCCCCAGCAGTCCGCTGCAACGATTGTTATAATGTCGTTTGATGTTTTTACTTGTGTTTTTTATTACATAAAATCTTTTAATAATTCTAAAGCCTCGCTGTATTGATTCTCTTGTACCACAAGCCTGATCGCACTGGGAACTGAACGCATTGACCCAAAAGTTTCTCCCTGTACGGAATAGACGATTCCTCTTGCATCTAAAATGGATTTGATAATACCGATTTCATCTTGTCTAAGATTAGATGTAACTTCTTTAAATTTTACAGAAGTAGGATTTATTTCAGGTAAAGAACCTGCTTTTAGAGGAATTTTACAATCTGCACATTCAGAGAAACCTTCTTGATATTCATAACCACATTTTGGGCAATACATATTTTATTTTACCTTACGACTTATAACGTTCGCCGGATGAGCCGCGAGGATGTTTTCTGGTTATGGGCGCCGCGCTGCGGTGTTCATAATCGGAAAACACCGCAGTCGGCTCCATGGGCCTGATAGACGGAGCGTTTTTGCGCGAAGGCTGTCAGGCCCATGGAGCTTTGCTTATCCGGCGAACGATAGATCGGAGCGCGTAGCGGTCCGATCTATCAGTGTTAATAAGTGGAAAAAGTCCATACTATTGACAGGTATGGATGGAAAAATTTTCCACTTATTGTGATATTAAGGCAAAAAAGTAGAAAACACACATGAATTACAATATTTTTAATTGATTTTTCCATTTATTAGGATATTATAATGATTAACATGGAAAGTAAACCAAAATTTCGTCCCAATCCAGATTTAAAACTGATGGATCAGGTAAGAGAGGTTCTGCGATACCATCATTACGCCTATAAGACCGAACAAACTTATTGTCATTGGATAGTTCGGTATATTCGTTTTTTTGGTACGGCTATTCATCCAAGAGATCTTGATTCCCATGATGTAGAACGGTTTTTGTCTGATCTGGCCGTCAACGGAAAGGTTGCCTCCTCTACTCAGCGCCAGGCCCTCAATGCACTTGTTTTTCTTTATCGGGAAGTGATTGACTATCCTTTGGAAGGGAAGATTCAGCCGGTTCGTTCCAAAAGGAAACATAATGTTCCCACCGTACTTTCCAGTGATGAAATTAAAAAATTTTTTGTCCATATGAACGGAACCCATGCTTTGATGGCTAAAATTCTCTATGGTTCCGGTCTCAGATTAATGGAATGTATCCGTCTTAGAATAAAGGATTTGGACTTTAGCCGGAAACGTATACATGTGCTGGGTAAGGGTAATAAATGGAGAAGTACTATTTTAGCAGGGACGATTATTCCTGAATTGCAAACCCATGTAATACAGGTTAAGGAATTACATTTAAGCGACTTGGAAAATGGATTTGGTGAGGTTTATATTCCTCAGGCTTTGGGTAGAAAATATACAAAAGCAGCCAGAGAAACACAATGGCAATATGTGTTCCCATCGAAAAAACGCTCCATTGATCCAAGATCCGGCCGGGAAAGAAGACATCATGTCCTGGAATCTGGTTTGCAAAAAGCGGTAAAAAGAGCAGCACGGAACGCTGAAATTGATAAACGGGTAACCTGCCACACACTTCGTCATAGTTTTGCTACCACAATGCTGGAAAATGGTGTCAATATCCGCATGCTTCAGGAACTCATGGGGCATGCAGATGTCAAAACAACAGAGCGCTATACCCATGTAGTGGACAAAGATATTTCCAGACTCAACAGTCCGCTTGAATTTCTGAGTTTTTAAAAGGGTATTCCCAGGGGATATTTTTTGAATTATATTGGAGTTTCTTTTAAAAAGTGCATAGCTCCGCCCTGTTGGTTACAGAAATAACCATATTAAGACATTCTATATATGGATAGAAATCAAAGGTCAATAAAGGAAAAGATTAAATTAATTGAATCTATGTGGCCAAAAAATAAAGAATGTAATTTTGAAGGTAGCTGGTGACTTGTTGATATGTTCCATAAAAAACCCCTGTTTCTTATACGTTTGTACAAGCATTTTGTACAAATTCAGAAACAAGGGCTTCATTTATATTAAAAGCCTTGTATATCAAGGCTTTTCAATGTCTGGTAGCGACGCAGGGACTTGAACCCCGGACTCTGCGGATATGAGCCGCATGCTCTGACCAACTGAGCTACGTCGCCAAAAAAACCCTGCGACTATATCATGCACAAAGGTTATTTGTCAATATTTAATTACTGCCTGATTTTTCAAAACCTGTCACTTTAACAGTAAAATTTTCTAATTTCTCCGGAAGATCTGCAAAGACAATCATAAACGGAACACCTGTTTTTGGTTTTATATTGACATTCATATTATTATTTCCACTCTTTTGTGCAAGTATCTTATTAATATCTGCGACACTGCCTGTTTTCAGCATCTCCTCGTGAACAACATTGCCACAGAAGGCATTTTTTCTTTTTACTTCTTTTTTCCCCTCTGTAATCAATGCTCCCCTGACCTGAATATGGCTGTAAACAATATCAGACGGATTATCCACCCTTCCTGTAATTACAAAGAGCGTTCCTGCAGCTGGATTCGTGACAAATCTGCCGTTCACACTCTGCTGGTTGGGAAGCGGCCTGGCATGTGAGATTTCTGATTCGGATTTTTTTAGATATTGTCCGACAAATGGAATTTTCATTTCAGAAATATAGGGGACTTTAATATCAGAAACATAGGGGATTTTAAATCCCGTCATAATACTTGTAACATAAGCGAGTACAACAAGAAGACAAATAAGGAGCAGTATCTGGACAGGAATGCCTATTCTGGGTTTTTTCTTCTCTTCTTCAAACTCCTCGTCATGACGGAGAAGCGGCATTTCCTCATCATCTTCTGCAATTTCCTCTAACAGCTCATCTCCTTCTCCGGACGGGGCTTCATCTTCAGATTTATCAAGCGCTGCCAGACCTTCTTCAAGAGCATCGACAGAAGTCTCTTTTTCTTGACTATCTAATTCATCCTGATCATAAAGACTGGTGTCTTCTTCATTGTCAAGCTCAACCTGAAGAGATAAACTCTCACTCTCTTCGCTGCTGTCAACTGCATTTTCAGCAGCATCCCCGGCATCAAACTCAAGCTCAAATTCATCTTCATCTTCATCCAGATCTTCCATTTCAATTGTCAGATCAGGTTCACTGACCTGTTCCATGGTGACTGACTCGTGGCTTTCAGACTCCAGACTGCCTGTATCCATATCTTTATCAGATGCGATGTCACTTTCAATTTCAAGTGAACTCTCTTCAAGGGAGAGATCATCACCCGCATCAAAATCTTCACTGTCGATTTCAAGAGAATCTTCGTCCATTTCAAAAGAGTCTTCATCCACTGCAGGAGAATCTTCTTCCATTGCAAGGTATGAAGTGTCTGCCTCCACTGCATCTTCGTCCATTGAAAGGTCTGAACTCTCCATTGCCAGGCCTGTGACATCTCCATCAGAATCAAAAGATTCAATGTCCAAATCACTGCCAAAATCATCCATGTCAGAAGAAAAATCATCATCTGTTTCAAAATCTGCACTGTCGAATTCAAGGTCACTCTCTTCAAGGAATAAATCATCATCCGCATCAAAATCGTCACTGTCGATTTCAAGAGAGTCTTCGTCCATCTCAAAGGAATCTTCATCCATCTCAATATCTGAAGTATCTATTTCCAGTGAATCTTCGTCCATTGAAAGGTCTGAACTCTCCATTGCCAGGCTTGTGTCATCCCCATCAGAATCAAAAGATTCAATGTCCAGATCACCATCTGCTTCAAATTCTTGGT
>CAZWSL010000063.1:0-9736 GCA_964636495.1 uncultured Desulfobacula sp. | reverse complement strand
CCATCAGAATCAAAAGATTCAATGTCCAGATCACCATCTGCTTCAAATTCTTGGTCAGGGCCTTCATAGGTTAAATCGGAATCAGCCGGTGATTCAGATCCTGAGTCTGTTTCCAGGGGAGGTGGATATACAGTGAAAACATGAGAACAAACACTGCACCGACACTTTGATCCGCTCTCTTTGACAAGAGAGTCATCAAGATTAAAGCTTGTTGAACACTCTTTACAGGTAATAATCATTGGATTCCCCCTATTTTCTATAGTTTCAAGTCATAGATGGCAGGTAGATTTCTATATTTTTCTTTATAATCCAGACCATACCCTACAATAAACCCTTCATTCAGTGAAAAACATGAATATTCAACATCTACTTTTACCTCACGCCGTTCATGTTTGTCAATCAAAGTGCATATTTTAATAGATCGCGGATTCAACAGTCTGGTGAATTCAACTATTTTTGAAAGTGTATTCCCTGTATCCACAATATCTTCCACAAGCAGAATATCTCTGTTTTCAAACTCAAGATCAGGCTGTTTGGTAAAAACGATCTGACCGGTTGAAGATGTCCCTTCATAAGAGGAGGCACCGATAAGGTCAATTTCATGGTCAATGGAAATCTGTCGTACCAGATCGGAAAGAAAAACAAATGATCCTTTTAAAACACCTACAATAATCAGATCTTTTCCTTTGTAATCTTCAGATATCTGCTGACCGATTTTTCTTATCTCTCTTTTTATCTCAACTTCAGAAATCAGTGGAATAAATTGCGGCATAGCTTTTACAACCCTGTCTTTTTTAATTGTTCAATAATTTTTTTCTGCTCTTCTGTCAACTGTCCTGGAATCTCTATATTAATCACAACAAAAAGATCTCCGCAACCATTTCCTTTTATATCGGGTATGCCATGCCCTGCCACCCTCATTTTAGCTTTAGATTTCGTGCCGGCAGGCAATTTCAGCTTTATTGCAACTCCCAGAGGAGTGCTGACTTCTATTGTACTTCCAAGAAGTGCCTGGGTCAGCTTTACTGATTTCTGCATCAGGACATTATTCCCTTCAATGGAGCAGTCATTTGAAGGAGCTGGAACAGATTTTAAATAAAGGTTGCCGGCAGGGCCGCCATTAGGGCTCATTTCACCTTTTCCCGCAAGTCTGATTTTTTTACCCGGAATCAATCCCTTTGGAATTTTTACCTCTATTGCCTTTGCCGCTCCGCCCTGATTGATTGTAATGGTTCTTCTGCAGCCTTTGATCATCTCTTCAATTGTCAGGGAAACAGAATATTCAATGTCCTTGCCCCGGACCGGGGCCTGTTGTCTGCCGCCTCAGCCGCCTCCCATATTCTGGGAAAATGGATTTCCTCCCATACCGGAAAAACCTCCCTGCCGTCCCCCTCTGCCAAATGCAGAAGAAAAACCGCCTCCCATGGAAGAACCGCCAAACCCGAACTCTTTTAATATATCACCAAGGTCAAAATTACGGAAAATATCTTCCTGGGAAAAACGCTGCTGGAAATCGGCTGAGCCATAGGTATCATACTGGTTCTTCTTTTCAGGATCGCTTAATACAGCATAGGCTTCGCTTATTTTTTTAAATTTACTCTCCATGGCTTTATCACCCTTTGTTTTATCAGGATGATATTTCAAGGCAAGTTTGCGATATGCTTTTTTTATCTGCGCAGCACTTGCTTTTTTATCAACACCAAGAATTTTATAATAATCTTCAGACATAATATTCCTTTATACTTAAATTCAATTATATTAATAATTTATGTTTTTATAGTAAGTTTTAATCTGTTCAAGTCAAGTCTTGTTTTGAAATGCTGCAAGGGCAACCATTAATACAGATATGGCAGCAGGTGTCATACCATCAATTCTTGATGCCTGCCCCAGGGATTCGGGAAGAATCTGACACAGTTTTTCTGTGAGTTCATTTGAAAGGCCGTGTGTTTTATTGTAGTCAAAATTTTTGGGGATGTTTATTTTTTCAAGATCTTTATATTTGTTTATCTCCTTGAGCTGGCGGGCAATATATCCTTCATACTTGATTTCAATTTCAGCCTGCTGTTCAGCCCTTGCATTAACAGGATCAGGAACAGGACAAATCTCCTTTAACGAGCTGTAATCAAGCTGTGATCTTTTCAGCAGCTGTTCAAGCTTTACTCCGTTTGTAATTGTATTTGTTCCTTTTGCGGATAAAAAATCATTAACCGCCCTGGTCGGTTTAACAATGGTTGTCTTAATCCGTTCAATCTCTTTTTTTGTCTGATTTTCTATCTCCTGACAAAATTTTAAAACGGTATCAGAAACAAGCCCTAATTCATTTCCCAGAGCAGATAATCTTAAATCTGCATTATCTTCCCTGAGCAGCAGCCTGTATTCAGCCCTTGAAGTAAACATCCTGTATGGCTCTTTTGTCCCTTTTGTCACAAGGTCATCCACCATCACACCCATATATCCCTGGGAGCGGTCAAGATTAAAAGGCGGTCGTTTCTGCACCTTGCATGCCGCATTAATCCCTGCCCACAACCCTTGCGCTCCTGCCTCTTCATATCCGGATGTCCCGTTTATCTGACCGGCAAAAAAGAGGCCTTTTACCTTTTTTGTTTCCAGTGTGGCAGAGAGTTCCAGAGGATTGACATAATCATATTCAATAGCATATGCCGGCCTCATGATATCGGCTTTCTCAAGTCCTTCAACAGATCTTACAACTTTATACTGGATGTCAAGGGGCAGACTGTTTCCAAGGCCGGATGCATAGATTTCCTTTGAATCCATACCTTCATATTCAAGGATAACATGGTGACTCTCCCTTGAGGGGAATTTTACAATTTTATCCTCAAAGGAGGGACAGTATCGTGCAGACATACCCTTAATATGTCCGCCGTAAAGAGCTGAGTGCTTCAGGTTCTGCCTTATAATTTCATGGGTTTTCAGGTTTGTATTACCCATGAAACTTGGCAGCATTGGATTGGAGACTTCTCTTGTGGAAAAGGAAAAAGGGTTCGGGTTATTATCTGATTTGTGTATTTTAAATTTTGAAAAATCAATTGTATCAGCATGAAGGCGCGGAGGAGTGCCGGTTTTCATCCTTCCCATATTAAATCCAACAGCTGCAAGATCCTCTGCAAGACCTGTGGATGCAAATTCTCCTGCCCTGCCGGCCTGAATTTTAGATGACCCGATATGGACCACACCCTTTAAAAAAGTTCCAGTTGCAATCACTACACTGCCGGCCTTGTACTCAAACCCTGTCTGATCAATGACGCCTGCAATTGAATTGCTTTGAATTAACAGTTTGTCTGCCATACCCTGCTTTAAATCCAGAGCGGATGTTCCTTCAAGGGCTGCTTTCATATTCCTTGAATATAACGCTTTATCATTTTGAGTTCTTGTGGAGTGAACAGCAGGACCTTTTCGTGTATTAAGGGTCTTATACTGAATGGCTGAAGAGTCAGTAATTTTTGCCATTTCACCGCCAAGGGCATCAATTTCCTTGACCAGCTGCCCCTTTGCCATTCCCCCGATTGACGGGCTGCACGGCATGGATGCAATCTTGTCCATATCAATTGTTAAAAGCATGGTGCTGCATCCCATTCGCGCTGCTGCAAGAGCTGCTTCACATCCGGCATGGCCTGCCCCTATAACAATGACATCATATTCTTTAAAATTTAAATTCATAGTCTGATCATTAAACTTCCCGGGTTACGATTTAAAATATAATCAATATACTGAAATATTTGTCGTAATCTAGTTAAGTCAAGTTAAGGATACGGAGAACAGCAGGTCCTGCTTTTCTAAATCCAAGTATCAGGTCCTGCTGATACCGATAAACCCGGCTACCACCAGAGTTATTCCGGCAAAATAGAAAAATCTGCTGTCATCTATAAAATAATATCCTGCAAGAAGCAGTACAATTCCTGCCAGCCCTGTATAACAAAAAAAATTCCTCATTCAATCCTCTGGCCAGTTTTTAACCGCTCTGATAAAGATTCACAATTAAGAGATAAAATTATAACCTGCCAGTTAACCTTTCACTGTTTCTGTTTTCACCGGATTCCGCTTCTGGTGCCGACATTATCGTCTGTTTTTCTGTTCATTACTCTTTTTTGTTCAATAACGTCAATAACAATTATTGGCATTAAATGGAAAATAGTTTATAAATAGGCAGCTTGATAACATTAAAGACAGGAAAAAAATTATGACACATTCAGACAAAGGCCACTATGCCAATAAGCATAAAGGGGTAGAAATTGATGAAGCAGCTGCCGCTCTGCTCAAATCCATTGCCGAAAATAACAACCTCTCCTGTGCCTCAGCACACAAAGCTGCAAAGCAGCTTGGAATCACTCCGCAAGAGGCAGGCGTTCAGGCAGATCTTCTTGAATACAGAATAACACTCTGCCAGCTCGGTCTTTTTGGATACAGGAGCGGAGAAAAACTTTTTGATCCGGAAATTGATATCCCCCATGATATGGATAAGGCTATAGAGAGTATAAAAGATGATGGAAGAGTCTCGTGTCTGGAGTGCTGGGATATTGCCCGAAAATTAAAATCAAAAAAAATTGATGTTTCATCGGCCTGTGAAAAAAAAGGATTACGCATAAAACCATGTCAGCTCGGGGCGTTTTAAAAAAACGGTATTCAGACTATAACACCTACCTAAGGGGATTATTTGGTCAAAGAGTACAGAAAATTTCCATTGATTCAGGTCTTTCATGTCCCAACAGAGATGGTCTTATTTCCAGAAAAGGATGTATATACTGTAATAAAAGGGGATCTGGTTCTGGTATGTTTGCAGAGGGACTCTCCATAAAAGAGCAGATAAATATCAATAAAATCGGAGCAAAAATAAAATATAAGGCAAAAAAATTTTTAGCCTATTTTCAATCATACTCCAATACGTATACAAGCTGTGAACATATGAAACAGATGTTTGATGATGCTCTCTCATCTGAAGGAATGGTGGGGATGGCAATCGGTACAAGACCTGACTGTATTGACACCCGGAAGCTGGATCTGATTGAATCCTATACTGAAAATTATCTTGTGTGGCTTGAATACGGACTTCAGTCTGTTCATGATACAACCCTTGAACGCATAAACAGAGGGCATACTGTGCAAGATTTCTTTGATGCTGTGCAGTTGACACAGGATAGAGATATCAATATCTGCACCCATATCATTTTAGGATTGCCCGGCGAAAACAGAAAAATGATGCTTGAGGCGGCAAAAGTGTTGTCTGACATGCCGGTTAACGGTGTGAAAATTCATCTTCTTTACGTTATTAAAGATACCATTCTCGATAAAATGTGGAAAAATGGTGAATATAAACCTTTAGAGCAGAGTGAATATGTAGATCTGGTCTGTGATTTTATAGAACTTCTGCCAAAAGATATGATTATTCAACGCGTCACGGGAGATCCCCATATCAATGAGTTACAGGCTCCCATGTGGGCTGGCAGATACAGAGAAACCTTTAATATGATCCAGAATACTCTTGAAAAAAGAGACTCTTTTCAAGGCAGCAGGTGTGAAATATGAAAACAGATCACAGAGACCGCATTTGCAACATTTATTGAGTTCTTCCTGCCGGACATTGGAATATGCACAATCTCATCACATACTGCCATCACATGTGATGAGATTCCATACTCTTCATTTCCAAATACCACTATGGTGTTTTTCTGCCATTGTTTATCATAATAAGGAATGGATTCTTTTACTGTTTCTACTCCAATAATCTGAAACCCTTTCTGTTTTTTATCAACAAGGGTCTGTACAAGATCCTCTGTCTTCTCCTGTTCAACCCATTTTTCTGCCCCCATGGCTGTTTTTTGAACGCCTGGATGCTCTTTTCCAGGAGAATTTCCAAGAATGACAGAAGAAAATCCTGCAGCCTCACAGATCCTAAAAATAGAACCTGTATTAAAAAGGCTTCGCATTCCGTCCAGTGCAATATGACAATTGATGTCCATGTGATCATAAAAACAATCTGCATCCTCTGTCTGAATCTTTTCCAGAAGATCATAATCACGAACAGACTGATCAATAAATGTTCTGTGCAGGTTAATCCTGTTGGAAACAGTCTCAATACATAATCTTGTTGTTATCGGCTCAGGCCATTGAAAAGAGTCCATATCTGTCCAGCGCAGGACCTGGTTGTACTGTTTTGCAAAAAATTCTAAGGATGAATTATCTACACGATTCGTTGTCAATGTATGATAAAAGGAAGAGAGCCATTTTATAATATGTTTCTGCTGGCTCTCATAACGCCGTGCTAAAAATTTTTTTTTTGTAAATCCAAAGGAATCCATATTCAACCTATATCAGTTATAGCTTCCGGAATACACTCAATTTTACAGAAGTCTCTTTTTTATTTGACAAATTAAAACAAAATCTTAGATTGAACTGGACATACTGCAAAATAGGATAGAGAAATAGATGTTCAACTTATTTCCATTTATTCATCATTATATTATTATATTAATAAAAAGGAGAGAACATGCCTGAGTTAAAAGCTGTCATGGAGACAAGCAAAGGGACTATTAATTTAAAACTGTTTGCTGACCAAACACCTCTGACCTGTGGTAATTTTGCAAACCTTGCAAAAAGAGAGTATTATAATGGCCTTAAATTTCACCGTGTTATTGCTGATTTTATGATCCAGGGCGGATGCCCTTATGGAAATGGAATGGGTGGCCCGGGATATCAGTTCAAGGATGAGTGCAAAAAAGAGCTGAAACATGATAAGCCTGGTATCTTATCAATGGCCAATGCCGGTCCTGGAACAAATGGCAGTCAGTTTTTCATTACCCATGGACCGACTCCCCATTTAAACGGAATGCATACTGTCTTCGGAGTGGTTGAAAGCGATGAAGACCAAAAAGTGGTTGATTCTATTTCCCAGGGAGATTCTATTGAATCCGTTACCATAAAAGGCAATGTCGGATCGTTGTTTAAAAAAGTCAAATCTGATATAGACTCCTGGAATAAAACACTTAACAAGCAGTTCCCGGATCTGCCAAAGGCTTAAAAGATAAACAGGCACCCTGTTTTGATTATATACCCGGTAAAAAACAGTGTCTGATCAGAACCTGACTGCTTTTTTGTGCCATGTATACGGCTGAGGAAGCACTCCTCTCTTGATCAGACACAGATACAAAATGTCTGCTGCAGTATTCTTATTCCTGTATCAAGCAAGATCCAGATAGAGTGGAATTGTATGGAGTGATGATGTCTGTTCACTGGTATTGCCAAGCCGCCAGCTTTTAACCTTGATACCCTTCTCCTCTATCTTTTTTACCATATTATTAATATTGATAAGAGGATGACGGGCAAAGACATTTGGAAGACCATATGTCAGACTGCATACCAGGCACTTTCCAGGTCTCTGAACAAGATTGAATGCCAGAACAATCTGGCTGGCTGTTTCTGATAAAAACTCAAGGCTGATATCATACGAACCATCTGAGGCATCGCCATACAACGCCTCAAAAAACCTGTCACTCACATCAAAAGGCAAAAGCTGATCAAGAAATTCTTTTGTAAACATATGGTTTGATCCTGCCTGTTTCATACATCTTTATCCTTTTTGCTTAAATATTTACAATGCAAAGCTTTTTCTATTAAACATGAAAAAGAAAAGCAAGTTTAAAAGTGCTTAAGATTATATTCACAATTTTAATTGTGTCCCATAATAATCTATGGTAGCTTACCTCAAAACAATTTACTAATCAACTGGCAGGCACTCAAGCGATGATTGAGTTTAAAAAAATCTCTCTGAACCACAACGGCAAAGAGATATTTTCTAACCTTGATTTAACTATTTTGAAAAATGAAAAAGTATTAATTCAGGGTAAATCCGGTATCGGCAAAACAACTTTTTTAAAACTTCTGCTCGGCTTTGAAACAATAGACAGCGGCACTATCTATTTCAATAGACAAAAGATTGATAAATTTCACATTAAGAACATCCGAAAACAGATTTTCTATTTAAGCCAGGATATTGACCTTAAAGAGGGACCCGTTGATAATTTAATAGAAGAGATACTGGAAGCGAACTCAATAGAGGATCCAGGCAGCAGGTACCTGAATAAACATTTAAATTTTCTGGAACTGAGTCCGGAACTGCTGAAGGAAAATGTTTCCAAACTGTCTGGTGGTGAACGTCAGCGCATCGGTCTTTTAATCTGTATTCTTCTTGACCGGCCTGTATGGCTGCTGGATGAACCGACATCTGCCCTGGATAACACCATGAAAAATAAAATTGTCAGTTATGTTCTTGAACAAAATAAAACCATTGTGATTATTTCCCATGACACGGTCTGGAGTAAAAATGAAAAAATGAGAATAGAGAGGTGGAAATAAATTGGGTGCCCAGGACCTTGATTTCTTATCCCTTGCATCACTGCTTCTGTTTTTACTTCCAGTTTTCTATATTAACAGATATCTGAAAATTGCAATAAATAAATCAGTGAGCACATCAATCATCAGGATGTGTATTCAGCTCGGTCTTGTTGGTGTTTATCTTGAATTTTTATTTAAATGGAACT
The DNA here is from genome assembly GCA_964636495.1 of uncultured Desulfobacula sp. Classification (GTDB taxonomy): domain Bacteria; phylum Desulfobacterota; class Desulfobacteria; order Desulfobacterales; family Desulfobacteraceae; genus Desulfobacula. The sequence continues at coordinate 1,184 of CAZWSL010000063.1, read as the reverse complement.
CTCCTGTATTAAACACTGTTTACCTTCTGATCATGATCACAATAGCCTGCCAGTCCATCATCCGATCCTGCAGGCTTAAACTTAAACTCTTTTTTCTGCCCGTCTTTTTTTCTCTTTTGATTCCTTTTACAACTATTCTCCTGTTCTTTAATGGTGTTGTAATAAAGCTTGAGAATCTCTTTGATGCAAAATACCTTATTCCCATTGGCGGCATGCTGCTCGGAAACAGCCTTAGAAGTATCATTATCGGTCTGACCAACTTCTATTCAGAAATAAAAAAAAATGAAAAAGTCTATCTCTATTCAATCTCACTTTTCAATAACAGGCTGCATGCACTAAAACCCTACTTTATCCAGAGTTTTTCAGCTGCCATTACACCTATAATTGCTTCCATGGCAACCATAGGTCTTGTCTCCCTTCCCGGTATGATGACAGGCCAGATTCTCGGCGGCTCAATACCCTTTGTGGCCATTAAATATCAGATTGCCATCATGCTTTCGATTTTTTATACTGAATATTTCAGTACAATGCTGGCTGTTATCTTCTCTTTAAAAGTCGGCTTTAATGAACTGGATATTTTAAATAAGGATATATTTTCCATCAAAGCGTAGATGAAAAAAATTCATTTTCTTTGATCTTCTGCAATGCTTTTAACTCTGAATTTCATCACTATCGTATTATCTTCTGCCATAGATTTAAATTACCCATAAAAATCTTGACAATCATCAATGAAACCATTATTTACTCCGTAAGCTTGGGTGCTCATAATGAGCCTAACAGGGAACCCTGTGCAAATCAGGGACGGGCCCGCCGCTGTAACCGGGGACTAATGCAGCATATAATGCCACTGTTCAGTTAAGAATGGGAAGGCGCTGCAGCTGGGATAATCCGGAAGTCAGAAGACCTGCCTTAAGTTGTTTGTGAATTCTTCGCGGCCGGAAATGATTCACTGAAGATCTAGAGTAAAAAAGGGAAACCCCAGATCGATATATTCGGTCCGGGGTTTTTTATTTACACCGGACCACCAGTTTATTGTTTTATTAAATCATTAAATTACGGAGGAAAAAGGTGAAAAAAGATTCTTTTAAAAAAAGTTTTCAGATCACATGGTGTCTTCTCATAGGTGTATTGTTTCTGTCTCTACCGGTTTTTGCAGAGAGCTTGCCGGATTGGAAAGAAAAAAT
>CAZWSL010000062.1:0-14753 GCA_964636495.1 uncultured Desulfobacula sp. | reverse complement strand
GGGGACTGAAAATCCCCGTGTCGGCAGTTCAATTCTGTCCCTGGGCACCACGACAAACAGCTAATAGCAAGGGTTTTCAGGTTTTACTTGAAAACCTTTTTTGCTTTAAAAACGCCATTGTGCCCAAATTGTGCCCATGATAAATTTTTTACTGCCCTGAAAGATAAACTGATTGACGTTTTGCCGCTTCCCTTAAATCCTTGTCATTCACAATATTATATCGTTCAAATACAGACCGAGTTTTGTGGCCTGTTATTTTCATTGCAACGCCCTCTGGAACACCTGCCCTAACCATATTCCTTACAGCGGTACGACGGAAATCATGAAACAATCTATGGACCCCTGCCCTGCTGCAAGCAGTTCTCCAGACTTTGTCAAACCGATACATCCGATCAGTACCTTTAGCATTAACAAAAACAAATTTACCAAAATACCGAGCTGTCTTTCTAATTAGCCATAATTCATCAAATAGCGCTGCCAATTCATCATGTTCAAAGAAACCTTCTCGAACATTATTTTCTTTAAGTATGAGAGTGAAGGAGTTGTTCACAAGTTTTGGAAACATAAGATCAGCAAATATTATAAGGATTTGGGGCTGGATGTCCGGATTGAGGAATATTATGTGAATGGCAGACCGGATATAATTGTTAATAAAGAGGATAAAAAATTGCTATTGAAATTGAGACTGGGAAATCGAATTATTTAAAAAATGTTGAAAGAGCTCTTGCTGCGAGATTTTAAACAGTTTTTCTGTTAAAATGTGAAGTCATGATAATGCAAGAATCCTTGAGTTTCCATTTCGAGTCAATTTTTTTAAGTCAAACTACTGTCTACAATATGTGAATTCTGGATATATAGTTAAATATCTTAATGTTTCCTCTGGAACACCTCTGAGAGCAGGGTTCTTTTTAAATGCATTTCTGATTAGATCACCATTTGTCTGCTGCCTGTAATCTTGAAATTTATTTGTTACATCGCCTTCTATTTCTGCATTAATATCCAAAATTTTAACAGCCGAAGCACAGGATAAATCAAATGAATTAAAATTAAAATATCGCATTTTGGGGTTTGAAAACGATTTAAAATAAACTCGAGAACTCTCAATATCAAAAACCATGCTCCATTTTGTCTGGGAACTTTGCGCAACGTTTGACAAAATATCAAAAGCATAGTCAACTAATGGTTTTGATGTTTTAGATTTATATTGTTTAATCATACTAACAGTACGAACGAATCTGGATCTGGACGCATTACCTATAGGCATAGGGAACTCATTACCCATTCCTTCATGGGTTTTAAAAAACTCTACAGATGTTCCGTATGTGCTGTTAGTAAGGGCTTTAAACGGCATTGTTTCTTTTGAGTGATAGACTAATTTACCATCAATAAATTCAATGCTAACAGCATCCCCTTGTTTATCTATACACAAAAAGTGAGGTCCAGAACCGCCACCGGGACTAATTCTCAAAATGGAATCACTTGCGATAATTTCTTTGATTGTACTGAAATTATCGAGTTGGTACTGAATCCATTGCAATCTTGAAATTGCTGGACGTGAATCGGGGTTCGGATAGATGGTACCTGGGAGCATCATTGCATGAACGACTAAACCCGTTTCATTCATTCCCCCATGGGGCATTTCTCGACCATGTTGATTAAAAGTAACGCTTCCATATTTTGAAGTCCAGGTGGCAGGAACTGCATTGGTTTCTTTGACGTAAATTGCTTTTTTTGATATACCTCGTTTATTAATAATGATTAGTCCATCATCCACCATCCAGTCATAATTTTTTCCAACTACGTGTTGATCATTGTGATCAAGAGCGAAAGTAGTGCATGCTTGACTGGCCTGGGGTACTAAATAGATCAGGAAGATGTTGAAGATTAAGAATAGTTTTCTATTTCTCTTGATATCTTCCCCCTTTTTTTAGAATGACATTTGCCCGAATATGATCTTTATAACATTTCTTATTGGTATTTGGAATGAAAAACAAGGCAGATCAATCTAACTTACGATTAATTATCCCGAAGATTGAGTATTCAAAGTTCAGAGCCCTTAAAGATACCAAAAATCAACTTTATCAAAACTTGGTTGATAATCGGTTTTTTGTTGGGTCTTATTTTCCTTGAAAATCAGGCTTCAAAAACAATTTTGTTCTCCAGAATCGTTTTTAAAATTTGAGTTTTCTTAATCTCATCTGGATCACATCGGGTGATATCCTGAGAAAGAAGTGTGAAATCTGCAAGTTTCCCTACACTGATAACCCCTCTCTGATGTTCCGAATAGGAGCACTTGGCGGCCATGGTTGTGTAGGCGGCAAGGGCTTCCACGGGCCGGATACTCTGGTCTGGACCGAGTATTTCCCCACCTCGTGTTCTGCGCGTCACTGCTGTCCCGATTGATTCCATAAGCCACGGAGGCATTACTGGCGTATCTGTATGCAAGGTAAAATCCAGGCCTGCCCTAATTGCATCTCCGCAGGGATCAAGTCTTGCTGAACGTGTTTTTCCTAAAAATAAATCCTTGTGACGATCTCCATAGTAATTGATGTGCATTCCAAAAAAACTGGGGATTATTCCTGTTGCTTTCATTCGGGATATATGATCCTCACTGGCCATCTGGCAATGGATGATCATGTGACGTGTATTTTTTCTGAATCTAATTTTCTGTGCTTTTTCAAATGCGGTAATAGCCGCTTCAATGGCAGCATCCCCGTTTGCATGAACAGAAATGTGATCACCATTTTTATGGTGTTTGGCAATTGTCTCTTCAAACTCCACGGCAGATACAATCAAATCGCCCATAAAATCCGGTTTATTTTTATATGGTGACAAAAGAGCAGCCGTGCACATCTGAATGGATCCGTCCACAAAAAATTTAACGCCTCCAACCACAGCTTTTCTTTTTCCCATACCCTGATTATGGATCTGTTCCGGAATATAATCAGGATCAGCCTGGAGCATCCAGGACATGAATGCTCTTATGTTCAACTCGCCTTTTTCTTCAAGTGATTTATAGGCGTTAACAACACTGCTGCCATTGCCGCCAATGCCGACTGCAGCATCGTGGACTGCAACAATACCATAACTGTTGAAATCCTGAACTGCTTTTTTCAAAAGCCGTTCAATTATATCAAGATTCATTGGAAACGGCGTTTTTTCTCCAGTGAGATTAAACCAGGCCATTTCTTCAAATCTCCCAGTTGGATTTCCTTCTTCATCCCTTTCAATCTTTCCTCCTGGCGGATCTTCTGTCTCTTTGGTAATTCCGAACTGTTTAAGTGCACATGTGTTAACATAACCGCCATGGCCAGACATATGGTGAACAAGCACAGGCTTGTCCAAAGATACAAGATCGAGATCTTCTTTTGTTAAATGCCGCAGTTCATCTGTAAAGGTATCATCATAGCCGTAACCGACAAAATAATCTGATTTTTCATGTTCAGCCTTATGGAGTCTAAGCCCATTGATGGTCTCCTGAATAGTTTTAAATCGGCCTCCCCCAAGATAGCAGTGTTCCATGTACATGGCATAAAGGGAAAGGTGGTTGTGAGTTTCGATCAAGCCCGGAACAAGAAAACCACCTTCCAAATCTATCCTTTTGGTATCTGCATCTGCAATAGTCAACAGGGATTTTTTGTCTCCCACTACTTTGATAAGTCCGTTTTCTACAAATACTGCTTCTGCCCTGGGTCGAGCAGGGTCCATCGTAAAAACAGTGCCCCCGGTATAAATCGTTTTTTGTGTTTTCATGAATGAGATCTTTTTTCTACTGTATATATTTGTTTTGCAGAAGGATCAAGAATCGAAATAACGAACTACTTGACCGCCATTAACGTTCGTACGTTTCCCGTCACGCATAGAGAGTTCGCCATTTACCAAAACATGAACAATTCCTGAGGCATAGCGCCGTGGATTCTTTGCTGTGGCATTGCAGGAGATACCGGTCTGATCAAAGACACATATATCGGCATAATAACCAGGTTTCAGTTTACCCCGTTTCTTCAACCCCAGTCGTTCGGCAGGGAGTGAAGTGAGCTTGGTGATTCCATCGACCAGGCTTAATACCGACCGGTCACGCACATAGTATTGCAGGAACCTTGCGGCCCATCCGTAACCGGACAGGGAACCAATGTGATCTTTCAATATGCCATCATTGGCAATTGCCGCAGTGTCTGAGATAACAGCGCATTCAGGTTGCTGAAGACAAAGATCAATGTCGCTGTCCTTGAAGGATCGGGACGACCACATGCAGCTCATCATACTTTTACCCTCTTCCAACAGGACATCAAGTACTGCATCATAGGGATCAACGCCTCTCATACGACCAATCTCCTCAAAGTCTGCTCCAACGATCTCCTTATTTTCTGTGGCGTTTAAAAGAACGATATCCTTCCATTTACCGGCTTTAACGATCAGCCACATGGGTTGCGGATTGGCCTTGATTCTCTCACGCATTTCATTGTCGGTGAGTCGTTGCATTATCTCATCAATACCACCCGCCTGAGCCCATTCAGGCAGGATAGCCGCCATCAATGTGTGATTCCAGTCATGGGGGATCACATCATAAGCAATATCGGCCCCATACCGACGCGCCAGTTCTATCATCTCCAGTGTATGTTCCATCGCATAATCAGGGGCACCGAATTTAGGCTGGATATGGCTGATCTGCAACTTTACCCCGGCTTGACGGGCGGTGGCTATGGCTTCTGCAAACCCCAGATCATAATGGGTATCACGATTACGGACATGGGTGGCGTAAAGTCTGCCATACTTTGCAACCACCTCGCACATGGGGACTAAATGCTCTGGTGCGGCCAGGATTCCGGGAAAATATTCAAGTCCGGAGGAAAAACCGCCTGCACCCTCTTCCATGCATTGATCCACCAGACGAGCCATCTTTGCAACTTCATCCGTGTCCCCTGCACGCAATGCATCCCCCAGTATGGCACGATGAATGGTACCATGACCCACAAATGCCATTACATTGACGCCCAAATCTCCGGTTTCAAGGATATCTAAATATTCTCCGAATCCTTGCCAGTGGGGATGTTCTGCTTTATCTGTGTACAAGGGTGGGATACTGCGGATTGTTTCGTGGGAGGCAACCGGTGCACAACTCATACCGCATTGACCAATAACCTCTGTGGTGACTCCCTGGTGTACCTGGCTTTCCGCACGGCCGTCAGCAATCAGTGTGAAATCCGAATGGGTGTGCATATCCACAAACCCGGGAGAAACGACAAGTCCGGACACATCAATGACTTCAGGACAGTCATCACTGTTAATGTCACCGATATCACTGATCAGTCCATCTTTTACAGCCACATCCTTAACCGTGCCTTCGCTTCCTGTCCCATCATAGACTGTGCCGCCTTTTAGGATCACGTCAAACATAAGTACACTCCTATATTTCGTTTTTATTTTGCCGGCCCATAGGCCCAATCAGGTAGAAACAGGGTCAATTCAGGAATCAGTATCAGCGTGACCATTCCAATGATGTAGGCCAGAATAAAGGGGAAAACCGCCACTGAAATCCGTTCCATCGACACGCTTGAAATTCGTGCTGCAATGTTTAGATTAGCCCCCATTGGCGGAGTTAAAAAACCAATCTCGCAGGTGATTACCGTAAAGACTCCAAACAAAACCGGATCAACACCCAGTGATTTCACCAAGGGCAGAAACACTGCAGTGAACAGGACTATCTGGGCCAGCGATTCCATGAAAGTGCCGATGAAAATGTAAAATACTCCAATCAATAACATTACCAGAATTGGATTCTGAGTAAGCGCCATAATACCTTCCTGAACAGCTGTGGGCACATCATAAAATGCTGTCAGTTGACCAAAGGCAAGGGTCGGTGTCAGAATGATCAGGATACCGGTCAACAGTGCAGTAAATCGGAGCGCTTCGATAACTTTCTGCCATGTCAGCTCCCGATAGATGAAAAGCCCGACAAAAAGTGAATAAAATACCGCGACACCAGCGGCTTCTGTGGGTGTGAAGGCCCCACTATAGATTCCACCCAATATCAGCAACGGTGCTCCGATAGACCATTTACCATCCCAGGCCGCTTTCAGAAACGGACTCCAGCTAAACCGTTGGCCATCACCACCATAACCTCGTTTCCGGGCAATAATATAGGTAGTGATCATCAACAATATTGTGACGAAAAGGCCCGGCAGGAGTCCTGCCAAGAACAGGCGGGGTATTGAGGTTTCCGAAACCAGCCCATAGATGATTAACAGGTTTGAAGGTGGGATCAGGCTAATGAATATATTTGGAATCGGTGCAGTTCCTGCATTTATAAAACAAAATTGATGTGTAGTTCTTATAAGTTTGTCTCTATCCTCAGCAGAAGCAGCTAAATCATAATTATCTCCGATAATCTCTGGGACCATGAGGTTCAATAATCAGTGATAACACTTTTTATACTTTCATGACAACAGGGCCGGGTTTTATCCCCAGGCTGTTCAAAAGGATGGCACTTAAAACAATACAGCCGCCGATGACGGTAAGCAGGCTGGGAACTTCATGAATGCCAAAGACGGGCAGATACACCCAGATCACCCCGCAGACAACCTCCAGCAAAGTCAGCAGGTTCAGTTCAGCTGCCGGAAAATATTTGGCACCAGAAGAAAAGAGAATCAAACCGATACCGACCAGAGTCCCATGAGTCATACTCATCAGGATATTCCAAACTGGCATTATGATTGAATTATTTTGAAAATAGAGGATGCAGGCAGTAATAATTGTGCATAAGATCCCTGCCAGGGCAACGGTAGTGAACTGGGGCGTTTCTTTACGAAATCGAAGGGTCACGGAAAAAGTGGCAAATCCGCATGCAGAGGCAAATCCTGTGGCAATGCCAAGAAAATTACCTGCTTCCAATCCTTCAACCACCATCACACCAATGCCGATAAAGGACATGGACATGGCCACCCAGGTAACAGGGCGGAGTTTTTCCTTAAGGATTAAAATACCTAAAAAAGCACCTAAAAAAGGGATGGTGGCAAACAGAAACAAAGCATTGGCCACCGTGGTTAACGTGACAGACCATATAAAGCCGACAAAGGCGCATAAAAGCCCGAAAGCACCTATGACACCTGATATGCCGATATTTTTAAAGTCGTGGATGAACCGGTTTCGGTCTTTGATAAGGAGATAAACGCATAAAACAACAGCAATTGTCAGCCCTCTGAAAAAAAGGTATTGCCATCTGTAATTCTGGGGATCAACCATGTATCGAACGGTCAGTGAACCAAATGACCACAACAGACCGGCAGACAGCACTGAAAACAGTGCTTTGGGATGGGCAATGGTTATCATGGCTGCTCCTTCCAAAGCGTTAAAGAAAACCGATTTTAAATTTTGTAGTTCTTTTCAATTTATGATGCTTTTCTTTCAAAAAGGTTATTTAAGATAACGGTGTATCTTTGTCAATAAAAGAAAAGGACGTTGATTCTGTTACTTGTTTTAAAAATTGAAATGCCTTCATCTCCTATACAATGCCATCTTCCAGGATGGGGGTATTCTCAAAGATTCTCTCGGGATGGAAAATAGAGAGATCAAGGGTCGGGGCTTTACCGCTTATCAGTTCCGTCATATATCTTCCCACAGCAGGGCCCTGCTGTAATCCATGCCCTGAAAAACCATTGGCAAGATAGAGCCCCTTTATTTCCGGCCACTCTCCCAGGATGGCATTTGCATCCATGGTATTCATGCAGTAGAGTCCGGCCCAGCCTTTTACCAGCTTCAACGCTTCAAACACCGGTGCAAATCCATACAATTCCTCCCATAGAAGCTCAAAACGCTCATCATCCCAGGTAAAGTCAAAACCGACAGTATCCTCTTCCATGGATTTACCTAATAAAAGAAGTCCGCCGGTCTCAGTCCTGAAATAAAAACCAGACGGCAGAATAGTCAGGGGCAGAGGATATTCCGGTGTAAACTCCGGTTTAACGGCAAATACCTGTCGTTTTGTCGGTTCCACCGGAATAGCAATGCCGGCAGTTTTAAGAATCTGATTTGCCCATGCCCCGGTACAGTTCACAACATAAGCGGAAAAATATATTTTATCAGAGGCTGTTTTTACCCCTTTGATACTCCCTGCTTCGACAATAAGATCAATCACTTTATCCTCTACAAACTCAACACCCATTGATTTTGCTTTGGCCTTGTATCCCATCAGCACGGAGTATGCATCAAAATGCCCGTCTTTCGGGCCAAAACTGCCGCCGGCAATGCCATCCAAATTTTCATAAATGGGATATCGTTCCCTGATCCGGTCCTGAGACCACCATTCAACGGCACAGCCAAGATCTTTCTGCATCTGATATGCCCTTCTTGCGGCAGCCAGATTTTTTTCATCGTAGAGGAAAAGGTTTCCTTCCCTGCGGTAGAAAATGGCTGGTTTTCTGCCGTCAACTGCCATTGTCTCTTCAAAGTTTTCCAATACTTCAAAGGCATATTGTGAAATCTGTACATTTTCCTTTAAGCTGAACTGGATCCTGGCATTGACCATGGAGAGGGCTGTAGAGGCTTTCTCATATCCCAGATCCTTTTCAAGAACAATCACCTTTAATGATGTATCCTCCATCATAAGGTTATATGCTGTGGAAGATCCCATGATACCGCCGCCCATAATCACAACATCATATGTTTTGCTTTTCATACGTTTTTTCTCCTTACATATAACCGCTGAATGGTTTTCTTATCACAATGCTGTACACCCAGTCGATAAGCGTACTGAAATCCATCACAGGCATTTGAACCGCTCTCTGTACGGCTGATGCATGTGTCGGAAAAAGGGTGCATTCAAGTAAGATGGCACCGATATCTTCATTTTCTTTCACCATTTTTTCTGCTATTTCAACAATTCCCTTTTCAAGTTTTAAAAAATTATAATGCCCTGCCCCTTTAAGAATTTTCTGCATTTCCGGTAAAACCTCAGCCCCGGAAATCACAATCCTGGAAAGATCATCAACCCCGCAATTGGCAAGTGCCGGTGCCGTTGGCAGAACTGTTCCATCCGCACATATGATTCCGATCTTTTTATTCAATGGCATGGATCTTAACATCAAAGGAATCTGCATCAGGCTTGAGAAATAGCAGGGAATATCCATACGGGCTGCAACATCCGGAAGGTAATTGGCAAAGTAGCCGCATGCACCGATAATTGCCCTGCATCCGTTGGTCTGCAGTTCTTCAGCACCCTGGACAAGCTGTTCAAGCACTTCAGGATCAGGTTCTATGGAAACGACTTTTTCCACGGAAGCCGCATCAATTATTTTATAATGAATCGGGTAGTTGAAAGTTGTTGCATTCTCAACGCTTCCCGGCGGGAAAGCATATCCTGTCTGACCAAAAAGTAATATTCCGATCGCAGCCCCCCCAAAGGCCTGCCCCTCATTGATATAAATTTCCTTATCTTCTATCTTCCGGGTATAGGTGTACATTTTCCCCTCCTCTCTCTGTTATGAATTTATCCATTGATATCTTATCGTATCCATTCTTAAATCTTGCTTCCAATTCTAATGGATGTTACACCTCGGGCTCGCTGTATGCCGTTGCATAGAATTCAATATCTAAAAATATTTCCTGATTACTCCCTGCTGGTAATTTCCCTGAATGGTCATTGCAGCTTACGTCCGCTTTAATATTAGACACACCCATCTTTCTTGCCAGATCTGTCACATGGGATTTCAGATAATTCTCAGTGTATTTTTTTGCCTCTTCTAAACTTGAAAAGTCCTTAATCCCTCCAGGGAGGTGTGCCCGGAAAAGAAGACCTCCCTCCATCATCCTTATCACGGCCTGGCTCCTTTGAATAAAGCCTGCAGTGGCAGCCCCGAAAGCATTTGCAACATGAGCATATTCAGGCAGAATCAATTCTGTGCCCAGCCCCTCGGCAACCGGAGGCATATAAGCATCAACCGGTGCGCCTATAGCGACCAGTTTTCTTTTTAATGTAAATCTACATGCCAGTTCCTGATCTTCCGAATGGTTTAATGCCATATCGATCATCCCTGATGCAAAAGGTTCTTTATCCCATCCGGGCAATCCCATTGCCGGTTCAACAGCTTTGCTTATCATCTCCTTGATCAGCCTGCCTTTCAATGTATTCAGCAGAGATTCACAAAATACAGTAACACTCACTCCCAGGCGATTGGAAAGCAGAGTTGCCCCCAGAACAGAGGCCTCCCTGTTCCACAGTGTCAGCTTTCCTAAAACATGCAGAGCGTCTGTGGGTGTGAATCCGGATCGATGAACCAGACATTTTCTTTCAAGTTGTTCAATCCGTCTCTGGGTAACAAATTTTTTTCTATCCTGTATAAGGGATAAAAAGGCTGAAGGCTTATTTTTCAAACGGTTTAAAAGGGATTGATCTGCTTCACCCAGATGACCGTTCAGAGGGCGCCAGGCCATAACGAACTGATCTGAGTATTTTTCCCATTTTTCTTCAGAAACCTGACTTTTTAAAACAGGCACAACAGCGGGATATTCCTCTGCCAGCAAGCACAGGGGGGTTGCCCGCCGGGGGCCGATCAGAATTTCACCCTCTCTTCCGATGTCCACAGTGCTGTCCCCGCCAATTCCGATTGTATGAACATCGGCTGCCTCCACCATACTTCTCCTGTGACTGATATAAGCACCTTCGGAATTAATTGTCGGATAGCCATTTTTTAAAAGAGCAATATCCGTGGTTGTCCCTCCCATATCAGCTACCCAGACATTCTTTTGTCCTGTCAGATGAGATGCGCCCACACAGCTTGCAGCAGGCCCCGAGAGTATGGTTTCAATGGGACGCTGCACTGCCAGATGCGCAGGGACAATAGCTCCGTCTCCTTTTACAACCATCAGAGGGGCTGATATATTCAACAGTTCAAGGGAGCGGCCAATATCTGAGAGAAGTTCTTTTATCAGGGGAATGAGCCTGGCATTGTGTCCTACTGTGACAGCCCTGTTAACAGAGTTCAGGCGGCTTGTCAGTTCATGGGCACATGTTACCGGCAGATCTGTCAGTTGTTCAACCATTGATTTGACACGCAGTTCATGGTCTGGATTCCGCGTTCCAAAATAACCTGAGACTGCAAAGGCATCAACTTTGTCAGACCTTTTTAAAATTTCTCTCTCTGCAATCTTCTCATCCAGTGCTGCAACTTCATCCCCCTGCAGATCGTGACCGCCGGCAAGCCACACCAGATCATCAGAGACCATCTCTTCTAAAAATCCCTGTTTTTGAAACAGATGCCGGTTATATCCGATCAGGATTTCACAGACAGACCCGCCATATCCTTCTGTGATTGCATTGGTAGCCAGAGTAGTTGACAAACAGACCATTGTCACCTGTTCTGGTGAAAATTCCTCTGGCATACCTTCAATACAGGATTTGATTGCAGAGGAAATTCCCACAAACAATTCATGCTTTGTCGTTATTGCCTTTGCTGCAGATACAATTTGCCTGCCCACACGATCCACAAGAACCGCGTCAGTGAATGTCCCTCCGGTATCGACACCCAGAGAAAATTCTTTTAATTCAGACATTGAAAATCCCCGCTCGATGCGACTTCAGATAATTCATACAATAAGGATCCCGGCCGGCCAGTGTCTCCGCTGCAATGATATTGGCCATCATTTTTGTATCCAGAGGATTCATGATGGCGCCATCCAGTCCTTTTGATATGGCCATGGCAATAAATGTCTGATTTAAAAATTTCCGGTTCGGCAGTCCATAAGAGATATTGGAAAGACCGCAAACTGTGTGAATGCCTTTAAAATTTTCATGGATGGTTTCCACGGTGTTGATAAACTCCATGCCGAAACTGTTATCTACAGACAGGGGCTGAACAAGGGGGTCCACAAAAATATTTTCTATTTTCACGCCGTTCTGCATCAACTTATTGATCAGTTCATCCGCTATTTTCATACGGTCATCCAGAGTTTCAGGCATACCTTTGTCACTCATACACAATGCAACCACTTTAAACTCAGAATTTCTAACAATCGGTATGAGATTTTCATACCGACTCTTTTCCAGAGAAATGGAGTTAATCATGGGAATGCCCCTGTGCAGTTCCATTGCAGCTTCAATGGCTTCAGGATCAGGGCTGTCAAGTGCGCATGGCAGATCCACTGCTTCCTGGACGGTTTGAACAAGCCATTTCAGATACGCCGGTTCCCGGCCCACAAAGGTGCCTGCATTGACATCAATATAGCTTGCACCGGCTTTTGCCTGGTCTTTCGCAAGCTGCTGGACTGCTGTGATATCTTCTGCCAGAACAGCCTTGCCTACAGATTTACGGCTGGTATTTATGAGTTCTCCTACAATATACATGGAAGCATTCTCCTGAAAATCAATTATTCAAACCCCATAATCCGGTCTGCTTCTATTACTGCAGCAGAGGCATCTTCTGCATAACCGTCAGCACCGATTTCCTCGGCCCAGGCCCGGGTTACCGGGGCACCGCCCACCATGATTTTTACCTTATCCCGGATACCGGCCTCTACTATAGTCTGAATCGTATCTTTCTGGGCCGGCATAGTCGTAGATAAAAGGGAAGACAGCATTACGATGTCAGGTTCAATCTCGTTTATTTTGTCAAGAATTTTTGTTGCTTTCACATCTTTACCCATGTCTACCACTTCGTAACCCGATGCCCCTGTAAGTAAAGTAACCAGGTTTTTACCGATATCGTGGACATCACCCTGAACGGTTGCAATCAATACCATCCCCTTTTTGGTGACATCTGATTCACTTTTCAGCCTGCTTTCAATTTTCTTCATCACATTGGTTGTTATTTCACCACAATAAATCAGCTCGGGTAAAAAAAGAATCTCCTCTGCAAACAGATCTCCCACTTTTTTTAAACTGACCGTAAGCCCGTCATTAATAATGACCATGGGATCAATATCTGCTGCCAGCGCCGCTTCAACACTCTTATCAACAGCATCTTCATTCTGATCCAGTACACTTTCAATTATTTTATTCAATATTTCATCGGTTTTCATTTTTCACTCTCCTGTAGATTTACCTGTTAATGATGGCATCTAATTTTTCTTCAATTCCCAGGGGCAGCTCCGGCGGTGTATACGAATCCATCATTTTTGAAAAATAGTTCCTCGCCCTTTTCCGCATGCTTTTTGCCTCAGGGTCTTTATCCAGAGCCAGAAACCCGCGATCCATAACCTTAGGCAGAAACATCTCTTTCCTGAAATTTTCCCTTGTATGCTTTGTCCTTACAAAATCACCTCCGGGGCCGACTTCTTTAAACACTGCCAGATCCAGTGTTTCATCAGTTACTTCAATGCCCTCTTTCACCCGTTTGATCCATCCGGTGACCTCATTGTCAATAACCAGGGTTTCAAGGCTGATCGCATTTTCATCTGCAAAAAGCCCCATTCCTACAACCATGTTGGTATTTGCAAGAGCCGGCAGAAGTCCGGTACCCAATTTTTCCATTCCCAGCTGGACATCAATGGATTTCGTATCTGCCAGAATACCGCCTCCCCCGCTTGGAAGACCATAATACTTAGCCATCTGAGTCGTGCCGCATCGCAGCATTCCAAACTCCGGACCGCCATGGGAACAGGTGGCCGCTCTCATGTCAAGTATCCTGGCCCAGGAGGCATAAATCAAAGGTGCTGACGGGTTGACTGTTTTTGCGAGGACAAAGCTGCTCAACAGCTCGGCATTGGCCGTAACCAGGGTGGATGCAAGGGTTGAAGGAGATGTACCGCCTGACATGGGGCCGGATTCTATGAAAAGGGGTATGTTATGCTTTGCACACTCAACAATCAACTCAACGCCATCATTCCTGAAATGCAAGGGACTGCTGAGAGTCACCAGCATGGAAAAGAATGGTTTTTCCTGCAGGGCTTCCAGGCTGCCCGCCACTTCTGCCGCCATCTCAATAGTTTTCAAACAGTTTTCCCTGTTTTGAGCTTCAGCAATAAAGTGTTTTTTTGTGTTGGTTAACAAAATTTTAGTTTCAATGAGATCCACTATGGATGAGGGAACATCGGTGGGGGTTGCCGGAACAAGGACAAAGTCAGGGGGATCAAGCACATCTGACAGCCGTACAATATCACGCAGGTCATCACAGACGACCTGACGGTATTCATTGGTTTCAAAATCCAGAACATTCGTGGCGATTCCAACAGTTCCATAATAGATATGATCTCCGCCTATGATGAGCGGGTCATCTCCTCTGCGATCATACAGGCGCACAGAAGATGAACACTGAGCCAGGGTTTTATTAATCACATGATCGGGAATTTTTACCAGTTGCTTTTCCCGGTCAACTACAGCACCTGCTTTCTCAAATATATCCAGTGCCTCTTCATTCTCTGCAAGGGTTCCTACTTCCCACAGCAATGTACGGGATGCCTGGTCTATTGCCAGCATCTCCTTGTCATTCAAAATTTTGATTGTCGGTTCCATTTTTAATTCTCCTGATCTATTTTCGGTTAAGGCTTAACTCTCTTCATGAATCAGCAAAGATTATGCCGTGGGAAGAAAAATTAAAAACAGTATAAATATCAGTATGTTATATTTTATTTTCCCCTGTCAAGGAGTGTCGTCAACAATATTAAAACAGGGCGGAAGTGCCCCAAACAAACCACACATCTCTATAACTTATTGATAAATAAGATGATTTTAAACAATAGGGCTTTTCTGCCCTGAAATGTACCGGAAATGACCGGCTGCAGATGTGTTTATTATTTTTCATAATTAAGAAACATATATTACC
>CAZWSL010000061.1:0-16353 GCA_964636495.1 uncultured Desulfobacula sp. | reverse complement strand
TCTGTAATTTTCCTCCAGCCTGAAAATTTTTGAGTTCTTATATTTTTCCGGAAAATCTAAAAAATGGTTTACATTGGAGCCTCTGAATCCATAAACAGCCTGCCAGTCATCTCCAACACAGAAAAGATTCTGGTGTTTCCCAAGAAGAAGGCGGGTTAAATCCTCCTGCAGATTATTTGTATCCTGGTATTCATCTACAAGGATATAGGAAAAATAATTTTGATAATATGTTCTGATTTGCGGTTCATCTCTTAAAATATCCCTTGTTATCAAAAGTATATTATCAAAATCCACACTGTTCATCTCTTTTAAACGGTTTTCATACTGCTTGAAGAGGTCATGCATCCTGGTGGTAAAATAAGCCGTGTTAAGATCAAAATATTTATCTGGATTGCCTGAGTTTTTAGCTCTTGAAATCATGGAAAGAATTTTATTGCTGTTTTTTTTTTCAATATTATTTTTCACACACAACTCTTTTATCAGTTTCTGCTGCTGGTAGACAGAAAATACAAGTAAAGGGCTTTCATATCCTTTTGTTTCACAGTGACGCTTCAAAATCATCAAACATGCTGAATGAAATGTTCTAACCCATTTAAATGCATTAAATCCAAGGCCGGTCATCTTCATCAGCCTGGACTTCATCTCACCTGCTGCTTTATTGGTAAATGTAATGGCAAGAATTTTTTCAGGATCATGACCCTTATCAACAAGGTGTGAAAATTTGGCTGTCAAAGTCCTGGTTTTACCAGAACCGGCTCCCGCAACAACAAGTGCCGGGGAGCCGGTATGATTAACTGCATTCTGCTGCTGTACCGATAACTCCATAAAATTTCACTGATATAATTGAATGAACTGTGTAAAATGCAAACTTTGCAGATTGAATCATCTGCACAACATAGCAAGTTTGCATGAATAGCAGACAGGTTGTTAAACAATTCAGCTTTTAAAGGTGAATCACTGCAAACATATGTTGCCTGTAAATTAAATCCATTGCAGAAAATAATGCAGACATGGGTTTAAAACAGCCTGTCAGAAGTCTCCTGTTATATCTCTTCTATAATATTGTTTAAAATGGACTCAACCTCTTGTCGTATTTCCTTTAATCTTTTTTCACTGAGTGCTTCAAAACGCAGTACCAGGGCAGGTTGAGTATTAGAAGCCCTGACAAGTCCCCATCCGTCATCATATAAAGCTCTCAGGCCATCAATATCAATTACATTCTGTTTTTCTTTAAAAACAGCAACAATTTTATCTACCACCTTGAATTTAATCTCATCAGGACACTCCACCCGAATTTCCGGTGTTGTAAACGTTTTTGGGAGATCTTCAATCAGTTCATCAACACCCTTTCCAGTATCAGCCATGATCTCAAGAAGACGGCAGGTTGCATAAAGGGCATCATCAAATCCAAGATATCTGTCCTTAAAAAACATATGTCCGCTCATCTCTCCTGCAAGGGCTGCATTCTCATCTTTCATTTTTTTCTTTATCAGAGAGTGACCTGTTCTCCACATAATGGCATTGCCGCCGTGCTTTTTTATATCATCATACATTACCATGGAGCATTTCACCTCTGAGATAAATGTAGAACCTGGTTTACGCTTTAAAATTTCCCTGGCATAAATCACCATCAGCTGGTCGCCATAAATAACGTTACCATTTTTATCTACTACCCCGATTCTGTCAGCATCTCCATCATAACCAACGCCGAGATCAAGTTTTTTCTCTTTAACCAGTTTCATAAGATCCTGAAGATTTTTTTCCTGAGTGGGATCTGCTTCATGATTGGGAAAGCTTCCATCCATATCGCAATAAATACTGTGCACGTTGCACCCAAGATCATTTAGTACAGAAACAGCTGTTATTCCGCCTGTCCCGTTTCCTGCATCAATCCCGATATTAATGGTATGTTTTATATTTATATTATTCAGGATATACGCCTTATAGGAATGGATTACATCCTTCCGGGTTATCTCACCCCTGCCGGCAGTAAAATTTTTGCTCTCCACAATACGTCTGATATCCTGTAGTCCGTGACTGTGAATTGATTCTGTACCGCTGAGCAGCTTGAAACCGTTATATTCGGGCGGATTATGGCTGGCTGTTATCATGCCACCGCCTTCAAGATTCAGATGGTGTATGGAAAAATAGAGTACAGGAGTAGGGCATACCCCTATATCAATAACATTGCACCCTGTAGAGACAATGCCTTCAATAAAAAGTTGAGAAAATCTGGACGAGGTCTGTCTGCAATCTCTGCCAATGGATACATTGTTTTTATTCTGGTTGTTTAACAGCGTACCATATCCTTTTCCAATATTGATAACATCTTCATCCAGGATATCTTTTCCTGCCACACCTCTTATGTCATACTCTCTGAAAATTCCGGGATTCATAATTTACTCTTTTAAATTATTATTGATATTAAAACCAGAAAGCCTACCAGCCAGCAGTAGGGCGCAAACAGGTGGAACCTTCCTGAATGGACCAGGGTTAAAAGTAGTTTTAAGGCAATTAAACCGGTAATAAATGCGGCAATCGTAGCATAAACAGTTACAGAATCAATAGTGATACTGCTGTCTATCATATCTTTTATACTCAATACCTGTGCTCCAAGTATCGCAGGTATTGAAAGGAGAAAAGAAAACTTGGCTGCTTTACGTCTGTCAAGGCCGAGAATCATTCCAGCAGCAATTGTGGAGCCTGATCTTGAAACACCTGGAATAACAGCAATACCCTGACAGATCCCTATCAGAAACGCTTTTTTGATTCCAGGCTCCCGGGTTGAGTTTTCAGTAAAATAGTAGTGCCTTGAAATCCAGAGCAAAGTTCCTGTAAAAATCAGCATACAACCCACCAGAATCTGTGATGTAAAAAGAATATGCTCAAATTGTTTTAAAATCAGTCCTATACCTGCGGTTGGAATTGAACCGATCACAATCAAGCCGGCAATTCTAAGATTTTCATCCTTCTCAAACATAGATACAACCGGTTTACGTGACAGCGCATTTACCATAAATTTATTTACAGATACTACTATTGCCATAATGTCAGATGCATAGACAACAAGGACGGCAAAAAGCGTTCCCATGTGTACACTGATATCAAATATAAGCTGCGACTGGGTCATCCCGAAAAAAATCTGTCCAAGAACCAGGTGACCGGAACTGCTTACTGGTAGAAATTCTGTGAGACCCTGTACAACGCCTAAAATGATTCCTTGGTATAATTCCATAAATATAATCTTATATTGAGATCAGACAAACACCAGTTGTATATAATTTGTAAATTCAAATTGCAAGAAATTATAAAGAAAGGTTGATTTTAAGCTTGTTCTTTTGTAGTAGGAAATGATAAGAATATTATTCACAGGTATCTCAGAATAACATGATTTTAATATTAACAGTTTAAAAGGAGAAAAAAGATGAAACTTTTAACAAAAACGCTGATAACAATTTTTGCCTTCCTTTTTTTGTTTGGCTGTGCAGTAAAACAGATGACAACAATCCCGTCAATTGATGCAAAAAAATTTGATGCAAAAGATTATGTGTCTAAAGTTGATAATTTCATCGTAGTCTTTGATGCATCCAGTTCCATGGATAAATGTGTAAACGAGATTAAAAAATTCGATACAGCAAAAACGCTTGTATATGGAATGAATACATCCATCCCTGAACTGGGCCAGACAGCAGGCTTAAGATCCTTTGGACATGACCCATCAGTAGCAAAGGAAAAAACAAAACTGTTTTATGGAATGGAAAGATATGTTTCTAAAAATTTTGAAAAAAGTTTCGATAAAATAGCCAAGGCAGGCGGGATAAGTCCAATGTACCTTGCCCTTGATGCAGTGGGAGAAGATTTTAACGGACTTTCAGGCAGCAGGAATGCAGTCATTCTAATAAGTGACGGAGAAGATATGGCCCCTGCTGCTATCGCTTCAGCAAAAAAATTAAAAGATCTTTATGGTGATTCAATCTGTTTTTATCCCATTCTTGTAGGGAATTCAAAAGAAGGAGAAGCGCTTTTGAAACAGATTGCAGATATCGGTGGATGCGGTTTCTTCTCAACAGCCGATGAGATGATGACCTATGCCGGCTTGGCTGATTTTGTTGAAATGGTATTCCTGGATTATAAACCTGCTCCTCCTGCTCCTGTTGCTCCTGTTTTAAAAGACAGTGATAATGATGGTGTGTATGACAAAGATGACAAATGTCCTGGAACCCCTGCAGGAGCAAATGTCAACTCAGTGGGATGCTGGGTACTTGACAATGTGCTCTTTGATTTTGATAAAGATGTTATCAAACCGGTAGCCTTTCCACTTCTGGATAATGTTGTTGCAATTCTTAAAAACAATCCTGACATGAATGTTCAGCTGAACGGCCATTGTGATAATGTGGGAACACCCGAGTATAACATGGACCTTTCCCTGAGACGTGCCAATGCTGTCAGAGACTATATTGTCAGAAAAGGTGTTCTGTGGAAAAGAGTCGGGACCCAGGGATTCGGTTTTACCCAGCCTGTTGCTTTAAACGGAACTGAGACAGGTCGTGCAATGAACAGAAGGGTGGAAATTCATCCATAATAAATGGTTATCGAATATTACAGCTAAATAAAATATAGCTAAATGACAAAAGCAGCAGTGGCGTGTGATTTTTACACACTTTACTGCTGCTTTTTTATCATGGCTGTCTGATGCAATAGAAAACCACAGCTTAACATCCTGTGTCCAAAGATATCAGGATTAAATCTCCAGCATTACCTTTCCGCTGTTTTCAGTGCTGTACCCGCCAAGGGATATGACTCTTTCTTGAAAATTTCTGTTCTTAATTGTCTCAAGTATGGTTTTAATTTTCCTGGTATGGTAGAATCTGTCCGGAATAATAAGGTCATACTCCTCTGTTACAACAGGGATAAAATCAAGATCAAGCGCCTTTGCTGCCGCCTGAATTCCAAGTCCTGCATCTGCTCTCTGTGATAAAACCGCAACCGCCACTGACATATGTGTATATTCATCATTTTGATACCCCTTGATATCTTCCGGAAATATTCCAAGGGTTTTAAGTTTATAATCAAATAAAATCCTTGTGCCTGATCCTGACTGGCGATTGATAAATTGTAATTTTCTCTTTTTTAAATCTTCAATGGATTGTATATTTTCAGGGTTGCCTTTTTGAACAATAAGCCCCTGGTCTCTCATTACAAGATTGATAAGCCAGAGCTTCTCCTTTTTCAGATATTTTTGAATGTATGAAATATTATAGCTTCCGTCTTCGGGATTCAGCAGATGAACCCCTGCCATATGGCAGGCTCCTTTTTTAATGGCCATTATTCCACCCATACTGCCTACATGACTTGATGATAGAGAGATATTTCCATCTGTTTTTTTTATCTCATCACTAAGCAGATCAAGGGTATTATCATGGGATCCTGTTATCACAACTGTATTCTCAATGGTAGAGAGGGGGCGGAGCAAACTGGCTTCTATTTTTTCATTTTCTGCAATACCCTCAACATTTCCAGGAATCCTTATAATGCCGTCTGCTTCAGTCAAGGTTGTAATACTTCCCGAACCCCTTGGCAGCTGTGAAGATATGAGTTTACCATCCACAGAACCGATTTTCACTCTGATAAATTCTTCCTGGCCCAGTTTTGATGCCATTTTCCTTGCCGGTAAAACAGGAAATTTTTCAACTTCTCTTTTTTGAAGTCTCTGCATGTTCAACAGCAGGGGACCTGCAAAGAGTTCAAATGCGACAATAGCGGAAACAGGATATCCAGGTATCCCAAATACAGGTGTATGTCCTATCTTCCCAAACATTACCGGTTTACCCGGCATCATTGTAACACCATGGACAAAAATTTCACCAAGGGATGAAATAACCGGTTTTGCAAAATCTTCAGAGCCAGCGGAAGAGCCTCCAATAATACAGACCATGTCGTAGTTGTTGAAGCTTGCTTTTTTTACTGTTTTTTTAATGTTTTCAAGATTATCCTTGAGCATGGGATGGATTTCAAAAACAGCACCATGATCTTCACATAATCCGCTCAAAACTGCAGAGTTGGACTCTATTACACTCCCTGGTTTGAGTTTTGAAGGATTAACTTTGTTCCACTCTATCAGTTCAGAACCAGTCGGTACGATTAAAACCCTGGGCTGCCTGTAGAAATCTGCCTTAAAGATTCCACCTGACAGAAGAGCA
Source organism: uncultured Desulfobacula sp. (assembly GCA_964636495.1). Lineage (GTDB taxonomy): Bacteria > Desulfobacterota > Desulfobacteria > Desulfobacterales > Desulfobacteraceae > Desulfobacula. Next base: position 10,153 of record CAZWSL010000061.1, on the reverse strand, counting down.
CCCATTGAATATGAGTTGATTTGATGTTTTCTTGGAAACAGTAATTCTGTTGCAACAATATCTTCACCCATTTTTCTTACATGCTGCCAGGGAAAAACCGGAGCTTCAATTTCAACATGATTTTCATCTATAATATTAAGTTGTTCTATCATTATTACCGCATTTGTTCCCTCCGGCATGGTATGGCCTGTATTAACCCAGAAAGCATTTTCCCCAGGCACAAGGGTGACAGGAGCATCTTCACCTGCTCCAAAAGTAGTCCTGGCATCCACAGCAATGCCGTCCATGGCTGCTGCGTGAAAATTGGGAGAAGATATTGCGGCAATCGCAGGTTTTGCCAGAACCCTGCCCTTGGCATTCACCACATCAAGAACTTCAATACCGGTTTTATAGTTTTTGAATTGATTAAAAAGGATACTTTTTGCCTCTTTAATGCTTTTCATATCAAGGTATATATTGCGTTTAGTTTTCATCGATCTGCCTGTTATATGTTTATTTGAAATCGTTCAGTCAAAAACAGATAACCGCACAGTGATTATCTGAATGTCAGGTTTTCTCTCCTGGTAATTGTTCTGGAAGTTATGATTATTGTATGAAAACTGCCTGTCTTCATTGCCAGGCATATAAATAGCATTTTTTTTACAAAAGAATAATATCTGCTACAGCATCTTTTTCCAGGCCTTCAACATTATCCCCGATTTCAAGAAGTCCATCTGCTTTTATCATTGTTTTAATCAATCCTGATTTGCCTAACACTGGATTTGCCAATATCCGGCCGTCATTTGATTCAAGTTTGACCCTGATAAAATCTTTTCTGCCCTGGGCTGAGGGGATGTTTCGGGTAAGTACAGCCTTGATTCTGATTTCTCTGTTCAGCTTCTCAAGTCCTTTAATCCTGTTAATAAAAGGGATAACAGCAATTTTCATTACGACCATGGCAGATACAATCTGACCCGGCAGTCCCCAGACAGGTTTTTGGTTTGAATTTGCGAGAATTGTCGGTTTTCCCGGACTTATGGACATACCATGAACCAGGATTTGAGTATCAGGCAGAGAAGAGAGCACATCTATTGTATAATCCCTTGTTCCAACAGAACTGCCACCTGAAATCAATACCATATCCGTATCTTTAACAGCCTGTTCAACTGTTTTTTTCAAAGCATCGGGATCATCTTTTACAATACCGTAAATAACTGGCCTGGCAAAAGCTTCCTTTACAAAACCGGCAAGACTGTATGAATTAATATCTCTGATTTTACCGGGTCCTGGTTCCTGGGTAATCGGAATAATTTCATCTCCCGTTGAAATGATACCCACTCTTGGTGTCTTATAAGTCCTGATTTGTGTAAAACCAAGTCCTGCTGCAAGTCCTGCTTCCTGGGGCCGCATGAACATTCCCCTTGACAGGACCTTCTCCTGTTCTGCAAAATCTTCTGAAGCATCAATAACATGCTGTAAAGGGGCTACGCTTTTATAAATTTCAACACTGGTTTCATCAACAAGCTCTGTGTGCTCCACCATGACCACACTGTCTGCACCTTCGGGCAGCATGCCTCCGGTTGAGATTTTAACAGCTTCTCCCTGTTTAAGCGTAAAATCAGGGACTTCACCCATTAAAATCGTTCCGGTAATATCAAGCCATGACGGATTAGACTCTGAAGCACCAAATGTGGATTGTGCTTTTACAGCATATCCGTCCATTGTTGCCCTTCTGAAACCCGGCATGTTTTTTTCAGCAAAGAGATCCTCGGCAAGAACCCTTGAAAAGGAATCTGATACCGGTATGGTTTCAAATGGTGTGCAGGGGAATTCTTCTGCCAGAGAAATCACCTCTTCAAGATTTTTTACCTTGAAAAAATGGTCCATTTTATTTTGGCTCCATGTCTAAAGCCTCTTTTATCCTCTCCATAGCAAGATTGACATTTTCACGTGAATTAAATGCACTGATTCTGATATACTGTTTTCCACACCTGCCAAAACCTTCTCCGGGAGTGCATACCACAGAAGCTTTTTTCAAAAGCAGATCAAAAAACTCCCAGGAATCCTTCTCCTTGCAATCTATCCATATATATGGCGAGTGCTCTCCTCCAACATAGTCAAACCCGAGAGAGTTGATTGCTTCTCTTATAATATCGGCATTTTTCAGATAGTAGGCAATCTGCGCCTGGACCTGGGCTCTGCCTTCTTCAGAATAGACAGCTTCAGCTGCTTTCTGGACAGGGTAGGATACGCCGTTGAATTTAGTGTTGTGCCGTCTGCTCCACATGTCATGTAAAGAGATTGGTTCGCTTTTTGAGTTAAAAATCATGCACGTTTTTGGAACAACAATAAAGCCGCATCTGGTCCCTGTAAATCCTGCAGTTTTGGAGAAGCTTCTAAATTCAACAGCCACCTCTTTTGCACCTTCAATTTCATATATTGTCCTGGGAAGCGTGTCATCCCGGATAAAGGCTTCATAAGCAGCATCAAATAAAATTAATGCCTTGTTATCTTTTGCATAGTCAACCCATCTCTTCAGCTCTTCTTTTGTAGCAACAGAGCCTGTAGGATTATTTGGGAAGCAGAGATAAATAAGATCCACCTCTTCAGTGGGAATCCGGGGTAAAAAATCATTCTCCTTTAAACAATCCATGTAAACAATACCATTATATCTGCCATTTTCAAACGTACCTGTTCTTCCTGCCATGACATTTGTATCAAGGTATACAGGATACACCGGATCAGGGATGGCTATTTTAATATCAGTTGCAAACAGTTCCTGGAAGTTGCCTGCATCACACTTTGCACCATCACTTACAAATATTTCATCTGCTTTTATATCTGTACCCCTGTTTTGAAAATCATTTTCTGCGATTTTTTTTCTTAGAAACTCATATCCTGCACTTGGACCATATCCTCTGAAAGTTGCATCTTCTGCCATTTCATCCACACCATCATGAAATCCTTTTATAATGGCAGGTGCAAGTGCCTTTGTCACATCACCGATTCCAAGCTTGATAATCTGTTTTTCAGGATTTGCAGCCTGGTAATGCTCAACTCTCTTGGCAATGTCTGCAAAAAGATATGAGGCTACTAATTTGTCGTAATTTTCATTTGCTTTAATCATAAAATATCCTTTAAGCTGTTTCCCATACAGCTTTTGCTAATAATTTGAACTCTTCAACATCAAGTGTCTCTGCGCGTCTTACAGGATCTATTCCGGCTTTTTCCAGAATGGTAACAATATATTCCTTTGTAAAATTAAATTCACCTCCTGTCATTGCATTTTTCAATGATTTTCTTCGTTTGGAGAACCCTGCCTTTATGACATTAAATAATATTTTTTCCTGGTCTTTATCAAGCTCTTTTTCATGGAAAAAATTAAACTGCAATACAGTTGAATTGACTGAAGGTCTTGGAAAGAATGATGCGTGCCCTATATCAGCAATAAACTTTATATCTGCTGCATACTGGACAACTGCGGAGAGTCTCGAGTAATCTTTTTTACCGGCAGGCGCAATAATTCTCTGTGCAAGTTCTTTTTGAAACATTAAAAATGCTTTTTCAATGCAGAACCTCTGCTCAACAAGCCTGAACAGAATTTGAGATGAAATATTATAGGGAAGATTCCCGATTACCACCAGCATAGCATCTGTTTCACTGCAGGAGGCAGCAATTTCATTAAAATTGATTTTTAAAATATCTTTATTGATAATATCAACATTTCTTACATCTGCTTTATCAAGCTCTTGTTTTAAAACCGGTATGAGCCGGAAGTCTTTTTCAACTGCTGTAACATGTAAGGCAGTTCTGGCAAGGGGGATTGTCAACGCCCCAAGGCCGGGTCCTATTTCCAGGACTCTGGTTTTATCAGATATTCCTGTTTTTCTGACAATCATCTGTGCAGTTGCAGGATCGGAAAGAAAATTCTGCCCCAGCTCTTTGCCGGCGTATAAATTTTTACTTTTAAGTAATTGTCCTGGATGTGTCATTTTTCAATCCTGTTTTCCCTTTTTTTCCGGCGCATTTTAATAAAAGCGTTTTTTGTAATAAAGTAGGAAATAAATCCCGCAGGCACACCAAGTATGATGCCACCCAGATTCATTATCATAAACGTTCTCAGATTGGTTTGAATAAAATCTATAAAATAATTTATTTTAAGGGTGAACTTGATATCACTTTCAAGGTGTTCAATGAGAATTCTAATGGAATCCAGAGCATTGAGGGTGTTTCCAAAAAAGAGATGCCCGGCTTTATAACAGGCAAAATATAAGAAGACCACTGTAAAAGGATTGCTTACCCATACCCCTATTACTGCAGCGGCTTTACTGGCCCTGAAAAATACGGCAAGGGCAATGGCAAGAACTGTATGAAAGGGAATAGTAGGGGTTATGGCCACAAAAACACCAATAGCCATGCCGAAAGCAATATAGTGGGGATCGCCGCTCAGCTTTTTGATTTGATTGACAAGAGATGTTATTTTTTTTTTCAGCATGGATTGATATACCGTTATTGAGGCAGATTTTTATATAGCGTGTGCAACACTATGGTTTTTGACATTCATCTGTATAAATATAATTTTTACTCTTTACATTCCGGTAAAAGATTTTAGAATATCTCATTGAATATTTAAACAGTTATGGTTATTGTAATTTTTTCCAGCATCATCTATACTCTTTGGATTTCTGTTTATATCACATGTATGGTGTATTTATGTCAAGGGGATAAAGAGTGTGGATTCCAATAGGGGTAAACAGGTGAATAAATATCCTGGTAAAAATTATGTAAATCAAGTGACAGCAGAAATTGACAGTTTGTAAAACGGCAGATGTATGAATAATTTTTAAATTAGGGAAGACAAATATATGAATATTGAACAATTCAAAAAGGATCAGGAAATTTGCGGATACCTTGTAAAAAAAATAACCCCACTTGAATCCATTGCTTCTGTCATGATTGAACTTGAACATATTAAAACAGAAGCAAAGCATATTCACATTTCAAATAAAGATAAAGAAAATACCTTTGGCGTGCTTTTCAGGACGGTTCCTTCAGATTCATCCGGGGTGGCGCATATTCTTGAGCACACTGTTTTGTGCGGGTCAGCAAAATTCAATGTCCGGGACCCTTTTTTTTCCATGCTCAAAAGAAGTCTTTCAACTTTTATGAATGCCCTGACCGCATCTGACTGGACAATGTATCCATTTTCTACTCAAAACAGAAAAGATTATTATAATTTAATGGAGGTTTACCTTGATGCGGCATTTTTCCCAAAAATTAATGAATTAAGTTTCAAACAGGAAGGGCATCGCCTTGAAATCAATGAAAACAATAAAAAGGAAACAGAGCTTGAATATAAAGGTGTTGTCTACAATGAAATGAAAGGTGCCATGTCTTCACCAGCTCAGGTGATTGGCAGGTCTCTTCTCTCATCTTTATATCCTGATACCACCTATAAGAATAACTCCGGCGGTGAACCTTCACAGATACCCAAATTAAGCTGGGAAGAACTCAAAGCGTTTCACAGCAGGTATTATCATCCTTCCAATTCATATTTTTTCACTTATGGGAATCTAGAATTAAAAAAGAGTCTTGAATTTATATCTCAAAAAGTACTTGATCATTTTGACCTGCTCAAAATAGATTCAAAAGTGCCTGCCCAGCCACGATGGAGTGATCCACGGGAAAAGAGTAAAAGTTATGCATATGGTGACCCTGAAGATGCAGCAAAAAGATATCAGGCATGTGTTGCATGGCTTGCCTGTGATATTAAAGACTCTTTTGAAGTTCTTGTTCTTACTGTACTTGAGCAGATACTCCTTTCAAATGCAGCCTCCCCCCTTAGAAAAATTTTGATTGATTCAGGTCTGGGGTCTGCCCTTTCGGATGGAACGGGATTTGACCAGGACAACAGAGATACTATGTTTTCCTGCGGTTTAAAGGATATTTCCAAAGAGAGTGTCAAAACAATGGAAAATATCATCTTTTCAACCCTTGAAAAAATATGCGACAGAGGTATTGAAAAAAGACTCATTGATTCAGCCATTCATCAGATTGAATTTCATAGAAAAGAGATTACCAATACGCCTTATCCCTTTGGCATAAAGCTACTGCTCTCCTGCGCTGCGACTCTGATCCATGACGGTAATCCAGTCTCATGTATAAATATTGATAAGGATTTAGACAGATTAAAACAGGAACTCAAAAAAGGTGGTTTTCTTGAAAACAGGCTGAGACACTATTTTATCGATAATCCCCACAGAGTTCTTTTTACCCTTGAACCCGATTGTGAACTTGAAGAGAAGACAATAAACGATACAAAACAGGAGCTGAAAAAACGGCTGTCCAAAATGAGTGAGAAAGATCTTGAACAGATCAGAAAAGATGCTGAAACTCTTAAAATACTCCAGGAAAGCCAGGAGGACATTTCAGTTTTACCAACTCTGGATATTGCTGATATCCCCTCTGAAATTGAAATTATAAAACCGGATGTGATTAAAAATGTTAAATTTTCTACATGCTATGAAAAAGCGACTTCAGGGATACTTTACTTTACCTGTCCAGTAGGAGCAGGGTCCATTCCAGTTGATCTTTTTACTCTTGTACCGTTTTTCTGCAGGGCATTTACAAACAGTGGAACAAAAAAACACTCCTATGATAAAATAGCTGAAGCCATGGATCTCTACACCGGCGGGATAGCGGTTTCTCCTTTTTCTGGTACCGGTTTTTCAGCAGAATCCCGCTCACACTCTTTTATTGCCTTGCAGGGCAAGGTTCTTGACAGAAACATTGATCACCTTTTCAATCTGATAAGAGAGTTTATTGAAGCGTGCAGTTTTCATGACTATGAAAGAGTGAAGAATCTGTTGCTCCAATACAGGGCAGGAATGGAGGCATCCATTGTATCAACCGGCCACAGATATGCCATATCTCTATCTTCAAGACATCTTTCAAAAGCGTCTCATATTAATGAACTGTGGCATGGTATTGCCCAGTATCAGTTTATTGATGAGATTACCAGAAAACTGAGTTCAGGTGAAAATAGAGACAATATTCTTGAAACCCTTTCATACAACATGGAAACCATTGCAAAGGCAGTGTTGAAACAGGATAATCTTAAACCGGCTTTAATTGGCCGATCCGAGTCAATAGTGCAGGCTGAGGAAAAAATCAGGTCTATCCATGATAGTATGTCAGCAGGGGGATATGCTTCTTTCCTCACACCAGATCTGTCCTTTAGCGAAGATTTACCCTTTGACGGCTGGTATACCAACACCTCTGTATCTTTTGTCGGACAATCCTTTAAAACAGCTGGAATCAACCATGAAGATTCACCCGGACTTGCAGTGATAAGCAAAATACTCAGATCTCTTTATCTGCATCGAGAAATCAGGGAAAAGGGAGGGGCCTATGGTGGCTTTGCTATTTATAACATTGAAGAGGGAATATTTTCTTTTGGTTCATACAGGGATCCCCATATCAAAAGAACACTGGATGTCTATGAAAAGGCGTGTGATTTTATCGTAAGCGGCGATTATACACAGACAGATGTAAAAGAGGCTGTCTTGCAGGTCTGCTCTGAAATAGATAAGCCTGAAACACCAGGACCTGCAGCAATAAAAGCCTTTTACAGAGATATAGTAAAACTGGATGACAATATCCGCCAGGAGTTCAAAGACTCACTCTTAAAACTGGATAAAAAAAGAGTTAAAAATATTGCAGAGAGATATTTTACAATAGATAACAGCAGAAAAGGGACATCAATAATATCAAGTAGAAGCAGTCTGGAAAAAGCCAGTGAGCAATTTGAAAAAAATGCCAGAAGATTAAAACTTTGTAAAATTTAATTTTATAATTGTTTTAAAAATAGCTTTGCAAACCGCCTTTATATCTGTATCATGAATTAACAGGTGGAAGCTTTAATATTTCCACTCAACAGAGTGCCAATATTTTTTCAACCAATTAAACTTTGAAGGGAGATTGTCATGGAAACTAGTGTTTACAAGATAATTGAAGTGGTAGGATTCTCTGAAGTGTCCTGGGAAGAGGCTGCTAAAGCAGCTGTTGCTGCTGTTGACAGTTCTGTGCGTGATATGCGTGTGGCTGAAGTGGTTCAGATGGATATGCGTCTGGAAGATAATCGGATCGTTGGATACAGAACCAAGCTGAAAGTCTCCTTTAAACTGGAATAATCCCTATATGAAGCTGTAGCGTAATATTTGTACAGCAATATTTAAAAGTAAGATGTTTTCACCCCTGGGATGTTTGTGATTATAAAACGGCCTTTGTCCTAAGCATTATTTAAAGGGAAGTCCACACTTTTACTGGTGTGCTAAGTTCCAGCTTTCAAGGAAAAGCCTGAAGGTAATACTGGACACCCAATTTGAGCCATCGGTTCAAAGTCTTAACAGGTAACACGACAATTTTGGGGGTAATTGCATCCCGGTTAATTCTGCCAGCACATGAATATCCTATTTCCTGTGCCACGACCAGGGAATTTTTTTAACTGGATTTATACGATTCAGCATTTTTCATCATAACTCTTCGGAAAGTTTTAATAAGCATGCATGCAGGCTGTGTAATAATATGCGCGATTGATTGGGAAGCAGGTCCATACAGATTGCTCAGTCTGCAGACAGATTCACCGTGGGAATAATGGCAAAAATGAATTATGATAATTTCCATAATGAAGATATGGATTTTCTTCTTGATTGTGCAATGCAATTTTTAGATGCTTCCTTTGATACCAATATTTATCACTTCATTGCAGAAAAAATACAACAATTCAATAACAACAGTCTTGTTTCGGTAAGCTCTTTTAACGACGAGACCGGTTTGTTGCAGATACAGGCTCTCACAGGACCTGAAAAACCCATGAAGTCTGCTGAAAAATTCATGGACATTCTGCAGATTGGCAGATCCATTTTTTTTGATGACATCGATATATTAAAACTATTGTCAGGCAAGCTTATGAAAGTTTCAGACGAAATCTCTTTTCTTTTACCTGATATTCCCAAATCAGTATCAGAGACGGTTGAGCATCTTCTGAAAATTCATGATGTATACGCTATAGGATTTGCCTGGCAGCAAAAACTGTATGGCAGTATTGTTATTATATTTCCAAAAAGCCAATCATTAATAAAGAGAAAACTCATTGAAGTATTTACAGAACAATCCTCTACTGCGTTAAAAAACAATCGGATCAAGGAAGATCTGATGTCCATATACAATGAGATTGAGTCACAAGTAAGAAAGCGGACTGCGGATTTGAAGCTGGAGGTTGAAAATCATCAGGAAACACTTCGAATAGTCGAGGAACACGAAGAAATGTACCGGCTTCTGGCAGAGACTGCTGATGAATTAATTGTGACCATAGATCTTGAAGGTGTTGTTACCTATGTTAACCAACAAGGGTTGAAGCTGAGTGGGTACAGTTTTGATGAAGCAGTTGGAAATAACATTTCTGAAATTATTCCGAAAGATATACTGGAGACTATGAAAGAACTGATGTCAGAAAGGATTCAAGGTAATTCAGATCCTTTTTTCTATGAAGCCAAGTTTATCACCAAAACAGGAAAAATAATTCCGGTTGAAGTCAGTTCAAATCTTATTTTTAAACAGGGTAAGCCACATGGTGTTCTGGTCACAGCCAGGAATATTACTGAACGGAAAATATATGAACAAAATGAAAAAAAGAACAAAGAACTGCTGGAAACCCTGGTTAAAAAAAGGACCATTGCCCTGGAAGAAGTGAATACAGCACTAACCGTAATGATAGAAAAAAGAGAACGGGATATTCATGAAATAGGAGAAAAAACAATCTGTAATTATGAATTGCTAATCCTGCCTTTTCTGAACAAACTTCAAAATTGCACGTTAGATAAAAAACAGGAGACTTTGTTAGAGATCCTTGATGTAAACCTTAAAGATATACTCTCTCCTTTTGCAAAAAAATTATCCGGATCTATGGTAAAACTGACACCATCTGAGATTAAAATTGCTTCTCTGGTAAAACAGGGATTTTCAAATAAAGAAATTGCGCAAACCCTTACCAAGTCAATCCGAACAATAACAAACCACCGTGATAACATACGAAAAAAATTAAACCTTAAAAATAAAAAAATCAACCTGCAGTCCTATCTTTCCTCTCTTGATTAATACTTATTTTAAATAG
>CAZWSL010000060.1:0-16508 GCA_964636495.1 uncultured Desulfobacula sp. | reverse complement strand
GTTTTACGTATGTTATATTGAACCTGAAATATTAAACAGGAGATATCCATTTTTATACTGGGGACCACCAATTGTTATACTACTGTTATTTCTGAGCAGGATTCTTGTTTTAAAAACACTGTTTTGATTTTTTAGTATGCTGATCTGATATCTTATCCTTTTGTTGTCTGTATCAAGTGGAATAACGATAAGCGTTCTGCTGCCGGGTAGATTAACCTGCCCCTGCTGGTTAAGATTCTGATTTAATCTCTTCTCTTCTACTAATCTGTAGGAAGTATATTTAAAGACCGATTCAAGTTGAGAAATAATATCCTGGAGTGCAGGATCAAGGTAGTTCTGGTTTGTGGAAGCATGTATAACTTTCACATTTGTTATCACCCTGTCTTTTCCCCATACTGGAGTTGTTAAAACAAAAAAGAAAAATATTCCTGCAGTCAATAAAAAAAATTTGAAAAATTTACCCATGATTTTCCTTTTAATATCAGGTTTCACCCAACCAGATTATAGTATGCTTCTCCTTCTGGGTCTCAATAATCATAACTGAAGAATAATCTGTGTCAAGATATTTTACAATGGCACTGGGGCCGTTAGGTAAAAAATGAATTTTCTGGTATGTAAAGATGCATGCAAAGAGTATGAGTACAATAGTGGTAAGTTTCAGAAAAATGTACTTTCGGGAAACTTGAAAAATATTTTTCCACGATTTTTTTTCATGATCCTGCATTACTTTAATGAGTTTATGTTTTATTACAGCAGAATCAACTTGAAAAATCGTGTCATTAACATGATTCTTGAATCTGTCAGAGAGAGTTCTGTACCGCCTTGATTCTTCACTGCAGTATCTGCATTGCTGAATATGTTCTGCCATTGCAATCTCCTGACCTGACCCTGAACTGTTGGAACAATACTCATTGTCAATAAAACGGCTGATATCTTCAGATGTATATTTGCTGCATTCTCTCTTCATAAAAATGTAAACCTTTTAATCAAGTAGTTATTTATATATCAAGAGCGGCCATAAGCTTTTTTCTTGCTGAATAGAGTCTTGAACTTACAGTACCCTTTTTAATATTCAGTATTCCTGCAATTTCTTCATAGGAAAGGCCCTCAAAACTGTTGAGTACAAATACGACTCTCAATTTTTCAGGGAGTTTTCTCACAGCATTTTTAAGATCATTTTCCAGCTCTTTTTCCTGGTAAAGAGTTTCAGGATTATGGTTTTCTATATTTTTATTATACAGGTTTTTATTGCTGAGCATATTCTCACCATTTTTCAGTTCAATGCTGTCATGACTCCATTTAAATCTTCTTTTCCATTTTCTTTTCCAGTTAAGGCACTGGTTTATGGTTATTCTTCTAAGCCAGTTTGAAAGCGTTGCTTCCTGCCTGAAAGTGTGGATTTTTTTGAATACAATAACAAACACATCCTGTACAACCTCTATACTGTCTTCGTGATCAAGTGTTATACCATATGCGATTCTCAAGAGTCTGTCCTGATATCTTTCCACAAGAATATTGAAAGCATACTGCTGACCTTTTATCAATCTTTCAATAAGATCGTGTTCATTGATCGTATTTGCTTCAGTATCTGTTTTTTTCACAATAAGTTTATATAAAAAATTTGAGTGGTACCAAGTGGCTGTGAGAATTTTCAAGTCAGCTGATATCCCACATGTTTTATGATGCAGTTCATCATCTATATTTCAGTCCATTCCTTACCCATACTTTTTTTTCCTGCCAGAATCCTTTTGCTACAATAAATTTTTCATATCTTCCGGTAACCCATCTGCCCTTGCGGTCATAGTGAGCTGGATTCCATTTTGTTTCATAAACCGGCTCCATCCATATTTTTTCAATCTCCCAATGTCCTCTGGCTCTTCTTTCCTTGTTTTTCCTGCACTCTTTCCTGCTGAATTTATGACGTTGTCCAGAAGTGTGCCGCTCATAATGAGTACGATCGTTATGTCTGGAATGCGATTGAGCATAACTTTTATCTGAGTTATTACTGATTCCATTGATTATTGCAGCCCCTAACATGGCCACGCCGGTTCCTATAATAAAGCCTTCCATTGTCTTTCTGTCTGCACGTGCAGATGATACAGTTGAAAAACAGACAAGTATAAGCACAGCTGTTGAGATTGAAATTATTTTCTGCATTTTTAATCCTCCGTTATAATATTCATTAATATAAAAGCATTTGCAAGATAAATGCTGTTCTATCTATCTTTGACACCGGAAAATTAGAAATGTTCAAATCTATTTTAATTAACCACCTATTGAAGTCATGTGGCTGATGGGTATAGCGGAGGGTGTGCAGTCATTTAAGCTGTGAAAAGATGGTTTTTTTTTAAGAGCAGAAAGAATGATCTGTTTTAACTGCTCATCAGATGCATTGTTTCGAAGGGGGGTTAATATGTTTTTTTCATAATTATTTAAAAGACAGGGCCTGAGTGTTCCCCGTGATGTAAGCCTCAGCCTGTTACAGTCACTGCAGAAGTGGGAGCTTATGGGGGTTATAAAACCGATAATTCCTTTTGCCCCGGTAATTTGAAATTTTTTTGCAGGGCCGTCATTAATCGTTTTCTGTATTGGATTCAGTTTTCCAAATTTCGACTCAAGTCTGTTTTGAATCTCTTTTGTTAATATCTGCTGTTTTTTTTCAATCTTAGAGTCGCCCATGGGCATATATTCGATAAAACGTATATGAAACGGATATTTCAGAGTAATTCCTGCAATATTTTCAATCTCAACATCATTGATACCCCGTAATACAACAGCATTAATCTTTACAGGTGATATTCCAAGTTCATGTGAGATTAGAATGCTATCCCATACTCTATGGAATCTGTCTCTTCCAGTGATCTGGCTGAATCTTTCAGGATTCAGCGTGTCCAGACTGAAATTCAACCTCTTGATTCCCAGTGAGATCATCTCTTCTATTTTTTTTCTATTTAACAAAGCTCCATTGGTCGTAATGGAGATGTCCTTAAGGGATTCAATACTGCACAACTGCTCTAAAAATGAAAATATACCCTTTCTTACAAATGGTTCCCCTCCTGTGATTCTCACTTTGGTTATTCCAAGTTCACAGGCAAGTTTTGTGACTCTTAAAATCTCTTCATACCTGGCAATCTTTTTATGTTCAATTACTGAAAAAGGAGAAGCGGGGATACAATATTTACACCTGAAATTACATCTGTCTGTAACTGAAATGCGAAGGTAATTGATACTCCTGTTGCCATTGGCAATCATGATGTTTTTCCATTTTCATAATAAGCAAGAAGTGAGTCTACAACACCTTGAATGGTATATTCTTCAGCTTCAATATCCGGTATGATACCAAGAGATTGTGCAGTTTCAGAAGTTATTGGGCCGATACTGGCAGTCACTATATCTTCTAATAACCCTTCTTTATCTTCTGAATCCAGCAGAGCCATAAAATTTGAAACAGTTGAAGAGCTGGTAAATGTCACAGCATCGATTTTTCTGTTTTTCAGAAGAGAGATTAACTCTTTTTTCTCATCCGTATCAGGGAGTGTATCATAAGCAACAACTTCGTAAACGCTGGCCCCCATTTTTGTCAGCTCTTCAGGAAGGATTGTTCTGGCTTTTCTTGCACGTGGAAGCAATACGTTTTTCCCTTTGATTGCAGTTGCCGAAAAAGCATCAACTACACTTTCAGCCCTGTACGTTTCAGGAAGGATATCACTTATGATACCGTAATCTTTAAGGCGTTCTCTGGTTACAGGTCCAATACATGCAAATTTGAGGTGGCCAAGAGCCCTTACATCCTTGCCCATGTCAAACAGGGTCTTGAAAAAATATTTAACCCCATTCACACTTGTAAAGACGAGCCAGTCATAATTTTTTATATGTTCAATAGCTTCCTTTAAAGGTGTTATATCTTCAGGCGGTGCAATTTTGATAGTCGGAATTTCAATGCAGAAAGCTCCAAGGCGGGATAGTTTTGATACAAGATTGCTGGCCTGTGCACGGGCCCGGGTTATCACAATTCGTTTTCCAAAAAGGGGTTTTTTGTCAAACCACGCAAGTTCATCTCTTAAAGATACCACATCACCAATAATTATTATTGCAGGTGATTTCAGTTTGCATCTTTCCACCTCTTCAACTATTGTTTCAAGGGTTCCTGTAACAGTCTGCTGTTTTGTTGTAGTTCCCCATCGTACCAGCGCAACAGGTGTTTTAGAAGATTTGCCATGTTTAATCAGGTTATCGGTTATATGTTTAAGATTTTTTACTCCCATTAAAAAAACAAGGGTTGCATTGGATCTGGCATATATATCCCACTGCATACTGCTCTCTTTTTTATCGGGGTTTTCATGGCCGGTTATAAAGGAGACAAAAGATGTGTGGTCTCTGTGAGTTACTGGAATACCGGCATAGGCAGGTGCTGCAATTGCCGATGTAACTCCTGGAATAACTTCATAGGAGATACCACTGCTTAAAAGGGTTTGAGCCTCTTCACCACCCCTGCCAAAGACAAAGGGATCACCGCCTTTAAGCCGGGCTATATTTGCCCCAAGCCTTGCTTTATCCACAAGAAGCCTATTGATTCCATCCTGGGAGAGGGTATGGTCACCGCCTTTTTTACCGACGTAAATAATCTGGGCATCTGCTTTAGCATAGTCCAGTAAAAAAGGTGATGCAAGATAGTCATATACCACAACATCAGCCTTTTCAATACACTCTTTTGCTTTTATTGTTAAAAGCCCTGGATCACCCGGTCCTGCACCAATGAGATATACCTTGCCCTTTTTATCTGTCATTTGAATTTAAATTCTCCAATATTTTTCTGCCACCTTTTTCAAGAATCCTCTCTGCAAGTCGTTTTCCATTTTCCTCCACTTGATCCATGGGGGAAATTATCTGCTCCTTGACTAATAGTTTACCATCTTCAGAGGCAACAAGTGCGGTAAGGATAACCTCGCTATTGTCAATTTTTGCAAAACAGGCAACCGGGATATGACATGAACCCTCTATCTGTTTTAAAAATGCTCTCTCTCCGGTAACACACTTCCTGGTATCATGGTGGTCAAGCTTTTCCATTATCAGAGAGATATCCTTATCACCCTCTCTTGTTTCAATGCAGAGAGCTCCCTGACCAACAGCCGGAAGCATCTGTGTTTCATCAAGAAATTCTGTGATTTCGCTTTCCTGCCCCATTCGTTTCAATCCTGCTGCGGCAAGTACAATGGCATCATACTCTCCTGATCTGAGTTTTTTAATCCGGGTGTCTAAATTGCCGCGTATGGGTTCAATTATTGCGTCTGGTCTGATATGTTTTATCTGGGATGCCCGCCTTAAACTTGAAGTGCCGATTTTACAACCTGGTTTATAATCAGCCAGCAGGCAGTTGTTATTTGCTATCAGCACGTCAAAAGGATTCTCTCTTTCCGGTATACAACCAATTATCAACCCCTCCGGCAGGTGACCCGGCATATCCTTCATACTGTGAACAGCAAGATCAATTTCTCTGTTCAAAAGCGCACTCTCGATTTCTTTTACAAATAATCCCTTACCTCCAATCATGGCAAGTGGACGGTCAGTAATCCTGTCTCCTGTTGTTTTAATGATTTTTAATTCAACATCAATATCTGGAACAAGTTTTTCAATTTCTGTTTTTATATAATTTGCCTGCCACAAAGCAAGTTTACTGCCTCTGGTTCCTATGCATATTTTATTTTTCATATCATTTATCCAACCCCGCAGGAGGAGCAGCTGGAAGATGAGCAGCTTCCACATGCTGAAGTCCCGGCTGATCTTGATGTGGTTTCACCGGAAGGTCCTGAGGATTTTGAAATAAATCCGCAGGCAGACATCAACCGGGAAAGATCATTACTGTTACATGATGGACACTCAGGTGTTGAACCGCCCATAACAAGTGTCTCAAAACTATTATCGCAATTATTGCATTTATATTCGTATATCGGCATTAAATTACCCCAATTATCATTTTCAAACCAGTTTTATATAAAAAGACTTATCTATATATTTTTATTTTTAGTGGCAGTTAATATAAGGATTTAATTGATTATTTTCAAGTCCTGTTTTGTAAATTTACTATTTTGCATAAGAGAGGATGGTTAGAAAAAGCTGTTTTTCATACTTTTGATTCAGGCCTCAACTCTGTTTCATTGTTTGAACCGCATATTCCGCGTTAATCTTCATTCTGCAGGATGAAACCGGTTATGTTTCCAGGATAAGCTGTGTTATTTCATTCTGAGATCCAAGTCTCATGGGCGGACCCCAGCATCCTGTACCTTGATTGACATACAGTTTAGTTCCCTGATATTCATAAAAGCCCTTCAGATAGGGTTGCTGCAGATAAACAAAATAATTGAACGGCCATATCTGTCCGCCATGAGTATGACCTGCCAGCACGAGATCAGCATGAAATTCCGATGCCTTAGTAACCGCTACCGGCTGATGTGCGAGCAGTATTTTTTTATCCTTGTTCTCTATTCCGGAAAATGCCTTTTTGAAATCAGCAGCATGTCTTCTTCCAAATCTGACGCCTTCATGATCGGTAACACCTGCCAGGTAAATATATTCTTTCCCTTTTTTAATTTTTATATTTTCATTGTTTAGAACTTTGATTCCCATATTTTCTATGGCAAGAATCCACTCTTCCACACCATTGTAATATTCATGATTGCCAGTAACAAAATAGATACCTTCTGCAGCGTTTAAATCCTTCAGCGGGTAAGCCTCCTGCAGGAGCCTTCCTGTGGATCCGTCTGCCAGGTCTCCTGTTATTGCAACAATATCAGGATTAAGTGTGTTGACTTTGGCAACGATTTTTTCAAGCATGGGCCCTGTCATCATCTGGCCTAAATGGAGATCAGAGATCTGAACGATATTGAATCCCTTAAAGCTTTCTGGCAGTCCTGCAAGAAAAACATTGAATGTTTTCACCACTGCATCTGAATAATAATTTTTTACCCCTATGCCCGATGCAATAAGAACAAAAGATGAAGCAGTATAAGCAATTGCTCCGGACAGAAATTTACGCCTTTCAGGATGAATAATTTCTGTATCACCTGCTGTCAGTTTTGTGTGGAGATAGATTGCAATTTTTATAATATCTATGGAGATGAAAAGAAAAAAGAGCAGCATCATAACGCCTATCCAGCAATATGACAACCATGTTAAGGGAAATGAGTACCTTAAAGATATAAATTTATCGATAAATAAAGCCAGTGGCAGTGATACGGAAAGCAGGATCAGTGAATATGTTCCTATACTACGGTACAGGCCGTTCAAACCGGTATCTTTGATAAGTCTGAACCACAGATAGTAATGTATTGACAAGATTATCAGGGTTGCAACGGAGATAAAAACTGTAAAAATCAGAGCCTTGGACATTATATCACAGCCGTTATAAGTACTTCATTTATGCAGTTTTTATCTTATTTTCAAAGGAGCTGCCTGTTTCAATTTTTTCCTGGATGATTCTTAATCTTTTCTGGAATAATTTATTTTCCGGCTCAAGCTCTATGCTGTTTTTAGCAAAACTCAATGCAATACGCAGATTTTTGTTCTGCAGTTCCAGTGATTTTGCATATCCTGACAGAGAGACTGCATCACCAGGATTGAGTTTAATGGCATGATTAAACTCTTTTCCTGCCTTTTCAAATTGATTGATTTTCAGAAATATTTCACCTTTTATTCTGTAAGCAGATCCTGAATCAGGGTTTTTTCTGCAGGCAGTCTCAAGATGGGTCAACGCCTTTTCATAATACTCCTGCTTGGTTAATAAAAAACCCAGGAGAAGTTCTACTTCAAATACCTCAGGGTCAATGCCATGGGCCTTCTGCAGATATTTAACAGCTCTGTCTATGTCTTCATTTATCTGATAAAGAAGGCCTAAATTGTATATGATCATTAACTCACTGGGATTTATTTTCAGGGCTTTTTCAAATTCAGTTTTGGCTTTATCCAGCTTTCCCATTACGCCAAAACAGACCCCGAGGCTGTTTATAAGATTTAAATTGGCAGGATCAATCTCAAGTCCTTTCTGGTACTCTTTTACTGCCAGTTCACACCTGTTTAACTGGTAGAGCCTGTCAGCACATATATTAATGGATGTGATATCAAAATGAATCAGGGTGTCAGTCCCGAAGAAAGCAGCATGATCAATGGCCTTGAGAGCATTTTTAAATGTTTGAGACACTGAAAACTGGTGATATGGAAATTTTGCAACTCCAATTAGAATATCTGTTTCAAGTGCAACAGATATCTGATTTTTCAGAGAAATAATCAGTTCAGATGCTCTCTCTTCATTTCCATAATCCCAGAAAGCAAAGACAAAGGATGTGCTGTCTATGGTTTCCCATATCCCTCTTTTATCAGCCCCTTTTTTATTATCAAAGATAGAATTAAAGATATCTTCAAAAATCTCTTTTGCTTCTTGCTCTCCAGGTTCTGAACCCATTGATGAAACCTTTACAACCGCACACAAAAACCTGTTTTCAGGGATTACAGCAGAGGAAAGCCTTTTTTCAAAGGTCTTTATCTGAATCGTTTTTTTCAGGAGAAAATCGCTGAAATATGTTTCAGGCGGTGTGATGTTCAAATCGGAATCTGTTTTCAGAAAATTAATTTCTTTTGAATAGAATTTGTTTGTCATTTTTTGTTTAATATTTTTGCTAAGGTTGATGCTATGGTTTTTTCCTGACCGGTTTGAACCGTTCTGGGGTCAATAATATATTTATTATTCTCAATTCTGCCAATAATGGCAGGAGTTGACAGACGCATTTCTGTTTCAAGCCGGGATACAGACATGGTTTTGGGATGAATGGTGATGCAGCGGGTGGCAAGCTTGAGTTCCGGAAAAGAACCTCCGCCTGGTCTTGAATACATATCTTCAAGATCAATATCAGCAGATGACCGGCTGTTTTTCTTAACTATTGCAAATAAAAGTTCTGCCTTTAGGCAGATCTCTTTGAACGGCATTGTCAGCATTCTCAGAGTTGGTATTATTCTGATGGCCTTTTCCTCGTCCCTGTATAGTTTTAAAGTGGATTCAAGAGCTGCAAGGGTGAGTTTATCAATTCTCAGAGCACGGGTCAAAGGATTGTTTTTTATTTGATCAATACTCTCTTTTTTCCCGACAATAATGCCTGCCTGGGGTCCCCCGAGAAGTTTGTCTCCGCTGAATGTTACAATATCAGCTCCTGCGCGTACAGAGTCTGCAATTGTAGGTTCAGGGGGAAGTCCATATTTTGAAAAATCAATCAGGGTACCTGATCCCAGGTCTTCCATTATCTGGATATTTTTTTTGTTTCCAAGCATTACCAGCTCTTTTAAACCGACACTGGCTGTAAAACCCTCAATTTTATAATTACTTGCATGCACTTTTAAAAACAATCCTGTATCATTACAGACTGCATTTTCATAATCTTTGAGGTGTGTCCTGTTGGTCGTACCGACTTCCTTTAAAATACAGCCGCTTTTTGTCATGACATCAGGTATTCTGAAAGAGCCGCCGATTTCAACAAGTTCACCCCTTGAAACAATAACCTCCCGGTTCTGGGCAATTGAATTAAGAGCCAGCAGAACAGCTCCGGCGTTGTTATTTACAGCTATTGCGCTTTGTGCACCTGTTAATTCACATATCAGTTCATCAATTGCTTCGTATCTTATTCCTCTTCTGCCGGTTTTAATATTCATCTCAAGATTGGAAAAAGATTGCGATATATTTCTGATGTTTTCCAGAGCCTCTTTACATAGAAGTGCCCTGCCGAGGTTTGTATGGAGCACAACACCGGTTGCGTTAATAATATCGATAAGCCCGGGTTTGTTTTTCTCCACTGCAAGAGAGTGTGCCATATCAAGAAAGGCTTCATCTGAATCAGCCGTTTTTTCCCTGGATAGAATTTTTTTTCTGCTGAGTTCAATGGAATTTCGTAGAGAATCTATTAATAATCGTCTTGGTATGGTACTGAATCTATCATCATTTTTAGTGAGTTCTAAAAGATGATCAACACCTGGCAGATTTTTCAGCTCTGCATTTTTATCCCAGGATGTCATTTTCTCTCTCTTCTATATTTGCTTGGTGAGTAGCGTATTTTACCATCTGTTTAAAATATATTTTGAGTAAAATAGTTCTCAATATCATTAATTGTGCAATGGTTTCAACTATTATCTGCCTGTACAGAATATCCTATTCAGCCGAAACAGATGTAAGTCTGTCTCTTCCCGCTTTCTTGGAACTATAGAGTGCTTTATCCGCTCTCTGAATAAAAGATTTAGCCTTTTCATTTTTTTTATGGTCTGTAGCCCCCATGCTTATCGTAATGGTTATATTTTCTCCTTTTTCAGGAGTAAATACCTTTGAGGCTATTTTTTCTTTTATCCTGTTGCCTACCATACCCGCGTGCTGGAGACTGGTTTCCGGCAGGATAACAGCAAATTCATCACCCCCATATCTGAATGCAATATCTGTATTTCTCAGACAGGATTTAATGGCTTTTCCCATGTACATGAGGATATTGTCTCCCTCAAGATGTCCCCAGGTATCGTTATATTGTTTAAAACAGTCGATATCCAGTATCAGCAGAGAGAGAGTGTGATTATATCGGTTATGACGATCAATTTCCATATTAAGTGTGGTAAAAAAATGCCTGGAGTTATAAAGAGCTGTCAGGGCATCAGTAATGGCGAGTTTTTCCATCTCCAGTAATATTCTGGCCTTCTCCTGTTTGAGCTCTTTTTCCCGCAGTACTCTTTTTATACGCAGATTGAGTTCTTCAAACTTGAAAGGCTTGAAAATAAAGTCGCTGGCACCGGCATCAACAGCCTCTTTATAAGAGTATTCAGCTATATACCCTGTCATGACTATGACATCGGTAGAGTAGTTTTGTTTTACTATCCGGGTAAGGGTAAGACCGTCCATGCCCTGCATCATTATATCAGTAAGGATGATATCCGGATCAAAAGTCTTTATTATTTTAAGAGCCTCGTCAGCATCCATTGCTTTTTTAACATCATATTTCATCATCTGCAGGAATTTTGCAGTTGTATCTATCAGTATTCTGTCATCATCAACTACGAGAATGGAATGTGCCATGCATTATCTCTCCCATTATATAACCCGGATGCAATTATCACTATTTTAACCCTTAATAATAAAAAAAATTAACGGGAACCAGTACAAATGTCAACTCTTAGTTGAAGTTAATTTAAAAATTGATGGAGAAAGTTGAAGAAAATCAGATATACTTATCCATATCACGTATCTTTTTTCTGCAGCTGATATGGGAAGAGATGGAAACCACTCCATTTTTTAAATTGCAAATTTCCTGATTTCTGAGGTGCTGATAAGTCTTATGTTAATATTTCCATCTGAAAGGGTCTGGAACATTTTTGCAGTCAATATCAAGGATTCCTGTCATGCCAGATATTCTGTCCGTTAAAATGCCTGCCTGGAATCCAGGAAATGATTTTGCATGATATCCCTGTAATTTCAGAATCATTGCAGGCAGTACCGCCCCGATAACAGCAGGATAAGCTGTTATCTCAATCAAACAGAACCCTCAATCAGATTCTTTCCATGTTGTCCATAGGATGCCATTGAAATTATTCTGTTATAATTTAAATCAAATGTAAAACTGATTTCAATATTAAATTTAAAGCCAATCTCATTAAGCAGTTCAGGCCACTCAACAATAAAAATATTATCACCTCCAACCAGATCATCAAAACCGGTATATTCAAGCTCTTCAATTGAACCCAGCCTGTATAGATCAAGGTGGCAGAGAATAAATGAATCAACAGGATATTGATTGATGATATTGAAAGTCGGGCTTGTGATGTAATATTTTTCTGATATACCGACACCCCTGGCAAAACCCTGTACAAAAGTTGTCTTGCCGGTACCAAGATCTCCTCTAAGTGCAATAGAGGTGCCAGGTGGGGCATTCCTGCCAAGATTCTTCCCGATATTGAAAGTCTGACAGGCATCTTTTGAATGTATTTTTACTATATTTTCCGGTTTCATATAAAAGGACATAACGGTCTCTTAATCAAGGTCAAAAGGGTAAAAACTTAATTTTTAGATATTATCTGACAAATATTTATGAATTGCACCTGGGATTGTTTTTATAATGTCCGAGGCAATAAAACCAAATGACCCCATATCGTGTGCAAGCAGATCCGCACACATGCCATGAATGTAAACTGCTGCCATACTCGCATTTTCCGGTGAAAATTTCTGGGCGCATAATCCTGCGATCATTCCTGTTAACACATCTCCCACTCCTCCTGATGCCATTCCAGGATTACCGGTCGGGCATATCATATTTTGCCCGTCAGGACAGCTGATAATTGTTCCTGCTCCTTTTAGAATCACAATGCTGTTGAAACGTTTTGCAAAGTCAGAAGCGGTTTTGAGTCTGTTGTTTTGTACCTCAGTCGTTGTTATATTGCAGAGCCTTGCCATTTCGCCGGGGTGGGGTGTCAGAACAGCAGGCACTTGTTTGGTTTTTAGAATATCAGGGTTTTGTGAGATACAGTTTAACGCATCAGCATCAATAATAAGGGGTACTTTGCTTGTCCTTACAAGCTCATGGACAAGTTTTACAGTCCCTTTCCCAGTGCCTATGCCGGGTCCGACAGCCAGGGCATTTTTATCTTTTAGCTCTTCTTGAATCTGAATGAAGCTGTTTTGTGATAAATATCCCTTCTCTTTTTCAGGCAGGGGAACGGTCATGGGCTCTATCAGCATGGGCTCAACAGTTTTATTCAGGCTGCTGGCAATTCCCAGCGTTACAAGGCCTGTTCCGCAGCGCATGGCAGCATTGGCACAAAGAGCTGCCGCCCCTGTTTTCCCGGCTGAGCCTGCAAGAATCATAAGGTGCCCGTAATTACCTTTATGACTTTGAAATTTCCGGGGTTTAAACAACTCTGCAATCTGATTTTTTTCAATCAGGGAGAGCTTAATATTTTTTTTTTGAGCAATATATTCAGGAATCCCTATATCAATGATTTTAAGTTCACCAGTGTGAATGTTGCCTGGATAGAGGAAGTGCCCTGCCTTGGCAAAGGCAAAAGTTGCAGTTGCATCTGCCTTTACAGCAGTTCCCAGGGGTCTGCCTGTATCAGAATGAAGCCCTGAAGGGATATCAACACTGAAAACAGGCTTTGAAGAAGCATTTAGCAATTCAATAATATCTTTGAAAAATCCTCTTACATTGGAATTCAGACCCGTTCCCAGAATTGAATCAATAAAAATATCATGATGTAAGATTGACTGCTTATATTTTTGAAATGCAGCAGTGTCTGGGATTTCTACTATATTTGAAGCAGTGGACCGGTTACACAGTTTCACGGCAAGATCCATATTGAGTTTAGCATCACCTTTTACTTTCCTTTTTGAAGATAATAAAAAACAGGTAACAGCAGCACCTTTTTCCATGAGATATCGTGCAATTACAAAACCATCACCTCCATTATTGCCCCGGCCTGCCAGGACAGCGATTTTTTTTGTTTCACTATTTTGAAATTTTTTACAGAAAAAATAATAAGAACCTCTTCCTGCATTTTCCATTAATACATTTCCAGGTATCCCAAACGAATCTATGGACTCTTTATCTATCTCCTGCATTTGTTGAGCTGTTACAAGAAACATTTTATTCCTCTTTTTAAATAGTTGATAATATCCGTAATTCATACCATTTTGTCATATGTTCTTCAATAGTTTGAATACACCAGAACCTGTAAAAAAAAAATTAAACCATCCGGGCCAGGCGTACAATAACAGACAGGAGTATGAAAGAAGTGTTATTGAACAAATTGAAAAATGAGCCATTGTCAAAGTGATGGGAAAAAAGTAAATTTGACCAGGGAAATCAGGGAAAAAATCAAGAGAAAAATGATGACCTGCCGCCGGAAGGCAGTTTCATTGGCATATCGGTGAAACAGGAAATTTCCCAGCCAGATTCCAATGACAAGGGGGATGAACAGAGTTAAAGAGAGGGTAATAGTCCTCTGGGTCACAAGACCGTAGAAGATACAGGGTATCAGTGCAATGATATCCACCAGAAGTAAAAAAGCAATGATGGAGGCGCGGGATACAGCCACTGGTTTGTCCGAAGAGAAATAAAAGAGGATAACAGGTGGTCCGCCCAGGGCGGAAATACCCGTCAGAAGTCCAGAACAGAGGCCCACACCTGTGGTGACCACCGGACCTGTAGCTGTGACTCTTTTTTTCTGTCGGATCAGGGCAATGCAGAGAATGAAAATGATGAGAGCAATAGATATCCGCATTGGATTTGCCGGTACCGCAACCAGGACCAGAGTGCCAAGGGGGATAGTAAGCAGTGCACCCATACTGATGAGTTTAACTCCTTTCCAATCCACATGCTGTCTTGATTTCCAGAACAGCCAGAGACTGCCGGCTATATCCATGCAGAGCACCATGGGGGTGATCTGGGAAGGTGGAAAAACATAGGAGAGGGTCAAAGCGCAGACCATTGCAAAACCAAATCCTGAATAGCCGCGTATGACAGCGGCTCCCAGTACGGCCAGTGCAGCGTATGCTGAGTCCAGTCCCATTTTTTCTCCTGCAGAATTGCATTTCTTTACCAGTCAGTGCGAACAGATGAAGGACATACACCAACCCGGCTTCCCTGGCAAGTCTTTTCTTAGGCAGTCTTTTCTTAAGCAGTGCCGTTGCCAGCCAACGGCACTGCTTTGATTACGGAAGGTGGTGGGAAGGATGATTAAAATTATCACAGATCAAGATCTGGTATTTTGATGCATCAGCTCCTTGGACAGAAATATATCAGAGAGATTTGTCTGATGACACTGATCAATAGTGACATCTGTAATGGGGTCCGGCAGACAGGATCTATCTTCGGGGAAGATATCATAAGCTGCCCTTTGGTACAGATATGATCGGCATTCATTAAGATTAAAAAGGTGATTGACTGGTCATCCCGCCTGTCCCCATAACTGGTTGGCATATCCTAAAAGAATGGCACCCAGCAGTGAAAAAGAGACGTACAGTACAAAAATCCGGTATTTTACCAGTGTCCATACCGCTGCCATGGCAGGCAGGGTGGTTGTAGGGCCTGCAACCAGGAACGCCAGTGCTGCACCAGAGCCCATGCCCTGTTTTAGAAGACCGCTGGCCATGGGTAACGCACTGATCGTGCTGGTATATACCGGGACACCCAGCAGTGCAGCAGTTGGAATTGCCAGGGCGTTTTCCTGACCCAGAATCGTGATGATCCACTCTTTGGGCACATACAGGATGATCAATGCTTCAAGGAAAAAAGCAAGGGCCATAAACTTGATGACCAATAAGGTGGCATCCAGAGATTCTTTGATCAACCGTTTTTTAAATGACTCTTCTTCAGGACAGCCGCATGAGGGTTCACTGGGGCTGCAGCATGACTGACTGCTCGTTTCCATGGTCTGGAAAGTGTCTTGAATCTGGATGATATTTGCCGGCTCCCCGGAGCAGGAGGCAGCACTTTGAGCCGGCACCAGTGATTTTGTTTTAACAGGGAAAAGGTCCTTCAGTCTTGAGAAGAGTGTACCTCCCATCTGTTTTATCATGGAAGGTTCTGGCGACGTATTGTTACCTGCCTTATGTTTAAGAATATCGGGTTGAATCCATCTGTTCTGCATGAGCGCATAGGTTATAAAACCGGCACTCAGGCTCATCAGCATGGTGCCGACCAGACGCCAGATTGCCAGGTCCCATCCTATAGTGGCGACACTTAAAAAGAAAATTTCAGGGTCCATGGAAGGAGAGGCAATCCAGAAAGCCATGACCGGAGGCAGCGGCACACCGCCAATGAGCAGTGCCGCAATCACAGGAATGACACCGCAGGAGCAGAATGGGCTGAATGCACCGACCAGCGTGGCAAGCAAAATTGCAGTTAAGGGCCCGGCATCAAAGGCCCGCTTGATATGTTTTGAAGCACCAGACATATTCACAGCAACGGCAATGGGTATGGTAATGATAAGATAAGGCCAGATGTGGAGAAAAGCATTTAACATAAAATGCAAGATTTTATATATTTCAGCAGTCATGATTCATCCTTTTGTTTTATTCTGTGTTTCTAAATATTTCGAAATATAATCGCAAAAAAATATTACAACTTACAGTTCACTTCAGTACAGCACTCAGATTTCAGAAACTCCACAAGTTCATTCAGCACATTAAATTGAGGAATGCAGTAAAGGGTCCTGCTTTCTCGAACCTGTTTGATCAACCCCACTTTGACAAGCCGGCTGATGTGGTGGGACAGTGTTGAGCCTGGAATGCCCAGTTTGTCCTGGATTTGACCCACAGGTGCTCCCTGATCCCCCGTTTTGACAAGGTATCTGAAAATAGAAAGTCGTGTGATATGTCCCAGTTCTGCTAATTTCTTGGCTGCAATTTCATTTTCCATACAGTAACAATATAGATTGAATACTGGTTTGTCAACTATATTTTTAGAATTATCGAAATATATTCAGGGGTGACTCTCTGT
>CAZWSL010000059.1:0-16615 GCA_964636495.1 uncultured Desulfobacula sp. | reverse complement strand
ACTGGTATGGATATTTTTTGGGACTGCGGGAGTGTTCTATTTCTGGAGTAATGCTTCTATTCTTTCAGCCAGTTCATCCTGCTCTGATTCATTGCAGTCAATTGTAATGTCAGCATAGGTTTTATAAAGTGCCTGACGTTCTGAAAAAAGATCCAGAAATGACTGGTTTTCCGCCTTTGCTATACCTCTTGTTTCAAAATTATGAATTCTTTTTTTGATCTTATTAAAATCAACTTCTAAATATATTATTTTTGATATGCTTAATAAATGGGACATTGCTCTCTCACTGTAAACAACACTCCCGCCCGTTGCAATAACATGGTTTTCTATGTTGATTTTGAGAACTTCCTTCTCCTCAATTGCTCTTAGATTCAAATGATCACTCTCATCTATAATCTGCTGTAATCTTTTTTGCTGATTAATCTGAATAAGAACATCTGTATCAATGAAGCCAAGCCCCATATTTTTTGCAAGTATGATCCCAATGGTGCTTTTCCCTGCACCAGGCATGCCGATAAGTGTAAAATTAGATTTCATAAAATTGTTTGCTCCGGGTTGTTGCTGCCTGTTAACTGCACGATATTATCTGAGTATGACTTCCAATGATTCGAGATCTTTGCATAGTGCTTAATTTTCATATTCCGTAGCAATCTTGCAAAAATGGGGGCTATGTAAAGGTCTCGATTCCATATCCCGGACAGATTGCATCTTTTCAGAAAAAGAGAAAAAATATGAATAATTGTAATTAAATCCCATGCTCTTTTACTCTGGTTTTCCAGAAACAGCGACTGCTGATTAACAAAGCTGTGGCAATTGAAAGTTCAAGAATAGCCAGAAGCGTAAGCATAAAACTATCTCCTTGAATGACGACAGGCAGATACCTGCCCGATAAAATCATTAGGAATAAAAAGAAAAAAAAACGTGGCCGGTAAAATTGCCATATTCTAGGATTTTTTAAAGAATCAATCCGCTTTAGATTTTTAATGCACAGTCTTTCAAAAAGATACTCAGCTTTGAACCATCCTATCGCTATACCGATTCCAAAACTCAGTATAACCCAGGATTGATGAGTTCCTCCCCTATAGACTTCAAGCATCAGACTGCTGCTTTTAACAGTCAGAACTAAAACACCAATATACCAGACCATTGCACACAATATTCTCAACACCATATGGGAAGTTTTTAATATTTCCATTCTCATCTTCAGGTAATGGTGATTCTCATCACCACCTCTCCAGTTCAGATATCATGGTGTTTGACAAGCGGATACGCTCACTAAGAGAGGCTGAAATACCTGTTAAAACCTGGATCGCGATATCAGGATGGTGTACGGTCATCTCTTTAAACCGGTCAAGATTCATCTTAAAGCAGGTCAAATTTTCACCTGCTGTCACATCTGCAGAACGGGCCCGGCCGTCAATAAGGGCCATTTCCCCGAAAATCGTACCTGCAGACTGCCGCTGAAGTCGTTTTTTTTGCAATATTCCATCATCATCTGTGATATTGAGGGTTATATCTGCAGATCCGCTGACAATGAAATAGATGGCATTGCCCTTATCTCCCTGCTGAAAAACAGTTTCCTGTTTTGAGAATTGCTCACAGGTCAGGAAAGAGGAAAAAATCTCTGTCTGTCTGGGGCTCAGGCCCTGAAGTATTTTAAAGGATGATATCTGGAACTCAATCTCTGTCATTAGTTTAGGACCGACATCATCCAGCAGACAGTCTTCAAAATATTCCAGTGAAGCATCTGCATCCCTGAAAAACATTTTATCCGCCTGGTTTTCAGTAAGACCGGCATCACGAAGTGCCTGCCAGATAAAAGTTCCCTCCCTGATTGAACTCATACCGATGGTTATATTTTTGCCTGCCATGAAAGTTATGGTTCTGACAATAATCCTCGCCCCTGAATCGTCCAGTGCACTGACCCGCTTCAGGTCCAGCAGAATCCAGTCAACACCGTCTGCTGCCAGGGCTTCGATCTTTGCTGCCAGCAGATCTGAAGATCCAAAGAAGATGGGGCCTTCAAGTTCCAAAACAGCAATCCTCTTTCCATGCCTGCATAACAGATCCATGTAAGTTTCATGGCGATAAGCCTTAGAATGTATGGTATTTGCCCGGTATTCCCTTCTGATCAGTGATTTACTCATCTCAATCATAAACAGAAAAATGGAGAGGATGACGCCGGCCAGGACTGCTGCCACTGGATGGTAAAAAATACAGATTCCCATCACCAGCAGCAGTACGCATATATTACCTGCTGAACTCTTCCTTGTTTCACTGTCTCCGAAAACAAATTTTTTAAAAAGAGCAAGACTCCACTGATCAATAATGGAAATTGACGCCATAAGGATTACCCCTGTCATTACGGCTTTGGGTATTTTTCCGATAAGGGGAGAAAAAAATGCAATGCAGATGAAAACAACCAGTGCATAAATTATCCCGGACAGATTTGTTCTTCCTCCTGCATCATAATTAATCCGGCTGCGGAGCACATATCCGGAGCCGGCCAGTCCGCCAAAACAGGCTGATGCGATATTGCCCATTCCCTCGGCAATCATAAGACGGTTGTTGTCCGGCCTGATAGCGGAATAATTTTGAATCGACGAAACTGCCAGCATTGTATCCACTGAATTGAGAATGGCTATGGTGGCTGCAGCCGATAGAAGAGCAGGTGCCATTACCGGGAGGGTTTCCGGTACGGCAGATATCAGCTCTATTGTAAAATCAAGACTTGGCGCCATAAAATCAACCTGTCCCATCACAGGTCCCAGCATACCTGCCAGCCCAGCTTTTTCCAGCAGGTGATACATGATGGTACCCAGAAAAATAGCAACCAGAGCACCTGGAACCCTGGGAATCACTCTTGGAGAAACATACATGATCAGGGCAGTGAGAAGCACAAGGACAGCATTCAGAGGCCGTATGTCCGGCAGCAGATACGGCAGTTCCATAAGGTCTGTCTGTCTTTCAATACCCAGAAACGGAAAGATCTGACTGATGAATATGAGGAGTACAGAACCATTAAGAATCCCTGCCAGCACCGGGTGTGGAATGTACTTGATAATATTTCCAATACGCAGCATACCCAGCAGTATCTGGATAATACCGCTGAACATAACTGCCAGAAGGGGTAATGCCAGAAGAATTGATGCAGCAGGCAGTGCCTCTCCTCCGGAATGGGGAAGCAGTCCGGCCTGTGTTATCATGGCGGCAAAAATCAATGAAGTGGCCGCCTTTGGTCCTGAAATCATACCTGGAGATCCGCCCAGCAATGAACTTGAAAGACAGACAAAAATAGTGCCGTACATGGCAGCCATAATACCGACGCCTGAGTAGCTCCCTCCCAGTGGTGCAAAGGCAATCAGCCCGAAAACAATATTGCCGGGCAATCCAAAAATCGCAGTTGAAGCCCCTCCGGTAATATCTCCGGTTATCTGTTTGAACTTGTTCCTTTTCATTCTCGGATCCAGGTTTTGTATGATTTCGTCCTGTTGTTCAAATATAGCATAAGTTTTGAATATTCCACAGTCTATTTATTTGATTTTGATCTAAAATTATTAAGTATAACTATTTTTATCTGATTAACTCAACCCTATTTTTTTATGAAGGATTTCAACAATCAGGAATTCAGTCACCTGTGATTACAATTTCCCGTGATCTTCGCCGGAGATCCTTTACTGTAATAACCTTGCGCTTTGCATATTTTTCCAGCCAGCGTTTAAAATTTCTGGAATTTGGATAAGAAAACCGCCACGCTTCCTGTCTTGTTTTTCTATCCACTTTTTTCCACCTGGCAAAATCAAAATTTGTGGTGTATTGCTGGGCCACATACATAACCTCGTGCCAGGTGTGAATACCTGAATGCTTGGCCTTGTAGTGCCTGTTCCAGAATTCAAATACTGCCAAGGCAGTTGCCAGGACAGTCTCTTCATGGGGATAAAGGATCTGAAACATTCCTAAAGTAAACATTGTAGTGGCAGAAGGTCCGTCACCAAGGAGGATACCCTGCTCCCGTGCTTTTTTGACCCATTCATGGGATTCATTAACCTGGTCTCCTCTGTCAGAGCGTGCTCTCATTCCAGGCAGTTTGAAAAACATATGTCCATCATCACTGCCTACCCTATGAAACTCCCCATCATCAATTTGTGTTGTAAACTCCCTCTTCAGCTCCCTTATTTTTCTCTTTCTATGAGTTTTCCTGAGAGATTGTTTAATAATCTGGCGCTGAAACCGGTCTGTTTTATCAGGGTCAAACCCTTTGAAAAAGGTTTCCATAGATTTTTCAGTACGATGTTTGATAACACTCTGTTGACTGTCATGATCGATCCATTTTCTTGCATACTCTTCTGATTCAGAGACAAACCAGCTTTCACTGAATTCAGAAAAGTATGATGGATAAACCTGTTTTACTATTTTTGCAAAATCAGCAATAAAGGCCACAATCTGCCAGCTTGGCACAGGTTTTTCAGAACAGATGAACTTTATAAATGCGTCTTCTACTGAACAGAGTTTTTTCTGGTCAAATTTTGAGCTTGCCAGTGAAAAAGTAAGCGCCTGTTGCGCCAGATAGGAAAATTTTTTCCCTCTTCCACTGTAATACCATGCATAGGGTCTCTTATAATTGTGGATAAGACGCCGGTATTTGGTTTTCCTGGACATGGTAGCATGAAAATTAAAATAGATATGCTCAAGACCCTTTATCAGCAGCTGAGAAATTTTAGCATTTTTCCGTTCAATTAAAGCTGCAATTCTCGCCTCCTTGGATTTACTGCCGCCATTGAGCTCTGCCTTTGCCTCACCAATCACTGCTGACACGAGCAGGTTCATATTGTGGTACTCTTTCCGAATTCCTTTTTTCCTGCTGAAAATACTGGTCCGTTCAGGAGTTACAATCCATCTTTTCAGGATATCTCTTGCTTTTGACACCAGAGCCTTGTTTGGGGAGTCCTTCAATTTCTTACCTACAAAATCATTCCACAGGAGGTTAAAATGACTCATAGTCACTGTCAGGAAAGCTCCATCACTGGTCAGAATAATCAGCAGAGGCTGGCAGACCGCCGGACTGTCGGATAAATCACCCCTATAGGGGAAACAGCTGAAAACTGTCTGAAAATTATTCCATCTGCTCATTTTTCTCCAGGCAAGATCCCCTCTCAGCTCCGCCTCTGTTTCAAGCTCCCTGTCAAGCCATAACGTGTTGTATTCTGATGGCGGCACATAAAAATCCTGTCGGGTCTGCTGTACAACATGGGTGAGTTCGTGACCGATTACTTTGAAGATGACATGGTTTTCCTGCTCCAGGACACGCTTATCGATATAAACAGTGGAACCTCTTGTCAGTGCTGCGCAGAAAGCAGGCTCAATCCTGACGGAAACAAAATCAACACCTGAAAAATCAGCCTCAAAAAACGTCTCGTACCACTCTAATATTTCCCTGTTTAAAAATAGATGCTCAAGAGGTTTGACAGTACAGATCTGCTGACTTTTATACAGATTTACACTCATTTTCATTTTAGTTTCCTCCCTTTAGCAGAATTTGCATCATTTTTTTATCTTTGACTGCTCTTTGATTACTCAAGCCAGAAACAAAAATATCACACTCTAAAACTATCTCCTATCTGATCAAAATTATAGCATAATCTCCAGCAAAACTTTTTAACGTTATTCATTTTTTATAAAAGAGAGCCAGTCAGATGGTGACTTCATCCGGAATTGATGAGAATAAATTTTTCATGCATTACTGCCCGGTCATTGCTAATTTTAATCCAAGGGCGGCAAAAACAGCAGCAAAAGTGCGTTGCAACCAGATGACAAACTTTGGAGAATCAGCAAAGTACCGTCGAACACTGTTGGCAGAAATACCATAAAGTATAAATATGACTAAGGTCATAACCATAAATATTGCACTGAGAATAAGCATCTCTATTACTGGTGCTGTAGAATCCCGGTTCACAAAAAGCGGTAAAAAAGACAAAAAGAATATCGATAATTTTGGATTTAATATGTTGATCAGGATACCTCTGATAATTATTTTCCGCAATCCAGCATCTGAACCGGCTGAATCAAATTTAACTGAATCCTTTTCACGCCACATTTCCCATGCAAGATAAAGCAGATAAGCCGCACCTGCATATTTGACAGATTGAAAGGCAATTGCACTCATATGAAGTATTGCAGATAAACCCAGTACACTTACAGTTAAATGGGGAACAATTCCAAGAGTACACCCAAAGGCTGCTGCAATACTTGCGCGCCACCCGAGAAAAAGGCCGTTTGAAACAGTGTAAATCACACCTGTTCCTGGAATCAGAACAACAATCAGGGCTGTTATGTAAAATTCAGTATTCATCATTTTTTTATCTCCATTTTTTATTTACCAGGTCACATTTATTTCATGTTTGAGCAGGAGTGCCGGGTAAGGCCTTTTAAAATGATTCAAGTATCTCCTCTAATTTCTGGACATGTTTTTTTTCTTCCTGGACAATTGTTTCAAGACCATTGCGTACGCTTTCATCTTCAATGAATATTTCAAGCATTTCGTAGAACATAATGGTATCTTCTTCAAATCCGATAAATGTCTGGATCATTTCTTTTACGCTTTTGATTTCACTGAAATCAATGTCATCCAGGGAAAAGGCATTCTCGCCCATCATATCTTCCAGGACTCTGGGAACCATTTCCTTTAATTGAATTTCATCTATTTTAAGGGAAAGCGTATTCCTCTGGCTGGTAAACCATTTACCATGGGATGCCTCTTCCTCTGCCATCCACTCCAGCATCTGCCTTAAATCTGTCTGGTTGGCTTTACCGGCAGAGTCATTGTAGGTAGACTCACCGTTTTTTTCCATCTTGATAGCGATTTCATACAGATCATCCATTGTAAACATGGGTTTGTTTCCTTCTCTCTTTTTCAGTTCAGTTAATACGGTTCATCAAGCCGTGTACGGTTTTACATCCTATGAAAGAGATCTTTGCATAATGCTCAATTTTCACCTTCCGTGGCAATTGGGCAAAAGAGATGGTTATACGAGGTCTCTTAAATATAGAGTTCTGAATAATTTTTGTGCCCGTACCATTCAGGTAGTTCATCATTTATGTCAATAACGCGCAATCCATAGAAAATATGGCAGGTTGGTTTAAATTTCGTTGGAATTTGAAAAGCGAGGGTAACACAAGCCACATTCTGCGAATTAACTGTTTATCTATCTCTTACGGTAAACCTCCACCATTTTTACTATCCGGTCTGTTGCCGCAGCTGCGGCTGCGTGGTCCTGGGAAAAATTCAACCGGATGCTGTCGCTGTAACCCGGCGCAAATTCTGTTCCTGGTGTAACTGTCACACCTGCCTGATAGCGAAGCAGTCGTACAAATATACTGGGTTCAACATCAAGGGGTGGCAGTTGCGGAAAGAGATAACTTCCGGCTTGCGGCGTTGCTGTCAATAAATCAGATGCTCTGAAAATTCTCAGTAATTCATCGCGTATCGCTTCATGTTCAAGAATACGTTTTTCCATCCAGCCTGCCGGTTCCTGAAACCAGGTATCAAGAACGGCCTGGTTGTATCCTGCTGCACGCAGGGTAACAATTGCCTGAAGACGTTCCATTCTCTCTATTAATCTTGTTGTACCGAATGCAACTCCAAGGCGGAATCCGCTGAGTGATTCAGTCTTTGACGGTCCCATGATAGTAATAATATTTTCAGGTTGTATATCACAAACACGAAGATGTGTATAAACTTCACCACTGTAAAGCATCCGGGAATAAAGCTCATCCACAATTAAGCTCACATTATGTGTTGCTGCAAGTGTTGAAATTGCAGTGATTGAGTCGCTTGAATATACCAGTCCTGTTGGATTGTTCGGTGTCGAAAAGACAAAAACCTTTGTGCCGTGTTTAAATGCATCTTCAATTCGATTAAGATCAGGACCATTTTCAGACGGATTCCCCTGGTAGTGGAGAGGAATGGGAACAACTTCACCGCCGAGAAACTTAACAAGTTTGCGGTTGGCAAAATAATCGGGCTCAACCACAGCAACTTTTGTCCCAATGGTGACTGTAGCACCAAGTGCCAGAAACAGTGCCCCTTGCGTACCAGGTGTTATGATCAATTCTCTGTCTGCTGAAACAGGGCTGCCTGTGAATGTGCCAAGGTGCCCGGCAAGCCTTTCCCGGATCTGGGCCTCACCGCGATATTCAGTGTAAGCCTGCCGGCCTCCTTTTTCAAAGCCACTCTTCCATGCTTCTGATGAGCCTGGTGTTGGCGGAAAGGCATCTACATCCCCATGTGAGAAGTCAACCGGAATTCCGCCATATTTTTCACCGCGCATAATTTCATTTAGGTTATTTGTTTCTTGTCGAATCTCTTGACCAGGAGCATTATCTGCCTCAAGAGCTTTAAATTTTTCATCCAGTGTCATCATACTATTCTCCAGTTACTAAATCTGATTTATAACCTCAGATTCTGCCTCCCTCTATACATTTTCCCTGTTATATACTATTTCAACCCACATTTATTAACTCTTTGTGTTGTTTATCTAACGGTTCAACACCAACACAGAAACTCTCATCCCAGATTATCTTTTCCATAAAATTTCTCCCTATATGTAAATAAGTTTCATTATGTCTTCAGGATTTAATCCCGGCATTGACCGGCATAAAAAACCACTACTCTGTGGCCGCTGTTTTGAGCGGATCTTTAGCCTTTTGAGGTTCCCTTAAGTAGTATCGCAAGCCCCAGAACCGCTGAAATTAACGATCCAGCGACAATCCCCAGTTTTGAGATTTCAATTATTTCCGGTGTTGAAAATGAGAGCCCTGAAATAAAGAGCGACATGGTGAAACCGATTCCGGCAAGTACACTGGCACCGGTGAGATGCATCCAAGTTACCCCGTTAGCAAGGGTCGTCTTCAGCACCTTAACCGAGATGAAGGTAAAGGTCATGATACCGAGCGGTTTCCCGATAACCAGACCGCAAATAATGCCCAGAGCCACAGGATGAGTAATGGATTCGGTAAAATTGATACCGCTTAATACAACCCCTGAATTTGCCAGGGCAAACAACGGAACGATAACATATGAAACCCATGAATGAACCGCATGGTCAAGCCTCTGCAAAGGCGTTTCTACATCATGGCAGGCAAGTTCGATGTCATGAACCGAATTTAAATGGGTTTTATTCAATAAAATGGTATATCCGCACTCTCCCCTGCATTGAAATCTTTCAAGATAGGCATTCACTTTATCTACAAATGTCTGGGTATCATATTTCCCCCGGGCCGGGATAAAAAGTGCGATAAGTACGCCTGCCACAGTGGCATGGATGCCTGAACAGAGTATGGAGAACCACAGCCCGATGCCGAGGATGACATATATAATCGTCAACCGGATCCAAAGGAAATTGGCAAGGGCAAGGGCACAGAGGAAAAACAGGGCAATAAGCAGATAATTGACGGATATTGAGTTAGTATAAAAAAGGCCTATTACCAGAACAGCCCCAAGGTCGTCTGCAATAGCCAGGGCAGTAAGAAAAATTCTAACCCCAATGGGTATTTTTTCCCGGAGAACGGCCAGGATAGCCAAAGAAAAAGCAATATCCGTTGCCATGGGAATCCCCCATCCAGAGGCATTTGGCGTATTGTAGTTAATTGCCGCGTAAATGAGGGCCGGAAATAGCATGCCGCCCAAGGCTGCCATAATCGGAAGTATTGCCTTCTTAATGGATGCCAGCTCTCCTACAAGAATTTCTCTTTTAATTTCAAGCCCTACTGAAAAGAAGAAGAAGACCATCAATGCTTCATCTATCCAGTGGGAAAGGCTTTTGGTAAGGCCTTTTTCCCCAATTGAAAATGTTATATCCGTATGCCAGAATTGGTGATATGAATCGTGTGAAAGATTTGCCCATATTACTGCCGAGATGGCAGCCGCTATCAATAAAAAACTGCCATTTACCATTTTTTTTAAGAATTTTTGAAACGGCCCGATGATTCGAACCGGTTTAATTTTTCTTTGCGATAGTGTCAACATGGTAGAACTTCCTTTATCTGTTGCTCATTTCCTTTTTAGCTATAAAGATTAATCGAAAAATGCCTCATTTTCAAATAGTATATGTATGAAACCTCTACGAAATTTTCAATTTTGGTTTAATAAAAGGAGGATGAAAATTATAACAGAGGAATACATTGAATATGTTGAGGATAATAATTTTCAGATTCTGATGCTATTGGTTAAAAGCGGGCACCCTTCAAAGACAAGCGGTTTCAATAATCCGAAAATCGTTTTTAATATTGCTTTAATGCAGAAGTTTGTAGACAATCAGTTCTTCTTTTCTTCCCCTGACGTTAACGGGGTCAAGCTGTTGTGTGGAATACAATCCGGTTAAAAGGTTACAGGTGGTCTGGCTTAATATAATATCACATCCATACTTCTTGGTCAGTCCTTCAATTCTGGATACAGAGTTGACTGTATCACCGACCAGGGCATAGGATCTTCTCTCTTTGCTGCCGATATTTCCTGCCAGCACTGAACCCGAATGGATGCCGATCCCATGGGCCAGTGGCTCAAATCCCTGCCGTTTGAATTTTTTATTTAAGTGTTCCAGCCTGCTCCTCATATCAAGAGCTGCTTTTACAGCCATTTCCGGATGGTCGTCATACCCGGTGGGTGCTCCGAAGACCGCCTCTATTTCATCTCCTACATACTGCAGAATAAGTCCTTTATGATCTTTTACAGCCAGGGTCATTTCATTAAAATATTGATTCATGATCTTGACCACATGTCTGGGATGATTTTTCTCTACAAGCCCTGTAAAATTGCGCAGGTCGGAAAAGAGCAGGGTAACCCGTTTCATTTCACCATCAAGGGAAGCGTTTCCGGCAATGATTTCATCCCGGATCTCCTTGCAGACATACTTACCGAATGATTCCCGAAGTTTCTGGCTCTCATTCAGACTTTTAATCATCAGGTTAAATCCTTCAGCCACATCTCCCAGTTCATCATTGGACTGAATATCCACCCTGGTGTCAAGGTTATTATTCTCAACCTCCTTGATGGCATTTTTAATACTTGA
Source organism: uncultured Desulfobacula sp. (assembly GCA_964636495.1). Taxonomy (GTDB): domain Bacteria; phylum Desulfobacterota; class Desulfobacteria; order Desulfobacterales; family Desulfobacteraceae; genus Desulfobacula. Next base: position 5,549 of record CAZWSL010000059.1, on the reverse strand, counting down.
AAGCGGTACGGAAATACTTTTTGACAGGAAATAAGCCAGCATCAGCACAATAGCCAGCGCATCCAGGCCAATAAATCCCAGTTCCCACACAAGAGAAGACATGATCTGATTCCTTGTGAAGGAGTCTGCCATATGCATTGCCCGGACACTGTAATAAACTGCCAGTCCCATGCAGGGGAGAGGAATGAAAATAATTCCTAAAAATACGATCAAAAATCGTTTTTGAACATTCAACCTGAACACGTGCTTGACCCGGCTCAGATGGCCTTCAGGGAAAAAATTGGGAATAAGGGGCCGCCAGGTGTTTTCCAGAATAAAATAGAGCATCATGGATGTAACACCGCCCCCCAAAAGCGAAATTCCCAGAAAGCGTCTCATGCAGATTACAAGATCCGGCGTCTGAACCTCAAAAATCCTGTATTCGAGTATGGGCTCTAAAAAACCAAACATAAAACCAGCCACTATCCAGACCATAAATGCCACTGCCGACGCTGCCATGGGGAACCGGAGTGCATCCCTCTGGAGGCGGTGAATTTCATACTCTTCAAAGGTATTGATCCTGATCCTGCCATAGGCCACATCAAACATGACATTCTTGAACAGCCGGAAGAAAAATATCCCGAATAAACAGAGAACAATCGTTCCTGCAGTGGCAAAAACCGGACGAAAATATCCGGGAATATCAGGATCAATTTCAATTTCACCAAAAGAGAGGAAAAAAGAAAAATAGAGATAAATGGTAACCGCTCCCAGCACATTGACCAGAGGCGTTATTATATGTATCTTGCTCACAATCCCCCCTTCAGCTGTTCTTCGACTTCATCTGCAGGATTATTGCTTCCCTTCTCCTTGCACTATAACAAAATTGAGCATTATGCAAAGATCTCAATGGTTTGTAAAAAGACCCGAAAAGAGTCGGAATAGTCAGTTCTCATTTCTCATTCCCTGCTGCTCAAACTTTACTTCTGTTTCGTCTCCATAACAGAATAACGCTCGAGCTGTAGCATATTATCATTCGATTGTCCAGACAGCCCCCGCATATGTTCCTGTCAATGAGGTGTACAGTGCAGCCTGCTTTTTAAGTTGATTGTGCCAGTCAGTTCCTTACAGAAACAGTGGGGAGAGAGTGACACTACTCCAAGAGCTCCAGCAAAAATTCTCGGCTCAGGTCCAGATATTTATGCTGTATGCCCGGATCATGGCAGAAAATTTCCAGGGTAATGGTACGATTGTAACCTGCTGTCTTTAATGAATTCACTGCTTTTTTCCAGTTCACGGTTCCTACGCCCAGAGGCATGTGATCATCAGATCTGGATCGGTTGTCAGAAAAGTGAACATGCTTTATATATTCTCCCAGCTCTCCGCAGAAAACCTCATGACTGTTAATTCCGAAATTTGTGTGCCCGAAATCAAGATGCAGTTTTAAACCGGGTACTTCTGCCAGAATGCTTTTAAAGGTGGAAACCCGGTCAAAAGGGGCTTTATAATTTTCTAAAACCACTGTAAGTCCGTATGATGCAGCCATTTCAACAATGGGTTGTAATGCCTCTATATGGAATGAGACCAGATCTTTTCTCATAGCTGGCGGAGAAAAATAGCAGGGGTGGATATTCATGATCTTCGCTCCCAGGGTGGAAAATATCCCTGCACATCGCTTCAGTTCCATAAAGCAGGCTTCCCGGATTCCCCGAATCGGATACGCATACGGAAGACACGGGTCTGTATGTCCGGTGATAAATAAACCATAGGCATCAAGGGTCTGACTCAGTTTAGCCATATCAACGCTGGTGGCGTTGGGACCTTCGATTGTTAAATCTAAAAAGTCGAAACCATTTTTTCCACAGAGTTCGGCTTCATCATAGAGTGATTTTAACGGGTTATTCATTATGCCTATTTTCATCATATTCTCTTTCATTTAATGGTTATGCAGTCACGTAAATTGTTTAAGCACTATCCGGTATCATGGAGAGATCTTTGCATAATGCTTTTCCCAGTTGGGGAAATTTTCCACTACAAACGCTCTGACAGACAGTCCGTTTCCAATCCCCGTATTCACTGCTTCAGGCAGTTCATATTCTCCCCGTTTTGACATGCTGATCCGGTGAAGGTCATTAAAAATGGTAAACGGCAGGATGTAAATCAGATAGGCTGAATGGCAATAATCCGCTTCCGGCATTATATCCGGTTTTTCAATTATAGACACGATGTTGGCTGCATCATCCAGAAGCGTGATATTTGCCTGACTGGTTCTTGTTTTATGAATCTTCCTGACACTGACCGATATCTCCTGGCTGCCGCTGGTATGGAACCGGGTGAGGTCGGTTATATGATTCAGGGGCAGAAGGTGATCAGCAGCCAGAACAAGGAAATACCTGTCTGGATCGTTTTTCATTTTTTCGCCTGCATGCTGCAGCGCAGTGATGGTCCCGGTCAAAGCCGGCTGGTGGCAGAAAACAAGATCAACATCATTGTTGAAATTTTGATCAGCATACTGGATAATCTTCTCTTCAAGGTGATGGATGACCAAGATCACCTTTTTTATCCTTGCCTGTATCAAAGATTCAAAGATATACCCGAGAACCGGTTTTTCATTAAATTGAAGCAGAGGCTTGGGTGTGTGGTCTGTATGCGGCAGCAGCCGTGACCCCATGCCTGCGGCAAGGATCACTGCAGTCGAAGGAAACCGTTCTCTACCTCTATTCACCTCTGACTCCTTTTTTCCTGAAACACCACCTACAAGATAAACAATGCTGATCAACCGCGCGTTTTTTTGTCAGCTGAATTTGCCTTTGAATCTGCATGGTCAGTTGCTGGTTTTTGATAACCTCTCTATTTGTATTGAATCACAGTAATTGTCGACAATATAACGTCCATTCAAAAATCTATCCCTTCCGGCTTTTTAGCTTTTTTATCTCATCTATTGTGTCACTCAGGCTCTGCTCAAGTGAAAATTGCTGCTGCCAGCCCAGGTTGTCCTTTATGCGCCGGTTGCTGAAATTATAGGATTTTCCTTTCACAGTAGCGATTAATTCCGGATTAAGCGTCAAGGGTGTTCCCAGCAACCGGTGGTTTAATTTGTCAAAAAATACCGTGCTTCCCACCATAAAATTGGGCAGGGTCATGAGGGGCAATGGTATTTTGGGATCAATACCATGCATGATTTCAATAAGTTCCCGAAACATCGGGGCTGTGTCATTACAGGCAATAAACCGTCCCTCACACTCCTGCTCCCCGGCAAGAATATGGGCAGATGCAACATCTCTGACATCAACATAGGGGAAGTTCATCTCTATTACCGCAAGCCTCATAGCACCCATCATCATCGCTTCAAAAAAATCAATGGTTGGTGTATTTCTCGCAAAGCCCGGACCTCCTATAGCACCTGGCAGAACAGATACCAGATTCAACTTTTTGTCTTTGGCTATTTCCCAGGCCAGTTTCTCGCCTTCAGTTTTTGCCTTAAGATAGGGAACCCTTGTGTCGCTTGTCCACTCGTTTTCATCTGCAGGGGACGTACCAAACGGTCTCAATGGCAGGGTGACAACGGAAGAGGTCAATACGATTTTTTTAACCCTGGCTTCATAAGCAGCATAAAATGTGTTTTTGACTCCTTTTAACGATGCATCAATAATTTCCTGATCCCTGCCAGCTTCTGTATAGGAATATACTGCAGCCACATGGAATAATATATCGACCCCCTCCATGGCAGCCCTGAGCTGATCCGGCCGGTCCAGGTTTGCTTCCACTATTTCCACATCTCCAAGAGATTTCAACCGCTGTACACTCCGGGTGTTTTTCAGGGAGCGAATGCTTCCCCGAACCGTATTCTCTGTTTTCAGCAAAGCTTTGACTAAATTAAACCCAAGATGCCCGTTTGCACCCGTAACAAGAGCTTTCATGATGATTCTCCTTTTTCCAGAAGGCTTTGCACAACACCCTTTTTTGTCCGATTCCCACGGAAGATGGAAATTATAACAAAATTAAACATTATGCAGAGATCTCTTCCCATTGCCTGTTTTTATTATTATGGTTCTTTTTAATCGCAAATGTCTTTCAACTTTTTTATAGCCATCTTGATCTGATAAAAAGCATCTGGCGTGACCCTGAACTGTAACAAACAGGGAAAGCTACAGCAGGTGTTATTTATTTTGAATACGATACTCCATAAAAGCGACTTCAAACGGTAAATGATGAAATGATTTTCTACCTGTTTCAACAAATCCGATCTTTTGATACCACTCTTTTAAATCCTGTTGTTTTGCTATAATTCCGATACCAATTTTCTCAAATTCAAGTGACTCAGCCTCTCTTAAAAAATAGTGAACAAGTTTCAGACCTGCCCCCTGATTTCTTTTTTCAGGAATAACAGCCAGACGTTCAAGATAGCATGTCTCTCGGGTTGCTTTTTCAAATGCAATGCAGCCAATGATCTCATCACTTGATTCAATTACAAAGTATTTTACACCTCTTTCCATATCACTCTCTACCCATTCAACTGAGCAATTTGAAGGATGCTTGGGGCAGTTTTCCAAAGTCAGGCTGTATATTTGAGCGACGGTAGCATATGATTTCCGGATAACCGCTGCTATCATTGAAATATCAGATTTATTTGCTTCACGAATATTCATGACTGCTGATCAAGTATCGTTTTTATTGTTGAGAGCAGAACTCACTGGTTTATAAACGCATCTGTTTTATTAAATTTAAATTCTTTCACCAAATGATTCCTTCTCATTTTTCTTCAAACCTGATTGTTGATGGTTTAAAGGCATCATTCAAGTGCTGGTCGTCAACTTATCAGGTTTAAAATTTTTCTGGATGTGTATTCCCCCACATCAGCAAGTCCATCCACCGGCATAAATAAATTTGCGTTGTTTGAATAGAGGCATGTTACCGAAGCCGGGAAATCATCATCTGCTTCATAAAAAATATAGCACAGTGCAATTTTCGGCAAAGGATAAACAGTAAAGGAAAAATCGCCGTTTGTTTCAGAAGGAGCTTTCTGCCCTTTAAGCGTATGGGTGATCTTTTGTACCGTTTCTTTAATTTTGGTGACATGCGGAACAAGAAGGTGTTCAGTATGGGTTGTAAACGCTCCCACATAAGGCATGCTGTCGGGAAACTCTTTGAATGATTTGAGGGGTAGTGGAACACAAAGGTCTGAGCAGGCATTCAAGGCATAAAGAGAGATTAAAATTCCAAACACGGAAGAGTGTTCCTCCTGACCAAGCGTGATTCTATCCGGCTCAATGACACATTTTTCGCCAAATGCATCAAAAACAAACCGCTCTCCATCTTGTTCCCCTGGAAGGTTCTCTGCAAGATCTTCCGGCAGATGACCGTACAGCCGATTAAGATTGTTTTTAACAATTTTTGCATAATTGTCTGCCATTTCTTACCCCATCTGGAGACCTTTATACGGGATCTCCATTTTAAATATTCTTTTTTTTGAATAGCTCCGCCCCTTTGCTTACATTAAGGATGTGGAAGCAAGTTTGATTATTTTGATATTACATGAAACAGATGTTAAAGCAAACCATTATCACTGC
>CAZWSL010000058.1:0-17454 GCA_964636495.1 uncultured Desulfobacula sp. | reverse complement strand
TTTTCCGGAAAAATATAAGAACTCAAAAATTTTCAGGCTGGAGGAAAATTACAGATCTGCAGATGAAATTGTACAGGCTGCAAATGATTTGATTGATTATAATCCTGACAAAATGGATAAAAAATGTTTTTCAAATAAAAAAGGCGGCGTGATAGAAATTTATGATTTTATGGCAGAGAGCCATGAAGCCGAGTGGGTGGCAAAAAGAATAATGGGGCTGAACCGCCATGGTCTTGGTATAAGCTTTGATAAAATAGCAGTGGTGTACAGAACAAAATTCTGTTCTCTTGCCTTTGAAAAAATTTTCAGGGCATTCAGAATACCCTACCATCTAAGAGGCTCCCAGGGTTTTTTTGAAAGAATGGAAATTCTCGATATAAACTCATACCTCAGTGCATCTTTTTTCCCAAATGATGATGTCTCTTTTGAACGTATTGTCAATACTCCCAAACGAGGAATCGGACCTGCAATGATAAAAAGAATGGCTGGTTTGAGATCAGAGAGCAGAAGCCTGCAGGATGCAGCAAGGATAATGATTAAAGATCGGATTTTAACTCCGAAAATTCATACAAATCTTTTAAATGTAATTGAAATCCTTGATGAAATTAAACATTTAACACCTGCAGCGGCAATGGAAACAATTCTGGATAAAACAGACTATTTTGAATATTTAAAGAAAAGAACCAAAACAAAAAACGAATTTATTTCAAAAAAAGAGAATATTGAACAGCTTATTTATACTGCACGGGAAAAACATGATCTTCTTGAATACCTTGAAGAAGCTGCTCTGATAAGAGAGGACAGAGATGAGAATGATGATGACTCGCCTGGGGTTTCTCTCTTAACCATTCATTCTGCCAAGGGCCTGGAATATGATACTGTATTTATAGTGGGATGTGAAGAACGTCTGTTTCCTCACTGGCGCTCCATTGACGCAGGGGAGAAAGCCCTCTCTGAAGAGAGACGTCTCATGTATGTTGCAATGACCCGGGCAGAACGCTTTTTATACCTTACACATGCAAGCTACAGAAAAGGGGAGTTTGCTGTACCAAGCAGATTTATTGAGCAGATACAGGAGTGTATATCTTAGCACTCTATTGTAGAGACTGACACGATTACATCTGATGCTACAATAAAAAAGGTTGATTCTTGAAGATGTAACTTACAGCAGATGAACTGTCAGCCTGACCTTAAACACCTTAATTGTCACATATGAAATTTTAACGCTATACAGAGACAACCATAATGATCCTGTCAAAGAAAATGACCAGAAAATCAGTAGTGACACTGTTAAATAATGGCAAAGGTATTATCCCATCGGATCAGAAAGGGATATTCATAACCCTTTTTTTTGTAACCTTTACAACCGTTACAGGAGTTGGAATTGTCGTACCGCTTCTTCCGGTATATGCAAATGAAATCGGTGCCACAGGAATATATGTCGGTTTAATATTTGGCTCATTTTCAATCTCCCGCACTTTCCTTTTACCACTCTTTGGCAGACTTTCAGACAAAAAAGGGAGAAAGCCTTTTATTGTTGCCGGTTTATTGTCATATACCCTGATTTCCTTAGCCTTTGTTTTTTCAAACAGTGTGGAATCGCTTATTATACTGAGATTTATCCAGGGAGTGGCTTCAGCCATGATTCTTCCTGTGGTCCAGGCCTATGTTGGAGAGATCTCACCTGCTGGTGAAGAAGGGTATTCAATGGGATTTTTTAATCTTTCCATGTTTTTAAGTCTCAGTCTTGGACCTTTAATGGGAGGCGTCATCAAAGATATATGGTCCCTTGATGCCGCCTTTATATGCATGGGGATTTTATCTGCAACCGGCCTTTTATTATCTATTTTCCTGCTGCCTCCTACAGCCGGCGAGAAAGTGATGAAAAAAAACAATCCAGCTGTTTCACTGTCACATCTGTTAAAAGATAAAACCCTGATTTCAATTTTTATATTCAGGTATACCTATGTAGCCTGCATAGGCGTGATATGGTGTTTTTTACCCATATTTGCAGATATTGAATATAACCTTTCCGGCTCTCTGACCGGTGTGCTGGTCATGCTTGGAGTCTTTGTATCAGGTCTTCTCCAGATTCCCATGGGATGGGCAGCAGACAGGTTGAACAAAAACATCATGATCATAGCAGGAGGGACACTATCCACTATTGGAATAATACTGCCCTACTGGTCATCCTCTTTTTCAGATCTTGTTGTGGCTGTTGTCATCTTTGGAATCGGAGGGGGTATATCCATGCCTGCAATCATGGCATATGCGGTTATCCAGGGTGACAAAAAAAAAGCAATGGGAACGATCATGTCAATCATGACTGTAGCTCACAGCCTTGGAATGCTTACAGGATCAATGGCTGCAGGATTTGCAATGGATTTTTTAAGTTTACGGCTCACTTTTCCATGCGGCACCTTTATAATGGTTGCGGGAACGATAGCTTTCTGGGCAGTTATACAGACAAAAGCTGCTGAAAAACAGAAATTATAACATATAACGCGCAATGCCATTCTGCCAGATTACAGATTTTTTGAAACCGTAAGACTGTTAAGCTTTCACTTCCATCAATATAGCGGAGGGCATGTATCTATTGTGCCGGTTTCATACCCCAGTGAATGGCTATGGTATCAAACATATATTTTTTATAGGAGACATTTTCAAAACCGGCATGAATCATCATTATTTCAAGCTCATCTGCTGTTTTAAAACTCTTTGTAGTTTCAGGAAGATATGTATAGGCAGTTTTGCTGGAAGCTATTAAAGCACCGAGCAGAGGAATGATTGTAAGAAAATAAAAATCAATAAACGGAGAAAAGAGTGTTTTCCGTGGAGGTGTCGTATCCAGACAGGCGATTCTGCCGCCGGCTTTTAATACCCTGAACTGCTCTGCTAATGCGGTTTCTATATTAACGGCATTGCGCATGAGATAGGCAGATGTCACGGCATCAAAGCAGCCTTTTTCAAAAGGAAGTTCGAGTGCATCTGCCTGGATCCACATAATTTCTCTTTTATCAAGTCTTGTTTTGGCAATGGAAAGCATTCCAGCAGAAAAATCAACACCTGCACTGTTTCCCAGTTTTAAACCCTGTTCCACTGCTTCAATGATCACATCTCCTGTTCCGGTGGCAACATCCAGAATCTGGTCCCTGTTTTTTATTCCCGCATATTTGACCAGCTGTTTTCTCCAGTATCTGTCCCTTCCAAAGGTCATCAACTTATTCATCAGAACATATCTTGATGAAATCTGATCAAACATATCCTGGATTTTCTCTCTGGAACTGTTTTCCATATTTTTGTCACCTGTCACTTTTTTTTCGCTGATTATCACAATGCACAGATTGATACTTTAAAATCAATAGTCAAGTCAAGCATTCTGTGAATTGGTAAAATGTCTTTACAGGCAAAAAAATTACTGTTACTTAAACAGTGAACCATATTTGTTATTGGACAGGCCCGATATCATGAGTAAATTTCTGCACGATGCAAATTTCAACCCACGAAAAAAAGTTGCTTTTGAATCCAGTCTTGCTGCCTCGTTAATGAGTATAGCAAATGATATAACTGCCACAAAAACAAATCCTGTCAGGGATGTCATTTTACTGGTATCCAGACGTATAGCTCCCCAGGTGATATCGGCTTTTGGATTCAACAGGATATTCAGGAAAAATATTTTTAATGCTGTCCGTTCAGACGGTGGAGTGTGGTTCGGGCGTGCTGTTGGAGATAAATACACCACCATTTCCGGAGTAAAGGCGTGGATTGTTGATGTGCTGTCAACCAATCCCGGGAAATATCACATTGAACACCATCTTCATCTTCATCAATTGTTCACTGAATACTGCGCTTTAGATTACGGTTTCAAAAGCATTGAAGCACAGGAGGTTAAAGATTTTCATAAAACGCTCAAACCTGCTGAAATGTTTGCAACCAGGGGGAGAATGAAGCGAAGTCGATCCAGTGAAGAATTAGCACTGGCTCTGCGGAACAGAAATAAATTTTCACCGGAAAATTTACTTAACCTGCAGAGAGATGTTAAAAAAAGAGTGAAAACTTTTCAAGACCGTGACTGGATCGGTCTGGAACACCCCTTTGATAAAAGGAGAGGCGTAAAATCTGTCCAGACCCATGGATCCGGGATGCAGATATGGAGACCTACAGGTATGGATGCCAGAGGGGTATCGCCTTTTATTCAAATTGCCAGATGGTGGCTGGGAATGCCGCTTGTCGGAGCTGCTTCAGGGTCAACAGCAGACATGCTCACTACAGGTCTGCTGCTTGGACAGCTTAAAAGAACTGACAGACGATATTATCTTCTCGGAGTTCTTGCCTTTGTAATTGGCGGCGGAAACCACTCTTTTCATGAAATTGCCAGTATTGGCCGCCTTGCAGGTATACCATACAAACCAGGATCCTACTCCAGTGTATTTCCTCAAAGATATATCAGACAGACAAAAACACTGCATGGATTTCAAAACGTATTAAAAACCGGAGGCAGACTATGGCATTCCCGCGACCTTCATAACAAAGACAGCTCAACCATTCTGAATTTTGGCAGAGTTGCTGATGTAAGTACTGCTCTTGGAGGGAAACGGCCGAAATCCTGGATGGGACTTGCAGACCTGTAAAGCAGGTCCGCACGAAACGCCCGGAAAGAAAAAAATAACTTTTTACGCAGCTGCTATCACTCTACACCGCTCCATAATTAGGGTCATACCTGGTATTGTGTATAAAATTATGTCTGCGGCCGGAATACACACCGATTATCATCTCAGGCGCTATTCTGTTTGCTACATTCACTTCTGCCTGTACTTCATAGTTCTCCCTTGGAGGACGTCTTCCTCTCTTAAATCGTAATGTTTCCTGAATTGATCTTACAATATCCACTGCAAACGGGTGGTTTCTTAAATCTAAAGCATAGACCCTGGTATCGCTCCAGCTACACGCATAATCGAATGATGTGGTGGTTGATATCCCATAACTTGCCGTATGCCCCCCTGCACTTTTGCCTGTAAATTTGGAAAATTTGAACAGCCCGTCAAGGATATCCTGCCTATCTGATCTCTGAACAAATCCACGACTGAAAATATATCGGTGATTCTGCCAGTCATCTGACCGGTATGATATACCTCGAAAAAGCATTATCTCTTTATTTCGTGAGTAAGTGACGGTTTCATGGTGGCTCGCAACTACAAAGTTATCGTCAAGCCACTGCTGAGCATTCGCTCTTGATCCAAGCAGTTTTGTAACCGGTCTGTTGACCAGATTATATCTTATGGCACAGGTAATGCAAACCCGTTGATTTCGTGATCTGCTTCTGAATAAATTGCTGAGTTTATTTTGTTTTTTTTCAGGGAATCGATTCACAAAAAGACGGGTATTCGCGTATAGACTGCATCTGCTGCAGATGGATTTACCGCAATTGCGGCAGTGGTGTCTGGTTCCAAGTCTTCTTATACTTCTGTTACATCTGTACTCCTGGCAACGGTTCCTTTCCGTACTCCATACTGGAGGCATGGTGTTGCTCCTTTATTTATTTTAAAAAAAATAATGTTGTAGTTGTTTCCATCCCCATGTCACAAGATTGAAGAGGCAGTCAGTCCATTTTTCTATAATTTCTAAAAACAGCTGACTAAATTATAGAATAGAAGTAGCATATAAATGTCAAGTGTTTTTTTACTGCGTTCAAGCGGTGGTAAATTCAGATGGACAAATCAGACTCTCCTCAGGATCGGCAGTAGGAACTTAAACCGGGTGACAGTATATGCAGCAGCACGATTCTTCTGCAGCTGGTGTTAACGTTAACACTGATATTTTAAAAAAAACTTGAAAACAGTGAAGATTTTTGCCATTTTACAAAAATATTTTAACTTTTTACCAGATCTCAAATGGTAAATCTTTTGCAGCTTTAACCGCCACAGAAAAATTGGATAAAAGGAGAAATAAATGAATAAACTCAAGTGGGTGGTAAGTATTTTAACAGCCGTGATGATTGCGGTTCCCGGTATTGTTGTGGGGCAGCAGAAAACATACAGACTGGAAGTTCCGGGCGTTGTTTGACCGGGTACAGCAGGAAGGGCAAGGTCTGCCCTTGAAACCGTTAAAGGTGTAAAAGAAATAAAAACTGATTTCAGCAGACATCTAATTGATGTTCAAATTGATGATGAGCATACTGATATTAAAGAGATTAATGACAAGCTTGGCAGTGAAGGTTATGAAGTCAAAAAAAGTATCCTGGTGGAGCAGGATTAGAAAACAGGATAACTGCGGGAGATAGTAAAATGCTGAATGCAGAAATTAAAAATCAGTTAAAAAAAATAGTGGGAAAAGAGCGGTGCTTTGAAAATCATGAAGAGCTGGCAAGCTATTCATATGACGCATACTACAAAGAGGCACTGCCGGATCTGGTTTTATTTCCTCTCACCACAGATGAAGTATCAGATATATTGAAAATCAGTTTAAAAAATAAGATCCCGGTAACTGCCCGGGGAGCAGGAACAGGTATATGCGGAGCCTCTGTCCCTGCTGAGGGGGGTATTGTACTCTGTTTTTCAAAAATGAATAAAATAGTGGAAATCAATACCCGGGACAGATATATCATTGTTGAACCCGGCGTTATTAATGCTGATATTCAAAAGGCTCTTGAGCCATTTGGTTTTTTCTATCCGCCTGATCCCGGATCAATGAATGTCTCCACTATTGGAGGCAATGTCGCCCAGAATGCTGGAGGACCAAGGTGTCTTAAATATGGTGTGACTGTGGATTATATTCTTGGCCTGGAAGTTGTACTTGTATCGGGAAAAATTATCAATTTCGGAAGTACCAATGTCAAGGATGTTACAGGATACCGGCTTTCCAGTCTCTTTTGCGGTTCTGAAGGTACGCTGGGCATCGTTACCCGGGTTATTCTGCGTGTCGTACCGATTCCTGAAACCGTAAAAACACTTCTTGTTACCTTTGATAACCTGGACAATACAGCAAAATCGGTATCCGATATAATAGGAGCCGGAATTCTGCCAGCAGCAATGGAGCTTCTTGACAGGGCAACCATTAATGCCATAGAGGACTCTGCAGGGCTTGGTCTTCCAAGGGAAGCCGAAGGATCTCTGGTAATAGAAATTGATGGTGTCAAAGAGGCATGCGAAAAAGAGATCAAAAAAATCATCAAAAAACTTGAAGCCAATCATGCAGTCTCCATAAAGGAGGCAAAAACCGGGGAAGAGAGAGACAAGTTATGGACAGCAAGAAGATCAGCATATGGCGTGTTTGCAAAACTGAATCCTGATTTAATGACTGAAGATATCACCGTGCCTGTAAGCAAAATTCCTGAAATGATCAGAAAAACTATAGAGATTACAAAAAAATATAATCTTAAGGTTGGTATCCTCGCACATGCAGGTGACGGGAATATGCATCCTATGATTCCTGCTGACAAAAGTAACAGAGAACAGTGGAAAAATGTGGAAAAAGCTTTGGATGAAATTGTAAAGACAGCAGTCAGCCTGAACGGCACCCTGTCTGGAGAACATGGCATAGGACTTGCCAAAACAAGATTTCTACCCCTTGTAATGAGCAGAGATGATATTGAATTCATGTCTGTGATAAAAAATGCTGTTGACCCTGATAACATACTCAATCCCGGGAAATTTGTCTGAAATGGAATCCAGGGCACTGAAAAATTGCAGCAAATGCGGGTTGTGTCTCTCTGTATGCCCTGTTTACAAGATTGCACTTCAGGAGCAGGCTTCACCAAGAGCAAGGCTTCAATTAATAAAATTGTATGAAAAAAAAGAACTGGTTTCTTCTGCCGGATTAAAGGAAATCATTTCAAAATGTCTTATGTGCGGTTCCTGTGCAGAAATCTGTCCTTCCGGGATTAATCACTACTCAAAATTCATGGAAATGAGAAAAAAAATGGCCATGGCGCATGGGGAGGGTGTTGCAATCAAGAGCCTCATCTACCTTCTTTCAAACGAATTCAGGCTCAATTTTTCTGCTGGCTTTGCCAAACTGGGACAGAGAGTTATACCTGAAACTTTTCTTAAAAAATATAATCTTGGCAATATCCCCCTGGAACAGATGCCAGAATTTAATAAAAAACCCTTCAGGCAGGCTGCCTCTGATATCATCAGGCGTGATAAAAAAATAAAAGGCAGTGTACTCTACTTTACAGGATGTGCAACAAATTACCTTTTTGACAAAACAGGTTTTGCAACCATAAAAATTTTACAGCGTCTGGGCTATGAGGTGATCATACCGGACACACAGACCTGCTGCGGCATCCCCATGCTTTTTCACGGAGCAGAGAAGAGAGCAGAAAAAAACATATTAACCAATATCAGATGTCTGAATCCTGATAATTTCAACCATGGAAATATCAGGGCAATTATCGTGGACTGCCCTACCTGCGGATCAGCCCTGAAAAATGAGTATCCTGCACTGAAAAAAAACTTTGACAGCAAAGCTGCTGAAACAGTGGATAAAATATCTGTAAAAGTGATTGATATCCTCTCATTTATACTGAAAGAATCCGGCAGCAGTGATTTAATGGGAACCCTGATGTCACTGAAATCAGAAACTGCTGGAAAAGAGACAGTCAGTCAGAAGAAGCAGAAGGTAACCTATCATCTGCCATGCCATCTTAAAAACAGCCTTAAGGCCCCCTGCAGCAGTGAAACCATTTTAAAGGCAATGCCGGAAATAGAGTATGTAAGAGCTGCTGATGCAGATGAATGCTGTGGAGGCGGGGGAACTTTTTTTTATGAATATCCTGAAGTCTCAGGAAAAATAGTGAATGAAAAAATTGAAAATGCACAAAAAACAGGCGCCGGCATATGGCTGACAGATTGCCCTGTATGCAGAATCAATCTGTCAGGAAATTTAAAGAAAAATGACAATATAACAGTAAAACACCCTGTTGAGATGTTCTAAAGATGAAAGTTAAACTTGAAAAAGGATCAGGATCAATTCATTTTTCAATTGCCGGCAATATGGTGATTGACACGTTAACTGGAAGAAATATTTTACCCTTAAGCCATGAAAAGATAAAAAAAACCATTGCAAAGGGTATAAAAGAGACTTCTCCCGCAAATATAGTCAATAAAAAAATTGCTGTTCTTATACCTGATCATACAAGACTGTGGGCAAGAGGGGATATTTTTGTTCCTGTTATTATAAAAACCCTGCTGGAACAGGGTGTCCCTCGAAAAAACATAAAAATCATAATTGCCCTGGGAAGCCATGCAGATCTGGATCAAAATGAGTTTGCCGCCCTTGCGGGTGATTTCTGTGTCAATGAAATTGACATCCTGAATTCTGCCAATAAAAACGATGACAGGCTTGTCTACTGCGGAAAAACAAAACAGAATACAGAACTCTTCTTTACAAAAGAAGCCTGTGAATCAGATCACATCATTATTTTCGGGGGTATACTCCATCACTTGATTGCAGGATTTGGAGGAGGAAGAAAATATATTCTGCCCGGCATTGCAGGATATGATTCCATTCAGCAGAACCACTCACTTTCAATCCGGAAAGACGGCACACCCCACCCCCTGGTCAAACAGATGCAGCTTGAAAACAATCCGGTCAATGAGGATATGGAAGAGGCTGCTGAAATTTTTTTAAAAGATAAAACCTGCTCATGTATTGCTGTTGCAGTCAACGGTGCAGGAGATATTTTCCATGCAGAAGCAGGGTTTTTAAAAGAGACGTTTTTAAAAGGCTGTGAAAAACTGAATACGGCATGCAGGGTAACGATTCCTGAAAAAGGGGATTTTGCACTGATTTCAGCAGGAGGTCACAGGAGTGATGGCCAGCTTTATCAGGCAACCAAGGCGCTTGTTAACGCGAGTAACTGTGTAAAGGAAAACGGCAGGATTCTTTTTGTTGCCGAGGCAAAAGAGGGAGTCGGCAATAAAACCTTTGAAAGC
This sequence comes from uncultured Desulfobacula sp., assembly GCA_964636495.1. Taxonomy (GTDB): domain Bacteria; phylum Desulfobacterota; class Desulfobacteria; order Desulfobacterales; family Desulfobacteraceae; genus Desulfobacula. The sequence continues at coordinate 7,519 of CAZWSL010000058.1, read as the reverse complement.
ATCTTAAAAAATTATAAACACAATCCTGAAAAAATCGGTGAAAAACTGACCATGCAGTTTGATATGCCTTCATATGTTGCTTTCAGGATAATTGACCTTCTTAATAGATTTAATGTGACTCTTGTATCAAACTTTTCAGAACCGGAAACTATGGAACTGGGATTTAAATACACTGACAGCATTGAAGATTATATTAACAGCAGTCTGGCCGGAAAAGGATATATTATACCATTTGCTGAAAACATACTCCCGGCTGTTCATAAAGGATAAAGACAAACTATATCTTATAACCTGTTATGAGCGTGGAAGTTGACAGATAAGGTGTTTAATGTAAGTTATATTTCAATCTATATTAATTAAAGGAGGAGATATGGAAAGACGAACATTTTTAAAAAAAGCAGGTGTTGGAACCGCTGCTGCTGCAACAGCAATTGCAGTGAATGCACCGGCAGTAATTGCCTCTCCAAAAGTAAGATGGCAGGCCACAAGTTTCTGGAATCCAAAAATAAGGATCATGTATGACGGCATCAAACAGTTTTGTGAAAATGTAAAAGTCATGACTGACGGCCAGTTTGAGATAAAACTATACGGAGGAGGTGAACTTGTACCACCTTTTGGTGCCTTTGATGCAGCTTCCAAGGGAACAGTGCAGATGGGTACGGGCTCTCCCTACTTCTGGGCAGGCAAATCAACCGCTTTCAACTGGTTCGGCTCCATTCCATTCGGCATGAATGCTCAATCCATCAATGCCTGGTTTTATGAAGGAAACGGTCAGGCTCTCATGAATGAATTATACGACCGGTTTGACCTTGTTCCAAGGGTTGTGGGAAATTCAGGTGTCCAGATGGGCGGCTGGTACAGAAAAAAAATGAACTCACTTGAAGATTTCAAGGGTCTGAAAATGAGAATTGGAAGTATCGCAGGTAAAGTGATGTCCAAAATCGGGGTGACAACTGTTATGATGCCCCCGGGAGAAATTTTCCCATCCCTTGAGAGGGGTGTTGTTGATGCAGCTGAATTTGTAGGGCCTGTTCATGATATACTGCTTGGATTCTACAAGGTTGCAAAATATTACTATACTCCCGGATGGCATGAACCCGGACCGGTACTTGATGTTTTCTTTAATAAAAAAGCGTATAATGACCTGCCGCCCCATTTCCAGAAAATTCTTGATATTGCAGCAGCAGATATCAATGTAAAAACCCTGGCAGCTTTTGATGCCCAGAGCGGTGCAGCCCTGGATAAGCTTGTAAAAGAGCACAATGTCAGTGTACAGGTTTATCCTGATGATGTAATGAAAAAAGTGAAGGAAATTTCAAAACAGGTCATAGAAGAAGAAGCCAATAAAGATCCCTTTGCCTTGAAAGTTCATCAGGATTACAAAGCATTCCAGGCAAAAACTGCTGTATGGGGTAATATGTCTGAAAAGGTTTACTGGAATACCATGGCTTAAACAGTGAAGACTGGATACACTGGAACCTGTTTGCCGTCTTATAAATAAATTTGAAAAACATTCCGCCTTCCTGCTTTTAGTTCCGGCAGGGAGGTGGAGATCATATATCTGTTCAGATATTTTTAGATGGAATAAACTGAATTCTATGACGCCTGTTAATGAGGTGACAGTGATAATTTTTCATGACAGCTTATAAAACAGGCTGTTTTGAATAGTTTTCATGTGTGTCTGCTGCTGTTTATCAGTATGCCATCATACAATTTCTAAAAACAGAAAGGAAGTTGAAGAAGCGACAGGTTTAATGAAAGGGGTTCAAAAAACCATAAAAGCGTGTGACACAATAAATGAGTGGATAGGAAGCTTTATTGTTGCTCCTGCCGTGTTTCTGTTTATTTTTGTCATATTTTCCAATGTTGTCATGCGCTATATTTTTAATACAAGTTTTGTATTAATGGCTGAACTTGAGTGGCATCTGTTTGCATTTATTTTCCTCATGGGAGCAGGCTTTACACTGCTCCATGACGGACATGTCCGGGTGGATATCTTCTACTCTGCAATGGACAGGAAAAAAAAAGCGTATATCAATTTTTTCGGGGTTATCCTGCTTCTGGTTCCTTCATGCTATCTTGTACTGAAAACAACAATACCCTGGGTTATTGACTCTTACCGTGTTGGCGAGATGTCTCTGGATCCCGGTGGTATTCCTGCAAGATTTGTGTTAAAAGCGACGCTTCCCATCGGTTATTTCCTGATGCTTATCCAGGGAGTTTCCCTCTTTATAAAAAGCTTGTTTATCATTCTTGAAAAACCATTATATGATCTTGAAACATCTGATTCCAACATGAACAGTTCAGACCTGCAGGATGGCAACATTGCTGATTGAATATCTCCCATTCTGGATTGCCGACTATCTTGCTGCATGGCTGTTTCTTGTCTTGAGCATTGCCCTGATGGCAGGATTCCCCGTCACGTTTACAATGATGGGAGCATCCTTTCTTTTCGGGCTCATAGGGCTGAACCCGAGCTTTTTTGATCTTCTGCCCCTGCGGATGTGGGGAATAATGAAAAACACCATGCTCATGGCGGTACCGCTCTTTGTCTTCATGGGTCTTGCACTGGAAAAATCCGGACTTGCAAAACAATTACTGGAAACAATGCAGGAACTCTTCAGGAGCGTAAAGGGAGGGCTTGCAATTTCAGTTGTTATCGTAGGAGCCCTGCTTGGCGCTTCAACCGGTATTGTGGGGGCGACTGTTGTTACCATGGGTCTGATGTCTCTGCCCATAATGCTTAAGTACCGGTATTCTGAATCTTTTGCTGCAGGCACCATTGCCGCTTCCGGAACCCTGGGGCAGATCATTCCGCCCAGTATTGTTCTTCTGCTCCTGGGACCTGTAATGGAAGTTCCCATAGGAGACATGTTTATAGGAGCTGTCATACCCGGCCTGATACTGGTATGCCTCTACTGCATCTTTATCTTTGCAGCCTCTTTTTTTGGAACAGAGCATGTGCCGGCAGCCAGTGAAAAAGCCAATCACTTTGACAGGGAGTTTATTATAAGGATCTGCAAAGCCCTTATACCACCCCTGTTTTTAATTCTAGCAGTGCTCGGGACAATATTTGCCGGCATTGCAACCCCCACAGAATCTGGAGCAATGGGAGCGATGGGTGCTATTATCCTCACTGCCGTCAATGGTAAACTCTCACTTAAACTCCTCCATGAAGTTGCAAAGGGAACAATCCGCATGACCTGCATGGTGTTTATCATTATCATGGGTGCTACCTGTTTTGCCCTTGTTTTCCGGGGACTTGGAGGAGATGACCTTTTACGCGAATTTATTGACTCCCTGCACCTTCAGGGATGGCAGCTTGTCACCATGGTCATGATATTTATCTTTATCCTTGGATTTTTCCTTGATTTTATTGAAATTACTTATATCCATATCCCCATAATCGCCCCTATTGTAATTGATTATGGATATGACCCGCTCTGGTTCGGCATCATGTTTGCCGTTAATCTTCAGACATCATTCATGACGCCGCCATTTGGCCCGTCTCTTTTTTATCTGAAGGGTGTCTGCCCTCCCCGGGTTAAAACAATTCATCTCTACAGGGGCATTATCCCTTTTGTGATTTTACAGCTTACCGGTCTTGCCATTATTGCCATATGGCCCCAGCTTGTTACGTGGCTTCCCGGCATTGTCTACGGCAGTTAACCCTGCCGTTTAATTGATGTAACTCAACTGGTACTTAGCTTACCTCTTTATCAGAGCAGCTGCAGATTGTAGAAAAAATAAATCAAAGCACTGCTGCTTTAACAACATTACTGTTTGATGAGTATCCTGCATCATTTTTTGATATAACGCAGTAGAGATAAACTCCGGTATCAGATACGCTGTCGGTAAAATTTGTAACATCAGCTGATACGGTAATTATATTATGATACTTGTTTCCATGTTCTTTTTTTCTCATCAATGCTCAAAATTATTATTGCTTTTGATCGGCATGGAGGAGGCTTTGGTAATATTAGTTGCAAATTAAACAGAATCATTTATATTATTACATGTAGATGATCAGAGTGCCAGTCCAACCTTGAACCCGATAGAACTAATTTTAAATACTTAATTTTTTATACAAACCGAATCATGCTGATGCAAATAAAATGGCGTTTTACAATGATGCTCATACTCTTTTTTTTCTGCATGATATCTCTCCCCTTATTTTCAAACACCGGTTTTGCCGGTAAGAACCCTGAGAACCTGGAGTTGAAGGAGAGAAGTTTCAGGCCACCCTATCTCAATAACCGGCATCACTTCATACGGAACTACTACCCACTTGAGTATAAAGGTCAGAATCAGGTTTACGAGATTGTACGGGACAAAAGGGGAATCATCTACTTTGGAAACAACGTATACGGAATTATGGAATATGACAGTGTTACATGGCGAAATATTCCCCTGGCGAACAATAATACGGCATTCAGCCTTTCAGTAGCAGAAGACAACACAATCTATGTCGGCGGATACAATGAACTGGGATACATCAAAGTCATCAACGGCACCTCAAGGTACTACAGTCTTAAAAATGCTCTTCCAGAAGGGTTCAGCAGTCCTGGTGTTGTGAGTTCGGTCAAAGCGACAGATGAGGGGGTCTATTTTAAGGCGGGAACAAACATTCTTCGCTGGTATAAAGGCAGTTTCAGCATTATCAGAAATAAAGCCTCCGTCGGATTTGGAGAACTCTTTCTGGTAAGAGAAAAGGTATTTACCGTTGATTCTGCCGGCACGGTTTATCAAATAGACGGCGATCAAATTAAAACCGTATTCAAGGAGAATCCCTTGATTTACGGAGATTATATTCTAAGGACCGATGTCCTGGATATCGATTCAACCTATGAAATCCCTGCTACTTTTTTTATCCTTCCCTATGGTGAAAAAGAGCTGTTGCTGAATTCATTTGAATTTGGACTGGTGATCATCGGGGATGGCGATATAAGGCTTTTTGAAAATGAGGCGCAACAGGCTGGATTGATTGACCAGAACTATGCCTATGGTTCTGTTGCTCTCTCAGATGGAACCTATGCCATCTCCACAACCAGTGGAGTCGTCATTATCAATCAAAAAGGAAAACTGGTGGGCTGGATTAATGAAGATAACGGTTTGATTAATAACAGTATCCGCTCCATCCTGGCTGATGACCAGAATTTCTTATGGGTTGGGACATCCTATGGTATTTCTCAGATTCTTTACCCGTCACCCTTTTCAATATTTAACAGCTCCTGTGGCATCAAGGGTCAGATCAGGATGTCAACACGCCTCGGGAATGCGTTTTATGTCACCACCTCTGTGGCAGCCTATCGCAGTGTTCTATCGGATATGGATCCCATCGGTAAAATATTTCAGAAAATCCCTGGAATCGAAGGTGAAACCGGGTACATCAAGAAATATGGCAATTCCGTATTGATTGGAAATATTAATGGGTTCTTTCAGATTATTGAGGGTCAGTTACCGGAAAAACCAAATCCTGAAACCCAGATGAAAACGGAATCCGTGACAAAAGAGTATGTAAAAAGAGATTTCCTGCCTCTTTCAGGAAAAGATTGCAGGTTCATTGAGGTTTCGAAGAAATATCCCGGCACTGTTTATGTGGGGACTCCTTTTGACGGGCTTTTTGTTCTTCAAGAAAATAATAATATCTGGAACGTGGTGGCCAATATCAAGATTGACGATCAGATATTCTTCGGCGCCGAAGATTCACAAGGCGTTTTGTGGATTTCCGGTGTCGCCACCGGGGGATATAGCCTGGATTTCTCAAAGGGCAGCTTTGTAAAACCTGAAATCAAAAATTATTATACCAATGAAGGATTCCCTGAAGGCTGGTATGTACCCTCTGTCATAGAGAATGATCTATATCTATATACAGATGACACTTTTTTACGGTTTAACCAAAATAAAAAAGCGTTTTTACCTGATAAAACATTTTTCAACACATTAGAAAATATTGGATTTGTCTGGGAAGCACCGGACGGTAATGTCTGGGGTACAAAGGGCCGTCCCAGAAGACTTCGGCAATACATAAAGGCAGATGACGGCAATTTTCAGCTACAGAAAAGTCCTTTTCAACGGTTTAATAATTATCAAATCCGGAACATTGCTTTTGACATCAACGGCACAACCTGGTTTGGTGCCGGCAAGTCATTGCTATCCTACGACCCCCGGGTGGATTTTGATTATCAAAAGCCTTTTAGCACATTAATTCGAAAAGTAACGGTCAATAACACTCCCGTATTTGGAGATGGATCTATTACCGGACCAGATAGCCATGATTCTCATCCAATCCTGAAAAATCGTCAAGGACGGTTTGAACTGCCACACGACCACAACAATATCCGTTTTGATTTTGCCGGACCCTATGTTGATATCGAGTTTGCAAATCGCTATCAGGTATGGATGGAAGGGCTGAGCAAAGACTGGTCAGAAGTGTCCGGCTCCAGTTATAAAGAATACAACAGCCTTCCTCCTGCCGATTATACCTTTCATGTGAGATCAGAAAATATTTATGGGACCAAAAGCATGGAAACAATGTTTCATTTTACGATCCTGCTTCCCTGGTGGGAGAAAAATTGGTTCTACGTATCAGAAGCGCTCCTCTTTTTGATACTGCTGATCATATCCATTATCATGACCCGGTCAGGCAATCCCACACGATTTTCAAAGACTGTAACACTGATCTCCATCGTGATTGTCTTTGAGTTCATTATGATGAAAATTGAACCATTGGGTGAGACATTCAGTGGCGGGATTCCGTTAATTCAGTTATTTTTGAATGTTATGATGGCCATGGCATTTGGACCGGCCCAGGACATACTGGAAAAAATCATTTCCGGAAGAGAGATAAGAAGAAAACTCCAGATCAGATTCGAGCCTGACAGCAGATGGACAGGCGGTACAAGAATACCTGAAAATCTCCAGAATATGGATAACATGGAAAAATGGATTGATAATTTTAAGAAAAAATTTGATGATATCGGCAGAAAATATGTAAGATATATCGCAAATAACTGGATCCTTGACAAGGATGAAAAAACAATCTTATCAGCTGATCTTGAAGATTTTTTCGGTGTTTTAGTCATGTTTCGGCGCCATGTTACAAAAGACCAGCCAAATGAATTTTCCATACTTGAACCCGGTGACCAGTTCAGTTACCACATACGAATCTTTGAGAAACAGTGGCGGGGAAACGGTACGATCGCCCCTTTATATGCATTTGATTTATCCGGGTTTGTTGACTGGTATCAAACAATGATCAACAGGATAAATGAGATGTTTTCAGATTATGAGAAGGCATTGGAAGATAATATTTTTACTGACCGGGAGAGGGAACACATCATAGATTTAATTGAATATATATTTGAGCGGGTTCTGGTTGTGGCAAAGGCCCTGTCAATACCAGATGACAAACAGCATGATGATATGGAAACAATTGTGGAGAGTCTCAAGGATATTGATATTGAAAGCCTGAGGTGATTTAATCTTACTGAAGTCTCCCGCTTTTTTTATCTATACA
>CAZWSL010000057.1:12069-17774 GCA_964636495.1 uncultured Desulfobacula sp. | reverse complement strand
TAATAATACCATTTTAACTCCCTTATTTGTTTGACATACTGTTTTATGCTGCTCTTATTCAGGTTCTTTTATATGCAAAGCAGGAAAGTTATATTTTAAATTGATGCAGCGAAATCACGCGTCCTGTTTCAATGGTTTTACATCAATATATGTTATTCTGCCATTGATTATCACGTTTTTATCTGAAATTCCATCTCGTTTTTATGATACATGAATTTCATAAATAAAATTTGACACACATTGGAAGCCGCCTTAAATTTATTACTCAAAAATAAAAAGGGGAGTATCATGATAAAAAAAATTGATTGCAGAAAACTTGATTGTCCGGCACCTGTGCTGAAAACAAAAAAATATATTGAACATAGCAATGCTGCTGAAGTTGAGGTGATTGTTGATAATGAAGCTGCTGTGGAGAATGTCAGCAGGTTTTTAAACTTCCATGGATTTGAAGTCACTGTTGATTCAGATGGTGAAAAATCTGTTGTATGTGGACAGAAAAAACCAGGTGAAGCCGGGAAGATAGAGATAGATTCAAAACCAGTCGATTTAGAGGAAGAAGCAGAAAATCAGAAAATACTGCTTATGATTTCATCCATGCAGATCGGAAAAGGGGATGATGAGCTGGGCCGGAACCTGATGGTTAATTTTGTTAAAACATTAAAAGAGATGGGCAGTGATCTCTGGAGAGTTGTTTTTGTAAACCATGGTGTAAAGTTTTCAGTAAAAGATTCCAGAATCCTCGAAGAATTAAGAGAACTTGAAGCGTCAGGTGTAGACATACTTGTCTGCGGAGCGTGTCTGACCCATCTTGGACTGCTTGATGAAAAACTGGTAGGCCAGACAACCAATATGCTTGACATTGTAACTTCCATGCAGCTGGCTGATAAAGTGATAAACCTGTAAAAAAGAAGCAGGTGAAGTCAATTAAAAGGTATCATACAGCTCCCTTTTTCTGATCATTGATCAGCTGGATATTCTGCCGGATGTTCCATTTTAAAGGTCACTACTCTGCTTTTTTATCTTCTGGGTTATCCACCTCTTTAATCAACTCTTCAAAACTGGATTGTATTGCCTCTGGCTCTTCCTTGACAGCAGCTTCAATGTCTTTGAGTTCAACATCCGGAGTGAGAGAAGCTGAAAGCGGACTTGCTGTCATCATTACAAAGTTGCTCTGTTCCTCTTTTTCCAGTCTGGTTTGGCGGGTCAGCCGCCAGAAAGTAAAAAAGGCAAAGAAAATCAATGTTATTGTGATGGTGCCGTAAAAGGAGTCGGGTCCATAGAGTTCCATAAAAAATGCAGTTACCGGTGAACCGATTGTTGCACCGACTGAACTGAGCATCACTATTGTACCGCTGGCTGCAACCATCTGAATGGGTGTGAGGTAGTCATTTGTATGCACGGAACAGAGCGCATATAGAGAGAGGGTAAATCCACCAAAAGCGGCAATTACAAAGGGGAATAATATATTGAATTCTTTCAGTCCGGTAAGCTGCATGGCTAAAATAGAGATAAAGGCACCGGCAATTGTTGAAACAAGGATTATCTTCGTACGCCCGAAAATATCAGACAGCCATCCCAGAGGATACTGAAACAGAAAACCGCCCAGTATAACCGTTCCCATAAAAAAAGAGATCTGGGCAACAGACATACCGGTATCTGTAGCATATACAGGTCCCATGCCAAAGATGGTGCCCATGATCAATCCGCTTATTACTATCCCTATCACACCCACGGGTGATACATTATAGAGCATTATGATACTGGTATTTTCCATCACCTCGAACTGGGGGGCTCGTGAGGAAAAAACCAGAATAGGAATAACAGCAAGACTGATGAGCAGTGAGACAATTAAAAACAGTTCAAAACCGGAAGGCGGAGCTGCATTCAAAAGTAACTGGCCGCCTCCCAGTCCGCCAAAGGAGATCAGCATGTAAATGCTGAGCACTTTCCCCCGGGATTTATTATCTGAGGCTTCATTGAGCCAGCTTTCAGCAACAATATAGAGACCTGCATATGAATAGCCTGTTACCAGGCGCATAACCCACCATATGAGGGGATCGATAAAAATGGCCTGAATCAGGATAGATGTAGATGCCAGTGAAGCAAGGGCACCAAATATGCGAATATGTCCAACATGTCTGACCATAAAGGGAACATATTTACAGCCAAATATCAGACCTAAAAAATAACCAGACATCATCACACCGGTCGTTGTGGTTCCAAAATCCTCCATAGCTGCCCGTACACCCAGCAGAGAAGCCTGCAGTCCATTTCCCAGCATGATCAGAGCCATGCCCAAAAAGAGTGTCCAGCAGTTTGAAAGAGTCGGTAGTAATCGTATATTATCTGTTTTATCCATTTTTGATTCCTGTCAGCCTGGATTTAATATGAAGAAATGACAATAATTCCTAATATTATTTTACAATTCAACTACTTATATAAAATTAAAACAGGAATTTTACCCGGACAGTTTGTACCACAAAATTAATAGAATTTACAAGATGCAAAAACCGTTTTATCTCATTTTTTCTGTTGATTTAAAAAATTTTCAAGCCGGTTCGGGTTTCCGCGTTTTGTTTTTAAACCAGTGGGCTACAAAGGTATCCATGATCATCTGGGTAAGATGATATGCAATTGCCGGGATGAGGGCCATGGGGTAGGCTGCAGCAAAATATCCAGCCCAGACAAGATAGGAAATGGTCAGGGTTTTTTGTGACGTGTGTATGGTAAAGGCGGCTGTAGAAGGCAGATCCAGCCGTATAACCCCGGACAGCCACAGGTTGAATAAAAGAATCAATATATGCAGGAAGATCACGAACGCAAATACAATGAAAAGCATCGGTCCGGTATCAACAATACGGCCGGCAGAGCTTGACACGGCATTTAATATAATGAGCAGGACAATGCATTGATTGAAAATTGAAATTGCCGACTTAAAAGGCGTTAAAGCGTGTTTGAGCCATGGCCGCAGGCACTGACCGATGACAGTGGGCAGTAAAACCTTTAGGGACAGCCCCATGAGCATCGCTGCAACAGGCAATTCAATGGATGCATCCCCGAACTGGAGAAGCAGGTTCAGGATAAACGGGATGGTGATGATAGAGCAGAAATTGCCAAGTATGCAGATAAACAGGCTGAGGGGAATATTGCCCCTTGCAATGGCAGTCATAACAGTGCCCGAGGCAACTGTAACAGGGGCTGCACTGATAATCAGTACTCCTATTGCAAAATCAGGCCAGTTGCCAAGAATCAACTGTGCCAGAAGATAGGCAAATGCCGGAAAAAAGAGCAGAGAGGAAAAAAGAGCTGCCACCAGCACTTTGACGGCTTTCATCTGCCGCAGAATAATAGAGGTTTCCAGAGATAAGCCTGTCAGGAAGAAGGCCAGGAAAATTCCCATATTCAGGATTTTGTAAGTTCTGACAAACTGCCCTGCCTGGGGCAGGGAAAATGAAATTAATACCATAAAACCAATGCCGATAAAAAACCAATATTTTTTTAACATTCTCTTTTTTAATCTCCTGTTTCAGGCAGTGTTGTTGAAACAAGGTGCTGGATGGTTTCCGCTTCAACACTGTTTATATGTTCTTCCATTAACCGGGATGCCTGTTTTGCATCTTTTTTGATAATGGCCTGTATCAAATTAATATGTCCCTGGGCAGATATTTTCATACGTCCCTGACTGAGAGAGGATTTGTGGCGGCTTTCAGAAAAAAGGTCTGAAATGCGGTTCATCAGTTTGGGGATGATGCTGCTTTTTGTGGCTTCAGCAATCACGTGGTGCAGCTCCTTGTCGAGGCGGCTGAACTCTTCCGGGTTAATAGATCCCTCATCCTGAGTCAGAAAAATCCTGTTTTTCTCCATCAATTGTTCAAGAAGTTCAATATCCTTTTTCTGGGCGTTTTTTGCTGCCAGATCCGCCATCTGGGGTTCGATCATTCTCCTGATCTGAAAGACCTCCATAAGCATGTCTTTTTTATCAATCAGAAAGCTTGCGATCATGTTGCCGGCAGCTTCAGGTTCACTCATGGCTACATAGGTTCCGCTTCCGGGAACACTGTTAAGCAGCCGGCTTCTTTCAAGAGAACGCAGTGCCTCCCTGACCGAATGGCGGGATACATTGAACAGTTTGCAAAGCTTGCGTTCCGGCGGCAGCCTGTCTCCAGGTGCGAGTTTGCCCTTATCGATCAAATCCCGGATCTGAAGTACAATCTGTTCATGCACCCGTGTTCTGCTAATCTGTTTTACATGCCCGGACAATGCACTGGTTTTCACTTTTCTCATATGGCAGCCTCTGTCTGTTTTCAAGTTCCGTTAACTGGTCCCACCTCTTCGCAGGTCCAGTGATCAGTTCTGCAGACGGTTTGAAGCAAAAGTAATTCCATCATATTTGTCCGAGGATATCTTTCAGGGTCTGTTGATAAATATTAGCTGCCATAATGATCTGGCTTTTATATCCATATTCGTTTGCTCCGTGCATGTTCTCGCCGGACGGTCCGAATGTGATAGTGGGAATCTTACCGATGACGCTCAGGTAATTTGAATCGCATACAGACTTGTCATAGACAAGGGGCAGGCTTTTGCCTGTAGCCTTTTCATAATTACTGCAGAGTGAGTTTACCAGCACACTATCCGTATCAATCTCAAAGGACTCCATAAAAGGTGTGGATCGTTTTGTCAGCGATACTGAAATTTTTCCGGCAAGGCCCAGTTTCTGAGCAGCTTTCATGATCTGGGCGGTGCAGGATTCCATATCTTCTCCTGGCACCACATACCGGTCCACAAACAACTCGCAGCTATCCGGTACGCTGAGGGTGTCTTTGATACCTCCTTCAATATTCCGGATACACCATGTGCCGCCTCCAAGCCTTTCATGGATAAGAGTAGGCAGGTTTTCAATTTCAATAGCCAGTTTTGAGGCACTGATCACCGCGTTTTCCCCTTCAGCCGGATATTTGCTGGCATGTGCTGTTTTACCCCCAACCTCCACCAGAAAGCTGTATCGCCCTCTAAACCCCACGGCAGCAGATTCAAACCGGCACTCTGCCATGATGGCCATATCCGCATCCAGCATGCCGTTGCTGAGCAATGCATGGGTTCCCCTGGACAACACCTCTTCGTCGGATACAAAGGCCAGGATTATCTCACCGTTAAATTTACGGTGCTCCGTAAAATAGCGGGCTGTTTCCATAATAGCACTTAATCCGCCTTTCATATCCATGGCTCCAAGGCCGTATACCCGGTCATCATCTTCATGGGGCATAAAAGGATCTGTCTTCCACCCCTTTGTCACATCCACGGTATCCAGATGGCCAATGAGTAGCACTTTTGGACCGGGCCTTTTCCCCTCTATCCTTGCCGTTACAGAAGGACTTTCCTCCTTGCCCTGGTAGAGGCAGGTTTCCGGTGAGAGACCCATTGATATGAGTTCCTCCATTATGAACCGGGCCAGGTCCAATTCATTTCCGTACACACTCTTAATTTTTATCATATCAAGGTAACGCGCAATCAGGCGCTGTGAATCAGTCATGCTGCTCTCCAGTTTCTAATATGTTTTCCGGTTCCGCCCCGACGATTGCAATGCCGGTGGAGCCCTTTGTAAAGGCAGCATCCACTGTACCGCTGGTGTCCCGGAATGGGTTGCCATCCCAATAAAAATTGGTTGTACCAATTTGATTTCACATATCCCATATGCTTGTCAACAA
>CAZWSL010000057.1:0-11969 GCA_964636495.1 uncultured Desulfobacula sp. | reverse complement strand
AAAAAATATGAGGGGCTTGATTTTCAGTTACTTAATCTCACTTCATCTAAATAGATAGTTCTTGGTTTATCAAGCCTGGAAACGTAGATCTGCACATCAGATATAAACGTCATATCTGTATGTTGTCTCTCCGGTATGCTGCTGATCTCATCAAGGTTGATTTTAATATGATTCCATCCCTTTGAAATAAAAATGGATTTTTTAAAACAGTTTGAGTGATATTTATCCTTTAAATCGTTTTTATCATGAATGGTGCATTTAATTTTCAGTTGTGATGTGTCCGGGTTATATACCTGGAATTCAAAATATTGATAACCACTCCAGTCACGGGGAAAATGTTTCAGAATGATACCGGAATGTCTGGTGGTCTTAAGGCCTAATTCAAGAGAATGAATTCCTTTAAAACAGATTTCTGAACTGAGTTCCATCTCTCCGTTCACTTCCCAGCGTTGTAACTCAACCGCTCTTTCAAAATCTGACAGCAGAGGGAATAGTTTTCGTGCACGCCACTCATCAATCAGGGCATTTGTTAACGGCATCAGTGAGAGAATTATTAATGCAGCAATTATCGTCTGGCCGGTTTTCAGAAGGGTTTTACTGATTGAATACCTCTGCTGAGTCAGGAAGAAAAGCGTTATAAAAGATCCAAGAAAATTGCGGAAGAAATCATAAATATCAAAAAATCTGTCCAGAAAAACAGCTTGGATAATTTCAACGCCTCCGCCTGCAATCATTGTAAAGAGAGTAGTTAAAATGGTCAGTTCTATAAAGGATTTATGTTGTCCTTTGTAGAGATAGAATATATAGGTAAATATACCGAAGGAGAAGATGTGTCCGATATCCCAGAGATGATTAAAGGAGCGGATCATGGTATATCCCTGCTGGCCGATGAAAAAAAAGATAACTGCAAGTACTGCAAGAATTTTTATGAGGATGGCACCTTTTTTTTCCATTTAAAATCTGTTCCTTAAAACAAAAAATAAAATATCAGTCTGCCTGGACGCTTTCAGGTTTTTTCAGTGCAGATCCAGGCCACTTAAATGGCATCAGTTTTTAAAAAAATCTGTGAAGGCCTTGATGGTACAGTCAATATCTTCCCTGGAAATATCAAGATGGGTTACAAGTCTTAAAGTGTTGTCTCTGTTTATGATAATGCCTTTTGTTTTTAAAAATTCATGCAGAGCACATATGTCTGCACGAATATCTGCAAAGACCATATTGGTTTGAACACTCTCCATATCTATATGGATTTCATTTATTTTGCATAACCCATGTGCCAGTGCCAGTGCATTGTCATGATCCTGTTCAAGCTGTTTTACATTATTTAATAGAGAGTAAATACCTGCTTCGGCAAGAAATCCTGCCTGTCTCATGCCTCCGCCAACCATTTTACGCCATCGCCTTGCTTTTTTTATCTGTTTTTCTGATCCACAGAGAAGAGAGCCTGCAGGAGAACCAAGCCCTTTTGAGAGACAGCATGAAACCGTATCAAAATATCTTGTAATCTCTTTTACATCAACCTTAAGTTTGACTGCAGCATTAAAGATCCTTGCTCCGTCAAGATGAAGACCAAGGTTATGATTGTCTGCAAATATTTTTGCATCCTTCAGATAATTCAGGGGCAATACTTTTCCTGCCTGGGTATTTTCAAGGCATAACAGTTTTGTGTTGGCAAAATGGAAGTCATCAGGTTTGATAAATTGAGCAACTCTGTCAAGATTTAATGTTCCATCCTCTTCAAAGTCAAGGGGCTGGGGCTGGATACTTGCGAGTACAGCAGCACCACCTCCCTCATATCTGTATGTGTGGGCATGCTGCCCCACAATATATTCATCTCCTCTTTCGCAATGGCTCATTAAAGCAAGAAGATTACTCTGGGTTCCGCTGGTACAGAAAATTGAATCTTCTGTTCCTGTTATCTCTGCAGCAAGGGCTTCAAGTCTGTTAACAGTTGGATCCTCTCCATAAACATCATCACCTGTTTCAGCTTCCACCATGGCTTTTTTCATTGCAGCCGAAGGCCTGGTAACAGTATCGCTTCTCAAATCTATTATTTTCATCATGAAATCTGGGGGTCCCTTTTCCATACAATTTTATTAGACAGCCATAACTCTGGAAAGGATAGTTAAAATAGATTCCCTTGAGAGGCTGTCATCAAAAGTCAATTTTATAATTTCTCTGCTCAGAAGAACAATCTGGATTCAGTATCCTGATATGTATGTCCCTGACAGCTATGTTTTTTTAAAGCATTTATTTGGTGCCAAAAATTTTATCACCTGCATCACCAAGTCCTGGCAGGATATAACCGATATCATTCAGGCATTTATCTACAGCTGCCACATAAATATCTACATCAGGATGTTTCTCTTCCACTTTTGCAATGCCTTCAGGAGCAGCTACAAGAAAAAGTCCTTTAATGGTTTTGCATCCTGCCTCCTTAAGTAAATCAATGGTGGCAATAAGGGTTCCTCCTGTTGCAAGCATGGGGTCTAAAATCAAAGCAATTCTCTCTTTCATGACACTTGCTGTCTTTACATAATACTGCACAGGTTTTAAAGTTTCTTCATTCCTGTAAAAACCAACCACACTCACCTTGGCTGAAGGAATCAGATCAAAAACACCATCCATCATACCGAGTCCGGCCCTTAAAATTGGCACAACAGTAATTTTTTTCCCTTTGATTTTCTCTATTTCAACTTTTCCAGCCCACCCTTCAATTATTTTTTTTTCTGTGTCAAGATTTTTTGTTGCTTCATATGTTAAAAGTCTTGCAACTTCAGAAGAGAGGTCTCTGAAGTCTTTTGTACTGATGTCTTTTTGGCGCATTAAACCTAATTTGTGTTTTATAAGAGGGTGATCCTCTACAAATACAGTCATCTTTTTTATCCTTTGTATTAAATGTTAGATAAATGTTAGCTGGAAACTATAAAAAACTGCTGCACCAGTCAAGTAAATAAGTTATTACTTTTTAGATATTTATATATTAAGGTTGACAACCCGCCTTTATATAATGTATGAAAATCGATATGACTGAGCGCTCGTTCAAGCATTTTATTGATTAATTTAGATAAAAGGAAATAGATATTTGGAACATAATACAACAATCAAAACTGCCACTGTTGATACTGAAGTTCCCACTCAAATAAAAAATCCTGACCTGGTAAGGGAGAGAAGAAGACAGATTATTGATTCTACAGTGCAGTTGTTCATTAAACATGGATACCATAAAACAACAACCAGGATGATTGCAAAAGCATCTAATTTTTCCATAGGCTCTCTATATGAATATGTCTCATCCAAAGAGGATCTTCTCTATCTTGTATGTAAAACCATCCATGAAGAAGTTCAGACAGCTGTGGAAAATGCTTTGACTAATACAGATATGGGAAAAGAACAGCTTGCCCAGGTTATTCATCAATATTTTCATGTGTGTGATAAAATGGGTGATCATATTCTGATGATGTATCAGGTAACCCAGTTTTTACCGGAAAAGTGGAAATCCAAGGTTCTTATAAATGAATTGAAGATAACAGAGATTTTTATTAATGCACTCTCCTCTTTAAGCGGGAAAAACAGCTTTCCTGAACTTGATGAGAATATTCTGAATCTTGTGGGACACAATATATCTGTACTGGGACAGATGTGGGCATTCAGGCGGTGGCATCTGCAAAACAAATTTACAATTGACGAATATATTAAAATCCAGACAGATTTTATTCTTGGGCTTATATTGTAAACAAAGGAGTAGAGATACCATGGAAGAACAGGTTTATAATCCAGATAATTCAGTAAAAATCGTTACAGCAACATCACTCTTTGACGGCCATGATGCTGCAATAAATATCATGAGAAGAATTCTTCAGGATTCAGGTGCTGAAGTGATCCATATTGGTCATAACAGATCTGCAAAAGAAGTTGTTGATGCAGCCATTGAAGAGGATGCCCAGGGTATTGCAGTTTCCAGTTATCAGGGTGGACATATTGAGTATTTCAAATATATGGTTGATCTTCTAAAGGAGAAGCATGCTTCACATATAAAAATTTTCGGCGGCGGCGGCGGTGTAATCATTCCCATAGAGATAGATGAACTGCACGATTATGGAGTAACAAGAATTTATTCTCCCCAGGATGGTACAGAAATGGGCCTGCAGGGTATGATCAATGATATGATGCGTTCAATGGATATGCCGTCTGTTGATTATGATAATCTTGATTTTGAAAAATTGAATATTGAGAATAAATATGTGACGGCAAATTTTATTTCTGCTGTTCAGGAAGCCAAGGCTAATGATAAAGAAGCGTTTGAAAGAATCAGCAGCCAAATTGAAAAAATGGCAGACAAACGGGATATCCCTGTTATTGGTCTAACCGGAACCGGCGGTGCAGGTAAGTCATCTCTGACAGATGAACTGATAATCAGAATTCTGCGTGATCTCAAAGAGGTAAATATTGCCGTTATCTCATGTGACCCATCAAGGCGTAAAACAGGTGGCGCTCTTTTAGGCGACAGAATCAGGATGAATTCCATTGAAACAGGCAGGGTGTATATGCGTTCTCTTGCCACAAGGCGTTCCCAGACCGAACTTCCCGAAGCACTGCCGGATGCGGTCAATGTTGTGAAAGCTGCTGGATATGACCTTGTTATAGTGGAAACAGCAGGTATTGGTCAGGGAGATTCCAGAATTGTTGATCTGGTTGATATGTCCATATATGTGATGACAGCAGAGTTTGGAGCGCCGTCACAATTGGAAAAAATAGACATGCTGGATTATGCTGATATTGTCGTGGTTAACAAATATGAGAAAAAAGGCAGTGAAGATGCATTGCGGGATGTCAGGAAACAGGTTCAGCGAAATCGTAAAGCGTGGGAAACTGATCCCAAGGATCTGCCTGTATATGGTACCATTGCTTCAAAGTTTAATGATGATGGAATCACCTCTTTTTACCATGGTTTACTTGACCTTATTGAAAAGAAAAAAAATATCAGGTATGAATCCACTATTCCAAGGGTGGACAGAAAAGAGTCATCGTCAAAAACAATTATTATTCCCGGTGAAAGAACAAGGTATCTTGCTGAAATTGCTGACACTGTCAGAAAATATCATGCAGAAACTGAAGAACAGGCCGAGTCATTACGCAGCAGATGGCATCTGACTGAATCAGCCAGAACACTGGAAGATATAGAAACCGATGACACGTACCATGCAGTGGAACTGTTAAAAAAAGCAGTTGCTGATGCATCAGCCAGAGTTGAGAGTGAAACTGATGCAGTTATTGAAGAATTCACTTCCTGTAGAGAGAAGTATGAAAAGGATGAGCTGGTTTATCATGTTCGTGATAAAGAGTTCAGGCTTCCTCTTTTTCGCAGATCACTGTCCCATTCCAAGATTTCCAAGATTTCAATACCGCAGTTTAAGGATCCGGGAGAGCAGTACAAATGGATGAGAAAAGAGAACTTTGCAGGTCATTTCCCCTATACAGCAGGTGTGTTTCCTTTAAAACGGGCAGATGAAGATCCCACAAGAATGTTTGCAGGAGAAGGAGGACCGGGTGATACCAATAAGAGATTTAAACTGCTTTCCAGCAACTATCCTGCTAAGAGGCTTTCAACTGCTTTTGATGCAGTAACTCTTTTTGGACGCGATCCCGACACCCGGCCTGATATATATGGAAAAATAGGGACTTCAGGAGTCAGTATATGTACTCTTGATGATATGAAAGTGCTTTATGATGGTTTTGATCTCTGTGCTCCAAATACATCTGTCTCAATGACAATTAACGGTCCTGCTCCCATGATGCTTGCCATGTTTATAAATACTGCAATTGCACAGCAGATGAATAAATTCAGGGAGGAAAACAGACGGGAACCAACTGAAGAAGAGACTGATCAGCTCAAACAATTTGCCCTTTCAAATGTACGGGGAACTGTCCAGGCAGATATTCTAAAAGAAGATCAGGGACAGAATTCATGTATTTTTTCAATTGAATTTGCCTTGAAAATGATGGGTGATATCCAGCAGTATTTTATTGATAATCAGGTAAGAAATTTTTACTCTGTCTCAATTTCAGGATACCACATTGCAGAAGCAGGTGCGAATCCGATCACACAGCTGGCTCTGACACTTGCCAACGGATTTACCTATGTTGAATATTATCTTTCACGCGGTATGGATATTGACAGTTTTGCGCCCTCTTTATCCTTTTTCTTTTCCAATGGCATGGATCCTGAGTATACGGTTATAGGAAGGGTGGCAAGAAGAATATGGGCAGTTGCAATGAGGTATAAATACAAAGGCAATGAAAAATCCCAGAAACTTAAATATCACATCCAGACCTCTGGAAGATCTCTTCACAGCCAGGATATCCAGTTTAATGATATAAGAACAACTCTCCAGGGACTGTGTGCTATATATGATAATTGCAACAGCCTTCATACCAATGCCTTTGATGAGGCGATTACAACACCTTCTGCAGAATCTGTGAGGCGTGCTCTTGCCATTCAGCTTATTATCAACCGGGAGTGGGGGCTGGCAATGAATGAAAATCCTCTGCAGGGAAGTTTTATTGTGGATGAGCTTACTGACCTTGTGGAAGAGGCTGTCCTGGTAGAGTTTGAAAGAATTACAGAGAGAGGCGGTGTGCTCGGTGCCATGGAAACAGGTTATCAGAGAGGTAAAATCCAGGAAGAATCAATCTATTATGAACATCTGAAACACTCAGGAGGACATCCCATAGTGGGTGTGAATACATTTGAGGATCCTGATGCAGATTATGCAGATATGGCCAACCACCTGGAGCTTGCAAGGGCAAGTGATGATCAGAAAGATGCCCAGCTTGAGAGATTAAACTTTTTTAAAGAAAAAAACAGGGATAAATCAGAACAGGCTCTTGAAGAGCTCAAACAGACTGCCCTGAGTGGGAACAACATGTTTACACAACTGATGGAAACCGTTAAAATCTGTAGTCTTGGTTCGATTACACAGGCATTATACGAAGTGGGTGGAAAATATAGAAGAAATATGTAAAACCAGCAGAAAAACGTATTAGGAGAATCAGAAATATGAAAAAAGCTGTTTTAGTAAGTGCAGTCAGGACACCCCTTGGAAGCTTCGGGGGAACATTAAGTAAAATCGGGGCAACTGATCTTGGCGCTCATGTAGTTAAGGAAGCCATTAAAAGAGCAGGTATTGATGAAAAAGAGGTTAATGAGTGCATAATGGGCATGGTGCTGCCATGCGGATATGGTCAGAACCCTGGAAAACTTGCAGCAATAAAAGCGGGTCTTCACTGGGATGTTCAATCAATTACGGTAAACAAGGTTTGCGGTTCTTCATTAAAGGCAGTCATGCTGGCAGCCCAGGCAGTTCAGTGCGGTGATGCCGATGTGATTGTGGCTGGCGGAATGGAAAACATGAGTATGGCGCCATACTATATGGACAAGGCTCGCTGGGGGATGCGTATGGGGCCCGGGAAAATAGAAGACCATATGGTCCATGACGGCCTCTGGGATGTGATAAATGATTTCCACATGGGCATGTCCAATGAGCTCATTTCTGAAAAGTGGGGAGTTTCAAGACAGGAGCAGGATGAGTTTGCTGCAAGGTCTTATGAAAGAGCTGTGGCATCTGTTGCCCAGGGCAGGTTCAAAGATGAGATTGTGCCTGTCAAGATTCCGCAGAGAAAAGGTGATCCCGAAATTTTTGATACAGATGAGTGCCCCAAAGAGACCAGCCTTGAATATCTCTCAAAAATGAAACCTGCCTTTAAAAAAGGCGGAGTGGGAACGGCAGGCAATGCATCCATCATAAGTGACGGAGCCTCCGCTCTTGTTGTAATGAGTGAAGAGAAAGCAAAAGAGCTGGGGTGTAAAATAATGGCAGTCATAGGTTCACAGGCTTCCTATGGTATTGATATGAAATATGTTCTCATGGCACCCATTTATGCAATTCCCAAAGTATTGAAAAAACAGGGTCTGTCCATCTCTGACATTGACCTTTTTGAGATCAACGAAGCATTTTCCGGAAGCTCTGCAGGTGTTAACAAAGTGCTGGAACTTGATCCTGAAAAAGTTAATGTGAATGGCGGTTCTGTAGCGTTAGGCCATCCAATCGGTGCAAGCGGTGCAAGGGTATTGACCACGCTTTTATATGAGATGGAAAAAAGAGATGTGAATAGAGGGCTCGCATCCCTCTGCCTTGGAGGTGGTGAGGCTGTTGCCCTTATTGTAAGCAGATAAAACAGACTCAATAGAGATAAAACAGACTCTTTAATAGAGTGTAAACAATAGAGTGGAACAAGTGCTGAGTAAAATATAATTCAGACCCATATAAATTAATTTAATGGATAGTGGAGATAAAATGGAGATAAAAAAATTTGGTGTCATAGGATCAGGTCAGATGGGAAATGGTATTGCGCAGGTTGCAGCAGTGAGCGGCCTTAATGTTATAATGAGCGATATTAAGGAAGAGTTTTGTGACAATGGTGTAGCCACGATTTCCAGAAATCTTGACAGAATGGTAAAGAGAGAGAAAATATCAGACGATGACAAAAAAATCATTCTTGACAGAATAAGTACAACTACAGATTTACAAGATATGGAATCAGCAGATTTTATTGTTGAGGCAGCAGTGGAAAGAGAGGATCTTAAATTTAAAATTTTTGAAGACCTTGATGAAATCTGTCCACCGGAAGTTATTTTGTCCACAAACACATCCTCCATACCTATCGGGAGAATAGCAGCAAGAACGTCAAGGCCTGATAAAGTGATAGGCATGCATTTTATGAACCCGGTTCCGGTTATGAAACTTGTTGAGGTTATAAAGGGCCTTGCCACATCCACTGAAACATTTGACATAACATGGAAATTGAGTGAAGACTTTGGAAAAACACCTGCTGAAGCAAATGATTTTCCTGGTTTTATTGCCAACAGAATCCTGATGCCCATGATTAATGAAGCGATCTTCTGCCTTTACCAGAGTGTTGGAAATGCAAAAGATATTGATACGGTTATGAAACTGGGCATGAATCATCCCATGGGTCCTCTTGCCCTTGCAGACCTTATCGGCCTTGATACATGTCTTGCCATAATGGAAACTCTTTATGATGGATTTAAAGATCCAAAATACAGAGCCTGTCCGCTTTTAAGAAAATATGTTGAAGCGGGATGGCTTGGAAGAAAATCCGGTAAAGGTTTTTATGAATATTAACCGGATATTTAATGGGTTGATTCAGCCTCTCCTGTTAAAACAGCTAAACCGGAGAGGTTAAAGCTTCAGCCTGAAACTGTGATGACATTTTGTTTTTGAGGCCTGCCTTGTGAAATATCCTGGTTAATACATAAGCTGTGGCAGAAAAAGTATAATTACAGGAAAGATCATCAGAATAATGACTCCAATGATGACTGCAATAAGAAAAGGGAAAATACCCTTGAATATTTTTTCAAGCGGAATTTCCTCTTTCAATACATTTTTTGCAATTCCGTAAACCACATAAACATTTATGCCGACAGGCGGTGTTATAACACCCATTTCAGTTACCATCACGATAATAATACCAAACCATATGGGATCATATCCAAGTTCCATTACAACTGGAAAGAAAATGGGGACCGTCAATGTTACAAAGGCGAGAGCATCCATGAAACAGCCGCCGAAAAAATATATCAGTATTATGACGCCCATTACAAGGAAGGGTGACATCTGAAGCCCGCTTACCCATCCTGCAATTTCAAAAGGTATCCGTGTAACAGCAAGAAATTTGCCAAAAATGACAGCCCCGGCAATAAGCATCAGGACCATACAGGATGTCCTCAATGTCTCCATCAGGGAATTTATAAAACCTTCCCAGGTAATCTGTTTTCGCAATACGGCAATAGTCAGAACGCCAAACGCACCAATTGCAGCCGCTTCTGTTGGTGTAAAAAGGCCTATGAAGATGCCGCCAATGACAAGAAGAAATACAGCAAGTGTTTCTCCAAGCCCGAGCAGAGATTTTAATTTTTCCTTCCAGGTGAATTTTTCTCCGCAGGGGCCCTGTTCCGGGTTGATGCGGCATTTAATATAGATTGAAATAATGAAAAGAATAGTAATAAGAATAGCAGGAAAAATACCTGCTACAAAAAGCTGGCCAATGGATTGCTCTGTCAAAATTCCATAGATAATTAAAACAACACTTGGAGGCATTATCATTCCAATCCCTCCTCCTGAGGCTACAGAACCTGTTGAGAGTTCATCATCATAATTATATCGTTTCATTTCCGGCAGTCCGACTGTTGCCATCGTGGCTGCCGTCGCAGGGCTGGAACCGCAGACTGCTCCAAAGGCAGTACAGGCGGAAACGGTTGCCATGGCAAGTCCCCCCCTTGTACTGCCAAGAAATTTATAACCTACATCATAAAGACGTTTGCTGATCCCTGAATTAAAACCAATCTGTCCCATGAGAATAAATAGAGGGATCGTGGTTAAATCGTATGATCCAAAGACCTCATACACATTTCTGGATAAAAGCACGAGGCCTGCGTTTGAAGAAATCATTGTGCTGAATCCTACAAAACCGACAGATGCCATGACAAATGCAACAGGCATTCTTGTCAGAAACATCAGGACCATGATCACAATACCGATTATACCAATAATTGTCGGGCTCATTTTATTTTAACTCATTGAATAATTTAATATCTTTAATAATAGTTTCTATTATTGTGACTGAAAATATCAGCAGCCCAAAGGCTAACAGATAAACGATATAATAGATTGGAAATTCCAGGTTCATTGATACCTCACCTGTCTCATGGATATCTGCAGCATATAAAAACATCTGCCATGTAATCAGCATAAATAGAATAAGCGTCACTGTCCTGGTGAACAGGTCAATGATTAACTGACTCTTTTTTGAAAGCAGTCTGACAACTATCTCCACACCAACATGTCCGTCAGTTTTATAAGTATAGGGCAGGGCGGCAGCAACCACAATTGTTGCTAAAAATCCAACAAGCTCAACAGAACCAAAAATTGGATGTTTGAAAAAACGCCCTATTACATCAACAACTGTAAGGAGCATCATGCAGGTTAGAGCTACGGCGCCAATAATTTTCAGCAGAAAGGAACATTTATCCATTGCCTTGAAGATTATATTCATAATATATCCTTATTTTTAAAACTGACATGAGAGTTGATTGAATAAAGCCTCTATCGCTAATCTCAACCTCACTGCTTAAACCGGAATTACATTTTTGATCTGATGAAATCAATCACTGCTTTTCCGTCAATGCTTTTTTTAGCTGCTTTTTTAATATATTCGTCAAAGACAGATCCTGCTGCTTCTGCCCATTTTTTTGATTCTTCATTGGAAAGATTTATGACTTTTCCTCCTTTTGAAATAAAGAATTCCAATCCTGCTTTATCAGCTTCATCCCACGCTTTTCCATGTTTTATTGACCATTCAGAGTTTATTTCGTCAATTGTCTTTTTTGCTGCTGGAGATAGTTTTTTCCATTTGTTTTTATTCATGAATACTGCAAATGTAGTTGTATAGGCAGTAGAATAATTTTCAGTCAGATAATGAACTACTTCACCCAGTTTCCAGCCTTTATTTGCCTCCACAGGCTGTGCAGAACCATCAACAACTCCTTTTTGAAGCATCTGATAAGCTTCTCTCATACTTTTTCCCACTGGAGATGCTCCAAGGGCAGCAACCACTTTGCCACTTGTCCCCGTACCTCTGATTTTCATACCTTTAAGATCTGCCATGGAAGAGACTGGTTTATTTCTTGTATGGATAAGTCCTGGACCATGCGCGTGGAGAAACATAATCTTTGAATCATCAAATTCTTTGGGTTGAAATTTGTTAAAAACGGCATTGGCCACTGCTGTGGCCTGTACGCCACTTTTATAACCCAGGGGAAGATCAATGGCAGAAGCTACAGTGAAGCGACCTCTGGAATATGCAAGAACTGTCATTCCAATATCAGC
>CAZWSL010000056.1:0-19408 GCA_964636495.1 uncultured Desulfobacula sp. | reverse complement strand
TTTATGTCTGTAAAGATATTTCGAAAACCTAAATCCACCACCTGTTTTTTTAATACCCCTTTATAGCAAAAATCGGGGGAGTTTTCAGCTCAGATAAGTTTATTATGCCTGAAAAACTAAAAAAATATCAATTTTTGGGCGCAACTCCTGTTCAATTATTGGCCTCACAGGCTTTTTGCCTGGATATAACCTGCTCTTTTCCGGGCAGCAGGAGATTCCCCTTGCCATATTAAAATAAGTCCTTATCTTTTAGGATTAACTTTAGTATAAAGAGCTTAAATAAACGTGGAGGATCAGGATGAAAATAGCCTTTCCTGTTAAGGAAGACAGAGGTCTTGAGAGTATAATTGATGAACATTTCGGCAGTGCCAGAAATTTTTTAATTGTGGATCTTGAAACCAGAAAATTTACATTTACACCAAACCGGAAACATACAGGAGAAGGGGATTCGTGTAAAACAGGTATATTTGCAAAACAGCAGAAAATCAATGCAGTTGTAACCAGATGCATGGGTGATGGTGCCAGAAGAAATTTAACACTATCCAATATAATGGTTTTTCAGGCACAAAAAGAGAGCGTTCTTGATAATATCGAACTTTTTGAACAAAAAAAGCTTAAACTGTTTCATATATTCGACCACTGCCGGATAAAAAAGAATAAAAAAGAGGGTGGTTGCGGACATCATCATTAAACTTCCCTGTTTCCAGAGTTCAACAAAATCCAAATAAAACACAATTTAAACAAAAAGGAGAATCTGCATAATGTGTCGTCTGTTTGCACTTACCAGCAAAGACCCTGTATCTCCGATGCTTGCCATAAAAGCACTTGATGTCATGAAGGAAGGCCATGACGGATCCGGCGTAGGACTCCTGCTCCAGGATCTTGGCGGCCCTTTTGAAGAGATGAAAGATGCCCCGATTCTGTCAGGGATATTCAGTGAAGCAGGAATTCGCCGTCTGGATCTGTTCATGATGGATCAGGGATTTCTTACAAAATATAAAATCGCTCTGAAAATACCGAAACAACAGATCGAAGGAACTCCCAAAAGGGATTTATATTTAATCAGAGCCTATGAACTGCCTGAAGGATGGGACAACCTGGATTCAGCTGAGATTTCAAAAAGATTGATGTTTCTGAGGTTGAAAATCAGGGAAATGGGTGAAGAGAAAAAAGATATGATTGTATTCTCTTTCTGGCCCGATACTGTCATGATCAAGGAAATCGGCGATCCCATGCAGCTTGCAGGTTATCTTGGACTGGATAGAAAAGAGCTCCATGCCAGGATAATAATGGCCCAGGGAAGACAGAATACAAATTATGCCATTAACCTGTATGCCTGCCACCCTTTCTTTATAAGAGGTTTCAGTACCATGACAAATGGTGAAAATACCGCCTTTGAACCCATCAAGGACTTCCTTACATCAAGGGATTTTCCAGGTTATACAGGATATCAATCTGATTCTGAAGTCTTTGCACATATTCTTCACTACACAATGTATGGCCTTGATCTTGGAATTGATGCGTATAAACATATTATTACGCCTTTGCAGGACGATGACCTTGAAAAACATCCAGATGCAGAGTTCCTTGCCCACCTTAAAAGAACATGCAGGCCCCTTATTATTGACGGACCAAACTGTGTCATAGGCACACTGCCGGATCACTCGCTGTTCATGGTCCAGGACAGGAAAAAACTCCGTCCCGGTATTGTCGGCGGAAAAGAAGGCCTGTTTGGATTTTCATCTGAAATATGCGGTCTTGATGCAGTCATACCTGATAGAGATAAAACAAAAGATGTACAACCCATGCATATTGACACAGCAATCGTTAGCCCGGAGCGTCAGGAGGTAAAAATATGTCGTCAGACCGAAGCCTTGAACCTAACTCTTTAAGCCTGAATGATCTGCCCTGGCAGATCAGGTATGATAATCACAGATGCACCCTGTGCGGCCAGTGTGTTGCTGCCTGCCCTGTCAAGGCAATTGAACTTTCTGTTTTCCAGAAAAGAGTTATTAAAACATCGGTCCAGCCGGATCATAAACATTCAAACCAGTATGATACTTTTTATGGCATAAAACAGAAAACCCGTGTGGAAAATGCCTGTATAGGGTGTGCCATGTGCACCTTTGTCTGCCCCAATGATGCAATCTCACCGGTCAGGAATCAAGGTCTTGACAGATATAAATTTCATATCAATCAGAATGGCATTCCCAGAAGACGAGGTGGCAGGAGAAATGAAAATTTTTCTGTACTGGACAGAATAAAATTCATCAGAATATCCATGCTTACAGATCCGGCACTTGATGCCGGACGACATGAATTTGAAATGAGAACCCTTCTTGGAAGGGTACTCTCCCCAAGACAGAATATGCAGCGTTTGCGGGAAAAGGGGTGGATTCCTCCTGTACGGCAGATATATCCCCTGATAATAGGAGGCATGTCTTTTGGCGCTCTCTCTCCAACCATGTGGGAAGGCCTGCAGATGGGGGTTGCCTATCTGAACGAAGAGCTCTCAATGCCGGTGAGGATAAGTACAGGAGAAGGGGGATGTCCTCCAAGATTACTGAGATCAAGATTTTTAAAATATGTTATTCTGCAGATTGCATCGGGCTATTTTGGCTGGGATGAAATTATTCATGCCATTCCGCACATGAAAGAAGATCCATGCGCCATTGAAATCAAGTACGGCCAGGGTGCAAAACCGGGAGACGGCGGCCTTTTAATGTGGCACAAGGTCAATAAACTCATTGCCGCCATCAGGGGGGTTCCCCAGGGAGTCAGCCTGCCCAGCCCGCCGACACATCAGACTCAATACTCAATAGAGGAGTCTGTGGCAAAAATGATTCTCTCCATGTCCATGGCATGGGGTTTCAGGGTTCCGGTTTACCCCAAAATATCAGCCTCATCAACATCCCTTGCTGTTTTGAATAATCTATCCCGCAACGCATATGCCTCAGGCCTTGCAATTGATGGAGAAGATGGTGGAACAGGGGCGGCATACTCTGTATCAATGGATCACATGGGCCATCCCATTGCATCGTGCATAAGGGATAACTACCTGAACCTTACTAAAATCGGAAAGCAGAATGAAATCCCCATTTTTGCCGGCGGTGGTATTGGTAAAAATGGAAATCTTGCTGCAAATGCTGCTGCACTGATCATGCTTGGAGCAAGTGGTGTCCAGGTGGGAAAATATGTCATGCAGGCTGCGGCCGGTTGTGTCGGAACGGAAGAGGACCGGTGCAATGTATGTAATGTAGGTATTTGCCCCAAAGGCATAACTTCCCAGGATCCAAGACTCTATAGAAGGCTGGATCCTGAAGATGTAGCCCAGAGAATTGTGGATCTTTTTGTCTCTTTTGATATGGAACTTAAAAAGATAGTGGCACCGCTCGGGCGTTCAACTTCTCTTCCCATAGGGATGTCTGATGCTCTCGGCATTGATGATTATAATGCAGCAAAACGTCTGAACATAAAATACGTTGTATAGCAGGTTATACAGAAATGTGGTTTTTTCCGGCTTTTATGCCGGAAGGAATCACATATGAACACTATGTATGAATCTGCCACGAAAGGTAAAGAAATGACTGAAAACAGCTTTGTTAAAATATCCGGAAAACAGGGGGACAAAAGGATTCCTTCCAGAGTGCTGGAAGAGATTGTTCATCAGCATGTTAAAAAGGGTCATACTAAATTAGAGATAGAGGGTTTTGGCCAGCATGGTATTGGTGGCAGACTGTGGGACAGTGAAAAAAACAGCCGTATCAACATCAGGATTACCGGGCAGTCAGGTCAGCGTGCCGGATCCCTCGGCAATGCAAATACGGATATTGAAATTATGGGGCCGGCCTCCGATGACATCGGCTGGCTCAATGCCGGGGCAGATATCATTGTTCACGGCAGTGCCTCCAATGGTGTTATGAATGGTGCTGCCCAGGGCAGGGTGTTTATCAGAGGTTCTATTGGAGCCAGAGGCATGACCATGACCAAAAGAAACCCCAGGTTTGAACCGCCTGAATTATGGGTTCTCGGAGCAGCAGGTGATTATTTCGGAGAATTCATGGCAGGAGGAATTGCTGTTATCTGCGGTGCAGATAGTGATACTTCCTCTGGAATACTGGGCCACAGACCTCTTGTGGGAATGGTGGGAGGCAAAGTTTTTACAAGGGGTAAAGTTGATGATTTTTCCAGAAAAGACGCTAAAATCTCTTCAATATCTGATAAAGAGTGGACATGGTTGCTTGCCGGCCTTGAAGATTTTTTAATAAAAACAGATAAAAAAGAGCTGTTCAAATCACTCTCCCGGCGTTCCCAGTGGCAGCTTATCAAAGCAAAAACCCCCCAGGAAAAAACCGTTGAATCTGACAGGCTCCCCATGTCAATGTTCAGAAAAGAGATTTGGGACAAAGAGCTTGGAAAAGGCGGGCTCATAGGAGATCTGACTGACATACAGAGAGAGGCCATTCCAATCATCACAAAGGGTGATCTGAGAAGATATGTGCCGGTGTGGGAGCAGGAGAGATATATTGCCCCGTGCCATGCAGCCTGTCCCACAGGTATACCTGTACAGAAAAGATGGAATATGGTCCGTCTTGACAACATTGACGAGGCTGTCAGCATGGGCCTTGAATACACTCCCTTTCCAGCAACAGTCTGCGGATATCTCTGCCCGAGTCCCTGTATGGCATCGTGCACAAGAAATATGAAATCCATGACACCGGTTGATATAAGAATTCTTGGAAAAGCCGGCGAAAATGTTACTCTGCCGGAACCTGTTAAAAAATATAAAGAGACCATTGCAGTAATAGGTGCCGGTCCGGCAGGCATATCTGCTGCATGGCATCTGACATTGAAGGGTTATTCTGCTTCCCTGTTTGATGCTTCTGATACCATTGGAGGAAAGATCACCTCTCTCATCCCGGATTCAAGGATTCCTGAAACAACACTTCAGAAAGAGCTGGAGCGTGTCAGAAAAATCATTCCTGATATCAAATTAAACCAGACCATTGACAGAAAAGCATTTTCAAAAATAAAGGAAGATTATGATTTTATCATTATTGCAGCCGGCGCCCAGAAACCAAGATCCCTGCCAGTCCCTGGAATTGAAAAGGCAATCCCGGGTAATGACTTTTTAGAACAGGCAAAAAAAGATAACATAATTCCCGGAAAAACTGTGGTTATTATCGGTGCCGGAAATGTTGGATGTGATATTGCCACAGAAGCACACCGGCTGGGCGCGGAAAATATCACCATGATAGATGTTCAGAAGCCTGCAGCCTTTGGTAAAGAGAGAGAGGATGCCGAAGCCATAGGGGCAAAATTTCAGTGGCCCTGTTTTACAAAAAAAATTACAGACCGGGGTGTAGAACTGCAGGATGGAGAACTGCTGGAAGCAGATACGGTTGTAGTCTCCATCGGAGATATGCCGGATCTGAGTTTCATTGATGAAAACATGAATATTGAAAAAGGGTTTATCACTGTTGATCAACATTATCTCACTTCGGAAAACAGTGTTTTATCGATTGGAGATATTACCGGGCCGGGCCTGATCACAGATGCCATTGGTGCTGGCAAAAAAGCAGCAGAACGTATTGATATGATTGTTCAGAGTAATCTCAATAACGGTGAAAACAATCCGCTTCCTCAGATTGATAAAAAAAGAGTCAGCCTTGAGTATTTCCATCCCTTGAATATTGCTGATAATATTTCTGACTGCGGATCAGACTGTGCATCATGCGGACAGTGCAGAGACTGCGGTATCTGTGTCGCTGTCTGCCCTGAAGGGGCTATTGAAAGATTTGAGCCAGGTGATAAAGACTTTGAATATAGATCAGATCCTGATCTCTGTATCGGCTGTGGTTTCTGTAAAGGGGCATGCCCCTGCGGAATATGGGATTTAATTCCCAATACACCGGCGTAGACCATATTCAGCTGTTTATCGCCTGCAATTTTTATGATTATTCACGTATAGAGATCTTTGCATAATGCTCAATTTTGTTATGCTGTTTTTGTTTGACAGATGATGCTTTTGTTATTGACCTTATCAAACAAAAAAGAGTAATTAACAGAAAATGAAAAAGCGGCTGGATAACAGTCAGTAAAGATAAACAGACAAAATATGCAGTTACAATAGATTCAAAGGAGTTACAATGGCGGAATATATTCCCACAAGAGAGGATGCATTTAAATTATTAACCCGGTATAATAAAAAAGAGGGATTGATCCGTCACGCCCTTGCCGTTGAATCAGTGATGGGACATTTTGCAAAACAGTTTAACGAAGATGAGGAAAAGTGGCGCGTAATTGGACTGGTTCATGATCTTGATTATGAATTGTTTCCTGAAGAACACTGCCATAAATGTGTTGAACTGTTCAGGGAGAATAACTGGCCGGAAGCGTATATAAGATCAGTCATAAGCCATGGTTTTGGTATCTGCACGGATGTGAAGCCTGAAACCAATCTTGAAAAAACACTGTATGCCACTGATGAACTGACAGGCCTTGTAGCAAGCGCTGCTCTTGTACGACCATCAAAAAGCATTCTTGACATAAAAGCAAAGTCTGTCAGAAAAAAATTCAAGGATAAAAGCTTTGCTGCAAAGATTGACAGGGAAGTGATTAAAAAGGGAGCTCTTCTCCTTGATATGGAGCTTTCAGATTTAATTACACAGGTCATCCTTGGAATGAGACCAGTGGCAGAAAAGATCGGTCTAAAAGGAAATTTATGACACAAATCGAATCTGTCAGCAGGAAATACAAGTCAGAAAATACTATCGTCAAAATAGGGAACTTTTCCTTTGGCAATGGGGATTTTCCTGTCATTGCAGGGCCATGTGCCGTTGAAAGCAGGAAACAGGTTTTATCTATTGCAGATTCAGTGCATAAGGCTGGTGCACAGATATTCAGAGGCGGTGCTTTTAAACCGAGGACATCTCCTTACTCTTTCCATGGACTTGGGAAACAGGGGCTTGAATTTCTGAAAGAAGTGAAAAAAGAGTATGGTATGCCCATTGTGACAGAGGCAATGGATATCGAGACGTTTGACCTGATTGAAGCGTTTGCCGATCTGATTCAGATCGGAACACGAAATATGCAGAATTTCACGCTTTTAAGGCGGGCTGGAAATTCAAAAAAGCCTATTCTTCTGAAAAGAGGCATGTCAGCTACCCTTCAGGAGTGGCTTATGGCGGCTGAGTATATCATGCAGGAAGGAAATGAAAAAATCATATTGTGTGAGCGGGGAATAAGAACGTTTGTCAGACACAGTAGAAACACACTCGATCTTTCTGTTGTTGCTGCTGTAAAAAAAGCAAGTCACCTTCCTGTGATTATAGATCCAAGCCATGCAGCAGGTGTAAGGGACCAGATAACATCACTTGCCTGTGCAGCTGCTGCAGTAAATGCGGACGGCCTTATGATAGAGGTCCATAATAATCCTGATGAGGCGTTAAGTGACGGATCACAATCGCTTTACCCCCGGCAGTTTGCAGATGTAATGAAAAAAGTCACTGCCATACATGAAATTGTAAAATAACCATGATAAAAACCTTTCATATTAAAAACATATCAAAACCGTCGTCCATCTATGTTGGAGAGAGTATTAAAAACCTTGAACAATACCTGCCTTCCAGCAAAACAGTCATTATCACAGATGAAAATGTTAAACACCACTATCAAAATTATTTCCCGGATGTTCCGGTCATAACAATTGGAACCGGAGAAAAAATAAAAACATTGACAACAATAAAGTTCATTTTAAGAGAGCTTATCAACTACTCCTGTGACCGCTCAACCTTTATTGTTGGAATAGGAGGTGGTATCGTCTGTGATATTACCGGTTTTGCTGCTTCAGTTTTTTTACGGGGGGTACATTTCGGTTTTGTGTCCACATCTCTTCTATCCCAGGTGGATGCAAGCGTTGGAGGAAAAAACGGAGTCAATCTCGATTCATATAAAAATATGGTGGGCGTGTTTAATCAGCCTGATTTTGTAATCTGTGATATCAATATGCTGAATACACTTCCTGCCACTCAAATCTCAAATGGCCTTGCTGAAATTGTAAAACACGCTTTAATTTTTGACAAACACCTTTTCAGTTTTATTGAACACAACAGAGAAAAAGCACTTGCTCTTAACCACGATACCATTTTCAGACTGGTTGATGATTCCATACGGATCAAATCAGCAATCGTAGAGCTTGATGAAAAAGAGTCCGGCGAAAGACGTAAACTGAACTTCGGGCATACAATCGGGCATGCTATTGAAAAGATTGATCACACCTCCCATGGAAGGGCAGTTGCCATGGGCATGGTCGCAGCAGCCGAAATTTCTCATAGAAAAGGATTTCTTGCACATAAGGATGTTCTTCGTATCAGAGATCTCATAGGCGGACTGCACCTTCCTGCAGACTTAAATTATCATGCAGATGAAATGATTCAAGCTGCAGCAAGGGACAAGAAAAAGCACGGCAGCAGTATGTTCTATATTCTGCTGGAAAAAATCGGCAGAGCCAGAGTTGAGCAGCTCAGCCTGGACGAACTGAATGCCCTGATTACCGGGTTGTGCAGTAAAAAACAATCCTGATACGATATAAACTGAATACTCACCAGGTAACATTTTTCAAATACTGCCTTTGACCCGTTACGGTTCAGGTTGTCTTATCTGCTTGAATAGAGCATCCTGATTCGCCGCAGCAACTTATATCAGCTCTCCGGAGAAAACTATTTTACCCTTGACACGTAGTTATATTATAGCTTATAAATAGTCACATTGTATTAAATCGTATGGTTATTTTTAACCTGCTGAATGCAATCTGCCTGACTATCAGGCTATTCAGAGAGTTGCAGAAGATGCTATGGAATTAAGTATTATTAAGGGGAAAAAATATGAGATATGCAGAAACAGGGTTTAATCTCGAAGTTGATCTCTCTCGCGGTAATATCGAGAAGGTCGCAACAGACCCAAAAGATACCGAGCTCTATCTCGGGGGACTGGGCACTAACACCAAAATATTATGGGACAGAGTCGGAGCAGAAGTAGAAGCATTCTCTCCTGAAAACCTCCTGATTTTCGGTTCCGGTCTTTTGTGCGGAACACCTGCCACCGGCTGCAATCGAACCATTGTAAGCACGATTTCTCCCCAGACAAAACTGATGGCATTCTCCATGATGGGCGGCTTCTGGGCTCCAGAGCTGAAATATGCCGGTTTTGACAAAGTCATACTACGCGGAAAATCCAAAAAGCTGGTTTATCTCTGGATACACAATGACAAGGTTGAAATACGCGATGCATCACATTTAAAAGGCAAAGGTGCCATTGAAACAGCGGAAATACTCAAGGAAGAACTGAAACAGCCCAAGGCCCAGGTTGCCGCCATTGGAAAAGCAGGAGAAAACAGGGTATATTATGCATCCATTGAGCAGGGCAGATCCAGTGCAAGCAGGGGAGGCATTGGTGCTGTTATGGGTGACAAGGGACTCAAGGCAATCATCGTCAGGGGAACAAAAGATATTAATATTGCTGAACCTGAAAATTTTATCGGACTCTGCAATGAAGTTCTCGATTATATAAAAGAGAGAGAAGGAAATCCCATTCCAGGTGTAATGCCCATTCTTGCCGGACTTGGCTCCCCCCAGGAGATGAAGGTCCATGATGAAAAATGGCATACTGAAAATTTCATGTGGGGCAATTCACGTGAAAGGCGTAAAGGTTTCTGGACAGATGAAATTGCAGAGGAGTGGACAGAAACAATGGAGAGTGCAAGAACAAGGCTTATCTCCTGTTTCAACTGCCCCATGGAATGCGGAGCAACTATTTCAATGCCCGGCCTTCCAACCTATATGATGAAGTGTTTTTCAAAACTTACCTATACCATGGGCGCTTTTTCCGATCTTGATTTTGGTCTCAGGATTGCACAGAAAGCTACTGAATATGGTCTTGACGGCTTTTCAACTCCCCAGGTAATGGCTTTTGCACTGGAGCTTCTTGAGGCCGGTATTCTAAAAGATGACGATTTCCCTGAAATGCCGGAAGATAACGAAGAGAGATTCTACTACCTGCTCGAAAAAATCGTAAACAGGGAAGGTATTGGAGATCTTCTTGCCAATGGTACGCACTGGGCTGCAGAGGAAATTGGAAATGGTGCAATGGAGTATGCACACAACAATATTAAAAAACATGAGCAGCTTCCCCTTAAACTCTCCATGCTGAATCCGATCTATTTTCTGATGTACTGCACAGGGGAGAAGATCAATATCACCCAGATTGAAGGACAGTTTCCCCAGATGCCGTTTCCCAAAAAAGAGCATAGAGAAAAATTCTGTGAAGACTGGATCCAGGTTCCCGATGAAAAATTCAAGCAGTATTTCATAGACTGGGAACTGCGCGGTGAAAATTCAATCCCCTATTATCCAACCGTTGATATGGTCTGCGATATAGTTGACTGGCAGGAGATGATGCACTATATAGATGATGCACTCGGACAGTGTGCAGGGTTGTCATCATTTCCGTTAAAACCTCCCTATCATATTCATAACTATCCAAAATTTATATCATCCGGCTCAGGACTTGATATGAATGAAGAAAAGTTGACCAAAGCAGCTAAAAGATATCGGACACTTGTCAGGGCGGTGAATATCCGGAGAGGTATGAGAAGAAAAGATGAAAGACCTCCTGAGAATCACTGGAAGAAACGGTTTCCTGAACTGGAAAAGAAACTGCTGGATTCCTATTACAAAATGAAAGGCTGGAACAATGACGGCATACCGACTCTGGAATCTTTAAATGAACTGGATCTGGATTATGTTGGCGAAGATTTTCTAAAACATGGCATTTTGGAAAAGGAAGAGGAAAATAACTAATTGAACAGACGACTGGGGGAGGGTTTAACCTTGAGTACAGATATAGAGAAAAAAACAGTAAAAACAGTAAGGATTGACGTAGATAAATGCAATGGCTGCAGAGCCTGCGAAGTAATCTGTTCTTCTTTTCACGCAACACCCAGGTACAGCAGCAACAATCCGGCCAGATCCCGCATAAGAATTATCCGTGACCCTTTCAGAGACATCTATGTACCTGTTTATGCCGGTGAATATGCTGTAGCAGAGTGTGCCGGCCGTGACAAATACATGATTGACGGCAAAGCGTACGACGAATGTTCTTTCTGCAGAGCCTCATGCCCTTCACGGGATGAATTCAAAGAACCTGATTCAGGTCTGCCATTGAAATGCGATATGTGTGAAGGAGAAGAGGAACCTTTATGTGTTAAATGGTGCCATGCTGATGCCCTTATTTTTGAGACAAGAGAAGAGGAAGTTGATACCGGTGAAGAGTCAGAAAAAATAGAAGAACTGGAAGAACTTGAGATCGGACTCGGTTCCCTGGCAGACAAATACGGACTGGAAAAACTCCTGGACACTGTTGCAAGATTGTCAGAGAAGGAATAGCCAATGGAAACCATAGCCCCCTTCACAGAAGTAATAGATGAGATAAAAGATGCCGGCGGTGATATATTTAAACTATGCTTCCAGTGCGGATTGTGTGATTCAGTCTGTCCATGGAACCGAGTCCGCCCGTTTTCAATGCGTAAACTGATAAGAGAAGCAGCCTTTGGTTTAACTGAAATTGAAGAAGAAGATTTATGGCGCTGCACAACATGCGGCACCTGTCCTGACCACTGCCCGAGGGGTGTAAAACAGATAGATATCAGTGTAGCCCTCAGAAGGGTTGCAACTGAATATGAAGTTTTCCCCGCATCTGTAAAATCCGCCCGTACGGCAAGGGCGAGCCTTATTTCAGAAGGAAACCCTCTCCAGGGAGAGAGAGCAAAACGTTCCGACTGGGCAAAGGGTCTTCCGGTAAAGCCTTTTACAGAAGATATGGAAGTCTTATATTTTGTGGGATGTTATCTGAGCTATGACCCGAGAATGAAAAAGGTGGCTGCAGCAACTGCCAATATCCTTAAAACAGCCGGTGTTGAATTTGGTATTCTGGGAGAGAATGAAAACTGCTGCGGTGAAAGTATCAGAAAGACAGGCAGCGAACAGGTTTTTAAGGATCTTGCAAGGAAGAACATCAAAACCTTTATTGATAAAGGTGTAAAAAAGATTATTGTCTCCTCGCCCCACTGCTACCACACCTTTAAAAATGAATATCCTGAATTTATGGTTCATTTTGAAATTATCCATATCTCACAGTATATCCAGGAACTCATAAACAGCGGAAGACTTGAGATTAAAGGAGAATACACCGGAAAGATAACCTGGCACGATCCCTGTTATCTCGGGCGTCACAACAATATCTATGAAGCGCCGAGAGAAGTGCTGAAGCATATCAAGGGCCTGGAATTTATTGAAATGGAAGCCCATGGCAGAAGCAGTCTGTGCTGCGGCGGCGGCGGCGGCAGGATATGGATGGACACTCCACAGGAGGAGAGATTTTCTGACATACGGATTAAACAGGCCAGAGAAGCCGGGGCATCAATCCTTGCAACTGCCTGTCCATACTGTATTACCAACTTTGAAGAGAGCCGTCTGAACCTTGAATATGAGGATTTCATAGAGATCAAAGATATTGCAGAAATTGTAAATGATATGATTTGATATAAGAGGAGATAGAAAGTGGAAAACAACAATTTTGGAGATGTAATGGTTGTTGGCGGGGGGGTCAGTGGTATACAGGCCTCCCTTGATCTTGCAACTGCCGGATTCAAGGTTTACCTGATTGAAAAAGGTCCAAGCATTGGCGGCCACATGGCCCAGCTTGATAAAACCTTTCCCACAAATGACTGCTCCATGTGAATTCTCTCTCCTAAACTGGTCGAGGTCGGCCGGCATCCAAACATAGAGGTTTTAACATTCACTGAAGTTGATCAGCTGGAAGGTGAACAGGGGGACTTTAACGTCAGCCTGAAAACCAAGCCGAGGTATATCATAGAAGACAAATGTACAGGCTGTGCAACCTGTACAGAGTACTGCCCTGTGCAGTATCCTGATGAATTCAACCAGAACATTTCAGGTAACAAGGCAGTCCATGTCTATTTTTCACAGGCAATTCCCCTTGTTGCCTATATAGATGAGACATGTCTCTATCTTAAAGAGAAAAAATGTGATATCTGCCGAGGGGTCTGTCAGCTCAATGCAATTGATTTCAATCAGTCCATCCAGAAAAAAAATATCAATGTGGGAGCGATTATTCTCTCCTATGGTATGGAGCCATTTGATCCAAAAATAAAAGATGAATACGGTTACGGCCGATTTGCCAATGTCGTCACAAGTATGGATTATGAGAGACTCCTCTCTTCCACCGGTCCTTACGAAGGCCAGGTAAGACGCTCTTCAGACAAGGAACACCCAAAAAAAATCGCATGGATCCAGTGTGTCGGTTCAAGGAGGGTGACAGAAGGTGACAACAGCTATTGTTCGGGCGTCTGCTGCACCTATACCCAAAAACAGGTGATTCTGACAAAAGATCACTATCAGGATGCACACTGCACAGTCTTCCATAATGATATCCGCTCCTTTGGCAAGGATTTTGAACGCTATTTTCAGCGTGCAGAAAAACTTGACGATGTGCGATTTATAAGAAGCTATGCATCCATTGACCGTGAAAACAGCGAAAACAACAATATAGTGGTAAGGTATTCAACCTTTGATGACGGTGTTAAAGAGGAAGAGTTTGATATGGTGGTGCTGTCTGTGGGATTGAATCCTCCTGCGGATTCGCAGATGCTTGCGGATAAATTCGGCATCCGGCTCAATTCCCATGGATTTAATAAAACCGACCACTCCAACCCCATTGCCACCTCCGCACCAGGCGTATTTGTAAGTGGCGCATTTCAGGGCCCTACAGATATTCCTGAATCTGTTATTACAGCTTCCGGAGCAGGCGCCCAATGTGGTGAAATGCTTGATTACAGGCGTGGGAACCTTGCAAAAGAGAGAATATATCCGCCGGAAAAAGATGTTTCCCGGGAAACGCCCAGAATCGGTGTCTTTGTCTGCCACTGCGGCGCCAACATCTCCAGTGTAGTTGATGTTCCTTCCACTGTGGAGTACTCCCTTACCCTGCCGAATGTTGTTTATGCAGAGGAACAGCTTTTTTCATGTGCCACAAACTCTGCCCAGGAAATTACCGAAATCGCAAAGGAAAAAGGTCTCAACCGTGTCGTTCTCGGGGCGTGTTCTCCAAGAACCCTTGAACCGCTGTTCAGGGACACCTTGAGAGAGGCTGGATTGAATCAATACTATCTTGATATGGCAAATATCAGAGAACACTGCTCATGGGTTCACTCCAAAGAGAAGGATGACGCCACACTGAAGGCAAAGGATATTATAAGAATGTCTGTGGCAAGGGCTGCATTTCTTGAACCTCTGCAGGAGTTTGATCTTCCTGTCAACAAGACGGCACTTGTGGTGGGCGGCGGTATTGCAGGCATGACATGTGCACTCTCCATCGCCTCCCAGGGTCATGAGGTTCAGCTGCTTGAAAAGGAAAAAGAGCTTGGAGGAATGGTAAGAAGGCTTGATACCACAATAGAGGGCATGGATGTAAAGGCGTATTTAAAAAAGCTCATAGCAGAAGTTTATCAGAATCCCCGCATTCATATATCCCATGAGGCTGCGATTACGGATGTTTCAGGATATGTTGGCAATTTTATAACAACCGTGGAGAGTGAGGGAAGAATCAAAAAAATAAAACATGGTGCTTCTGTCCTTGCTACAGGTGCAACAGAATATGTTCCCGAAGCGTATCTCTACAATGAAAATGATTCCGTCTATACCCATCTTGAACTGGGTGAGAAGATTGCAGAAAAAGAGGACAAGATTGTTAATGCTGAAACCGTGGTCATGATCCAGTGTGTTGGCTCCAGAGATGAAAACAGGAACTACTGCTCCAGGGTATGCTGTTCCCATGCTGTAAAAAATGCAATAAAACTGAAAAAACTCAACCCGGAAACAAATATTTATATTCTGTTCAGGGATATGAGAACCTATGGTTTCAGAGAGGATTATTACAGAGAAGCGTCTGATATGGATATCAGATTCATCCGCTATGAAACGGATGACAAACCAGAGGTCGAAGCGGTTGACGAGGGTGGAAAATCAATTTTAAGAGTTACCGTTGCCGACCCTGTTCTGGGACAGCGGCTTGAACTGGATGCTGATATTTTATCCCTTGCCGCTGCTGTCATTCCTGGAGAAACTACCAGCAGAATAGCAGGCCAGTTCAAAGTAACCCTGAGCCCTGATGAATTTTTCAAGGAAGCTCATGTAAAGTTAAGACCTGTTGAATTTGCGGCAGACGGCGTTTTCCTCTGTGGAACAGCTCACTACCCAAAGCATATTCAGGAGAGCATCAGCCAGGCATATGGTGCAGCTGGAAGGGTATTGACTCTTCTGTCTAATGATACGGTTGTCGCTTCCGGGTCTGTCTGTGAAGTTAAAGAGTATGATTGTGTGTCATGCGGAGCGTGTATTACTGCCTGTACCTATGGCGCTATTGAATTTAAAGACACACCAAAGGGTAAGAAAGCCTGGGTTAACCCGGTACTCTGCAAAGGCGACGGTCTCTGCAATGCAAAATGTCCGACAAGTGCCATTGTTCTGAAACACTTTACTGATGATTCACTGTTAAGCCAGATTGATGCGGCAGTTACAGGTGAAGAGATTATTAAACAGATGGATGCAGTATTAGAAGAGGTATAACAAATGAGTGAGTTTAAACCAAAAATACTGGGTTTTGTATGTCACTGGTGAGCATATGGTGCTGCTGACCTGGCTGGAGTTTCCAGACTACAATATTCTAATGAAATGAGGCTTATCCGTGTCATGTGCTCGGGAAGAGTGGATCTTGAATTTATATTCCGTGCCTTTGCCAGAGGAGAGGATGGGGTATTTATCGGCGGATGCAGGCTGGATGAATGTAATTATATAACCCATGGCAATTATGATACCATGGCAAATACATATATTGCAAAAAGACTGCTGAAACACATAGGAGTAAATCCAGGACGTCTCCGTACTGAATTTATGTCCGGTGCTGATGGAAATCTTCTTGCCGAATATACAGATGATTTCTCAAGAGAGATAAAAGCATTCGGTCCCCTTGGTCAAAAAGAGGGGTTAAGCAGTGATGAACTTGCTGTTAAACTGGAAGCTGTAAGGAAACTGATCCCCTATTTAAGACTTGCAGAGAGGGAAAGACTGAGGGTTCCTGAAAAAACAAAAAAAGCTTACACCCGCTTTTTTAAAAGCAGTGAGACAAAAGAGCTGTTTGATAAAATAGTATCAGACAAACTTGCCATCAGTCAGATTCTACTGCTTTTAAAGAAAAAAGCGCTTTCCACAAATGAGATTGCACAAAACCTTGGCTTAAACCCCTCTGATGTTTCAAGACATATCAATACTTCATCGCGACAGGGCCTTGTAAAATATGATACAGCAGGCAACTGCTACAAGTTAGCTTAAATAGGACAGCTTTTATGAAAATTGACACAATTGATAAAATCATTGATAAACATGGTGGAGAGGCAAGTTCTCTCCTTCAGATCATGCTGGATATTCAAAGTGAAAACAACTGGCTCCCCAAACACGCCATAGATAGAATCGCTGAAAAACTCAATGTTCCCTTGAACAGGATTCAGCATATTGCCACTTTTTATAAAGCTTTCAGTCTTGTGCCCAAGGGACGTCATAATGTTCATATCTGCATGGGCACTGCCTGTCATGTCAGAGGGGCGACACGTATCCTTGACACCGTAGAAGAGGCAACAGGCATTAAGCCGGGAGAAACTGATCTTGATCTCAAATTCAGTGTGGAGACGGTAAACTGTCTTGGTTGCTGTGCCCTTGGACCTGTTGTGGAGGTTGACGGCAAAGTTCACGGCAAGATGACACCGGTTAAAACATCAAAAGCGTTAAAACAATATTAGCAGGGGAAAATTATGGCGCAAATAAATACGCCTGAAGCGTTATCACACTTCAGAGACGAATTATTATCAAAAAGAGATCCTGAAACTCCTTTCATTTCGATATGTGCCGGAGCCGGCTGCATTGCATCCGGAGCAGACAAAGTTATAAAAGCTTTTCATGAAGAGATTGAAAAAAAGGGTTTAAAAGCAGAAATTGACACCAAGGGAACCGGATGTCCCGGGTTTTGTGAGCAGGGTCCCATTGTTGTGATCTATCCCGAAGAAATCTGTTATGTACAGGTAACGGCAGAGGATGTTCAGCAGATTATTGATGAAACCATAAATGAGAACAAGGTGATTGACCGTCTGCTCTTTAAAGATCCCATAACAGGTGAAAAAGCAGTAAAAGAGTCTGATATCAATTTTTACAGAAGCCAGGAGAGAACGGTTCTATGTAATAATATCAAAATTGATTCAAAAAGTATAGATGACTATATAGCACTTGGAGGGTATGCAGCTCTTGGTAAAGCCCTTGGAGAGATGACAGCTGTTGAAGTCCTGGAAGAAGTCAAAAATTCCAATATCAGAGGAAGGGGTGGTGCAGGCTTTCCTGCCGGCAGAAAGTGGGAAGGTACCCGTAATGCCGAAGATCCTGTTAAATATGTAATTGTCAATGCTGATGAAGGTGATCCAGGCGCATTCATGGATAGAGCTCTTCTTGAAGGCAATCCGCACTCCATACTTGAAGGCCTGATTCTGGGCGGATATGCCATAGGCGCAAAAGAGGGCTATTTTTATGTAAGGCAGGAATACCCGCTTGCAGTTGAAAATATCAACCTTGCCATTGAGCAGGCTGAAAAATACGGACTTCTCGGTGAGAACATTCTGGGCTCAGGTTTTGATTTCAAGGTCATTGTTCACCAGGGAGCAGGCGCTTTTGTCTGTGGTGAATCAACGGCACTGATGGCCTCACTTGAGGGGCGTGTCGGAGAGCCGAGACCCAAATACATCAGATCCAATATCAAGGGACTGTGGCAGAAACCATCTGTCCTGAACAATGTGGAGACATGGGCGAATATCCCCCTGATTATTAATAATGGATCGGACTGGTTCACCAGCGTTGGCACTGAAACAAGTAAAGGTACAAAGATTTTTTCCCTTGTCGGTAAAATCAATAATACCGGTCTTGTTGAAGTCCCCATGGGTATGACACTCAAGGATATCATATATGAAATCGGCGGTGGTATTCCCCATGGTAAAAAATTTAAGGCCGTACAGACAGGCGGGCCTTCAGGAGGCTGTATCCCGGAGGAAAAACTCGATTTGCAGGTGGGATTTGATGAGTTGACAAAGGCCGGCTCCATGATGGGTTCAGGCGGCATGATTGTCTTGGATGAAGAGACCTGTATGGTTGATGTTGCAAGATATTTTATCGATTTTCTCACTGAAGAGTCCTGCGGCAAATGTGTTCCATGCCGTGAGGGTCTGCGGCAGATGCATACGATCCTGACAAATATCACCAGGGGAAAAGGGAAACAAGGCGATATAGAACTTCTTGAAGAGCTTTCTGAAAC
Organism: uncultured Desulfobacula sp.; assembly: GCA_964636495.1. Taxonomy (GTDB): domain Bacteria; phylum Desulfobacterota; class Desulfobacteria; order Desulfobacterales; family Desulfobacteraceae; genus Desulfobacula. The sequence continues at coordinate 925 of CAZWSL010000056.1, read as the reverse complement.
TGCAGTGGAGGCTTCTCTCTGTGCCCTCGGCAAAAGCGCCCCAAATCCTTTTTTGAGCACGTTAAGATATTTCAGGGATGAATATGAAGCACATATAAAGGAAAAAAGATGCCCTGCCCTTGCCTGTAAGGATATGATATCCTTTTATATAAATCCGGACAAATGCACTGCCTGCGGTATGTGCCTTAAAAACTGCCCTGCAGATGCAGTTGACGGCGGAAAGAAAAAAATCCACATTATTGATCAGGAAAAATGTACAAACTGCGGCACCTGCCATGAAGTGTGTCCATCCAAGTTCGGTGCCGTGACAAAACTTTCAGGAGAACCGGTCCCTGAACCTCTTCCTGAAGATAAAAGAGTAATAACCAGAAAGAAAAAATAAAAGAACACAAAGAGAGCTTACTAAAATGAAAGAGATCCAATTTGAAATCGATGGAAAAAAAGTTGAGGCAGAACCTGGGATGACTCTTCTTGAGGCAGCCCGGGATGCAGGGATATCCATACCCACACTTTGTCACCATGAAAAGCTCGAACCATTTGGAGGCTGCAGGCTCTGCATTGTAGAGGTGGAAATCAGAGGCTGGTCCAAGCTGGTTGTCTCATGTGTCTATCCCGTTGAAAAAGATATAATCGTAAGAACCCGGTCAGAAAAAATTGACAGAATACGTAAAACAATCATAGAGCTGCTCTTGGCCCATGCCCCTGACGCTCCCCAGTTAAAAGAGCTGGCAGCAGAGTATGGTGCATCTGTGGACCGGTATGAAAAAGACCCTTCATTCTGCATCCATTGCGGCCTCTGTGTGAGGTACTGCACTGAAGTTAAAAAAGCAGACGCCATTGGTTTTATCGACAGGGGCATAAACAAAGAAATCAGCTTTATCCCCCAGGTTGCTTCACAGGTGTGTAATGACTGCAAGGAGTGTTT
>CAZWSL010000055.1:0-20763 GCA_964636495.1 uncultured Desulfobacula sp. | reverse complement strand
TAATCATGTCATTTTAAATTAAACAATTTTATGGAGTCTGACTATGAAACTAATATTTAAATTCTTAATTTTTCCTCTGGCTTTTACTCTCTGTTTCAGCTCATTCGGTTTGGCTGCCGGAGAAAAATCCATCACCGGGAAATGGAAAACCATTGATGATGAAACAGGTGAACCTAAATCCATTGTTAGGATATACAAAAAAAAAGGTAAATATTACGGGAAAGTAAAAAAACTTTTCAGAAAACCGGGTGAAGATCCCAATCCGGTGTGTGATAAATGTGCAGACGACGACCCAAGAAAAGATAAACCGACAAAAGGAATGGTTATTATCAAGGACATGAAAAAAGATGGTAATGAGTATTCAGGTGGAACCATCCTTGATCCTAAAAACGGAAAAATCTATACATGCAAATTATGGTTGGAAAATGGCAATCTCATGGTGAGAGGCTATATTGCTTTTTTCTTCAGAACCCAGACATGGCACAGAGTTAAGTGATCAGGCAGTGGCAGTGCACCCGAAAAATCAGGGCATCCACTTGGCAGGATAGTATCATTTAACTGTTCCGCCTTCACAGTTTCTCTTTAAAAACAAAAAACCGGTTTCAAACTGCTGTGACGCAGTCTGAAACCGGTTTTTTGTTAAAATTAAATACTCATTCAGATACTCAGCTTTTCTATTAAATTTTTTTTAACTGCTCTGTTTCTATAGGAGAGGATATTGACAGGAGATTTCCGAAAAACTTTTCCGGCAACACTTCCCATGATGCCGCTTTCCAGATGAGAACGTCCTCTTGTTCCCATGACAACCAGATCTGGAGACTCTCTGTTAATTGTCTTTAAAATCTCATCAACCGGTTTTCCTATTTTAAACAGAATTTTTATCCTCTCTTTGTTTATATCTGCTTCTTCCGCCATTTTGTTGAGTTTCTGTTTTCTCTCTTTTTTTATCTCTTGAATATAGTGTTCTGCATCAACATCATAACCCATGGAGACAATACTTTCCACTGATTCTATATTTCTTGAATTGATGACACTTAAAACAATAATTTCAGCATCATTGTTTAAAACCATCTGCACGGCACAATTAAAAACACCTTGTGAAAACTCAGTGAATTCAAGTGGAACCAGGATCTTTTTAATATTATCCAATTTATTTTTCCTTTTTCTAATTAAACTTTGCCAAAAGCTTCCTCAGCGGTTTTGGCTGTTTTCTGTGCAGGGATTCTGGGTCTCTGCATGAGATAAAGAATTCCAAAAATAATCAAAGCAACCGGGTAGATATAATATCTTTGATCATGGGGCAGTCCAACAAGGGATGCAATTGCATCCGGTCTCATTGCACATATGGTAACGCATAAAAACAGAGGAACTTCCCAGATTTTATTTCTTGCCACAAACCATCCCTGGGTGGCCGAGGCAAAGGCAAAATTACCAATACATGCCATGGCAAAAATCAAAATTCCCTGGGACCATGAGTTTATATTGTGCAGAATCAGATCAGTGTTGAATATAAACATAAATGGCAGGATTGCCGTTCTTATATCATACATGAAACCCTGCAGTCCGGTTTGAATAGGGGGTGATTTCGCAATTGCAGCAGCAGCATATGCAGCAAGTCCTACCGGAGGGGTATCATCAGCAAGTATCCCAAAATAAAAGCAGAAGAGATGTGCAGACATCAGGGGAACAAACCACTCCTGGGCTCCGGCAATAGATACGATTGCAGGTGCAGTCAATGATGCCATTACAATATAGGTGGCTGTAGTGGGAAGTCCCATGCCTATTGTAAGACTGGCAATGGCAGTAATAACAAGCATAAGATATATGTTACCGCCGGATATGACATCGATGATTTCCGTGATCAGTCCGCCCAGTCCAAGGGCGACAACACCCACAATAATTCCTGCCGCTGCTGTTGCAAGGGCCACAGCTACCATGTTGCGTGCACCGGCAGCAAGGGCAGCAAATATATTGATGACTGCCTGCTTCAGAGCCGGAACAATGGGTTCTTTGGCAAGATATGCTTTAACCGGTTCCTGCAGCAGCATTACAAGGCCCATAAGCCAGATTGCATGAAATGCGGCAAGCTCGGGAGAGTGCCTTACAATAACCAGTTCATACAGCAGAAGCAAAATGGGAATCATGAAATGAAGTCCGCCTAAAAACGTTTTAAAGAACAGCGGCAGTTCTTTTCGCGGCATTCCCTTTAAACCCAGTTTGGATGCTTCTATGTGGGTAATGAAAAAGAGGGCTGCATAAGAAGCAAAAGCGGGTATGGCAGCTGCTTTTATAACTTCAACATACGGGACATTGACATACTCTGCAATGATAAATGCAGCAGCCCCCATGATGGGAGGTGCAAGTTGTCCATCTGTACTTGCTGCCACCTCAACAGCAGCTGCTTTGGTGGGCGGATATCCCACTTTTTTCATCATTGGAATAGTAAAGGTTCCGGTTGTGACAATATTTGCAATGCTCGAACCAGATACCATGCCTGTAAGACCGCTTCCCAGAATTGCCGCCTTTGCAGGACCGCCTTTAAAACCACCAAGAAGACTTAGTGCAAGCTGTATAAAATAGTGTCCTGCTCCTGCTTTGTCCAGCATGGCCCCGAAAAGTACAAAAAGAAAAACAATTGTTGCTGAAACATCAAGGGGAATACCGTATATTCCTTCAGTTGACATGGTCATCTGACCGACAAACCGGTTTAATGAAACCCCTTTAAAAGCGATAAGATCCGGCATATAAGGCCCCATAAAAGCATAAATACAGAAACAGATGGCTATAACAGGCAGTGCCGGTCCTATAACCCTTCTTGCAGCTTCAAGAAGAAGTACAGTCAACATGATGCCGATAATGATATCCCTTTGAATGGGTGCGCCATACCGCATGGTTATGCCCATATAGTCAAGCACAAGGTAGAGGGCGCAGAGACATGCAACTATGGCAACCGCATAATCCATAACAGGAATCCTATTTGTAGCAGATAAAAATTTCAGTCCAAATTTTGGCTTTTTAAAAAAAGGATAGTTCAGATAAACTATCAATAAGGCAAATCCGAGATGGATTGAGCGGATATAGGTTGAATCGAGTATAAGCCAGCTTGCTATTGAGAGCTGAAACAGGCTCCATGCTACTGCAATGGTCGGTATCACCCATTTTGAAATCCCTTGCGGTCTCCGCCCTATTCCTTCCTCTTCTTCTGCCATTTTCTTTGCAAGTTCAACACCTTCATCTATTTCCTGAATTTGAGAATCAGTCATAAGTTTTACCTAAGTTAAGAGCATCAGTGGAGAAGATATCTCTTCTCCACTGAATGTAGATTGAATAATAACTTAAAAAACAGTTAACTATTTAAGTCCTGCTTCTTTGTAGTATTTCATGGCACCAGGATGAATTGGAGCTGAAAGACCTGTCAGCATAGCTTTTTTGGTAAGACCGGCATAGGCTGGATGCAGATTTGAAAAGGCTTCAAAATTATCAAAGACCTCTTTTGTGATCGCATAAACCACTTTCTCAGGAACTTTTATAGATGTAACAAAAGTCGCTTTCACACCAAAAGTTGGAATAGCTTCTTCTGTGTTTGCAGCACCTGGATAGTTTTTCATCAATGTTGCAGCTTTTGCATAATAGGGATATTTTGCCAGAAGGCTATCTATATTTTTAATAGGGACAAATTTAATTTTACGGGTTCCGGATGTTGCTTCCTTATAATATCCCGAAGGGTGTCCAACTGTATAAAAAGCAGCATCAATTCTTCCGTCCTGAATAAGTCCGGGTGCTTCTGCAGCTTTTAAGCTTTCTGCATGAAAATCTGACTCCCAGTTCAGGCCATTTGCTTCAAGGGCATCAATGGCATTCTGGCGAAATCCTGCGCCAAAGTTTCCAATATTGACCCTTTTGCCTTTCAGGTCAGCAAGAGAATTAATGTTGGCATCTACAGCCGCAACAAGGTCAACTGTTTCAGCATGGATGGAAAATACTGCTCGAAGGTCTGTCTGGGGACCTTTATCCTTCCAGTCTGCAATTCCTTTTGTAGCCTGATACTGACGGTCGGACTGGGCAACACCGAATTCAAGGTCACCAGCCATGATTGCATTGATATTAAATACAGATCCTCCAGTTGACTCAACCGTACATCTGATACCGTATTCTTTTTTCTTCTTATTTACTATTTTGGCAATAGCACCTCCGGTTGGATAGTAGACACCCGTAATACCACCTGTTCCAATGGTTATAAAGGTTGTTTTTGCCTGGGTTTCAGTGACTGCAGAACCCATAAAAAGTACCATGGTAAATAAAAACGCAGCTGCAAGAATTAATCCTTTTTTCATAATAAATCTCCTTAAATTAAATTTTAATCGTATATTATCATTGTTTAATTAAATTTTCTTCTACCTCCTTTCGTTTAAATATATTGATTTGTAGAACTGTTATTCCATTGATCTTAAAACAAATTATACAGAGGTGTTAACTCTTTTGAATACTATTTGCTTTATTCCAGATCCCGCACAGGAAGAACCCTGTACAATTTATATTTTCCAACCCTGTCAGTATTGGAACGGCCTCTGTGAAAATTAAACATTCTGGCTGAAATATACTGCATTTCCGATGCCCATACCCAGCCGCAGCTGAGCTCTATTGCAGGGACAGTGTTCAAATTCATTCCACATTGAGCTTCATATTCATTATCACGATCATAAAGTGTTTTGAGTTCATCAACAGTTGGAAGACGCCAGTTGTCATAACTGGTTTTAATGGTATACGGAAACGAGTATTTAACCCATTGCTGAGCCTGTCTCCAGTTAATGTCCCCCTGGTTGTCACTTGCAGCCCACATCAGATTTAACAATGTGTCTGTCACTGTACCATCGCCATTGACAATAAAGCGGCTCTTGGCACAGACTGGATTGGAAATCGTAAAAACAGACAGTAAAAAAATAAAAAAGAGTGATACAGTTAAAAATTTTTTCATAACCCTATCCTTTTTATTATAATGTTTTTACCCCACAAAAAACCATACAATCAACAAACTGTTTTGTAAAGCCAAAATCTTGAATAATCATAATAATATAAATTCAATTTATTTTTTAAGTATGATTCTCGCATCAACAACATCCACTCCATTTTCATACAGAATCACTGGATTCAAATCCATCTCTTCAATTTCAGGATAGGATTCAATAAGCTCAGAGCAGAGTGACAAAATATTTATCAAGGCATGTTTATCATACCCGTGCTGACCCCGTACGCCATCAAGCAGAACAGAAGAGCTGGTTTCACTGATCATTTTCTCACATGAAGTTCGAGATACCGGCAATACCCGGAAAGTAACATCTTTCATGATTTCAACCATGATACCGCCAAGGCCATACATGATAACAGGACCAAACTGTTCATCTTCTTTTGTTCCTATTATAATTTCAAGCCCTTTTTTGGCCATCGGTGCAACAAGCACGCCTCTGATATCAGCACCACTGTTATATTCTGCACCATTTTTCAGAATCTGCTGATAAGCGTCTCTAACCTCTTTTTCTCCTTTTAGATTCAACTTTACACCCTTTGCATCACTTTTATGGAGAATATCAGGAGATACAATTTTTAAAACCACATTTTCTTTAATTTTTTCTGCAATTTCCCACGCTCTATCTTCTGAATCTGCAATTTCTCCAGTTGCAGTCGGTGCACCATGGAGTTTGATAAGCTGTTTTGCCTCATGCTCAAGTAGAACCCTTCTTCCCTCTTTTCTTGCATGAGCAATAATGTTCTCACCCTCTTCTTCTGCTCTGGCACGCCAGTTAAAATTAAAATTGATATCTTCCGGCTCTGCATCTAAATAGCTGCCATAGTGGCAAAGAGATGCAATACATCTGCATGATATGTCAAGAGAATCATTAACCGGAATATTATAATATCTTAACAGATCAAGGGCATGGGATTCATGGGAAGCAAAAAGGGAATGAACCACAATGGGTTTTCCAAATTCATCAACCATTTTCCCTAACTGGTGAGCAGCAGCCTCTTCACCAATGGCAAGACTTTTCTCAAATCGTATTCCATATCCGCCAAAAAGTCCGACTACCATGAGACCGCCGATATTTGGGTCACTCAGTATGATTCTTGCACAATCGGCAAAAAGTGCCGTATCCGCATCCGTACCACCTGCAACATCAACAGGATTTACCATAGAAGCCGCATCAGGCAGAATCATCTTCAATTTATCCCGGGTCTCTTCTGTCAGTTCAGGAAGATCTATTCCGTAATCTGTCAAAAGATCAGCCCCTATTGTAGCATGACCTCCACCATCGGCAAGAATGGCAATTGAGTTGTTGCTTATGGTTGGCTGGCTGGCAAGGGTCTGGGCAACCGGATAAAGCTCATCAGAGCAGTCTGTTACAACAATACCTGCACGCTCATAGGCACTTTTTGCCACTTCATTCATCCCGGCAAGGGAACCGGTGTGGGAGCCTGCTGATTTTTTACCCGTTGCAGAACGACCGCTTTTAAGAAGAACAATTGGTTTTTTTAGACTTGCTTTATGGGCTTCCTGTAAAAATTTTCTCCCTTCACTCATTCCTTCCACATACATGAGAATGGTTTTCGTTTCAGGATCATTACTTAGAAATTCAAGATATTCGTGAAATTTTATATCTGATTCATTCCCAACCCCTACATAATAGGTAAATCCTTCATGTTTTCGCAGGCCGGCCTCTGTAATAAGTGTCAACGCCATGTTACCGCTCTGGCACAGCAGTGCAATATGTCCTTTGGGTGCATTTTCAATTCCCACAAGATTCATATTGGATTTAAGATTAATCATACCTGAGGTGTTGGGACCAATTAATCTTACTCCAGTTTCATGGGCTGTTTTGACAACCTCCTGTTCAAGCTTTCTGCCCTCTTTGCCAAGTTCCCTGAACCCACCTGCAATAATAACAGCACCTGCCACTTTTTTTTCACCGCATTTCCTTAAAATAGAGGGAATTGTTCTTGCCGGAGTTGTAATAAGGGCCAGATCAACATCACCTGGAATCTGAGTGATGTCATGATAACATTTCAGGCCTGAAATCATATCTTCCTTTGGATTTACCGGATAGATCCCGCCTTCATATCCATCTGCCTTCAATGTTTTGATAGCCTGATACCCTCTTTTGGTTTTATTCTTTGAGGCACCAATGATTGCAACTGACCCTGCATTAAGTACTTTATCCAACATGATCTCTGTCCTTATTTTTTTCTCTGCTCAAACGTATCAAGAGATGCTTCTCTCTCTTTAGTTGAAACACAGGCAAGACACGCTTCTATCTCATAGTCCATCAAAGCTTCAAGGCTGCACTCTCCCTGTGCCATGATAAACCCTTTCTTGATCTGCTTTAATGAGAAGGCTGAATTAGCGACTATTTTTTCTGCCATGGAATAAGATTCATCCATCAGATTGTCCAGAGGGACAGATTTATTGACAAGACCTATCCTCTCAGCCTCCTCACCGGTAATATTTTCTGCTGTAAAGAGAAGCTCTCTTGCCTTTCCAGGCCCCACAAGATCCTGGACCAGCCTGAAAGCACCACCGGTAACAGATGAGGTCACCCTGGCTTCCGGTGAACCGATAAGTGCCTCCTTGGCAGCAATTCTGATATCACAGGCAAGGGCAAGCTCATAGCCTGATCCAAGTGCGTATCCATTAATGGCAGCAATTGTCGGTTTTTCAAACCGTATGATTTTTCTTGAAGCTTCCTGCAGAGATTCAAGATATATTCTGTAATCTTCAATACTCCGGTCTTTTGAGTCCTTAAGATCAGCTCCTGTGGAAAATGCCCTTCCCTCCCCTGTAACAATCAGTGCTTTGATGCGACTGTCTTTTTTTGCATCTTCAAGAATATCCAGCATCTCAATCCAGAGTTTACGGTTCATTGCATTTAAAACTCTGGGCCTGTTCAGCTTGATAAGGCCAATCTGATCTCTCTTTTCATAAATGACACATTCATAATTCATTGGGTTCACCTGATATTTATCTATATTTATATTTTCATTTTCGAATTTACTGTTTCAGCCGGATACAGTCTAAAATATATACGGCAGGACTGTCTTTTATTCATCCCGATTTTAACCCATACTCTTTTGAACAATCTTAATCAAACAATAGCAGACTAATAGCAATCCATACTAACCAGATAATTATAATTAGCGACAACAAATATAAGCAGCAATCTTCATGCCATAATTTGTTCAGGGCATTCTACCGCCTGATTCAAAGAGAAGAGAAGTGCTATTGATCATATTTTATCAGTAAAAAGGAGAAAACCGGCTGCATCCGGTTGATTCAAACAAATCTTCAAATTTGACCATTTGATCAAATTTAACCATTTGATCAATAATTGAACTCTTTTCCCAATCTATGCGTTGAAGAAGTTTCATTCTGTAGCAGCCTTCAGTGTTTAATAGCACTGTTTCGTCAGAAAAATAGGGTAAGAACTTGCTTTGAACCTATTAGCTTGATACCTTATCCAGCATATATACCATCAAATTATGACAAGTGATAATTTTAGCCCTTAAAATGGTTAACATGAATATTATAAAAATTTTATGTGTTTTTTCTTTTCTGCTGGGAGGCTGCAGTGAAGAGCCAGTCTCTTCATTTCTTGTGGAATCAGAACTGTCCCATGTAAATTTTAAGGGATTCACTATTCCAAAGTTTCCAACTGCCCAGGGACAGCTTAATTATGCAAAATCAGGTTTTGTTGACTCAGATAAGAAAAAGGCTGCCCTCCAGATTGTCTCTTCCCTTTTTCCTGAATCAAAACTTCAGTGCGGAAATGCTGATTTAACCCTGGCCTATATGAATCTGGGAATTGATTACAGATTTGCAGACCTGAATGATTATAACAGGAGTATTGCAGCATATACCAAAGTAATTGAAGAGTATTCCCAGCATCCGCAGATTCTTGTTAAAGCACACTGGTATCTTGGATGGATATACTGTGATCTTTTTCATCAGAAAGAAAAAGGGCTTGCCTATTTCCGGTATATCGTGAAGACATGGCCTGAAATCCAGATGGGAATATCCTCTCCTGTTCCATGGGTGAGCCTTGTATACCCTTCTGTTCAAAAAGAAAAAAAATCCGGAAACAGCAGGAACAAAATGCATTGGGCCGGCATTGCCCTTCTTGAAATAATTAGGCATACCAGTGACAGAGATGAATCTTTAAAAGCCTTTCATATGCTATGGAAAAAATACAGAAAAACGGTTGTAACAGGTCTTGCTCTGAATCTCATGCTTGAAAACCGTGAACTTGCAGCAGAAATGAAACCTTTTGTCAAACCCTACATGAATCTGAATATTGCAAACAGATATCTGTCTGAGCAGATTCAAACCCTGGCGGCCTCTGATCAGGAAAGCTCACAATAAACAGGAATGGAAAAAAATAAAGTCATATGTGGTTTAAAAAACAGTTGAATCTTTTTTTGCGCTCATTTCAGGTAAGGATATTCCTTGCCTTAACCATCATAATTGTTATGGTTATCCCTGCAACTGGATATTTTTGCTATTTACAGGCAAAAAAGATTGCTGAATCCCAGATGCAGCAGTATGCTCTCGGAACGGCTGCCCAGATTTCAAAAAGGGTTGAATCTTTTTTATCCCACCACACGTATAATGTGCAGTTAATCAAAGCTTTTTTTGAAAACAATCTGATCGATCATTTGAATGATAAGCAAATCCTACAATATTTTCATCTCTTCAGAAAAGATCACCCGGAGTTTGTCAATATCAATTTTGGAGATGAAACCGGGCGGTTTTTAATGGCACCAGCCCAGATTCCGGAAGTTCACAAAGTTTTTGATCCACGGATCAGACCATGGTACCGGGGAGCAATAAAGGATAAAGGATCACACTGGACTGATGTCTATCTTTTTGCATCAACCCAGAAGCCCGGTATGACTGTTTCCGTACCTATCTATGATAAAACATCTGCTCTTAAGGCAGTTTGCGGCATTGACATTGATATTTCATCTTTTTCAAGATTCCTGAAAGGAATGCAGATCGGAAACAATGGATTTGCCTATATTTTTGAAAACAGAAAAGGAAGGGTGATTGCTCATCCCGGCCTGGTTCAGCTTCCATGGGACAGACTTCATATTGATCTTTTACGAACATGCCTTAATGATCTGAAGAGTAAAAAACAGGATTTTGGCATGTCAAGTTTCAGAGGAGAAAAATTTTTCACTGCCTATACTGACTATCCTGCAAATAACTGGACTGTTGGTGTAACCCTTCCTGTTTCAGATTTCCTTGAAAATATTAAATCCATTAAAAAGGCTATTGTAACCCTTGTAATTGCCGGTATTTTTTTATCAAGCATATTAAGTTATCTAATTGCCATGACCATAGTAAAACCCCTGAATGAATTAAAAGACGCAATTGAAAGAATCTCCAATGGTGACCTTGAGCACAGGGTTAAAATCAGAGATCCTGATATTGCTTCCACACTTGCCGGTTCTTTTAATAAAATGGCTGCTTCACTTGAATACAGCTCCATAGAACTGGAAAGAACCTATGCAGAGCTTGCCCAGAAAGACAAGCTTGCAGCAGTAGGACAGATGACAGCAAGTATTGCCCATGAGATTAAAAACCCACTCGGCATCATATCGGGATCTGCACAGGTTATAACCAATGCTGAACGGCCCATTGAGATGAAACAGAAAGCAGCCCAGTTTATAATGGATGAGGTGGAGCGGCTCAATCAGACGCTTACTTCATTCCTTGAATTTGCAAAACCGGCAAAACCAGACTTTAAAAAAATTAATATGGTGAATATTCTTGAAGAAATCCTGGTTTCAACTCAAGGTTTATATGAACAGAAAAAATATACGATCAACAGAACTTTTCCTGAAAAAGTACCCGATATTACAGCAGATTCAAACCAGATTAAAGAGGTTTTATGGAATGTTTTTTTAAATGCTGTTCAATCCATGCCCAAAGGGGGTATTGTCACTTTTAAAATCAGCATTGAAAAAGCAGACAGCAGAGTGGTTGATTCTGCAGCACCAATAAAACCCATGATCCGGAAGCCCCCCGATTTTCTGGCTGTTTCAATTACTGATCAGGGTTGTGGTATTACCCCCTCCCAGATGGACAGGTTAATGGATCCTTTTGTAAGCTTTAAAGATAATGGAATCGGTCTTGGACTTTCAATTGTGTCTCAGATCATGCAGACTCATAACGGCCACATTATAATAGACAGCCAGGAAAAAAAGGGTACAACTATAAAACTACTGTTCCCCATGCTTTCACAGGAGATTTGAAAATGCCGACTAATGTTCTTTTAATTGAAGATGAAATCAGAATGAGACAGGTTATCATTATGCAGCTTTCTGATCTTGACCTTACTATATACGAAGCAGATGACGGTGAGCAGGCAATAGAAATTTTTGATAATGAGATTATCCATCTTGTCATTACAGACTTAAAACTTCCGAAAACAAGTGGAATGGAGGTGCTGGAACATATAAAAAAGAGTGACCCTGAAATACCGGTTATTATTATTACAGCCTTTGGTTCAATTGAGAATGCAGTAGAGGCAATCCAGCATGGTGCATTTGATTATGTTACAAAACCTTTTAAAGAGGAAAAATTAAACGACACGGTTATTAAAGCACTCAAAATCAGCAGCCTGACCTATGAAGTCCGCCACTTACGACAGGAGATTGAAAGCCTCTATACTTTTAAAAATATTGTTGGCAACTCTGAGGCAATCTGTAACGTACTCAAACTTGCCGGCAGTGTTTCAAACAAAAACACAACTGTTCTGATTACAGGTGAAAGTGGTACAGGCAAAGAACTGCTGAGCCGTGCCACCCACCTTAACAGCCCGCGTTCAAGCGGACCGTTTTTAACCATAAACTGTGCTGCCATTCCTTCCAATCTTCTTGAAACTGAATTGTTCGGATATGAAAAAGGTGCGTTTACCGGTGCTGCCAAACGTCAGAAGGGAAAATTTGAAATTGCATCGGGCGGGACTCTTTTTCTTGATGAAATTGGAGATATGGAGCTTAATGTTCAGGCAAAACTTCTGAGGATATTAGAAAGCCAGGAGTTTGAGCGTATCGGTGGAAGCAAGACTATTCACACTGATGTAAGGATAATTGCTGCAACAAATAAAAACCTGGAAAAAATGATTGAGGCAAAAGCATTCAGGGAGGATTTATATTACAGAATTAAGGTGTTTCCCATCCACATTCCCCCTCTGAGAGAGCGTAAAGAAGATATAAGGGTATTATCTTCCCATTTTATCAAAGAATTTTCCAAAGCATTTGGAACCAAACCTCCTGATATATCTGAAAAAGCGATCAGCAAGCTGATCCGGTATCCGTGGCAGGGAAATATAAGAGAGCTTAAAAATGTTCTTGAAAGAGCAATGATCTTAAATTCCGGTGACCTTATCACCAGCCGCCATATTCTGTTAAATGAACCAAGAGTAAGAAATTTTGAACATATGGATCTTGAAACCCTTATTGCCATGTTGATTAATGAGCAGGGGATGACTCTTGATAATCTTGAAAACTACTGTATAAAACATGCTATGAAAACTATGAATAACAATGTTTCCAAGGCTGCAAGACTGCTTGGCCTCTCCCGTGCCACACTCAGATACCGCCTTGAGAAAAATACAGAATAAGCCTTGGAAAACCCCGGAAACACAACTGGTTAATCGTTTTTCAAAACAGATAAAAATGCAGACTGCGGAATTTCGACAGATCCGACCATTTTCATTCTTTTTTTTCCTTTTTTCTGCTTTTCAAGGAGTTTGCGTTTCCTTGAGATATCACCGCCATAACATTTTGCAGTTACATCCTTTCTAAAAGCAGATATCGTTTCCCTGGAGATGATTTTGCCTCCAATGGCTCCCTGTATGGGTATTTTAAACTGCTGCCTTGGTATCTCTTCTCTGAGTTTTTTGCATGCTGCCCTGGCTCTTGATTCTGCCTTATCCCTGTGAATAAGCTGGGATAGAGCATCCACTCTTTCTGCATTAATTAAAAAATCAAGTTTGACAAGATCAGTCTCCTGATATCCTGCTATTTCATAGTCAAATGATCCATACCCCTGAGTTACGCTTTTCAGCCTGTCATAAAATTCATAAACCACCTCTGAAAGAGGAAGTTCAAATTTCATCTCCATTCGATTACTTGTCAGATATTGATAATTTCTGCTTACCCCCCGGAATTCATGGCAGACCTGCATGACATTGCCCATATACCTGTCAGGTACAATAATTGTGGCATTGATAAACGGTTCCCTCACTTTTGAAATTTCTGAAGGGTCAGGATATTGAACCGGATTATCAATAATTTTAACGGTTCCATCCATATAGGTAATTTCATACATAACAGAAGGAGAGGTTAATATTAAAGAGACATTATACTCTCTTTCAAGACGTTCCTGAACAACTTCCAGGTGGAGAAGGCCTAAAAAACCGCATCTGTAACCAAAACCAAGAGCAACAGAACTGTCTTTTTCATAGATAAGAGCGGCATCATTCAATTTCAGCTTCTCAAGAGCTTCAGTCAACTCTTCATAATCATCCGAGGCCACAGGATACATGGATGAGAAAACAACTGGAGTGGGTTCCCGGAATCCGCCCAGAGCCCCTGTACATTTTCTATCGGGCATTGTAACCGTATCACCTATTTTTACATCGCTGATATTTTTAATGCCGGCAATAAAATATCCTACCTGTCCTGATAACAGCTCTTTCTGGGGGTTGCGCTTTATCTGAAACAACCCCACCTCCTCAACCTTGTACTGGGCATCACTGGACATGAACAAAATCTTATCGCCTTTTTTTATCCGCCCCTCTAAAACCCTGAAATGGACAATCGTCCCTCTGAATGCATCATAATGAGAATCAAATATAAGGGCTTTAAAAACAGAATCATCTGAAGAGGCAGGAGCAGGGATATTATCAACAACGGCCTGAAATACCTTTTCAACCCCTGTTCCCTTTTTTGCAGAAACCAGCAGAGCATCGTCAGGTTCAAGACCTAAATCTTCTTCAATCTGCTCTTTTACCCATTCAATCTCAGCCGAAGGAAGGTCTATTTTATTGATAACCGGTATAATTTCAAGATCATGTTCCATAGCAAGATATAAATTAGCAAGCGTCTGAGCTTCCACACCCTGGCTTGCATCCACCATAATCAGGGCACCTTCACAGGAGGCAAGAGCCCGTGACACTTCATAGGAAAAATCTACATGCCCTGGAGTATCAATTAAATTTAAAAGATATTGAGTACCATCTTCAGCTGTATAAGGCAGGGAGACTGTCTGGGATTTTATTGTAATACCTCTTTCGCGCTCAATATCCATGGAGTCCAATATCTGATCTTTCATATCTCTTTCAGATATAATACCTGAAAGCTGTATAAGCCTGTCAGATAAAGTTGATTTCCCATGATCGATATGCGCAATGATACTAAAATTTCTAATACTGATATTCTCTGTTTTCAATTGAACTCCAAACTAAAATTTATTGACAAATAATAATGATTATAGCATAATTTTTCCCCGATTATATTTATCAATTGCTTTCATAAGTGTCAAGAAAAGCTCTTTATGAGCAGATAATAGGACTGGAGAGGCTCACATGACATACGCTGTTTTAATTGTTGATGATGATGAAGACATAAACAAACCTATTGAGCAATATTTAAAAAACCTTAAATATAATGTCAAAATTGCTGTAAATGCAAAACAAGCTCTGAATACTCTAAAAACATTTAAAGCTGATGTTGTTATTACAGATATTGCAATGCATGGAATGGATGGACTTGAACTGACAAAAATAGTAAAGACAAAGTATCATTCGGATGTAATAGTCATGACAGGATACAGCCCTGAGTATTCCTATGAAAAAACAATCAAGGCCGGTGCAAGTGATTTTATTTTTAAACCCTTTAATTTTGATGAGTTAAACCTAAGGCTCTCCAGAGTCCTTAAGGAAGCTGAGGCAAAAAAAGAGCGTATCATTCTTTTAAAAAAACTTGAAAAACTTGCCATCACAGATGCATTGACAAAACTGTATAATTCCAGGCACTTTTTTTCTCAAATTAAGACAGAAATAATGCGTTATTACCGTTACTCCAGAAATCTGTCGCTCTTAATTCTCGATATTGACTTTTTTAAAAGATATAATGACAACTGGGGACATCTTGAAGGTGATAAAGTACTCATGCAGATTGGTAAAATAATAAAATCATGTATGAGATACATGGATACCGCATACAGATACGGAGGAGAGGAGTTTGCCATTATTTTACCTGAAACCGGTATTGAAGAAGCATCTGTGGTTGGAGCCAGAATAAAGGATATTATTGATACACATGTTTTTGAACCAGAGCCAGGAGTAAAACAATCCATTACAATAAGCATAGGTGCCACTGAACTGGTTGAAGGAGAAGACTTTAAATCATTCATTAAGAGAGCAGACAAGGCGCTCTACATGTCCAAGGCAAATGGCAGGAACAGAATCACGTGCTGCTAGTATAAAATGACTGCTCCGATTAATCAGTTAAATCAATCTGCATGCTCATAGCAGCGGCCCTTGCCTGCTGGATAAAATCGCCGCATGAAATCACATCCACCCCGGTAGCGGCAATTTTATTGAGCATTTCAAGCGTGACATTACCAGATGCCTCCACAACAGCTCTTTTATTAACATATTTTACAGCCTCAGTCATCAGATCAATCTCCATATTCTTAAGCCTGATGACCGGCACACCTGCATAAACAGCATCTTCTACCTCATCCATACTGCTCACTTCTACTTCTATCTTAATAAGGTTAGGCACTCTCTGTCTTACCGCATTTACAGCACTGACAAGGGATCCTGCGACCGTGATATGATCCGCTTTAATTACAATTCCATCATATAAAGACATCCGGTGATTACGGGCTCCTCCTGCTCTTACAGCCGATTTTTCAAGCACTCTCAATCCCGGTGTTGTTTTTCGTGTATCGGTCAGGATAACATTTTCAAACTCAAGTTCGTCAACATAAGCTCTGGTCCGTGTGGCAATACCGGAAAGATGCTGTAAAAAATTGAGAGCAACACGCTCTCCTTTTAAAAGGGATAACAGATTTGCCGTGATCTTGAATATAATTTCACCATCCTGGATATAGTCACCATCTGAAAATGGTGCATAGAAGCTGCATTGCGGATCAAGGGTTTCAAAAACTTTTTTAACAACACCTATTCCGGCAAGGGTAAAAGATTCTTCAGCAACGATTATCCCATTGCCGGTAAAGCGGTCTAACATGATACTTTCGCCTGTCAGGTCCCCGCTCCCTGAATCCTCAAAAAGTGCCAGTCCCACTATTTTATCATAAAAATTCATTGTTCAAAAACCTCATTTCAATTTAATTATTCTTTCCAGGTTTTTTTTCAGCTTGTTATTCTCCTCTTCAATGGCTGCATTCTGATCCTTTACTTTCTGGATTATACTGGCTGGAGCCTTTTCCAGAAAACTTTCATTGTTAAGTCTTTTCTGCATTCCAATGAGTTCTTTTGTATTTTTTTCAAGCTCTTTTTCAAGCCTGTTAATCTCTTTATCAAAATCTATCACACCTTCAAGCAGGACAAAGCATGTAGTGTCAGCAGTCACAGAAGAAGCACTGGAAGTCGGGATATTGTCAATTTCACAGAAATAAAAACTTTCAAGACCTGCCAGATTTACAATAATCGGTTTATTTTCCACAATCAGCAGTTTTTCCCTTTTATCTTCTGTATTGGCAAGTACTTTAATTTTAGTGGAAGGCTGTAATTTCATTTCACTTCTGATATTTCTGATGCCGGAAATCAAATCAAAAACAAATTGTACATCTTTTTCAGCATCATCATTCTTTAAGCTGTCATACGCTTTTTTACCATAAGGATATGATGCTGCCATAACAGAACCTTCCACTCCGGGAAGAATACTGTATATCTCCTCTGTAACAAAAGGCATGAATGGATGCAGCATAATGACTATATCCTTCAAAACCTTCGCCATTACGCTTCTTGCATTATCCCTTTTCTGAACTCCCTCTTTTTCATATAATGCGGGTTTGACAGTTTCAATATACCAGTCACAGAACTCATGCCATATAAACTGATACAAGACAGAGGCAGCTTCATTAAATCTATAATTTTCAATACCTTTTTTCACCTTAAAAGATGTGTGTGCGCATCGTGACAATATCCACTTATCAACAAGGGATAGTTTTTTATAATCAACGTCAACATCCTTTGATGTTATATGCATAAGAGCAAACCGTGAGGCATTCCACAGCTTGTTAACAAAATGCCGGTATCCCTCCACCCTTGATTCAGACATTTTAACATCACGGCCCTGGGCTGCAAAAGCAGCAAGCGTAAACCTGAAAGCATCAGCTCCGTAAGCATCTATAACTTTCAGCGGATCAATGACATTACCCTTTGATTTGCTCATCTTTTTTCCATGTTCATCCCTTACAAGGGCATGGATATAAACATCATCAAAGGGCACTTCATCCATGAAATGAATACCCATCATCATCATTCTTGCTACCCAGAAAAAGAGAATATCAAAACCGGTAACAAGAACATTGGTTGGATAAAATGTTTTTAAAAGGTCTGTATTTTCAGGCCATCCCATGGTGGAATAAGGCCATAACGCGCTGGAAAACCAGGTGTCCAGCACATCGGTTTCCTGGACAATTTCCCTGGAACCGCAGGTGGGACACACATCTGGATCATTCTCTTCCACAATGACTTCCCGGCAGTCAGAGCATTTCCAGACCGGAATTCTATGACCCCACCAGATCTGCCTGGAGATACACCAGTCTCTTATGTTATCCATCCACTCAAAATAGGTCTTGGACCAGGTTTCAGGTATAATCCTGGTTTGACCGTTTCTAACTGCCTCGGATGCTTTTTCAGCCAGAGGGGCGACTTTTACAAACCACTGTTTTGAAATAGAGGGTTCAACTACTGTCCTGCATCTGTAACAATTACCCACACTGTGTTTTAAAGGCTCTTTTTTAACCAGCAGTCCCTGTTCTGTTAACGCTTTAACCGCCTTTTCCCTGCACTCAAAACGATCCATGCCATTGAACTGGCCGGCACCTTCAAGCATACAGCCGTTGTCATCAATCACTTTCAATTTTTCAAGACCGTGTTTTTCACCAAGATGAAAATCATTAGGATCGTGGGCAGGCGTTACCTTTAATGCACCTGTTCCAAACTGGGTGTCCACATAATCATCCTGAATAACAGGGATATACCTGTCAGTCAGAGGAAGGTGAACCTCTTTTTCCTCAAGATCCTTAAACCGTTTATCATCCGGATTGACTGCTACTGCAGTATCTCCAAACATTGTTTCAGGCCTCGTTGTTGCAACGGTAAGACCATTTTTCCTGTTTCTAAAGGGATATTTTATATAGTAGAGGTATGCATCTTTTTCTTCATATTCAACTTCAAGATCAGCAAGAGCAGTTTTACACCTTGGGCACCAGTTAATGATATATTGATCCTGATAGATCAGCCCCTCTTTATAGAGCCTCACAAACACTTTTCTGACTGCATCGGAAAGCCCTTCATCCATGGTAAAGCGTTCACGGTCCCAGTCACAGGAAGCACCAAGCCTTTTAAGCTGGTTGATAATGGCGCCACCTGATTTTTCACGCCATTTCCAGACATGCTCGATAAATGCTTCCCTGCCGACATCATCCCTTGTCAATCCTTTGGCTGCAAGCTGTTTTTCAACAACATTCTGGGTTGCAATTCCGGCATGATCTGTTCCAGGCATCCAGAGGACATTGACATTGCACAACCGTTGATACCTGCACATGATATCCTGAAGCACATTGTTCAGTGCATGTCCCATATGAAGCACCCCTGTTACATTCGGCGGGGGGATAACGATTGAAAACGCTTTTCTGTCGCTTTTATCTTCAGCTTTAAAAAAGCCATTATCAATCCAGAACTTATACCACTTTTCCTCAATGCCTTCCGGCTCATATCCTTTGTTCAGAGAATCCGAACCCATAAATCAACTCCTGATTTGTTAAATAAAAAAGTTACACCTTTTAATGAAAAAGGGGATGTTTTATACCCCCCTTCTACCAAACTGTTATTTTTCAATTAATATATTTAAAGTACGTTATCATCAAGCTGATCAAGATCTTTCAGCAGACTCTTTTTAAGCTCAATTATCTGTTTTTTTAAAATTTTTTCCATCACATCAGATATGAGATTATCCATCCTGTCACCAAATTTTTTTTCAATGACTCTCTCCAGGACAGCCTCGATCTGTTCTCTATCAACATTTAAACTGCCAGGCACACTCTTTTCCGGACCAGTTTCAATCTCACTGTCTCTTTCGTTCTCCAGCCCGTTGTCTCCTGTTTCACTATCTTTCAGACTCTCATCTCTCTGTTCAGGATCAATAAAATCATCCAGAACGATCTCTTCTGTTTCTTCATTCTCCGCCTGAATACTTATCTCAGGTTCCAGATCATCACTCTCAGGTTCCAGGTCATCACTCTCAGGTTCCAGGCCACTCTCTTCAAATTCAAGATCCAGGTCACTGCTTTCATTTTCTGCAATATCAGTCAAGTCAATCATCTCGCCGTCTGCTGACAAATCTAAATTTTGATCTGCAATATCCGTTAATTCAATAATGGAATTATCATCCAAATCTGCCATACATTTGACCTCACTGAATAAAATATTAAAAACAGTACTATTTATATATGCTCAAGCCTGAAAAAAATATCAAAGCAAAAGCAAAGTGTCAACTATTTTACCTTTTCCTTTTTTAATACCGGAAAACATGAAAAAAGCATTTACAAATAATTCTCTTTATTTTAAACAGGTTGTATTATGCAAAAATTCATTGTTCCTGAAATTAAATCCATACCATCAACAGCAGACATAACCGGACAGGATGCAAAACATATTTTTAAAGTTCTGCGAAAAAAAAAGGGTGACCTGGTTTTAATAACAGATGGAAAAGGAAGAGACTACAGCGCGGTTATCATAAACACATCACCAGGCACCATAGAAATTAATATCAATGAAAAATGTGAATCCACAACAGAATCATTCATTGATATAACGCTCTGCTCCGGAATGCTCAAAGACAAAAAAATGGATTTTATTATCAAACATATCACACAGCTTGGCGTGCAGAAGTGGATGCCATTTTTTTGTGAGCGATCCATTCCATCCCCCAATTTTAAAAAAATAGAGATGCGCAGAAAAAGATGGGAACATATCGCAAAAGAATCTTTAAAACAGTGTAACAGAAGCCGTATCCCTGAAATATCAGCACCCGTAACTTTTGAAACAATTCTGGAACAATCCGGAAATCATGACCTGAAAATTGCCTTCTGGGAAAAATCAGGACATAAAATTAAATCACTTCAGACAAATCCTTCTCCGGAAAACATCATCATCTTAATCGGGCCTGAAGGTGGATTTTCAACAGGAGAAATAACAATGGCAGAGAAAAAAGGCTTTTTATGCCATGGTTTAGGACCAAGGATCTTACGGGCTGAAACTGCTTCCATTTCAGCATGTACGCTTATTCAGCATATCTTTGGTGATATATAAATGGATTCATTTTTATGCACAAATATAATATTTTCCTTGACATGGATATCGAAAAAACATATAAAGCCTCTTGTTGTTTGAGCCCAGGTAGCTCAGTCGGTAGAGCAGGGGACTGAAAATCCCCGTGTCGGCA
>CAZWSL010000054.1:0-20886 GCA_964636495.1 uncultured Desulfobacula sp. | reverse complement strand
GTTTGCAAACCTTCCCATCATTGCCCTCACTGCCAAGGCAATGAAACAGGATAAAGCAAAATGCATCCAGGCGGGTGCAAATGATTATCTGGCCAAACCCATTGATATCGACCGGCTGCTGTCCATGATCCGTGTATGGCTGTACAGGTAAAATGTGTGTATAGACAATGAAGATAAATAAAATAGAAATAATGGAGCTTTGTTTGTTACTGGAAGCTGTTCATCTCCGGTATGGACACGATTTCAGAAATTATGCAAAAGCGTCTGTTTACAGAAGGGTAATGGAGTTCTGCACAAAAAATGGATATAAACACATCTCTCAATTAATATCCCCAGTTATCCATAAAAAATCTTTTTTTGAAGCACTCCTGCTGGAATTATCAATTACGGTTACAGAGATGTTCAGAGACCCTGCATTTTTTGTATCATTACGAAAAAATATCATACCCTATCTTGAAAGTTTTCCCTCTTTGAAAGTGTGGCATGCAGGCTGTGCCACCGGACAGGAAGCCTACTCACTTGCCATCCTGCTTGAAGAAGAAAATTTTGCCAAAAAATCAACAATCTATGCCACTGATTTTAATGATGTTGCATTGGATATTGCAAAACAGGGAATCTATCAGATAAACCAGGTTAAAGCATATATTGAAAATTATAACGCTGCAGGAGGAAAATATTCATTATCTGAATACTACCATGCAAAATACAATTCAATTGTACTGAAACAGAGTCTGAAACAGAAAATAACCTTTGCCAACCATAATCTGGCCACAGACAGCATTTTCAGTGAAGTCCATCTTATCCTATGCCGTAACGTCTTGATTTATTTTGATAAAAATCTTCAGGCAAGGGTATTGAATCTATTTTATGACAGCCTGATAAACAAGGGATTTCTCTGTCTTGGATCACAGGAGAGTCTTTTGTTTTCAAATGTTGAGGATAAATTTGAGATTATTGACAGCAAATATAAAATATATCAAAAACGAATGCCATGAGACAATCGCAGAATAAAGCCGTTGTTATAGGCGGATCAGCCGGAGCTTTTGAAGTTTTGCTAAATCTTCTTTCAAAGCTGCCGAAAACGTATCATCTGCCAATTATCTGTGTTATGCACATGCATCCTTCAGATGATGGTGAACTGGCCTCTTTCTTAAATGAGCAGTCAAGCCTCATGGTAAAGCAGGCTGAAGAGAAGGAGCATATCTGTCCCGGATTTGTTTATATTGCTCCTGCTGATTACCACCTGCTGGTTGAACATAATAAAACATTTTCTCTATCCATTGATGAAAAAGTGAACTATTCAAGACCGTCCATTGATGTTTTGTTTGAAAGTGCGGCATTTGCATACATGAAAAACCTGACTGGTATTATACTGAGTGGTTCCAACCATGATGGAGCAAATGGAATTTCAAAAATTAAACAGTATGACGGATGTACAATTGCACAATCACCTCTATCTGCTAAATACAAAATCATGCCGCAGGCGGCAATTGATACGGGTGATATTGATTTTATATTTTCAATCCCTGAGATCATGGATATGCTATTGAAAGGAATAAATCATGGGTTACAAACCGAAAATTTTAATTGTTGATGACAAAATAGAAAACATATTCAGTCTAAAACAGATACTTTCTTCTGTAAATATTGAAATCATAGAGGCCCAAAATGGTAATGATGCACTTGTGGAGAGTCTTAATCACGATTTTGCTGCAGCAATCTTAGACGTCCAGATGCCTGGAATGAATGGATATGAGCTTGCAAAATTCCTGCGCTCCGATCAAAAGACAAAACGCCTTCCCATTATATTTGTATCAGCGGTTTACTCCAGTGATTTCCACGTGTTCAAAGGCTATGATTCAGGAGCTGTTGATTTTTTAGTTAAACCATTTGATGCAAAAATTCTTATCAGCAAACTCAACATATTCTTAGAGATTGATCACCAGAGGTATCTGCTGAAAGAATCAAAGAAAAAAATTGAAAATCAGCTTTATCAGTTAAAATCATCTGAAAACAGATTCTCAAGTCTTGTTAATACAATACCTGATATTGTTTATCGAATAGATCCTGAAGGTTGTTTTACATATATTAACGAAGCCATTAAAAAACTTGGTTATAAGAGAGAGGAGCTCATTGGCAGACATTTCAGCTCTTTGATCTGGCCGGTGGATTTAAAAAAAATCTCCAGGAAGAGTGTTATAAAACACACTGTCAAATCTTCAAAAAGTATAACCAGGGACATAAAACTGTTTGATGAAAGAAGAACGGGAAAAAGAAAAACAACTGGTCTGGAAATTCATTTATTAACCAAAAAAAATTCCATGGAAAGAACTGGAATTGTTAAAGATATCAGTAAAAAAACAGTTATAGCAGAGGTGAACAGCGCTGGTTTTTATTCAGACAATATTCAAAAAAGTAATAAAATCTTTCTTGGAACCGTTGGGGTTATCCGGGATATCACCGAACGTAAAAAACTGGAAGATAATTTGCGAAAAGCAAACGACGAACTGGAAGCAAAAGTACTGAAACGAACGTCTGAACTGGTTGAAAAAAACAAATATCTTATAGAAGAAATAGAAAAAAGAAAAAAAGCAGAAGAGAGAAGCAGAAAGGCTGAAAAGGAGTGGAAAGATATTTTTGAGGCAATTGGCCACATGACAATGATTTTAGATAGTAATTATACAATAATTGAAGCCAATAAAGCCGTATTTCAAATCCTTGAACAGGGAGAAGAAAGCGTGATAGGCAAAAAGTGTTATGAGATTTTTCACCAGTCAGATTCTCCCTACCCGGGTTGTCCCATGGAAACATGTCTTGAAAAGAAAGTGACAAGCGAAAAAGAAATTCAATTCAATGAAAAATCATTTATCATCTCCACGACACCTATACTTGATAACAACCATGAATGCCAGAAAATCATTCATATAGCAACTGACATCACAAAGATAAAACAGCTGGAAAAAGAGCTGATCCAGGCACATAAAATCGAAGCAATAGGAACCCTGGCAGGTGGTATTGCCCACGACTTTAACAATATACTGGCTTCCCTTTTAGGTTTTGCTGAATTATCAATGACTTCTGTTGAAAAAGGCAGCACAGTTGAAAGAGATCTAAAGGAGATCTACAAAGCGGGCCTGCGTGCGAAAGAGCTTGTCATGCAGATTTTAACCTTTGCAAGACAGTCAGAAGATGAGCTGATGCCCGTGCGTGTAGATCTGATTATTAAAGAGGTGTTAAAATTTATACGCGCAACCATACCTTCAAGTATTGAAATTAAACACAACATCAAAAGCAAGGAAAAAGTATTAAGTAATGCAACCCAGATGCACCAGATCCTGATGAATATGTGCAGCAATGCAGCCCATGCAATGAAAAAAAATGGAGGCGTGCTGAAAATAACTTTAGAAGATGTAAAAATTTCAACTTCTCAATCTGAGCGGATAAAAAAGCTTAAAGCAGGCCGTTATTTAAAATTAGAGATATCAGACACTGGAGTTGGAATACCGGAAAATATAATCAGTCAGATATTTGAACCCTATTTCACAACAAAAGAGATTGGTGAAGGGACTGGAATGGGATTAGCAGTTGTAGACAGCATTATAAAAAATGCAGGCGGTTCGATCGAAGTAGCAAGCAGGATTGGAAAAGGAACTGTTTTTACGATTTTTCTGCCGATAACACTTGAGGAGATCAAAAAAGCAGAGCCGGATGCAGATCTGGTAACAGAGGATTTAGACAAAACCATACTATTTGTGGATGATGAAAAATTAATAATTAAAGTGGCAAAAAATATTCTTGAAAAAACCGGGTATACTGTTTTTGTTTATGATGATCCCGTGAAAGCATTAAGTGAATTTGAAAAGGCACCGGACAAATTTGATATTGTGGTATCAGATTTGACCATGCCCCATATGACGGGAGACAGACTTATCAGTAAAATTAAAAAAATGAGAAGTGACATACCTGCTGTATTGTGTTCAGGATACATGGGGAAAACGTTGAAATCAAAAATTGACACCAAGAATATTGATGCTTTTATAGATAAACCTTTCAGAAGTGACAAATTTATTTCAATCATACAGAGAGAGATACATAAATATAAAAAAAAATCATGACAACAAGTGATTTAGACAGGATATTTTAACAAACCTGGATTTTTTGACCAGTGGTCAACTCTTTCCATTTTTTCCTGCGTTTTTCATGTATCTCCAGGATTTTCCAATAAACACTCGGAATCTCCAGCAGGACTGAATCAGTAATAGAGTACAGCTGAGAATTCCTGATTGCTCTAAAATGAAAACCCGTTATCTCTGGCTTAAAAAAATGGTGTTCACCAAAAAAATCTCCTGGTTTTAGTCTCTCCAAAAGAATATTCGAAGTTCCCCTGACCTCAATTTCTCCGGTTTTAATCAAAAATAATCCTGAAGATTTCCGGCTGAGTACATCAACACCTCTTTCTATTTCCACAACTTTCATAATCTGGGCGATCTGAGTCTGAACAGCATAGGAACTTGCCCCGCCAAAAAGCCATGTTGACTTTAAAAACTCTATCTTGTTGAACATATTTTCAATACTTACAGAAATATTATTTCTCTCTAAAAAATTGTTAAACAGTAAAAAAGAAAAAGAGAGAGCGGAAACATGGGAAACAGACCTGTACAAACCCGGGGAGGTCTGTTTTTTAAACAGACTGAACTCACCTATGAATGATCCGTTAGAGAGGTTGTGCTTGGTGCCTGACTGAATATCTATATACTCAACAGTTCCTGTTAAAATAAGATAGAGATGCGCTGGTGTGTCCCCTTTTTTTAAAATAAGCGTACCAGGGTTAAACTCCACCAGAGGAGAATTCAGCAGCATGCTGCCGTCTTTTTTCCCAAGAGGGGGGAAAAAAGATTTAAGATAGTGGAATGCATAGCTCCTCAGGTAGTCCTGGGTTCCGGGAATGAGCACATCACACTGACCAAAACTTGATTCAGAACCAATCTCCTTCTGCTCATCTGTCAGGGTGTTTTCCCTGTGAGCCATAATTATTTTTTCAGACATATCGGTTTTAAAATCAAGGGCCTGACCATGGATCATGCCTCCGCCAATATCAAGTTTCTTTAATGTTGCCGGAAAAAGATAAGCATCTTTTACATTACGATAGGTTTCCAGGCTGATACAGTCCGGGTCGTCACCGACCATTTCATTCAGCATATCAAGGGAGATAGTATCTGCATAGTGTGCATAGGTTTTATATCCGCTATCTCCAAGGGCTCTGAAAATAAACATATTTGTCTCCACTGGATGGGGAGAAAAAATCGGTTTGACATCAAGGCCGTTACAATCATTCCACTGATCAAATTCAAGGTCATGAAAATCAAAAAAATGGGACAGGATTTTTTCATCCATAGCCAGCAAAGCTGCCAGTTTTTTGCTGACAGAAGATCTCACAACAGGAGTGGCAAAATATTTAATCCTGTGGTCTGACTGCAGCAGGGTTGGAAAGCTGGTAAAGTGATCATCATGGGCATGGGTATGAAAAACGCCTACTATTTCGCTGATATCGATTCCCAGAGCCCGTAATGTATCAAAGAGGTTAGGGGGCAGATCAATGAGGTATATCTCCCCCTGATAGCTTATAATGCTTCCCATGCTCGGAACAGTCGTGTTCCAGCCGTTCCCTTCACCAGAGTGAATCACTGCAAAATAGTCTCTTTTGATTTTGTGGTTTCCCAGCAAGTAGGGAGAATTATACGACTCCTCAGGCTTAAGGTTTAAATCCACCACAGAACTCAACCCTTTATATGAGAACTCATACCGGTTAAATCCTGTTCTCTTTACAAAAATTTGATCTCGGATTTCCACGGGGTCATTTTTTACAATTACCGAATCTACCAGATCTTCAATCTGTGGTTTCTGTCCAAACCTGAATCTGTTTTTCAGACGCATCATTTCATCGGCCATGGGTTCAGCAACACCACTCTCCATAATCTCTTTCTTATCAATCAGACCGAAATTACCTCTGAAAATATACTGTTTCTGGGATTCAACCTGCTCCTGTGACCCTATCAGGACAGGTTTCTCTCCTCTGTTGTTTGGATGATCAGGTATAATAAATCCCTGGCGGTATAACATCTGTAAGACAGGAAATTCCGCAAGATTAGAGAGACAGCCATTCTGTATTAAAACATCTGAAAGCAGAATGGCATTGGGTCCGGTTTCAAAAGTAATATCTTTTTTGCAGACAGTTCCGATAAACCCTTTTATCATCAGGTGTTTTACAACCTCCTCAGGACATCCGCACAGGACATACAAACCGGCTTCCGGAACCTGAACCCAGAAAACACCGGTGGTGACTCTTTCAACCTGCAGGTTGTTCATGGCTTTTTGAAGGGCTATCTTGCTTGCTTCAAGCTCTGCTGTGCGTTTTTTCACTGTCTCTTCCAGAAAGCTCTTCTGGTGGTAGAGTTCCAGCTGGATCTTAACCCTTGCACGAATAACTGCAGGATAAAAGGGTTTTACAATATAATCTTCAGCCCCTGCTGCCAGTCCTTTGGCATGATCTTCATTGCTGTCCATTCCTGTCAAGAAAATAACAGGAATCTTACGGGTTTGACTACTGGATTTTAAACGGCGGCAGACCTCGTAACCATCCATTTCAGGCATCATGATATCAAGCAGAATAAGATCAGGTTTTTGGGTATTGACCATATCAAGGGCTTCCCGGCCACCTGTGGCAACCATTATATCATAATCATCTTCAAGTGCATTGATTAAAAAAATAATAGTTGTCTGATCGTCATCTACTATTAAAATGGTTGGTTTTTTTATATTCTTCATAGGCGCTTCCTGTCTGATTCAAGATCATATATCCCGAACCATAATTATTACCTGTCTACTATATAAATGCAACCCGAAATAATCAGCTACGCTTTTACATTTTCACAAAATAACTAAACGTTATGCTTTATATTACAACTCCACGATTCTCTGGACACCTTTTTTGCCTTCCATTTCAAATGCTCTTTTCCCCTTTTGTAAATTTTTTTTCTGACTTTTTATGATACAGCATAATAGTCAGGACATATCTGGTTCATTTGTACCCATAATAGTGTTCCATACTCCATCAGGACATCTTTTTTCAATAATGTGAACATTTTTTTTTAAAAGAGAATCCACTATTCTCCTGGATTCAGAATTTAAAAGGCCTGAGAGAATAAAATATTTTTTTTCAAGAAAAAAAGGATTCTCAACAAGATGCTTCATTATATCATAGTGAATATTTGCAACAAGCAGGTCAGAAGAAATAGAGATAACCTCCTCTCCCTTTGCCTGGAATGCGAGGACTCGGTTTTCCAGCCTGTTAAGTCTTATATTGTTCAAGCATGTTTTTACTGCCAGCAGATTAAAATCACATGCCATTACCCTTTTGCACCCGGATACAGCTGCGGCCAGGGATAAAAGCCCTGTTCCCGTACCGATATCAAGGAGAGATTCAAGCTTATATTTTTTACACAGCCGATGGATCAGGTCAAGGCAGTCTTCTGTTGTCTGGTGTCTTCCTGTTCCAAACACAACACCTGGATCAAGAATAATCTCTTTTATCTTCTCTCTGCCGATATCAGGTTTATTCCAGGGAGGATATATGCATAAATCATTTACACAATAAGGTTCTATCACGTCTCCATGCCACTGTTCACTGCTCATTTCATATTTTTCAATCAGATTTAATCCTCCATTTTCATGAAGTATTTTGTCAATAATAGTGTCTGAAGAAGATGAAAAGAATAGAAAAGAGACATTCTCATCCTCCCAGATTCCAAGAAAATGTTTGCAGTTCAGGATACCGCTGCTTATCTCAGGTATACCGTCAATATAGTAGATATGAAGATTATGATAGGGGTTTATCATTTTTAACCGGCTCTTTTATTTTCCATTTCATATACACCACGGTTTAACATTTTTTCTGATCTGTCACTTCTCTTTTCACGATTCCCGTCAAACAGCCCATTCCTCCATTGGCTTTCTTTAATTCATGCATGGAAACAGTGATACACTCAATTCCAAGGGATGTATAAAAAGAGATGCTTTTGGGATTATCTGCAGCCATCATGATCTTCCTTGGCCCCAGTACCACAAAATTGAATCCCTTATTGGAAAGGGCTTCGTACAGATCGGGCAGAGGAACAACCTGAAAGCCTTTTTCCCTGAGAAGAGCTACAAGTGCATGGGGAGTTCTGTGGGGCCATATTACGGCAAGATCCTTATCAACAATTCTCAGCATACCCATAAAATGCATGGTACCACAGGGCATGTCGTATGCATGGGTTGTTATGTCATGTTCTGATAACACTGTTGTAATCTGATTGATTCCTTCCTGGTTTGTCCGCAGCCCTCTCCCGATGACAGCATTTTTTGAATCGATCCACATGAGATCTGCTCCTTCAAAAGTTGCATTCCCTGTCAATATTTTTATTACGGGTATGCCTAAATCAGCCAGGGTCCTGGCCACCCATCGCTCCTCCCCTGCACGGACAGTGGATGCAGGCCTGGCAAGAATTGCACCTTGAGGAGTCATGGCAAAAAGGTCAGCGCAATACATCTGATTGGCAGTCACTTCACAACGGGGATCAATGTAATTGACTTTAACGCTGTTTTTTTCAAACATCTCAACCATACTGTCATGCTCTGCTCTGGCTTTTGACAGATCCGGCATCCGGTCAAACTGGAACTGATTGATTTGATCTTCAGATATTAGTATCTCTCTGCCAGGCCTGTGCACAACTACTGATTTCAAAGTCTGCCATTCACTCTCAATACCGCAGTCAGCCCACACACTTCCAAGTTCGGATTTATGGGATAAAACCCTTGGAGACCATCCATCTCCCCCATATGCTGCAGAACCAAACGAGTCAGTAAGAAAAGTTTCCGTCTTCCGGTCAATTCCATCACTGTCTTGCGTTGAATGTATCTGTTTATCCGTTGATTGATTGAATGTACTCATGATATCTCCGTTCATTAATATGGTTAAATAAAAAATAGTTGCAGCACCTGGCTGGTGCAATTCATTATTGTGGTTTCTCCATCACTTCAGGTATGACTGTCACTTTTGAACCAGGCAGCTCATTTTCAAGACTTTTTCTCAGAGGAGCCAGCCTGGCCTCAATCTGTGCCAGGGTTGTTTTTGAAAAAAAGCAGAGGTTAATCAAAATAAAAAGGTCTTTTCCGGATCTGCGGGTTTTATAGCCGTTA
The DNA here is from genome assembly GCA_964636495.1 of uncultured Desulfobacula sp. Taxonomy (GTDB): domain Bacteria; phylum Desulfobacterota; class Desulfobacteria; order Desulfobacterales; family Desulfobacteraceae; genus Desulfobacula. Next base: position 11,649 of record CAZWSL010000054.1, on the reverse strand, counting down.
AAGCCGTCATACTGATCAAAATGTTCAGTCAGCACCCGGAGTATCTGATAGTGATCCGGTTCAGGTATCGTTCTATCCAGTATTTCAGGCAGACTCTCTTTTACCAGATCAAATGCAATTACAAGCATATAGCACAAAACAAATATTGAACCCATGGTATCAACCATTCTGGCTGATTTGGGGTCAGGGAGCCAGAGAGTCAGTATGAGTACTATAAGGACAACAGCTGATGCAGCGGTTTTGGCCATACGGGACTTTATCTGTGAAGAAATTATGACTGAACTCTCTCTTTGGTTTACCCTGATAAATTCCATGGTAAAATAGAAATTAAGGATAAGGTTTATATCAGCTCCAATAACCGCCAGTATGAGATTGGGAGATGAGATATGCGTATCCTCTCCAGGGGAGGTTATTTTGCTAAAAATATAGATACACGCCATACAGAGACCAAATGCAACCAGAAGATTTACAATTCGTTCAATTTTACCGGTACCGAATTCAAACTCACTGAATGCCCCCCTGTGGGTACTGCGCAGCACAAAATAGGATACAAGTTCTATGATCATGGAGAGCACACATCGGAACAGTTCCGCAAGAAAAGTTATTGAGCCGGTAAAAATTCCCACAAGCACCAGGTAGGTCAGCATTAAAAAATCCAGGACAACTGCCCGGAATACTGCTGTTTCCTTATCCCGCTGTTCCGGTGTGAGCAAATCAGTACGTGAGATCATCTCAGAAATATTCCAAAATATTGTTCAAAAATCCCGATCTCCTCAAACTCAGCATAGGCTGTACGACCGATACCGCAAAATCTTTTCACATCACCATACAGTTGCGGATCATTTATTTTGACCAGCACCCGGCCGTCACGCATTGCCAGACCCTTGACTCCAGCGGCAAATCGATGACTCTGCCATTCAACAGCTGAACCCTGTACCCTGATCACGGTTCCCTTGATAACCCTTTTTCTGCCAAACATTCGTACGCTAACCTGATGGCCCGGATGAATCAGTTCAATAGTGGAATCATCAATGGCAACATCCACCAGCATGTTACTGCGGTCAATATAGGAGAGAATGGTGTCTCCTTTATCCACCTCCATACCCGCCTTTGCTTCCACACTCCATATTACCGCTGTATCCGGCAGTGAGATAACAGCACTCGATGCCTTATTCTCCAGATCTGCCCGCAGCGCCTTGATTCTGGATGCATCAGATGTCAGATCTATCTCAGAGGCATGAATGCGGCTCTGGCAATCCAGAATTTTCATCTGCAGGTCATTAATCCTGCTCTGCACCTGCAGGGCACCATCTGAAATATCCGGCGGAAACAGATTCTGCTGCAGCATCTGTCTGCGGTTCATTATTTGATCCTGTTCCCGCTGCAGGGCATTCAACCCTGCTCTGATATCAAGGAAGCGGGCCTCGATTTTATCTGCATCTTCCTGTGGCATTATAGATGTCCTGACAAGCTGTATGGCCCTTGCACGATTCCTGGAAGCTTCTTTCAATCTGGCTTCTTCTCCTGTCTGGCGTGCTTTTAAAATTTCAAGGGTTTGATCTAAATCTTTCTGAAGTGTGATACGATATCTTGAAAGCTGTTCATAGCTCTTTTCCAGACGATTCTCAAGCAGGGAAAGCTCTTCTTCAACGCACCCATGATGTTTGAGTTTTTCATGATACCGGGCCTCCAGACTCTCAATATCAGCAAGGGGTGCTCTTTTATTCCTGAGAACAAAGATGGGCAAATCACCAGGAATATCACCAGGCTGTACACCAAGGGATTCAACGACACCGTCAATTGGAGCACGGATTTCATAGCGATAGGCTGTTATAACCGCGTTACGGACAACAAGCCTCTGCAGGTGCTTGATTACAGCAGGCGCAGGCAGTAAAACAATTACAATGATCAGAGACCAAGTGATCCACTGCTTACTTAACATATATCATTACCTGTTCTATACTGCTGATCAAATACATCTCTTTTGTTTATTCATACATTCCGGTTTTTTTTAATTTTATTACCTGTAAATTCCTGCAAAGTAAACCATTTTATGCTCTCACTCTTTATTTCCGGTATACCTGTCAAAGGCAATAAGGGCTGCACCAAGAGCCCCTATAATATCAGGATCATCAGGAATATGGAGTTTTTCAATCCCAAGGCTCTCTTCAATGGCTTTTACAACACCCCTGTTTCTTGCGACACCACCGGACATTGCCATACATTTCCCGTTAAAATTTTTACTCACTCTTTTTACAAGTGAATTTGTCCTTGATGCAATTGACCTGTTCAAGCCTTTTGCAATCTCTTTTTGCTCTGTACCCTTTGCAATGAGGGAAACCACTTCACTCTCTGCAAAAACAGTACACATACTGCTTAATACAAGGTCTTCTTCTGCATCCCTGTCCAGATCTCCCAATTCATCAATCTGCACTTCAAGAGCCCTTGCCATGGCTTCAAGAAATCTTCCGGTTCCTGCGGCACACTTGTCATTCATCGCAAAATCAACAACTTTTCCCTGTTCACTCAACAAGATTGCCTTGCTGTCCTGTCCGCCAATATCAATCACTATTCCTGTTTTGGGAATCACATGTCTGATACCCTTTGCATGACAGGTAATTTCTGTTACGGCACCATCTCGTCCTTCCACCCGTTTTCTTCCATAACCAGTTGAGATAATCGATTTTATATCAGATTCTGAAATGAAAGAAGATTGCATGACCATCTTTTTTACCCTGGCAATCGCTTCTATATTTTTTACTCCCGTAGGTATAACAGCAGACGAAATAATATTTTTGTTTTCATCAATAAGCACAGCATCACATGAGAGGCTTCCAATATCAATTCCAAGAAAATACATGTTTAACTCCTCGATTTCAATAAGGTAAATATTCAGTTTTCACGTTACTGTGTCAGCATCTCTGCAAAGGCTTCAACTCTTGTTGCTATCTGACCCTTTGCAAGATTTCTTGAATCAACACAGTCAATTTCAAGATTAAGGACAGGTACATTTATCTGTTTCAACCCGGCAGTGGTAAGGCCCCTTACACCTGTTCCCTGCCTGCATCCCCAGTGGCAGGGATTGATTGCTCCGTCAATCCTGTAATCAGTTGCCAGGGCCTGCATATGGGCGATTCTCTTATCTGTTCCGAGGGAATAGGGAATTGTGATTATTCGCTTTGCAATGGATTCAAATGGATTGTCCGGATCCATCGGTTCCCAGGTTACATCATTGAGTTCATCCACTACAATTTTTGCACCAAGGTCTTCAAGTATCTTTTCAATTGGAAATTGATACTGAATCCTGTTCTGTATCCACATCAGTCTTATCTGCTCTTTTGACGGGTCAATTTTATCCGACTTGATCCTGTCAGTGAGTTCATCTTTAAAAGCCCGGCAGATTTCAACCCCTTTGCTGCTCCCCATAAAAAGAGTCACCACCGTACCAAAATCTCTGAGAAGTTTATTGTCAACAGGAGAGGGGGTTTGTTTAGCCAGATCATAAATATCTTTTAAAATCCTGCTGCATTCATTATGAAATTCCAGAGCTGTGCCAAGCTTTTCAAGGGAGAGAGGCTCTTTCGTATGTTTACCAATAAAGTCTGCCATCTCTTTTAATTGATCTGCCAGATATTTTACACTGTTTCTGGAATTATTCTGGGGAATATTCAATATAAAAAAATCCCTATTAAATTTTTTTGCCATGTTCTCCATCACAGCAAGCCCTGCTGTACAGGGGCTGGATGATCCAATGATAAAATCAGGATCAGGCATCATTCCCTTCAGTACCGCTCCTGTCACTGACCTGTGATAAGCACAGGAATCTGGAGCATATCCTGAATCTTCAGCCTCTTTCATGAACAGCGGCGCTGTTTCATTTGAAGAAAGCATTGCTCCAACGAATTCAACAAAACACGATGTAACCCCCATTGCATTAAGAAGGTCAAAAGGTACAGTAACTCCGCACCATGCTATTTTCTCATTTTCTGCATACAGTTTTTTACCAAGTCTTGCTATTTCACGGACATATCTTTTTTTTGCGTTAATTTTCCCGGGCTCTTCTGCAAGTTTTGCAGTTACCCCCTGTACCATATTTTCAAAATATTCATACATCATTTTAAACCTCCAGCATCTCTGTGAATGCTTCTATTCTTGTCTGCTGCTGTCCTATTGAACCAAGGGTGCAGTCTCCTTCAAGCAACAAAAAAGGCAGGGATTCCCTTAAAAGAGCTTCCCTTATACCTGGAATACGGGCAAGATATGGATCACAAAATTTCAGAGTAAACCCTATAACTCCTCTAGCCCTGCTCTCTTTAGCATGTTTTACGATATTCTCTGCAATAGAGCCCGGGTCTGCGACATCTATTGTTCTTGCACAGGAGATCCTTGTCATAAACGAAGATGCAACAGAGTAAAACAGATCATCTGTACCTCTGCAGGAAATATGGCTGCAGAATCTTGATCCCGTGCAGAAATCATTGCCTGCCACATGCATATTCCACTGCTCAAAGAGAGTGAACACTTCAGGATCAAACAGCAGATTACCAAAAATAAAAACAGGAGCCCGCCCTTTTACTGCTTCCATATTCTCAGGATGAATTGTGCCTGCTGTTTTTAAAGCCGCATCAACCCCATTAACCGAAGCAAGGTTAACTGTTTCCTGATAGCGTACGGAAAGCCCTGGATAAAATTTATTACCCATGCACACCTCTATATCTCTCAGAGATTTTGCAAGGGTGTTCCATCTCTGAATTCTCTCTTTTAATTTATCATGTGAGACATCAACCCGGTTCCATCTGCAGAGTTCTGTAAACAGCCTCTCATACTCATTTGCAAGAAAAGCAATGGCACTTTTTTCTGTGGATGACGGGAGATCGAGAAAAATTATCCGCTCATCAGGTCTAGCCACCTTCCATGCATCGGAAAGTCTTCTCATTGAATCGCAGGAGTTGATAAAGATCATACCTTCAAGCTCAGGCAGGTCTCCGCCAAGAGCTCTGTCAAGAACTTTTTTTACATGGGGACATAAATTGTCATGGAGGATGTGACCGGAATGATCTGCTGCATCCGTTTCAGGGAATACCCTGAAGGGAGAGAATCCGGCAGCTTCAATAATGGGAACAGGAGCATAAGAGCATGTGAAACCTATCTTTTTTTTCATCTAAGCATCTCCCTTTTTACAGTTTTCAATTATTTTTCCAAGCGTTTTTTTTGTTATATTGATATCGTTTTTAGACATATTGACAAAAGCAGTATCAAACATTGCCTTGACAGCTGTTTCAGAAATTTTTTCCATTTTACTGCCATTTTCTGTTAAGCTGATCCTGTTTGCCCTTCTGTCTTCAGGATCGGGTGATCGTTTTACAAGCCCTGCTTTCTCCATGCGATCAAGCAACCCTGTCATTGTTGACGGTTCAAGCCCTGCCTTTTTGCCCAGTTCATTCGCCCTTAAATTATTCTGGCTCCAGAGAGGAATAAGAACAGCCAGATAAGCAGGTTTAATGTTTCCTGCTCCTTTATTTGACAATGTTTTCTTGAGCAGGGAGGTTGTGGAAAGAGCAGCCCTTGTAATAAGATAATAAGGACATTGCGGGGGTAATGGAAAATTCACGGTTCTCCTTTCATATATTTTATATTTATACGAATATTATGTATGCGTAATATATTGTCAAGTAATTTTTCATCTGTTCCAAAATGGTTTTATATCGTTGGAAAAATTCCACTCTTTTCCCTTTCATCTGTTTTTCTCATACACACCTAAAATTTCCCTTTCATTAAAATGGAAAAAATGAAATATTCAAATGGTAATCAGAGATCTTGCAACAATAATTGAGGTGTTTTATGGATATGACATTCTATGGTGCAGCCGGTGAGGTCACAGGATCAATGCATCTGCTGAACAGTGGTACAGATAAAATCCTGTTTGATTGCGGAATGTTCCAGGGACGTAGAAAAGAGAGCAGGGAGAAAAACAACAATTTTCCTGTAAACAGAGGGGAAATAACAAATATGATCCTCTCCCATGCCCACATTGATCATTCAGGCCGCATTCCCATTCTGACAGGCAATGGTTTTTCAGGCCGCATCATTACATCACGGCCCACTGCTGATGCTCTTGAATATATGCTCCTGGACAGCGGCCATATCCAGGAATCAGATGCCCACTACCTCAACTATAAATCTGTCCGATCATTCCTGCACCAGCTGGAGATGAAACACCCAGGAAAGAAGATATCCAGCCGGGAAAAGAGCCTCATAAAAAAAATGCTGAAAAAAAACACGCATGAGCTCAATACTGAAGCCATCCGTAACATTCAAAAGCAGCATAAACTTGATATTGTCACACCGCTTTATACAATGGAAGAGGCAAGACAGTCACTGGATTTTATTGATGGCTATCCCTTCAGATATCCTATTACAATTGGTAAGGATACAACAGTCAGATTCTATGTGGCAGGACATATTCTCGGCTCAGCCTTTTCGGTTGTAACTGTAAAAAGGGATAATAAAACAACCCGGATACTCTATACTGGAGATGTGGGCAGATTCAGCAAGCCCATACTAAAGGATCCAACCCTGGTATTTGAGGAGGAAGACCGTGATATTGATCTCTTTATCACAGAAAGCACCTATGGAGACAGGGAGCATGAACCGGTTGAAGATTTGAGCGGCAGCCTCAAAAAAGTGCTGAACAATACATTTGAAAAAGGCGGGTCAGTTATTATTCCTTCCTTTGCCTATGGAAGAACACAGGAACTGATCTATATTATCCATGAGCTTTATGACAGAAGAGAAGTGCCAAGACATCCTGTATATGTTGACAGCCCCCTTGCAACCAATATCACTAAAGTATTTGGGGAACACCCGGAAGTTTATGATCATGAAGCCCACGAGACCTTTCTTGAAAAAGGTAAAAATCCTTTTCACTTTGATAAAATCCGGTTTGTAAGGAGTGTGGAAGAATCCATGCAGCTGACACAGGACACCTCTCCACATGTGGTAATATCTGCGTCCGGAATGTGCGAGGCAGGCAGAATACTGCACCATCTGAGATATAAGATACACAATAGTAAGAATACGATCCTGCTGGTGGGATATATGGCTGAAAATACCCTTGGCAGAAAAATTCAGGAAATGGGTTCTCCCGATTTTTTACCAGGTAAAAAAAACAGACCTCCTGAAATAAAAATTCTTGGAAAAACATATCCCCTGCGTGCTAAGATTGAAAAAATCAGCGGATTCAGTGCCCACGGAGACAAGCATGAACTGGAGAAGATTATCACCGGTTCCAATCTCAGAATAAAAAAGATTGCTATCGTACACGGGGAAAAAACCCAGAGTGAAGCGTTTTCAAACCATCTTCAGCAAAAAGGATACCATACATTTATTCCAAAACCAGAAGAGAGTATTACACTGTAACCCCATTTCATAGAATGAGTCCTCGAATAAAGATTAAAATCAGGCAAATAAAATTTCATATTGTCCTTAATTAATGATTTTCATCATCAATCTTGCCGGAGACCTTTATGGGATAAAAAAAATATGATATCTGGTATGGATTAAAAAATGAAATAAAAACTGACATAATAAAGGAGAGAAAATGGCTGATACCGATGGTTTGAAAGAGGCTAAAAAATTTTATACTGATGTGCCCCAGTCAACAGAGGGGTTTTTTCTTAAAGGGTCAAATAATCTTGACTGGGGAATGAAAAATCGTCTGGCAAGAATATTTAATCCCAAATCCGGCAACACTGTCATGCTGGCTGTTGACCACGGCTATTTCATGGGTACCACTACAGGCCTTGAAAGGATAGACCTGAACATTGTACCGCTGCTGGAGCATGCAGACACCCTTATGCTGACCAGAGGTATTTTGAGAAGTGTCGTACCTCCTTCCAGCAGCGTTCCCATTGTCATAAGATCCACAGGCGGCTCAAGTATTTTAAAGGAGCTTTCCAATGAAGAGATTGCCGTGGCAATAGATGATGCCATCCGTATGAATGTCTGTGCAATGGCTGTTCAGGTTTTCATAGGTGCTGAATATGAAAAAAAATCCATCCACAACATGACCCGCCTTGTAGATGCTGGAATAAGGGCAGGAATTCCCACCCTTGCTGTAACTGCTGTTGGCAAAAATATGAACAGGGATGCCCGGTATTTCAGGCTTGCAACACGCATCTGTGCAGAACTTGGGGCCCATTATGTAAAAACATATTATGTGGATGAAGGGTTTGATACGGTTACATCATGCTGTCCTGTGCCCATTGTCATTGCCGGAGGCAAGAAACTGCCTGAACTGGATGCTTTGACCATGGCATACAATGCGATTCAACAAGGTGCAAATGGTGTGGATATGGGCAGAAATATCTTCCAGTCTGATACACCGGTAGCCATGTTAAAAGCGGTTAATGCAGTTGTGCACTACGGCGAAACACCTGAAAGGGCACTGGAAATGTATAATGATCTGAAAAGCCGGATTCCAAATGACCAATTGTAAGGAAAGACATTTAACATGAATGTTAACGGGAAACACTACCGAACGATCTGGATTGATGAAGACGATCCTTCTGCTGTTAAAATCATTGAACAGAGATTTCTGCCCCACAGATTCATTATTGAAGCGCTAAAGAGTGTTGATGACGTGGCAAGAGCAATCACTGAGATGCATGTCAGGGGAGCAGGGCTGATCGGTGCAACCGCCGGTATGGGAATGTATATTGCCTCACTGAATGCCGACAGAGGATCAGCCGGAGCCTTTATATCCTCAATGAAAGAGGCAGGGGAAACACTGATCGCCACGCGGCCCACAGCTGTAAACCTTGAATGGGCTGTAAACAGGGTAATGGATGCTGTTTCAGCGTGTAGAGGCTCAGTGGATGAAATGATGGCAGCAACAAAAGAGACTGCTGTTGCCATTGCAGATGAAGATTCTGAGTTCTGCAGGAGAATTGGCCTGCACGGCCTGGAGATCATAAAAAAAATCAGTGAGGCAAAAAAAGGGGAAACAGTCCATATCCTTACCCACTGCAATGCTGGATGGCTCGCATTTGTTGATTATGGTACAGCCACCTCTCCAATGTATGCTGCCTTTGAAAATAATATTGATATCCACATCTGGGTAGATGAAACACGTCCGAGAAATCAGGGTGCAAGTCTTACTGCATGGGAGCTGGGCCAGCACGGTATCCCCCATACCGTTATTGCCGATAATGTGGGTGGACATCTTATGCAGCACGGCATGGTTGATATGGTAATAACCGGTACAGACCGCACCACATATACAGGAGATGTGGCAAATAAAATAGGGACCTATCTGAAAGCGCTTGCTGCAAAAGATAATGATATTCCCTTTTACGTAGCACTTCCGTCATCAACATTTGACTGGAAAATCCGGGATGGTGTTAAAGAGATCCCCATTGAACAGCGGGACGGCAAAGAGGTTAAGTATATCCAGGGATTACATGACAATGAACTCAAAACCGTATTGCTGACACCTGAATCAAGCATGGCAGGCAACTACGCATTTGATGTCACTCCTTCAAGGCTGATCACAGGATTGATAACAGAACGCGGTATCTGTGAGGCATCTGACAGCGGGGTGCTGAATCTATTCCCTGAGAAAAAGAAAAAGGCTCCTATGGGATGAAAGTTGTCAAATGGTATAATAACAGAGATATACGGATTGAAGAGATACCTGAACCAGATGTCGGCCCGGGAGAGATTAAGGTAGAAGTTCTCTCCTGCGGCATCTGTGGAAGTGATATCTGCGAATGGTACAGGCTGCCACGCGCCCCTCTGATTCCAGGGCATGAAATCGGCGGCAGGATTGTTGAAACCGGTGAAGGGGTTGCAGGCTTTAAAATTGGGGATAAAGTGTTTACAGCACCAAAAATTCCCTGTATGGAGTGCTATTACTGCCGGAAGGGTCATCACCCGCTATGCAGTGAAGTTCAGGAACGTCTTCCCGGCGGTTTTGCACAGTATATTGTGGTACCGGAAACCATTGTCAAAGGGGGAACATACCTCTTACCTGAAAATGTAACCTGTGATCAGAGTACATTTATAGAACCGCTTGCCTGTGTGATCAGGGCGCAGCGGCTTTCAGGAGTAGAAGAGGGACAGACAGTGATGATCATTGGCTGCGGCATGTCAGGGCTTTTGCATGTAAAGTCAGGGATTAAAAAAGGATGCAGGGTGATTGCAGCAGATATCAGTGATTACAGACTCGCCATGGCCAAAGCAGCGGGAGCAGATGTGATGAAGGCAGATACTGTGGTAAATGGATGCAGCCGTTCTCTTTTTCCAGAAGCAAAAAAACCAGATGTAATCATCGTGTGCACCTCTGCTGTTCCGGCAATTGATCTTGCCTTTAACTCCCTTGATAAAGGGGGAACAATTGTTTTCTTTGCTGTACCTGAACCTGGAAAAGATGTTGTTGTGCCGCTCAATTCACTCTGGATGAAGGAGACAACCCTTCTGACATCATACTATTGCGGACCGGGTGACATCACTGAAGCCATTGATAAGATAAACGGGAGAACCATTGAAATTGATGATATGATAACCCATAAACTTCACATGAATCAGATTGAAAAAGGCTTCTCACTTGTAATGGCTGGAGAGAGATCCATGAAGATCATCATTCACCCGAATGGCATATGATCACATACAATGATAAAACCGCCACTATTTTCGATTGACCACATAAATTCCGCTGCCAACCATAAAAAGGGCGATTATAAGATTAAAAGTCAATGTTTCATTTAATAAAACAATACCGAAAAACACGCCAAACATAGGCGTCAGAAAAGTAAATGATGACAGTTTTGACACTGAATAGTTACTAATGAGCCAGAACCAGGCAATATATGTAATAAAGGCAATCCAGACTATCTGAAATATCAAACTGGACACGCCGATGGCAGTTATACTGCCAAGCTCCGGTTCATTCAGTATAATTGAAGCAGGCGGCATGATTACAGCGGATACCACAAGTTGATAAAGCAGGGTTTTACCAGGATTTATGTCAGCCAGAGGAGTTGTTTTTATGACTACAGTTGTTGCCCCCCACAGAACAGCGGCAGCCACCATCATGATATCCCCGGTCAGCATTTCCCTGCTTGGCATACCGAGTGATTCATGAAATGCCGTAACAATTCCTGTAAACGCGAGCAGAAGACCCAAGAGTTGTCCCGTGGTAAGTCTCTCTCCCGGGATAAACATTGCTGCACCTATTGCAACGAAAAAAGGAGTGGTATAAATAAATATAACAGCCCTTGAGGCATTCGTGAAACTAAGCCCCCAGTAAATAAGGATAAATTCAAAAGCAAAAAGAGCACCGACAAGTATTCCCCACCACAAAGTCTTATCTCTCTCAAACAGGGGGAACCTGCGGTAGCGCATCCATGCTGCTACAAGCAGTGCCGCACCCAGGGAACGGATACCGCCCTGGAGAACCGGTGGAATACTCTCATTTGCCACTTTTATTGCCACCTGGTTAAATCCCCAGCTTGCAGACAGAATAATAAGCAGCACGACACTTTGAAAATCTAAAGCTGAATTTTTCGGTTTCATATTGTCAACTTCCTTGCACTACCTAAATCCACCGCCTATTTTTTAAATATCCCTTTATAGCAAAAATCGGGGGAG
>CAZWSL010000053.1:0-21104 GCA_964636495.1 uncultured Desulfobacula sp. | reverse complement strand
GGTTAAGACAGCAAACTGTCTGAGTGAGGAACGAACGAGTTTTTGCTGTCCAATGAAAGATTTTTTAGAACTTTAAAAAATTATTCAGGCTTCAGGGCGGATAAGATAATCTGCATCGTAACGGGTCGAAAAAACTATTTGATATTTGAACCTTATAACAAATATCGACCAGTGAAACTATCAGGCTTTACAAAAACAATGCAGAGACTTATATTGATTGATTAAAAAAACCTTTTAAAAAAACATTGGAGCACATAATTGAAACAGATAATAGTTCTTGCAACTACAAACAGAGGAAAAACCAGGGAGATAACTCAACTTTTAAAAGATTTTCCCATTGAGATAAAAAACCTTGATGATTTTGGTCCGATCCCTGAAGTAATTGAAGATGGAGATACGTTTGATGACAATGCATATAAAAAGGCTTCCTTTACAGCAAGGGTGCTGGGATATCCGGCCATGGCAGATGATTCAGGGCTATGTGTTGAATCTCTTGATGGTGCGCCCGGGATCTTCTCTGCAAGATATGCAGGAGAGAATGCCACTGATGGAGATAATGTAAAAAAAATGCTCAATGATTTAAAAGGGAAAAAGAACCGCAATGCATCCTTTAAATGTGTGATTTCAATTGCTGTTCCATCGGGAGCAGCATTAACCTATGAGGGAGAGTGTAAAGGTGTAATCGCTGAAGAGCCGGCAGGAAAAAATGGTTTTGGTTATGACCCTCTCTTTTTCTATCCTGAATTTAATAAAACGTTTGCCCAGTTGAATATCAATGAGAAAGCCAGTGTCAGTCACAGGGGAAAAGCGCTGAAGGAGGTTGCAGAGGAAATGGATAAAATAATTGAATGGATTGACATGAATATGCCTGAATTTGAAAAAGTTGAATGCCAGGGAGGTAAAAAATGATTTCACCAATAAAAAAAAAAGCGTTTACACAATTTCAACAGCTTGTGAAAAGCAACAGATCCTGCAGGAGATTTGACAATTCACACCAAATTGATGAACAGACCTTAAAACTATTTGTGGGACTTGCACGAAACTGTGCCTCAGCAGCGAATATGCAACCCTTGAAATATGTGGTTTGCTGTGATGAAGATACAAACCAGAAAGTCTTCTCCTGTCTTGGATGGGCTGCGTATCTCAAAGAGTGGAAAGGTCCGGAAAAAAAAGAGAGACCAGCAGCTTACATTGTTATACTGGGTGATCACAGTATAAGCGATAAATTCTGGTGCGATCACGGCATCACTGCCCAGACCATTCTCCTGGGTGCAAGAACAGTCGGACTTGGCGGCTGCATGTTCGCATCTATCAACATTAAAAAAATAAGAGCGATTTTTAACCTTGAAGATCATCTTGAACCCAAACTTGTCATTGCCCTTGGAAAACCTGTGGAAGAAATCCAGATTGATGACCTTGGAGAAGATGGTGATATAAAATACTGGAGAGATGACAAAAAAGTCCACCATGTTCCCAAAAGAAAACTTGATGATTTAATCATAAGATAAAGGAATCACGCAGAACAGCCAGTTCAACAGGTAAAAATTAAAACCTGAAACAACCCTGTGGGAAGTATCTGCTGTTAAATTTAATATGGAAACTGAAAATAATATGCATTCTGCAGGTAAAGAGTATAAGTAATGAATAAAAACAGAGACTACCGGCTTATCAATATCCGGAACAGAGCTTTGAAGCTGAGAGAAGAGAGGCATGCTATCCTTGCATGTGATGATGAAAACGCTTTAAATATGATACTGGAATCTAAAGCTCCAGCCACCCTGGTACAATCCTTTCCTGACCAGGATTTATATTATCTGATGCACAAAATAGGACCCTATGATTTTATACCTGTTCTTGCCATGGCCTCATCCAGCCAGTGGGAATATATCCTTGATGTGGAGGTGTGGGAGAGTGACCGGCTGAATATCACATACATGACTAAAATTTTTGATATTCTGTTCAAGGCTGATTCCAAAAGGCTTCTGCGGTGGTCCATAAAGGAAAAACCGGATTTTTTTGAATTCTACCTGTTTAAAAACATAGTGGTGAAAGTAAGAGAGCATGATGAACTCCCTCCGGCTGATTTTGATGATTACATAACCATTGATGATAAGTTCTATTTCAGGTTTCCTGGAAAAGCAGAAAAGAGTGATAGCGAAGAATCAGAATCTTCAGACAACAACGAAGCTCCGGAATTAATAGAAACAATGCTTAAAACAGTGGCTGGGATGGATCTGTCTGTTTTTCACGGGATCCTGCTGGAGACAGAATCTATACTGCCTTCTGAAGTTGAAGAGGAGCAGTACCGTCTTAAAAATGTACGGCTTGCAGAAAAAGGTTTCTTGCCTCCTCATGAAGCCATAGGGATCTACCAGCCTGCAAAAGTGGATGACTTTAGAGAACGCACTGACATTTCAGCGTTAAAAGAGCAGGAGTATGATCCTGAAATACCCCTGCCTCCCCAATTTTTCTCGCCGTTTCTCAAAGAAGATAATCTGTTTGTAAAATCACTGAATTTATGTGATCAGCGGATGGGGCTTACTTTTGAGTCAGAACTGGCTGCCCTGATTAATAAAGTAATTTCAGCAGATAAGGTTAAACTCACAAAAAAAGAAGATCTTGAAAAAGTCATTTCAAAAACCTGTGACTATATAAACCTCGGCCTGGAAATCATATTAAAGGGAGAGCGCAAACCAGAGCTTGCACGTGATGTCATCATCAAATATTTTCTTGAGGATATTTTCAGGACTGGTTCGCGTGCAGGCATAAAATTGAAAACAAAGGCAGTCAACTGGTTTAAACAGAGTTTTATGAATAAAAACAATCTGCCCCTAAGCTTTCTTGATGAAAAATTTCTCGGTGTGATCGGCGGTCTCTTCCTCAGCCGTCCTCTCTATTTTGACAATTATGCTTCAGGCAGGCTGTATAGAAATTTTGCTGCTCTTTCAGACATTAAAGATACCGGAAAAAAGCTGGATAAAATCATTGCACTGGACAGCACTCTGGAAAAGATGCAGATAGATGTTAAATCTTTCACCCATGGCGTGCTGACATATAAAAGCATGCTTCTGACACTCTGGGCAAGGGAAAAGCTTTCTCTGCCATCAAACCTTGAAGCCATTGATACAGCAGTTTTTAAAAAATTTTTTCAAGCACTTTTTATTAAAAAAGATATTCAGACTGATTTTCAGGTAATTGATAATATACAGCTGAATGATCTTATCATGTGGACAGCCAGGAGAAGCGCGGTCGGGGAAAAGGATCTGTCAGAAGCACTGCTTGAGATTTTACATGATTTAATGGACGAACTTGATGAAGAGTACGCCACTGTTGATCATGAAAAGATAAATCCGCGGTTTATACCTCATTTTCTGCTGAAATAAAGATACATTCCGGCATTTGAATCTCTGTTTTATATGGTACAGACAAAATTGACCATTATTCAGGGGTCTCTTGACGTTATCAGGCAAAAAAGGGTAATTAACTGAAAAATGCAAAATAATATGGGTAAAAAAGACGTACGCCATTAAAAACAGTATTAAAAACAGTGGGCAGCAGTAAATGAGCTGATAAATAATCAACACCAGGGATATAAAACAATGAATCAAGAGATAAAAAGTCATTTTATAGAATCAATTATTAAAGAAGATATAAAAAATAATAAAAACAGAGGAAAAATCATTACCCGCTTCCCGCCGGAACCCAATGGATATCTTCATATCGGTCATGCTAAATCCATCTGCCTTAATTTTAACATGGCTGAAAAATACAGCGGGAAATGCAACCTGAGATTTGATGATTCAAACCCTGCAAAGGAAAAACAGATTTATATTGATTCTATCATATCAACAGTAAAATGGCTTGGATTTGAATTTGGCACCCCTCTTTTTGCATCTGATTATTTTGACACACTTTATGATTATGCGCTTGAGCTTATCAAAAAAGGAAAAGCGTATGTCTGCAGCCTTAAAGCGGATGAAATCAGAGAGTATAGAGGCACATTGACTGAACCAGGGAAAAACAGTCCTTACAGAACAAGAAGTGTAGAAGAAAATCTGGCGCTTTTTACAGGAATGAAAAATGGAGAGTTTGACGAAGGAGAACACAGTTTAAGGGCTAAAATTGATATGGCATCTCCAAATATCAACCTGCGCGATCCCATTATCTACCGGATTAAAAATGCAAAACACCCAAGAACCGGAGATAAGTGGTGTGTCTATCCCATGTATGATTTTACCCACGGTCTTTCCGACTCCATTGAAGGGGTTACCCATTCACTCTGCTCACTTGAGTTTGAAGATCACAGGCCCCTGTATGACTGGTTTCTTGATGAACTTGAGACGTCCTGCCATCCGCAGCAGATAGAGTTTGCCAGAATGAATATCAATTATACTGTCCTGAGCAAAAGGAAACTGCAGAAGCTTCTTGATGACAACCATGTTCAAGGCTGGGATGATCCAAGGCTTCCAACCCTTGAAGGAATGAAAAGAAGAGGATACACTCCTGATTCAATAAAAAACTTCTGTAATACTATTGGTGTATCCAAAAAAGAGAGCAGAATTGACATGGGACTTCTGGAATCATGCCTGAGGGATGATTTAAATATGAAAGCTCCCAGAGTCATGGGAGTATTAAAACCCTTGAAAGTGGTTATTGAAAATTATCCTGAAGATAAAACAGAAGAACTCACTGCCAGAAACCATCCCCAGAAAGAGGAGATGGGAACGAGAAAACTCACTTTTTCAAAAGAGATCTATGTGGAACAGGATGATTTTATGGAAAATCCTCCAAAAAAATTCTTCCGCCTTGGGCCGGGCAGAGAAGTAAGGCTGCGTTACGCCTATCTGGTTACGTGCAAAGAGGTTATCAAAGATGAAGAGGGAAATGTAACAAAACTTATATGCCGCTATGATCCTGAAACCAGAGGAGGCAATGCGCCTGACGGCAGAAAGGTTAAAGGTACGATTCACTGGGTTAATGCAAAGGACTGCACAGATGCCCGGGTAATGCTCTATGACAGGCTTTTTAAAGATGAAAATCCTGAAAAAGATCAACAGAATTTTATTGATAACCTTAATCCTGACTCACTGCAGAAACTTGAATCCTGCAAACTGGAAAAAAGCCTTGCCCATGCTGAACCTGAAAAAGTTTATCAGTTTGAAAGGGTTGGATATTTCTGTCGTGACAGCAAGAACTACAGGTCAACAGAAAAAGAGAAGCCTGTTTTTAACAGAACGGTAACCATGAGGGATGCCTGGGCAAAAATGTCAAAAAAGAGATAATTCAACAGCCTGCCCTGCAGATAATTTTCCCCTTTGCGTGATGGGCCTCAGCATACAGACCATTTGATAAAAAATGGAAAATAGAGCCCTGCACTCTACTCTTTTCTCTTTTTATGTTCAGCAATACAGAAGATACCGCCTTTCAGCAGGCCGGGTTTAAAACATCCATTACAGGAGATACAGGCTGCCTGTTTCACATCTCCTTTCTGCCACTTAAACGGCAAATCCGGCTCCCTGATCAATGGCCTTGAAAAACAGATAAAATCCATTTTATCCATATCAACCGCTTTGATGGAGATGTCAATTGATCTGAACCCTCCAACCACCATGACAGGACAGGATACCGCCTCTTTAATACGCTGGGCAAATGAGAGGTTGTATGCCTCCTTTTCAGGTGCATCAATTTTGCTTCTGGCTGGATTTTTCTTTCCAGATGCTCCAGTCCCGGCAGACACTTCAATTGCATTTATGCCTTTTTGTGAAAGCCATTCTGCCACAGTGACAGCATCTTCCGGTTCCAACCCGCCATCAAGATGATCAGCAGCATTCATTTTAATACATACAGGAAAATCACTGCCTGTTTTTTCCCTGATCTCATCATACACTTCCATTAAAAAACGGCTCCTGTTTTCAAGGCTGCCGCCATACTGATCTTTTCTCTGGTTGGTTAAAGGTGAGAGAAACTGATTGACCAGATAACCGTGGGCACCATGAATCTGGACAGCATCAAACCCGTAGTATTTTGCCTTTAATGCAGCTATCCCAAATGAACGGACAATATCACGGATCTGCTCTTGAGTCAGTTCAAGCGGTTTTTCCGGGAACTGAATCGTTTTGATCCCAGATGGCGCCACAGGAGTTTTTCCGGAATATTGGGATCTTGCCTGCCCTCCTGCATGCACCAGCTGCATGGCAATCCTGCCCCCGGCATCATGAACCGCCTGGGTCATCTTCTGATATTCCGATCCAAAGGAATCATTGTAAAGTCCCATTTTACCAGGATTCTGCTTGCCTTCCCTGCAGACATATGTATAACCGGTAATAATCAGTCCAACTCCTCCACTGGCAAGCCGTGAATAATACTGGATCAGTTTATCAGTGGGTCTGCCGTCAGGGTAGCACATCCCTTCCCATGTTGCTGATCTTACCATCCTGTTTTTCAATATCATTTTGCCGATTGCAGCAGGTTCAAATAGTGATGTCATTTTATCTCTCCATCCTTGTCAGAGCTCTTTTCAAAAAATAAAGATATGGTATAGCACGCCTCTTTAACGTGAGCAAACCCTATTTTGCTCTATCTGGATATTTGCCATAATAAATTTTTCATACCCGTTCCAGCTGCACTGACGTATGATCCGTACGAAGAGGAGTACTTGATTATCCTGTGCAACAGGTCTTGAAACAGTTGAGAATGCAATAAAAGAGATTAAAAATACATCTGCATAAAGTTTAATGCTTAAAAAATTTGATCCAATGGGATATAGATTAAAAAGACTTGATAATCTGATAAAAGGCATTTAAAAAACAAATTTGGGAAAATATAGCAATGGAACATGGAAACAGTATATTACAGCAGATGCAGGAGCATGCCGGCAGAATATTTTATGAGGGAATTTCAGCCGTTGATCCAAAAATCTGTATTCACCGCTGCTGCAGGCTTGAGAATAACAGATTAAAGGTGAACGGTCTTGAGTATGATCTTAAGCGATACAATCAGATCCTTATCGTAGGAGCGGGAAAAGCATCTGCATCCATGGCCGGTGCCATGGAAGAGATTTTACAGGAAAAAATAACCACCGGCATTGTAATTGTAAAGTATGATCATGGTACAGATCTGAAAAAAATCAGACTGGTTGAAGCCGGGCATCCCATACCAGATGAAAACAGCATGGCAGGGGCAAAGCAACTGCTGCATACGCTGAAAGATAGAGATGAGAAAACCCTTGTCATCTGTCTTATCTCCGGCGGAGGTTCAGCTTTAATGTCTCTTCCAGCCAGGGGTCTGAGCCTGAAAGACAAACAGAAAACAAGTGAGATACTGCTGGGATGCGGTGCCACCATTCATGAAATCAATACTCTTAGAAAACATCTGTCCGGAATCAAAGGTGGTTTACTTGCCAGAGCTGCCCATCCGGCCCACATGATCTGTCTGGTGCTCTCCGATGTGGTGGGGGATGACCTGGATATCATTGCTTCAGGACCTGCTGTTGCCGACAGTGGAACATTTGTCTGCTGCAGAAAAATTATTCAAAAATATACCTTGGCAGAACAGCTGCCAGCAGCGGTGATGGAACAGATAGAATTGGGAATAAGCGGCAGAATCCCGGAAACCCCCAAAAAATGCGACCCGGTATTTTACAATGTATCTCATACAATTATTGGAAAAAACATGGATGCACTTGAAAAAGCTGGGCAGATGGCCCGGCATCTTGGCTACAATTGCCTGATCCTCTCTTCCATGATTGAAGGGGAAACCAGAGATGTAGCAGCTGTCCATGCTGCAATTGCCAGAGAAGTGATCCATACGGGTCACCCTCTCCAGCCGCCTGCCTGTATCCTTTCCGGTGGTGAAACAACAGTAACATTAAGAGGAAATGGCAAAGGCGGCCGGAATCAGGAGTTCGCCCTTATGTCCGCCTTAGGAATAAAAGATCTGGCACATACGGTTATCCTGAGTGCAGGAACAGATGGAACAGACGGCCCCACAGATGCTGCAGGCGCCATTGCTGATCATACCACTGTACAGAGGGCCACCCAGCTGCAGATGGATCCGCAACGTTTTCTTCAAGAGAACAATTCATACCTGTTTTTTGACCGCCTGTCTGATCTGTTTAAAACAGGACCGACCCATACCAATGTCATGGATCTGCGGATCATATTGACACAGCCGCCTGCCTGATTCTTAAACGATTCAATTTCATATGAAATCTCATTTGAATGGTTGTCATAAGCATTCACCCCTCCACTCATCAGTTTGTATGCCATCTGGACAACCAGTTGTAAAACATCCTGCCGGCTGAA
The DNA here is from genome assembly GCA_964636495.1 of uncultured Desulfobacula sp. Lineage (GTDB taxonomy): Bacteria > Desulfobacterota > Desulfobacteria > Desulfobacterales > Desulfobacteraceae > Desulfobacula. Next base: position 12,801 of record CAZWSL010000053.1, on the reverse strand, counting down.
ACCGATTGGATAGAGGCCCATCCCGAAACGTCAGCTTTTTCTGCACCTTTGTAAAAATCTATGTTTTCCCAAGGTTTGCACAAAAGCCTTTAATTCCTTAAATAACATCATTGATATTAAAGATTGTATTCAGAATAAAAATATCTTAACATTTTGACAAGAGATCTTTGCATAATGCTCAATTTTGTTATAGTGCACGGAAGATGGAAATTATAACCAAAGGAATACATTGAGTATTTTGAGGATTATAATTTCCATCTTCCGTGGTAATCGGGCAAAAGAAGGAATTATGCAAAGGTCTCGACAATTAAGATGGATAGAGTGTTAAATGACAGAGGATGTCACTGATAGATCAATATCAGAAATACTTTTGAAACAGGGAATAGAGAGATAAGGAGAGATAATGAAACTGAGTGGTAAAAAAACCGGCAAACTGGCCTTTGAGATTGATCATGATGGGCACCATTACATACTGGATGCAAAAGAAGCCGTGGGCGGTGAAGGTAAAGGCCCGTCACCCAAAGGAATGCTTTTAAGCGGGCTGATAGGCTGTACGGGCATAGATGTAGCCATTATCTTAAAAAAAATGAGGGTGGCATACAAAGATCTTGAAATCTCAGCTGAAACACGGCTTACAGAAGAAGAGCCTTCTGTATTTCAAGATATCATGCTCTCCTACCATGTTTCCGGTGATACAAAAGATGCTAAAAAAATTAAAAAAGCAGTGACACTTTCCATGGAGACTTATTGCGGGGTCTCTGCCATGCTTGAAAAACACAGCCGCATCATCTGGAGTGTTTACCTGAACAGTGAAAAAATCTGATTTCATCAGGGATACCCCGGATATGTCATTGTGGATAAAGCAGGCTGCCCATTGTCAGTGACCGGCAGCTACAGGGAGAAAAGGCAGCCGGAGGATTATTCAAAGCGCCATGTGGTTCCCTCTGGGCCATCTTCAAGAATTATCTCTCTCTTTTGAAGATCGTCTCTGATTTTATCGGCAAGCGCAAAATCCCTGTTTTTCCTGGCATCTGTTCTCTGCTGGATCAACGTTTCAATCTGTTCCGGTGCAAGGGTCATATTATTCATACCCCTCTCTTTTTTAGCTTGAAACCACTTTTCAGGTTCCAGAAGAAATATCCCCAGAACATTGGATACAGCTTTAATATCATTGTAGACAATATGCAGGGTTTCAAGGCTCTTCTCATCTGAATTGTTTTTTATATCATCAAGAAGTTTATTCCCTTTTTTCACAGCCTCAAAAACAAGGCCAACAGCTTTTGCAGAATTAAAATCATCATTCATTGCATCAGAAAAATTATCCCACAGGTTCCCTTTCAATGGTTCTGCCTGTTTCTGTCCAATATAACGATCATTGCGTCTAATGATTTTTTCAACTCTTTCAAGAAAAGCATAAATCCTGTCAAGACCCATGGCAACCTCTTTCATGGAGTCTTCAGAGTAATCAATGGGACTTCTGTAGTGCTTTGATAAAAGAAACATCCGGATCACCTCTGGAGAATAATTTTCAAGCACCTCTTTTATCATGGTAAAATTACCAAGGGATTTAGACATTTTTTCATTATTGATATCAACAAATCCATTGTGAATCCAGTATTTCACAAATTGCGTACCAAACAGGGCTTCACTCTGGGCAATCTCATTTTCATGATGGGGGAATATCAGATCTTTGCCACCCCCATGGATATCAAAACTCTGTCCAAAATATTGATAGCTCATGGCTGAACATTCAATATGCCAGCCTGGCCGCCCTTTTCCCCATGGACTTTCCCAGAACGGCTCTCCCTCTTTGGCCAGCTTCCACAATACAAAATCAAAGGGATTTTTTTTCTTTTCATCAACAGCAATTCTTGACCCTGCCCTCATCTCTTCTATATTTCTGCCGGAAAGTTTGCCATACTCCTTGAAAGAATCAATTGCAAAATAGACATCGCCTCCCTTCACATGATATGCTTTGCCTTTATCAATCAACAGCTTAATAAAGTCAATAATATGGTTTATATGTTCCGTTGCCTTTGGAGCAATATCCGGTCTTAATACATTAAGGGCATCCATTTCATTATGGAACTCCTCTATGTATTTTTCAGTAATGGTTTTGCAATCCACCCCTGTTTCATTTGATTTTTTAATAATCTTGTCATCAACATCCGTAAAGTTTCTTACATATTTTACTTTATACTTCAGAGTACGGAGCCAGCGGTAAATCATATCAAAAACCACTACACACCTTGCATGGCCTATATGACTTGTATCATACACTGTCGGCCCGCATACATACATATCAACCCTGCCCTTGTTAAAGGGGATAAACTCTTCTTTTCTACTATTTAAGGTATTATAAACTTTTAAAGTCATCTAAACTCTTCCTGCATATTTTCTAATTTAAATATTAATTAAACTTCTACTGCTTCGGCACACTGGTAATTTTTTTTATCAATATCGTACACTGGGCTGCAATACCCTGTTCTTTTCCAATAAATCCAAGCCTTTCTGTTGTAGTCGCCTTTACATTAACAATGTTCGGATTAATATGCAAAGCCTCTGCAATATTTTTTCTGATTACCGGTTTATGGGGGGTAATCTTTGGAACCTGGGCAAAGAGAATACAATCCATATTATTTATTTCATACCCCTCATCTTCCATTAACACTTTACACTGTTCTAGCAGTATCATACTTGAAATCCCCTTGAACCGGGAATCAGTATCAGGAAAATGTTCTCCAATATCTCCAAGTCCCAGAGCACCAAGTATTGCATCACATACTGCATGTGTAAGCACATCAGCATCTGAGTGTCCGTCAAGGCCTCGGTCAAAATCAATTTCAGCACCGCCTATAATCAGGTCTCTCTCTTTAACAAGCCTGTGGACATCATATCCTGATCCAATTTTATATTCCGGTTTTTCCAATACTCTCCTTATATAAATTGAGTATAAAAAATCTTCGCCTTGTTCCCCTCTTTTCTGCTTTACGCTGAAACGACTTAATGTCAGGTAATGATACGCACCAATATATTGATAGTCAACTGGATATTTGACATAGTGTCAGATTGAATTTCATAATCTCCTCTCCAGCCAGCCAGCCTGTACTCTTTTCTTATGGCAAATATCCAGATAGACAATATAAACCTTTACAAGCGTAATAAATTTCTGATATCAATTCAGAAAAAATATTGTAATCTCAGCAGTTTGATCCCTAACCAGATGATTCTAAATTAAAGTCAGTAAATGGAAAGATGCAGATGGGCAACCGGTGATCCTCTTTACATCAGATATCATGATGAAGAGTGGGGAGTGCCTGTTCATGATGATAAAAAACTGTTTGAATTCATCATCCTGGAAGGTGCCCAGGCAGGGCTTTCCTGGCTGACAATTTTAAAAAGAAGAGAAGGGTATAAAAACGCTTTTGCAGATTTTGATGTGGAAAAAGTGGCACGATTTACTCCTGAAAAAATAGAAAAGCTTTTACTGGATCCTGGAATTATAAGAAATAAACTCAAAATAAATGCGGCTGTGTCCAATGCAAAAGCATTTATAAAAATCCAGGAGGAGTTTGGTTCTTTTGATAAATATGCATGGCGTTTTGTCAATGGAGAACCCATAATAAACCGGTTTAGAACCCATGAAGAGATACCCGTTAAAACCAGGGAATCGATTGCCTTTTCAAAAGATCTTGTCAAGCGCGGATTCAGGTTTGCAGGGCCTGTCATCATGTATGCACACATGCAGGCTACAGGCATGGTCAATGATCATCTTATCTCCTGTTTCCGATATAACAGAGTGTGCTGACTCTCCACTTCCAAAGAATAAAAAAGAACCCTGTCAATTATGAAAAATATAAATTTTGTTTCCAAACAGCCAGATATTAAATTATCCATATTTGCCGTTATGACTCAGCTTGCAAATGAGCATGGTGCCATCAACCTCTCTCAGGGCTTCCCGGATTTTGACTGTGATGAAAAGCTAACTGATCTTGTGACTAAATATATGAAAAAAGGTCATAATCAATATGCTCCCATGCCTGGAGTTCCTGAGCTGCGTGAAGCATTAAGCGCAAAAATAAGATCTCTGTATCAGCATAAATATGACCATGAGAAAGAAATCACAATTACAGCAGGGGCAACACAGGCACTCTTTACAGCTTTTACTGCTATTATAAATCCCGGAGATGAAGTTATAGTAATGGAACCGTGGTATGATGCATATATACCGATGATAGAATACAATGGCGGAATACCTGTTTATATACCGCTCTCTTTTCCAGATTTTAAAATCAACTGGTCTGCGGTTAAAGATTCTGTTAATAAAAGAACAAAGGCCGTTATCTTAAACTCGCCACATAATCCGAGCGGTTCGCTTCTCTCTGAAAACGATATAGACAAACTTAATGAAATTGTAAAAGATACAAATATCATGATCATCTGCGATGAAGTATACGAACACATCACATTTGACAAAAAACAGCATAACAGTCTATCAAGATTTCCTGAACTTGCCGCAAGAAGTATGGTGATAAACTCATTTGGAAAAACATATCATACAACAGGCTGGAAAATAGGATATTGCGCTGCTCCGGAATATCTTACAAATGAATTCAGAAAAGCCCACCAGTTTATGGTCTTTGCAGCAAATACACCTATCCAGTATGCCTATGCTGAATTTCTGGAAAACCGGGACATATATGGAAAATTAAATCACTTTTACCAGAAGAAGCGTGATAAATTCAGAACTGCACTGAAGTCTTCACGGTTTAAAGTTCTGCCCTGCAGCGGCACATATTTTCAACTGCTGGATTATTCAGACATAAGCAGTGAAAAAGATATGGATTTTGCAGTTCGACTTATAAAAGAAAACAAAATTGCTTCTGTTCCTGTTTCAGTTTTTTATAAAAACAGGGACAATAATAGAGTACTCCGTTTCTGTTTTGCAAAACAGGACCATATCCTGGAAGAAGCTGCAGATATTTTATGCAGAATCTGAAAAACAGCCGCATTAAATCTTATGAGAAAACCAAAATGGTTTGAAAAAAAACGGTTTTTGTGTTTGACTCCTGTAAAAGTTTAACACTGAGATTTTCAGGATCTATCTCTGCAGCGCCTGTGCCTCCAGTGGTTCCGGGTGTGAAACAGATCTGTTGACCCTGATAAAAGGAAGGTTTAATGAAAAATCAATTTATCATCTCTCCGTTATTTTTGGATGAACCGGTTACAGGGCTGGAATCCCTTGCAGAACCAGGCTGGTTATTAAACAACCCTTCCCTGCCTGATGGAGACCGGCAGTTCCGGATGTCAATCATTCATAACGGAATTTCTGATTTTGTAACCCGTTCCATAAAAAACAACAAAAAACCCATCAGCATTGCAGGGGACTGCTGTACTGCCATCGGCGTACTGGCAGGCATCCAGCAGGCAGGCATCCAGCCCCATCTTATCTGGCTCGATGCACATGGAGACTTTAACACCTGGGAGACAACACCCAGTGGCTTTTTAGGCGGTATGCCGCTGGCGATGATGGTGGGCAAAGGGGAACAGGCAATGCCCAGAGCTGTGGGCTTAAAAACCCTGCCCGAAGAGAAGGTGATTTTAGCGGACGGCCGTGATCTGGATCCAGAAGAAAAACAGATGATTCTGGAGTCAAAGATCACTCATCTGGAAAATCTGGAGCAGCTGCTCTCACACCCTCTTCCCGATGATCCGGTGTATGTTCATTTTGATGCCGATGTCCTCTCTCTAAAAGAGGCACCCGCGCAAAACTATCCGGCAGAAGGGGGGCCCTCTTCAGTGGTGATGAAAAAAGTGTTTTCCCGGCTGGCCCGATCCGGACGTGTAGCAGCCGTCTCCATAACAGCGTGGAATCCAGAACTGGACAGGGATAAAAAAAGTGAAAACATCATCATGTCTCTGTTGAAAACCTTTGAATAGAAGGTCTCTTAACCATCTGCAGGAAATGAAGATAAAAAGGCATTTATCTGCCTCTGCTTTTTATGACAAGGCTTACCCACTCATCAATAGATTCTTCATGAACAACAAAGAGTCCGCATGCATCAGCTGCCCTGACTACATCTGCATGCCTCTCCGTAATAATGCCGGACAGAACGGCAGTACCGCCCCCTGTCATCCTTTCTGATATTTCAGGCATGATATCAACAATGATCTGTGCAATGATATTAACGGCTATCAGTTCATATTTTCTCTTTTCTGTTTTTTCCAGGGTCGTATGCAGAAGGCTGAATATTTCAGGATCAATACTGTTTTTATCAAGGTTCTTCTGGGCCACCTCTATGGCAATCTCATCATTGTCAATTCCAGTAACCCTGTTTGCACCGAGTTTTGCAGCTGCAATCATCAGAATTCCTGATCCCGTACCGATGTCAAGAAACTGATCCCCGGGCTCAAGATATTTTTCTATCAGTTTAATGCACATGAAAGTTGAAGGATGGGTTCCCGTACCAAAAGCCATGCCCGGATCAAGATGAATCACGATTTCATCTTTTTTTTCATCATGATCTCTCCACTCAGGTTTAATGGTAATCCTCTCTGTAATCCTGGTAACTTCAAAATACTCCTTCCATGCATCAGACCACTCCTTTTCATCGACAATTTCTGTTTTAATTTCAACTGAGATACCGTATTCAACCAGTTTTACCGTTTTTCCCCTGATCTGTGCAACTATATCTGTACATGAATCAACAAGGGGCAGAAAACCTGAGATTGAGTTGAATTCAGGCTCTGGAAGTGCAAGAGCGCCAAATCCGACATCCTGTTCATACCCTCCTGATTCATTCAGAGGCACATCACAGACAACACCTTTAAAGTTAAAGGAGAAAAAAATATCACAGATAAGTTCTTCGGCCAGATATAAGTTTTCAGCCTCAAAACGTATAATAACCTTTGTAAATTTCATACTTAATTTCTCGTGTGGTATCTCTTTTCCCTTCAGTCATGAAAGGAATCGATTTTCCATATTGCCATGGCTGTAAGGCCGTGATGCTTCCTGAAAATTATATTTTCATCTGCAATGCTTTCAAGATAAGGACGGATAATGTTTTCCAGCTCCTCTTCGCTTTTTTTGCTCATTTTTTTAAAAAAAACTGTCTGTTTTTCCAGCTCCTCCTCTACTGCAGATTTCTGCTCCCACTCTATGGTATGAAAACTTATCTCAGGAAAGTATCCCATGGAAAAAAGCAGATTGATTTTATATAAGATGCTCTGGGGCTTATCCTCAAGAGGCGTTTTTTTAATCATCTTCCATAAATCAGAAAGAATGGGATGCGGTTTTTTGGCTGCCCACCCCTGCATGGCACACCCTTTTCTTGAACAGCTCATCATTTTAAAAAAAGATTCAGGTGTTGCAACTCCCGGGGACATGAAAGCAATCACAAGATCAAATTCATTCTCCCAGTTTCTCTTTTTGACATCTGTTTTATGCCAGTCTTCATGAAAAATTGTAATCCTGTTTTCAATATCAGAGGTCATATCTTCTTGAAATCTCTCCAGCATTCCCCTTGAAAAATCAAGGGCAGTAATCCGGGCTCCTAATCTTGCAAGTTCCATTGCAAGCATGCCTGTACCGCAGCCGATTTCAAGCACTTTCATATTATCAAATAAGAGGTTGTTCCTTTTAAATGCTGATATGATTCTGCCGAGTCTGCGTGCCTTAATCTCTTTTTTATTCTTGTCATAGTGGGTTGAAGCATTGTCCCAGTATTCAGGAGTTGAAAAACCTCTGTGAAGATTGGAAGCATCTTTTTTCTTGTCATCTTCCCACTGATTTATCCAGAATTTCTTATTAAAAATATTGTCCATAATCGATATGAAGAATTAAAAAATCTAAAAAAATGTCAGTCCCATGACTTATTATTTCTGCTGGATGTGTCAGGCTCTAATGACTGACACCGGTTCATTTAAAAGTACCTCTCTTTAATCAGATTTAATAATATCAATCCTCCTTTGGATTAAAAATATTGGTGATATCATTGATAACCACATATAAGGCAGGAACAAAAATAAGGGTTAAAAACGTTGCTGCAATCAGACCGAAACTGATACTGACCGCCATTGGAATAAGAAATTGAGCCTGGAAACTTGTTTCCAGAAGGAGAGGACAAAGACCTGCAACCGTTGTCACCGATGTAAGCAGTACAGGCCTGAACCTGTTCTGTCCAGCTTCAATAACGGATTCAAAACGTTTCTGCCCCTGTGCGATTTTTGAATTGATGAAATCAATTAAAATCAAAGAGTCATTAATAACAATACCGGATAATGCAACAATACCGAAAATGCTTATGATCGTTATATCAAGCCCCATGACAAGATGCCCTATAATAGCACCGATACATCCGAAAGGGATGGCAGTCATTATGATTACAGGCTGGATATATGATCGAAACTGACTTGCAAGCAGTAAAAACATTATCATTGCCGCAAGGGAAAATCCCTTTTTAAGGCTGTCTATTGATTCCTGGGTTCTTTTTGCCTGGCCTTCAAGATCATAGTCTATCCCCGGAAATCTGGCAACAAGAGTGTCAAGGTAGTCTTTTTTTAAATCCTGAACAATTACTCTTGCATTGGCTATATCTTCATTGATATCAGAGATAACCGTGATAACCCTTTTTCTGTCCACCCTTCTGATGGATGAATATCCACGATCTACTTCAACATCAGCAAGCTGGTTCAAAGGGATCTGCCTTCCGTCACGGCTCCTTATCCTGAAATTATCAATGCTTGCTTCAGATTCTCTCTCTCTGCTTGAATATCTTACCATTACCTTGATATCATCTTTTCCTCTCTGCACCTTTAACACTTCATCACCATAATAGGCCTGGCGTATCTGGGTTGCAATATCTGCCATGGTAATACCCAGGGTTTTTGCATTTTTATTGACATGAATCTGTTTTTCCATTTTACCAGGCCTGAAATTATCTGTAATATCAAAGGTGCCCGGATATTTTGCAATCTCTCTTTTCAGATCATCTGCAGCCAGCTGAAGTTGTCCAAGGTCTTCTCCTATCAGTTGAATTTCAAGCGGGTTGCCGCCTGGTCCGCCTCCTATGATGGAAAAAGTGAGAAGCTCTGTCCCCATTATATCACCTGTCAGTTCCCGCCACTTTGCAGTGACTTCCGGGGCAGTAATATCAGGACGTTTTGATGCCGGCTGAATTTCTATCCACGCTTCCCCGCAGTGGCCGCCATAAGTACCTGGTTTCCAGTCTCTTCTGGGAATAATACCAACCTGGGAAAAATTATTGACAATCAGATCCTCTCCTCCTGCCACCCTCTCTCTGAAAAAATCATTCAACCGGTCTGATCCTTCTTCAATACGCTTTATTGCCTTTTCAGTAGTCTCAAAAGGGGTTCCAAGCGGATATATAATTTCTGATACAATCCAGTTGCTGTCTGTTTTTGGAAAAAATACAAAAGGGACATGACCACCTGCTATAAGACCGATACTGACAATTAGGATTCCAAACCCCTGGGCAAGAGTAAAATACTGGTTTTTAACACAATATTTTAATACAGGCGTATATATTGACGCTATGAAAAATGACAACGCCTTCTCTATCCTGTCACGGATCCACCCATGGACTTCAAGTAAATCTTTTTTAACCCATTCAAACCAGAAAAAACAGATCCTGAAAATCAAAACATTTTTTCTTCTTGAAGGGGTCAGGGCATGATCAAGATGGGCTGGAAGGATTAAAAAAGCCTCCACAAGAGAAAATGCAAGGATACATATAACTGCCTGGGGCATGATATAGATGAATTTACCCATGATCCCTGCTATGTGCATCAAAGGGGTAAATGCAACAATTGTTGTGGTAACCGCCATGACAACAGGGGGGCCTATCTGTGCGACACTGTCAATTACAGCCTGCTTTGCCGTTTTTCCTGTTTTATAGTGGGTATATACATTTTCTCCGACAATAATGGCATCATCCACAAGAATACCAAGCGTCATGATAAATCCGAACATTGAGAGCATGTTAATGGATGCACCAAAATAATCAAGCATAAGAAAAGCCCCCATAAAAGATATGGGAATTCCTGCGGCAACCCAGAATGCAAGTCCAAAATCAAGGAAAAGAGCAAGAACAATAAAAACCAGTATGATTCCCTGAACACCGTTTTTCCATAAGAGATCAATCCTGTCCTGAACCATATCTGCGATATCATACCAGTAGCCGATACTTATACCATCGGGGATTTCATCTTTATGGCTCCTGATATATTTTTTTACTGTATTTGAAATGGCTATATTATCCTGGCTGGCTGTTCTTTTTACAACGACAATAGCAGCAGGTTTACCATTAAATCGTGCCTTTAAGCTGCTGTCTTCAAATCCGTCAATCACAGTTGCGACATCAGCAAGCCTGATGGTTGTTCCATCTTCCCTTGTGATTACAGGAATCTGTTCAAACTCTTCACCAGTATAAAGTTTACCTTTGGCCCTGACAAGAAACTCCTCTCCCCTGGTTTTGAGCTTTCCGCCCGGCAGATCAAGACTTCCTGTTTTTACAGCAGCTGCAACTTGATCAAATGTCAGGTTGAACTTTTTCAGATTCTCTTCAGATATCTCAATGGAAATCTCATAATCTCTGACACCGATCAGGCTGGCAAGGGAGACTGCATCTGTTTCCACAAGATCATCCCTGATTTTTTCAGCAGTCCGTCTTAACACTTTTTCAGGGACATCACCGTATAAAGCAACATAAATTGCAGGCTCATTATTTTTGATTTCTACTATTACAGGGTCTTCCGCCTCTTCAGGGAAGGAGTCAATCAGATCTACCTGGGTTTTTATTTCATCCAGTTTCTCTTTAATATCTGTTCCTGCTTCAAACTCCAGATTTACAGACCCGTAACCTTCAAATGAAGTCGAATAGACCGTTTTTACATCTTCAAGGCTTTTGAGCTGTTCTTCAACCTTTATACAGACACCCTCTTCTACCTCTTCCGGAGACGCTCCGGGATAAGGTATCCCGATATCAATCATATCAAGGGAAAACTGCGGAAACATTTCGCGTTTCATATTCAGAACAGTAAAGAGCCCTGCCACAATCAGAAAAACCATGATCAGATTCACGGAAACCCTGTGTTCAACAGACCATTTCCCAATGGTTTTCATATCTAATTCCCGTCCTGTTTTATCATGACGGCCATACCTTCAAAGGCACCCGGCAGAGGAGAGACAATTATCCTGTCTCCCGGTTCGAGTCCGCTGTCAATATAGATTTCATCTTCAAATTTTCTCAGCACTCTCACTTTTTTCATCTTAAGATTACCGGTGTTGACCTTGTAAATAATATCATCCTGTTTCACAATATGCCTTGGCAGTACAAAAACATTATCAATGGTTTTTCCTTTGATACTGCATTTAACAAAAGCACCTGGCTTTAAATCAAAAATCTTCTTCACTCTTTTTTCGGGCTGCACAATTTCAAGGGTCATGGGCAGGGTTCTTGTTGTCTCATCAATTTTTGCTTTAATCCTTGCCACCTTTGCATCCCATACAGTGGATCCCATTTTGTCCGGTTTAGCCATTGTAACCTCGGCAGCCGGCATTTTCCCATTTTCAAAAAAAGATTCAACCCATTTTAATTTTTCCAGGGGAATCCTTACATCCACCTCCAGGTTATCTTTCTGATAGGTTATACCTATCAACTGACCCGGATTGATATACTCTCCTGTTTCAGCATATTTATGTAATACAAATCCATTAAAATCAGATAGAATCCTTGTTTTCTCAAAGGCAAGGTCGGCTTTTTGAAAATCAACTTTTGCCATGGCCAGTGCAGTAAGTCTCTGTTCCATAAGGGTATCTGTTAAAGAAAGCCTGTTGTTCAGGTTCTGGAGCTGAATTTTTGCCTGGAGATATTGCTGTTCTGCTCTGTCAAGGCTGTTTTTTGAAGCAAACTGACTGTTGCTCAACGCCCTGATTCTTTTAAACTCTTTTTCAACAAGTCTCAAATTTGCCATGGCCAGTTGAATATCATTTTTTAAATTTGCAATATCCTGTTTCAATTTTGCAATATCAGTCCTGGCCTGTCTGATCCTTACCTTGCCGGCCTGTCTGTTGAGTTTATAACTTCGCTGGTCAATTTGAATCAGAACCTGCCCTTTGTCTATCTGGCCACCCTCAATAAAATGAGGATGTATATAGTCAATTCTTCCTGAAACTTCTGCCGTTATTTTGACTGCTTTTCCCGGCTTGACAGTACCATATGCCTCTACAGTCATCACTTTTGAAACCGGTTCTGCAATTATAACTTTAACGGTGGGAGGAGTTTTGATAATCTCTTTTTTCTCTGGCTCTTTTTTCAGGGAGATGAGAAATTTTGCCAGAACAACTGCAACTGAAATAACAATCACAACTCTTAAAAATCTGAAAATAATGGAAGCAGGTTTCTTGATTTTTGATTTTTTTTTCATAATTGTCAGACTCTCCGTCAATCAATACGTTTATTTAATCATCATTCAATATCAGGGCAAGCTTGAACATATTTTTTACACATCATTATTTCATCCGGGCAGCAGCATATTTCCACTGCTTATTCAAATCTGTTCCATATTTTTAAGAGATAATAAACAGGCATAAACAGCAGATCAATCTTCATGCATCTGCTGCAGTTAATCCTGTTCAACAGAGGGTACAAAGGAGGTGTATACAAAACTGTTTATGGCAAAAATCATTTCTGGGTTTTAGTTTTTCTGGATAGACTCTTTTTTACCGCTGGTTTTGCTTTTACCGCTGGTTTTGCTGCTGGTTTTGCTGCTGGTTTTGCT
>CAZWSL010000052.1:0-21559 GCA_964636495.1 uncultured Desulfobacula sp. | reverse complement strand
TTAGGGTATTTATTACTATTATATTTCTATGCCCGTCTCCTTCCGCCCAGCGAACAAGTCATGCAGCTTCTTTTTACGGCCACAGGGACCATATTAGGCTGTTTTTACGTGTACGGCCTCATTGCGCTTCAGGAGTTAGGCCTTCAGTGGATTGTGATTCTGTTTGTCATGCTGCACACTGTTTCTACCACGATCGCCATACCTATCCGGTTTTCCTATTCGGTTGTGACCACAACTCTTATATGGGTTTCTTTCGGATTTGTGGCATTTGCCCTGAGCGACTTGAGTACATTAAAAGCCGGTGTACAGCTCTTTACGCTTGGCTCTCTCAATTTCCTCTGCCTGTTTGCTGTGTATCAGAGAGAGTTCTCTACACGGGAGAGTTTTTATCAGAAACATATTATAAAAGAGCGGGAAGAGAAAGTAACTGAGCTCTCGGAGTTTCTTAAAAAAATGTTCGGTCGGTATCTTTCCACCGAGGTCATGAATTCTATCATTGAGAATCCATTGGCCCTGGAATTAGGGGGCGAGAGGCGAAGTGTCACTATCATGATGACAGATCTGAGGGGGTTTACTGCTCTTTCGGAACGCCTTGAACCGGAACAGGTGGTGCAGATGCTGAATGCCTATTTTGAAGTCATGGTTGATATCGTCCTTAAATACAATGGCACGGTAAATGAGATTATTGGAGATGCATTGCTCATCGTATTTGGTGTCCCGCAAAAGATGTCCGACCGTGCTCAAAAAGCTGTTGCCTGTGCAATAGAGATGCAGAATGCAATGGCTGAAGTAAACAGGGAGAACCTTGTCCAGGGTTTGCCCGAGCTGGCTATGGGAATTGGCCTTAACGAGGATGAGGTGATTGTCGGGAACATCGGATCGAGCAAGCGCATCAAATACGGTGTTGTAGGAAACGGTGTGAATATGACCAGCCGGATAGAGTCATATACCGTAGGCGGTCAGATCCTTATTTCTGAATCCGTTCGCAGGGAAGCGGGTGAGATATTGCGTATTGACGCCCAGCGGGATGTGCTTCCCAAAGGATCAGAAATGCCTTTGAGGATCTATGAAGTGGGTGGCATTGGCGGCAGCTATAACCTTGCCCTGGAAAAAAAAGACTCTGATCTGGTTGTTCTCACTCAGAAACTGCCGTTAGAGTGTACCATACTTGAAGGCAAGCACATCGGAAAAGAGGATCTTGAGTGTTTTGTGGTTAGACTTTCAAAACAGAATGCTGAGATTTTTCTGGATGAACCCATTGAGCAGTTTACGAATCTCAAGCTGAATTTGAAAAATGTTTATGAGGAGCTGGCAGCAAAAGATTTCTACGGGAAGATAACCCAGTTGTCAGGAAGGAGTGCAGACAGGTACCTGGTCAGATTCACCTCAGTTCCGCCTGAAGTTGTCTCCTACTTCATGGCACACCAGCAATACGCCAAAAAACCACTGGCTGGAAAAGATTGTGTTATCACAAGTGAGTTCAACTGTTGAGCAACTGCCCGAATCCAGGGCATTCAGGCGTTCTGCCCGCAAGTGTCATTGCATGCCAGAACATTGCCTGGTTGCTGCATACAACCGGGATGTTAAAGATAGATTCAAGTTCTTCAATATGATCCAAAACTCTTAAATTTGTACAAGACATGAAGAGTACATCTGTTCCGGCTTTACTGAGAATCTGTTCAGCACCTTTTTTCATTGAATCAAAGGAGACAGACGTAATATCAGTATCGTTGTCTATCTGCAGGGCTCCAATGGCCGGGATATCAAATCCTTCATCAAGCAGTTCCCGGTAGAGAGGGTAGTTGACTTCTGTCGGATAGGGTGAAAAAACAGATATTTTTTCAGCATTCAATTCATGGAAGGCCGCTTTTGCAGCCGCCCATGGATTGGTGGCTGGAACGTCAGGATGGTGGATGGTCAATAACTTTTCAATTTTTTCACTTCCAATGACCATTGAAGCGGAAGTACAGCCAAATGCTATTACATCCATTGGAAGGCCGGTCGCAATAAGTCTGGCTGAATCAGATATCCCCTGGCCGATATCATTGAGTTCTTTCCGTGTCAAAACACCTGAATAATAAACCCTGTTGCTGAAAACCAGAGCTGATGAGCCGGTGAGCTTTGTCCAGTCTATTTCAATAGTCTGGTCGCTTGATAGTTGTACAAGTCCGATATGAACTTTATCCGGACGCGGACTCCGGGAGTGGTCAAGAGGAATTTCCATTGCTTTATATTCTGTTTCTGTCAACATAAGGTTTATCCTTTTTTCAGTCAATAATGGTTATTTCCGGAGAACATCGGACAGAGAGGTATTCTGCTCCATCTTCCGTTATGACAAGATTCTCTTCATGGACCATGGATTTCCCAGGAGCATACATCATACCCGGTTCAAGGGTGATCACCATGCCGGGGAGCAGCAGTGTGTTGTCAGATGCAGTAATGGAGGGCCATTCAGTAAGTTCCATTCCAAGTCCGTGACCCATGCGGCCTACATCATTTCCAAGGGCACCTGCAGCTTCCATGACAGACCACATGGCATGATACAGATCTGTAGTGGTTGCACCTGGCCTTGCAGCATTAAATCCCGCATCCGTTGCCTTGTAGACTGTTCTGTAGGCTTTCTGCACAGTATCATCTGGATGTCCAAATGCAAAATTTCTGTCAAAGTCTGAAAAATAACCGTCATACACAGCCCCGACATCAATGATTAATACATCTCCTTTATCAAGTTGACGGTCAGCAGGTCCCATTATGATACTGTCATATCCACCTGGTCCTGATCCTGATATCAGGTATTTTACTGTGTCAGCTCCCCGCTCGAGCATGTCTATTCGCATCTTTCTGCAGATGTCGCGTTCTGTCTGCCCTCTCTTTGCATGGTTCGGGATATTTTCAAATCCCTTGCTGGCAATTTTGCACGCCTTGAGAATTTTTTTGACCTCAGCCTCTGACTTTACAGAGCGGAGGCTATGGATCTGGGTGGCTATATCAACAAATAGCTTGCCAGTCAGCCTGGAGGAGAGTTCGGTAAAATTATTAAACGGCATCCTGAGATGGGATTCAACTCCCAAAGTTGCACCAATTCTGCCATGCTTCCAGGGAAGCGTGTCAAGTATATCTGCCACAAGTGAAATACCGTCATCATCCGGGTTTGGGGAAGCCCAGGTGTAAATATCATCAATCCAGGTTTCAGCCATACCGCTTGCACCGATTTCCGGGATAACGGCAACTGGTTTTCCATCTGCCGGAACAATCAGAAACCATGGCCGGGTCGGACTTTCCCAGAATTGTGAGAAAAATCCGGAAAAATATCTGACATTCGGTTCAGTAGTTAGAAAAATAGCGTCAAGCCTGTTCTCAGCCATCATTTTCTGAGCCTTTAATGTTCTCATTTCAAACTCTGACTCTTCAAACCCGCGTTCTAAAAAACTCATTTCTATTATCCCTCAGTGTGATATTTATTGATTTTATCATTATTTCAATATGTTGAATTTATATTAAACTGCTTTGTTTGTCTTTAATTGTCAAGTTTTTTTATTGTTCACAAAAAACAGAAATTGTGAAAATTTTATCTCCACAGGAGTGTCAATTCTTTTGATCTGGATATTTGCCATAAGAACTGGTTTTTAAATATTTTTACAGATCCGCTCCGATCCAGGTTGTCTTGTCCGCCCTGAAGCCTGAACAATTTTTTAAAGTTCTCATAGGTCTTCCATTGAACGGCAAAAACTCGCTCGTTCCTCGCTCAGACAGTTTGCCGTTTTAACCATTACAGCCCTGTGGAACTTTTAACAAAATTGCAGGCAGACCGGTTGGACAAGACAACCTGAATCTCCTTTGGCGGCTGTTGCAAAAACCTGCCACGGGTTGGGAAAAAATCCTATGGCAAATATTCAGTCTTTTGATCTTAAGTTATGGTGTAATATCAAATAGTATGTTAAAAAACAGTGGTTTTAGATGTATAAATTGTTTTCAGGAAAATATTATGGCACTCATTACAGGGCAAAACCGGTATTCACAACTGAATCCCGCAAAGGCCGGGCCTATATTCATGCTTCTGGCCGCACTCTTATTTACAATAATGAGTATTATTGTGAAATTAATGCCCGAGCAATACTCAGTGTGGCATTTAGGATTTATCAGGTGTTTTGGCGGTATGGTAGTATTATTGACTCTTTTTGGAAGGAGAAGTAATCCCTATAATGGGAACAATATTTTACTTCTGATTCTAAGGGGCTGTACAGGATCCATTGCCTTTGTTGCTGCAGTTACTGCACTGAGAATTCTTCCCATATCCACGGCAAGTGTAATTTTTTACTCTTTTCCCGGATTTGCCGCCATATTTGCCTTTATCATCTACAGGGAACGAATCTCAATTCAGCAAATGGGGTGTGTTGCCCTGGTACTTATCGGTGTTGCCGTTCTGTTCGACTTCAAACTGAACAGCAATCTTTTCGGGCAGGTAATGGCAGTTGTGGGCGGTATCTTTGCCGGGCTCACTGTGACACTTATCCGATCATTGAGAGAAAAAAACGGGCCTGTAATTATTTATCTCTATTTGTGTACAATGGGCAGCCTGATAACGCTGCCAAAATTTATTCTTGAGCCGGTTGTCCCTTCTACAGGCATAGAGTGGGTAATGATTATGGGAATAATCCTCCTTTCAACATCTGGACAGCTTCTTATGAACCAGGGTTTTTTTTACTGCAAAGGCTGGGAAGGGGCGGTCTATATGTCAAGTGAGACTGTTTTTACAGCAATTGCAGGCATCTTCTTATTAAGTGATCCCATATCAATCCGGTTCTTTATCGGCGCAATTCTGATTCTTGGAAGCGGTCTGATTCTAAACGGCCTGAAGATAAATAAACAGAATGAATAAGGCAAGTTTTAATGTTATAACAATTGAAAGGTGAAAACTGAAAAATGAAAATACTTCTGACAAATGATGATGGATATAACGCCCCCGGTATTCTGGCATTGTATGAGACACTCAACATCCATCATGAAGTTGTTCTGATAGCCCCTGACCGTGAAAAGAGTGCCGTGAGCCATGGGATAACACTCAATGAGCCCATACGGTTTAATAAAGTCCATTTAAATACCGGAGGCACGGGGTATGCCATTACAGGAACGCCGTGTGACTGTGTTAAACTGGGATTGTTTGAGTTGTATACCTCTCCACCGGATCTTGTAATCTCGGGTATTAACCCCGGCAGTAATGCAGGTATTAACATCAACTATTCGGGTACTATAGGTGCAGCAAGAGAAGCAGCATTAAACGGTATACCCAGTATTGCTGTCTCTATATTTGTAAGCGGAGAAGATATAGACTTTAAGGGAATGGCCGGTTTTACAGCTGAAATATTAAACAGGGTGGCTGATTGCAGGTTGCCGCACGGAACATTTTTAAATATTAATGCGCCTGATGTTCCTGTTCATGAAACAAGAGGAGTCAGGATAACACGGCAGGCAACTGAAAATCTTTCCAAACAGTTTGAAAAAAGACGAGATCCAAAGCAGAATCCCTATTACTGGTATGGTAGAGTCAGGAGCGTCCCCGGCAAAGGTAATACAGACATCAATGCATTATCAGAAAAATATATTTCCATCACTCCTCTTCAGTGTGATATGACTGATCATAAAACCATGGCAGAGTTAGAGTCACTCAGATAATATATTTAGAGATGAATAATTTTTTATGAAGCAGCTGACTGTTAATCAAACCGGTACAATAAATGAAGTCCTGACTGGTATTGTCGACAGGGTAACATTTCATAACCCTGATAATGGGTGGTCAATTTTAAAAATTATGCCGTTTAACAATCCACATGGAAAAGAGACAGTTGTTGTTCATCAGACAAAAGTATTTGCAGGAGCCACAATGGAATTCAGTGGTTCATGGAGGATTCATCCAAAATACGGGCGACAGTTCCAGGCAGATCTTGCAAAAGAGAAGAAACCGGCAACTACTGCTGCCCTGGAAAAGTATCTTGGCTCAGGTCTGATTAAAGGTGTCGGTCCGAAAACCGCACGGAAAATAGTTCTCCATTTTGAGAGACAGACCCTGGAAGTTTTTGAAAAAGATATAAAAAGACTTACAGAAGTACCGGGAATCGCAGAAAAAAAACTGAACATGATAAGTGAAGCCTGGAGCGAACATAAAGCCATACGTGAAGTTATGATGTTCTTGCAGTCTCACGGTATCAGCACTCTTTTTGCTGTCAGAATCTATAAAGAGTATGGCGATGATGCAATAAGAATCGTTACTCAGGATCCTTACCGGCTGGCAAATGATTTTTACGGCATAGGATTTTTTTCAGCAGATCAGGTGGCTTTGAGCATAGGGCTTGCCTCTGACAGTCAACAGAGAATAATAGCCGGCATAAAGCATGTTCTCTCTGCAAGCAGAAATTTTGGACACTGTTACCTCAGTGTGTCTCAGATTGACAGGCAGATTAAAGAGCTGCTGAAGATTGATCTGTCAGAAAAACTGATTGATCTTCTCAAATATATGGAAAAAGAAAAACTGTTAATGGTGCGGGATATTATTCAGGATAATGGCTTGAGTGAACCGTGTTTTTATTCAAAATCAATATATTTTGATGAACGTTATGTTGCAAAACGCATTGCTGATATAGGTGATCCGCCAAAGATCGAGAAGAGAAGAGTGGAGCGGTGGATCTCCCTCTACTGCAAAGCAAAGTCAATCTCTTTGAGTGATGAACAGGCAGGCTCTGTAAAAGGTGTTGTGTGTGAGAAATTTTCTGTTCTGACAGGCGGGCCGGGGTGTGGAAAAACAACAACAACCCTTATCATTGTAAAACTGCTTGAAGCCATGGGTATAAAAGTGGTTTTAGCAGCTCCCACAGGAAGGGCATCCCAGAGAATGACAGATGTAATAGGGAGGAGATCCAAAACAATTCACAGGCTGCTTGGATGGAAAAGCGGCAGGTTCAAGAAAGATGAAAACTCACCCTTGAAAACAGATTTTATTATTGTTGATGAGTGCTCAATGCTTGATATCAACCTTACGGCATCACTGTTAAAAGCAGTGCCTGGAAATGCACAGATTCTTTTCATAGGTGACCCGGACCAGCTGCCCTCAGTTGGTGCAGGTAATGTCTTAAAAGATATTATTGCCTCAAAAACGGTTCCCTGTTTTAATCTGACAAAGATATTCAGACAGGCTGAACAATCGTTGATTGTTAAATATGCACACCAGATTAATCGCGGTGATATTCCATGGATAAAATCTCCCTTTAAAAAGCCAGCAGTCTGGAAAGAGAAAACAGACTGCCTGTTCATAGATTCTGATGAAGCGACAAAAGAGCAGATAAGTTTTATTACAAAGGTGAAAAAATTTTATGATCTGAGACTGACACCGATTGATAGCAGGGTGACAGAGGAGAGTCGTCACAACGGAGACACAGAAGATGCTCAATTATTTGAATTCAGGGTAAATGAGAAGTTTGTCCCCTATGAGACAGAAATAGTGATCCCTGAGAAATTCCGGCATGTTAATCTGCAAAAAGTGTGTGAAGCGAAAACCAGGGTTGATGAACTGCTTTCTGTTGTTAAAAAGGTTCATCCGTGGTCTTCTCTCCATTATGGCTTTTCTGCCCAGGATGTTGTCAGGAAACTGTATCAGGAGTGGATACCCAAATATTATGGAGAGTCAGAAATCCAGATCCTGTCACCAATGACAAGGGGAAGCCTTGGTACTATCAGCCTGAACAGTGTAATCCAGGAGACAGCAAATCCGCTGGTTGAAGGGAAACGTCAGTTAAAAGTTGGAGAGAGGGTGTTCAGGGAAGGAGACAGGGTTATACACAGACGGAATAATTATGAACTGGGAGTCTTTAACGGTGATATCGGTGTTATAAGCGAAATTAATAATATTGACCTTACCTGTTCTGTCTCTTTTTCTCCTGATAACAGAATGATTCACTACAGGCAGAATGACCTGATGGAGCTTGATCTGGCATATGCGATCACTATTCATAAATCCCAGGGCAGTGAATTTGAAATAGTTATTATCCCGGTTCTTACCCAGCATTTTAAAATGCTGTTCAGGAATTTAATCTATACGGGGATAACAAGGGCAAGAAAACTGGCAGTATTTGTCGGTACAAGAAAAGCCCTTGCAATGTCTGTCAAAAACCAGGATATAAGTAGAAGACAGACCGGGCTGCAGGCGTTATTGCAGAAATATGGCAGTTTGAATAATAACAGCGAGTGGCTGATTAGGCAGCAGTAATGAGAAATCAATATATTGTTGAAGCAAGAGACTTAACAAAAACATACAACAGGAGTACAGCTGTTGACTCCATCAATCTTTCCATTGTCCAGGGAAGTTGTTTCGGACTTCTAGGACCAAACGGAGCAGGCAAAACAACAACAGTTGAGATGATTGAAAATATTACCCGTCCCGATTCCGGTACAATCCTCTATAAAGGTGCTGCAAGGGACAAGACGTTTAACCAGAAAATAGGAATCCAGTTTCAGCATACAGAACTCCTGGCTTACCTGAGTGTCAGGGAGACATTAAAAACCTTTGGCTCTTTTTATGACAAGTGTCTGCCGATAGAATATATTATTGAACAGTGCATGCTGGAAGATATAAAGGATAAGCTTAACAATAAAATTTCAGGTGGTCAGCGCCAGAGACTGCTCCTTGGACTGGCTCTTATAAATGACCCGGAACTGATTTTTCTTGATGAACCCTCCACAGGCCTGGACCCCCAGGCAAGAAAACATATTTGGGAAATTATCATGGATATGAACAGAAAAGGGAAAACCATCATATTGACAACCCACTATATGGATGAGGCACAAAACCTTTGTGATACAATTGCCATTATGGACAAAGGGCGGATTATTGAGCAGGGTTCTCCTGACAGCCTGATTGAAAGACATTGTAAACGTGCTGCATCCCGGAGAAACCTGGAAGCCGTTTTTTTAAAACTGACCGGTAAAAATTTAAGGGAATAGCAGATGAGCTTTAAAAGAATGTGGGCATTATTTTCTGCCCGGAATTTTGAGTTCACAAGGGACAGAGCCGGTTTTGGCTGGAATATTCTGTTCCCTTTTTTAATTGTTGCCGGTTTTGGTGTGATTTTCAGTTCTGACTCAAGATCAGAATTCAAGCTGGGTGTATTCCCGGCAGATCCCGGTCATATGGTAATTGAAAAGCTTAACATTCCTGACAGGCTTAAAAAGAGTGAATATATAAAAATTGTTCCCTTTGAAAACCATGATGATGCCATGGAAAAACTGCTGCATCACAAGATAGATATTCTGCTTGAAAACAGTAGTAATAAATTAAAATACTGGATGAATGACTCATCGCCAAAGGGATATATCATGGAGAAAATAGTTAAAGAATCCATTATTCCTGAAAAGGTGTTTGAAGATAAAGTTATCAAGCAGCAGATCGGGGGAGAACAGATTCGATATATAGACTGGCTTTTTCCCGGAATCCTTGGAATGAATATTATGTTTTCATCCATGTTCGGCGTGGGATATGTTATTGTAAGGTACAGGAGAAGTGGTGTTTTAAAACGTCTTAAGGCCACTCCTGTTACTGCATTTGAATACCTTGCTGCCCAGCTTGCATCACGGGTGATCATTTTACTTTCAACATCTTTTACCGTGTGGTTCGGCTGTGATCTGCTTTTTGATTTTAATATGCAGGGATCATATTTTGATGCATTTGTCGCTTTTACAGCCGGGAGTGTCTGTCTGGTCTGTCTCGGGTTGATTGTCGCATGCAGGGGAACCAGCGAGGAGGTTGCCAATGGTGTTATCAATTTCATATGCTGGCCCATGATGTTTTTATCTGAGGTGTGGTTTTCACTCGAAGGGGCATCTTCATGGGTTCAAAACAGTGCAAAAATCTTTCCCCTCACTCATTTTTTATCTGCGGTGAGAAAAATAATAAATGACGGAGCAACCCTTTCTGATGTCTCTTTTGAGATTTTAATACTTTCTGCCATGAGCCTCCTTTTTCTGAGTATTGGATCTTTTCTCTTTTCCTGGACAAAATAGTAATAATTTAGTATATTTATCAGGTTATGGAACTCCTGTCTGCCGGTATGCTGACAGGCAGACCTTTGACTGACGTTTTACTGCTGGAGATAAAAAATATGAAACCTGTTGTGGCTCTTCTGGGCCGGCCCAATGTGGGGAAATCTACCTTGTTTAACAGGATTACACGAAATAGGGATGCTCTTGTTGATGATTTGCCCGGTGTAACAAGGGACAGGCATTATGCAGATGCAGCCTGGAATGATATAGAATTTACCCTTGTTGATACAGGTGGTTTTCTAAGCACGGATGATGATTATTTTGCCTCTGAAATAAAGGAACAGCTGACAATTGCAGCAGAGCAGGCTGATATTCTGGTGCTTATCATGGATGGCAGGTCAGGTCTCTCACCCCATGATAATGATCTTGTTCTGTTCCTGCGCAGAATGTCCAAGCCGCTGTTCTTTATTATCAATAAAATAGAGAGTTACAAACAGCACGATGATCTTTTTGAGTTTTATTCTCTTGGCATTGATAACTTCTATATGATTTCAGCTGAACACGGTATTGGTGTGGGTGATTTCCTTGATGATCTTGTTGAGGTGCTGCCGCAATACGGGGATATGCAGGAAGAAGATAAAGAGCAGATTAAAATAGCCATTGTCGGTCGTCCCAATGTGGGGAAATCTTCCCTTGCCAATCAGCTGTTTGGAGAAAAACGGGTTGTTGTAAATCAAAAAGCGGGCACTACCCGGGATGCTATCGAACTTGAAGTTGAGCATAGAGGCAGAAGATTTATCCTTGTGGATACTGCAGGTATCAGGCGAAAGGGGAAGGTTAAAAAAAAACTTGAAAAATTCTCCATCCTGAAGTCATTGAAAAGCCTTGATGAGTGTGATGTCGCTTTAATACTGATTGACTGTGATGAAGGTGTTACAGATCAGGATATAACCATTGCAGGATATGCCGAAGAGAGAGGGTGCGGAGCCATGTTTCTGCTTAACAAGTGGGATCTCTTAGATAAAGAGCGAAAAAATGTAAAAAAATATATGGAAGATTTAAGATATAAGTCTAAATTTTTGTCATATGCTCCAGCCCTTACCATTTCTGCGCTTACAGGGCAGCGCTGCCATAAAATTCTGGATGAGGTCGTTAAAATTTACAGGGAGTATTGTTACAGAATCAGTACAGGTGTTTTAAACAGGATCATTGAAGATGCTGTCTTCAGAGAGGAGCCGTCCCTGCATAGAGGCAGGAGGCTGAAATTTTTTTATGCCACGCAGGTTGCTGCAAAACCACCCTGTTTTGTCTGTTTTGTTAATTTTCCAAAGGGTATTCACTTCTCTTATAAACGATATCTTGTAAATCAGCTTAGACAGATGATCCCTTTGAAATATACGCCGGTCAGGCTTTACTTCAGAGAAAAAACAGGCAAGATTGATTTTTCTTCAAAAACAAGAGAGAGTGAAAGAATTTTTAAGAAAAAGAGAAAACATCTTGCTAAAAAACAGAAGCAGAGAAAAGAGCAGAGCAGGAGAAAGCGGCAGAGAGACACGGGAAAAGAGTAATTGAACACTATTCACTATGAGTAAACAGATATCACATGGATATATTTGATTTTACAGATGGTCCCGAGAAATCACTGTATCAGCCTCTTGCAGACCGGATGCGGCCTGAAAACCTGGATGAGATAGTGGGGCAGCAGGAGTTGACTGCAAAAGGAAGTCTTCTTGCCCAGGCTATTGAAGATGATAGAATGTTTTCCATTATTCTCTGGGGACCGCCAGGGTGTGGCAAGACAACACTTGCCGGAATTATTGCAAAGAAGACAAAAGCTGAATTTGTGCAGATTTCCGCTGTATTATCAGGTGTTAAAGACATCAGGAAGATTATTTCCCAGGCAAGGGAGAGAAGGTCTTTATATAAGAAACGAACGATTTTATTTGTTGATGAGATTCACCGGTTTAACAAGGCACAGCAGGATGCCTTTCTCCTGCATGTTGAAAAAGGTCTTATCACTCTTGTGGGAGCAACAACTGAAAATCCCTCCTTTGAAATTATTCCTGCCCTTGTATCACGATGCAGGGTATTTACTTTGAAAAATCTGTCCAGGGAAAGCATGATAAAGATTTTAGAGCGTGCTTTGACAGATACTTCAAAAGGTCTTGGCTGTAAAAGGGAAAAAGTGTCCAGGGCAGCACTTGAACATATCGCAGGCGTTTGTGACGGTGATGCCAGAATAGGTTTAACCAGCCTTGAAACAGCAGTCCTCCATTTTAAGGGAAAAGAGCAGATTGATATCAAAGATGTTGAGGCTGCCATAGAAAAAAAATCCCTCCTCTATGACAAGGCAGGTGAAGAGCATTATAATCTTATCTCCGCATTTATTAAAAGCATGCGGGGCAGTGATCCTGATGCAGCCGTCTACTGGCTTGAACGTATGCTGATGGCAGGAGATGATCCATACTATCTTTTGAGAAGAATGATAAGATTTGCCTCGGAAGATATCGGTATTGCAGATCCGGGAGCTTTGACAATGGCTTTGAATGCAAGTGACTCCTTCCGGACACTGGGCCATCCGGAAGGTGATATTGCACTGTTCCAGGCAGCCATATATCTCTCTACTGCTCCTAAAAGCAATGCTGTTTACAAAGCGTTAAAAGCGGTTAAAAAAATGATAAAAAAAACAGGTTACTCCCCGGTTCCCCTCCATATCAGAAATGCGCCCACAAAATTGATGAAAGAGTTGAATTACGGCAGGGGGTATAAATATGCCCATAATTATGATCACGCTTTTGTTGTACAATCTTATCTGCCTGATGATTTTGAAAAAGAGAATCAGCATTTCTATTTTCCAACCGGTAATGGATATGAGAAAATCGTTAAGCAGAGACTGGATGCCTGGATTAAATTGAAGTCAAAGAGAAAGTAACTCTTTTTACATCTCAGCAATTATCTACCCAAATGTGTTTCTCCTGATTAAATTTTTTGCAGGAGATATCCAGATCGGAATAAATGGCTTGACTATTGGTATAAATACTTTTATTAAATTCAGAAGGTAAAAGATTTGTGCGGGAGTATGACAGCCATACTGAGAGGGGGAGTACCCGACCGTCACAACCTGATCCGGATCATACCGGCGGAGGGAACGAATTTTAATAAGACCATCCTTTGATTATCAGGTATACTGTTATTCAGAGAGTGGTTTTTTTATTTTAGGAGTAAAGATGATGAAATTAAGGTTTTCATTAATTGTACTGATTCTGTTGATGGTTACTCTTTTTTCATGTTCAGGCAATGAACAGAAAGAAGAAGAGGCAGCAAAACAAAGTTTAAACGCGGACAGGGAGCTGGAAATTACAATTATGACCCATGACAGTTTTTCTGTCAGCAAAGAGCTGATAGCAAAATTTGAAGAAAAAATTCATGCAAAGATGGTGATTTTGAAATCAGGTGATGCAGGGGAAGCACTGAACAAAGCGATCCTCTCAAAAAACAATCCCCTTGCAGATATATTTTATGGGGTTGATAATACATTTCTCAGCAGAGCGTTAAAAGCAGATATGTTTGTATCCTATACACCGGATAACCTTGCAGATGTTGATCCCGGCCTGAGTCTTGATCCGGAAAACAGGCTTGTTCCAGTTGATTTTGGTGATGTATGTCTCAATTATGATATTGAGTGGTTTAAAAACAGTGGGAAAAAACCGCCTGTCATGCTTGAGGATCTGATCAAACCGGAATATAAAAGCTTATGTGTTGTTGAAAATCCGGCAACTTCATCTCCTGGACTTGCATTTCTGCTTGCCACCATCAGCAGGTTTGGTGAATCAGGGTATATTGATTACTGGCAGAAATTGAAAAGCAATGATGTATTGATCACCAATGGCTGGAAAGAGGCATACTGGGGTAAATTTACTGCTGCATCCAAAGGGGACAGGCCCATTGTAGTCAGTTATGCATCAAGCCCTGCAGCTGAGGTGTTTTACGCTGAAAAAAAACTGGATAAAGCTCCCACAGATGTGGTTATCGAAAATGGTTCAGCTTTCAGGCAGATTGAATTTGCCGGTATTTTAAAAGGGACAAAAAACATGGAGCTTGCAAAAAAGACCATGGATTTTATTTTATCAAAAGATTTTCAGGAAGATATCCCTTTACAGATGTTTGTTTTTCCTGCAAACAGCAGGGCTGAGTTGCCTGATGTTTTTAAAAATCATGCAAAAATTACAAAAGAACCAGCTCCCATGGATACAGGATCAGTTGATACCAAAAGAGATGTGTGGATAAATGAATGGACGGAAAAAATACTTCAGTAATCCACCTGAAAATTACAAAACCACCCTTATATCTAATGTAAAAACTGTGACGTTATTAGATTTTTTATTCTGATGAACTGCCATGTGGCAGATAACAAGAACAGATATGAAAAAATATATTCATCCATATGCGCTGGCTGGACTTCTGCCTGCTGTTTTTTTTCTGACTTTTTATTTTTATCCCCTTTCTGGAATCTTTATAAAAAGTTTTTTTGATCAGGGAAAATTGGATTTCAGTTTTCTGGAAAACGTTTTCCTGTCAACGAGGATGATAAAAATAGTGTGGTTTACTCTCTGGCAGGCAGGGCTTTCTACATTGCTGACACTTCTGTTTGCCCTGCCATGCTCCTTTGTAATGTCCCATTATGAATTCAGGGGTAAAAAAATTATTCAAACCCTTGCTTCAATCCCTTTTGTTCTTCCTGCAATTGTTGTGGCTGCAGCATTCCAGGCATGTTTCGGGGAGAATACTTTATTTTCAAAGATAAGCAGCCAATTCCCTCTCATATTGATTCTTGCTGCCCATGTTTTTTATAATTTTTCCGTTATGCTCAGGATAATCACGGGTTTCTGGACGTCACTCCAGGGAAGGACAAAAGAGGCGGCTATAATGCTTGGAGCTGACCCTGTACAGGTGTTTTTCAATATTTCCCTTCCGTTGTTAAAACCTGCAATAGTGGCAGCATCCATACTGGTATTTATTTTCTGCTTTTCAAGTTTTGGAATCATCCTGATTCTTGGAGGGCCTTCCTATTCAACAATTGAAACAGAAATATACAGACAGGCAGCACATCTGTTTAATCTGCCGGTTGCCTCATGCCTCTCTTTAATCCAGATCGTATTCACCTTCATATTCATGTGGATCTATACCAGGCTCACAAAAAAGGCTGTAAAATTTTCTCCCCAATCCCAAAAGGTGAATCTTGCAAAACCAGACCTGCTGTGGGAAAAATTCATGGTTGCCGCCGTTGTTATCTTTATCATGCTGCTGTGCGTTCTGCCGATGTCGACCCTTGTTATAAAATCATTAACCCATAATGGAGAGTGGTCACTTCTCTATTATGAAGCCCTTTTTGAAAACAGTTCAGACTCCATATTTTATATTCCGCCATTTAATGCGGTTAAATATTCATTCTGGTTTGCCGGGAATGCGCTTCTCATAGCAGTAGTAACCGGTATCTGTGCAGCATTTTTTATCCGTTTTGCAGATGATAAATTTAAAAACAGCCTCTCTTCATTTTTTGATCCTCTTTTCATGCTGCCTTTATCAACATCAGCGGTTACCCTGGGGTTCGGCATTATCATAACCCTTGACAAGCCGCCTTTAAACCTGAGGACATCTATATTCCTAATTCCCATTGTTCATGCTCTTGTGGGATTTCCCTTTGTCTTAAGAACAATATTGCCTGCATTGAGATCAATTCCGCAAAATCTGACCGATGCTGCATCAATCCTTGGTGCATCCCCCCTGCAGATATTCAGATATATCGATTTCCCGCTTATTTCCCGTTCTCTTGCTGCGGGATCGATTTTTGCTTTTACAATAAGCCTGGGAGAGTTTGGTGCAACTGTTTTTGCAGCACGACCGGAAACACCAACCATTCCCATTGCAATTTATCGATTCCTGGGTCAGCCCGGTGTGATGAATTACGGACAGGCAATGGCTGTTTCGACCATATTGATGTGTGCAACTGCCGTCGGTTTTGTGCTGATTGAAAATTTCAGAACAGAATATAGTGAGGGTTTTTAATGGAAAAAGCACTTGTGGTTGAAAATTTAAATAAAAAATATGATGATGGAAGTCTTGTGTTGAGCAATATCAATTTAACCTTGATACAGGGGACAAAACTTTCTGTGCTTGGCCCTTCCGGCAGTGGTAAAACAACACTGCTGAGATTGATAGCCGGTCTTGAAAAACCAGATTCAGGCAATATTTTTTTTAATGGAAATCTGATGAACACCATTCCGGCACACAAAAGAAATTTTGGTATGATGTTCCAGGAGTTTGCACTCTTCCCGCACTTGAATGTCTTTGACAATATTGCCTTTGGTTTGAAAATGAGGGGTGCCGGGAAAGATCAGATTGAATCAGGCGTCAGTAAAGTACTTGAAATGACGGGGCTGGTAAAATTTAAAACAAGAAATGTGGATGAACTCTCGGGAGGAGAACGTCAGAGAGTTGCCCTTGCCAGAACACTTGCCCCACAGCCCTCTCTTCTAATGCTGGATGAGCCTTTAAGCTCCCTTGACAGGATGTTGAGAAAAAATCTTTTAATGGAGTTGATAAATATTATATCAAAGCTGAATATTACCACAATTTTTGTGACACATGATCATACAGAAGCATTTAAAGCAGGAAACAGTGTCATCATCATGAACAGAGGAAAAATTGAACAGCAGGGTACTCCTGAACAGCTTGTTCAAACTCCTGCAAATCAGTGGGTCAAAGATTTTCTTGCGCCGTAAACAGGGTTTTGAAATAAAATGTCATGAAATTTTCAGATTAGACCAGCTGGGCGATATTTATATTTTTTTTTCTATTGAATTTTATGTTTACTTTTTCGCCAACCCTGTTTTTACTGGATAATCGTGTGAAAATCTCTTTATCATCTTCAGTGTTTGCGATAAATCTTAAATTATCACCTGTTCTGCCGTAAATTACACCATAAGCGGGTTCGTGATTTCTTTTGTAAATAATGGTATAGGTTTCAATTCTTCCATCACCATTAACCCGGGATTGGATTTTTACCGGTTCTTCGCCTTCTGGCAGCTCTTTCTGATCTGATACATCATGATTTTTAAATTCACCATTTAACGGTTTTGAACTGTATACACCTGCTGCATGTTTGTGCATGAACCATCCAAGGGCAGTAATGAGACCATTTGATTTTTCTCCCGTTGATATTAACCCGGCAAGGGTTGCAGCAGAATGCAGGCTGTAGTTATTTCCGGGGCCTCCGAAAAAACCAAGCCCTCCTGTAAGGGTAAGGGGTCTTGGATCATCGTCTTTAATTCCTATCATTTTTTTTGCAATACTCACAGCACATGGAAAACATGAATAAAGATCAAAACAGCTGATGTTTTCAAGAGAGAGGCCCGATCGTTTAAGAGCCTTATCCACTGCTGCTTTTAAGGGGCGGCTTGATGTGAAATCTGATTTTTGAATCATAAATCTCTGCCTGTCTTCAGCATAACCGCCGCCAAGAAAATACACCTTCTGCCTCTTTTTCTGCTTATACTGCTCTGCCTTCTCTTCTGACATCAATATAACAGCTGCACCCTGGTCAACTGTGACAAATGAATTCATATTCTTGGTATAGGGGAAAGCAACCGGTCTGTTGATTCTGCTTAATGTAAGTATCTCTCCGGCAGTTTTAAAATCTCTGGACCATGCATAGGGATTTGTTGATGCAACTCTGCTGAATTCTGACCACATGTTTCCTGTTTTCAGCATATATGTTTCAAAATCAAGACCTGACTCTGCCCATAATGCTGTTTCAAAAAGCGGAAACCCCTGCATGGGGTGTTCAATCCCATGGGTATTTTCCAGAGGGGTCGAACCGATCAGATCATCTCCTTTATAATCATCTGGAATACCTCTGAACAGTGCGCTTTCAACTGTTTTAGAGTTTTTATCTCTCTGAACATATGTTTCAGCACCTGCTATCAGTATGGAATCAAGTTCATTTCTTGCGATCATTCCGCCTGCCATATTAATAAGCATCTGGGGTGAATTGCCTCCTATCCCTGAAACATGGGTGAATTTTGGATGGCTTCCAAGGTTGCTGGCCAGCATTCTGGCAGGATCTGTATAGTGACGGCTCACTGTTTTTACAATGATGATCCCATCAAGGTTTTTTAAGACTGTTCTGGATGCCGTGATTCTTTCCGCCCTTAAAGAAGCCTCTTTCATCAAACCCATTGGATCACGTGCAGGTGTGTCAAGAATTTTAGGCTGCATGACCTGACCCCAGCCCGCAACAACAACTTTTTGTTCCATATTGATAACAGCTCCTATTTTCAAAACCAAGATTCCGGCAAGTGTCTCTTAAAATGCCTTATTTGTCAACTTTATATGGATTCATAAAATTATATCTTATCTTTTTTTAACAAAGAGTGTTAAAGTGCAGACCATTTAAAATTAATAAAGCAGGAAATACTATGGATTCACCATTGTCTATTACCAATATCCGCATGTTTATCGCGTTTAAGGTTTTTTTTAACTCAAGGTTTTATTATCCTGTATTTACCATTTTATTCCTTGATTTCGGACTGACCATTGCACAGTTTTCCATACTCAATGCTGTATGGGCAGCAACCATTGTCATAGCAGAGGTGCCTTCGGGGGCTCTGGCAGATGTGGTGGGAAGGAAAAGGCTGCTGGTTTTTGCAAGTACTGTAATGGTGATCGAAGTGGGTATAATCAGTTTTATACCTGAACTGGACAGTGGTGTAATCTTTATGGTTTTCATGGTGAACCGTATCTTGAGCGGTCTTGCAGAGGCTGCTGCAAGTGGTGCAGATGAAGCCATTGCCTTTGATTCTCTTAACAGGGAAACCGCATCTCAGGAGTGGGGAAGGGTACTTGAAATTCTTATGCGGTTTCAATCCATCGGTTTTATCATTGCCATGAGCATTGGTGCAGCTGTTTATGATCCTGACCTGCTTGGAAAACTATGCAGTATCTTTGGATGGTCTGTTATATTTTCCCAGGAGACAACCATGCGTTTCCCCCTCTATCTCACTTTTATCCATGCCCTTTGTGCCCTGGCTGCCACATTGAGGATGAAAGATCCCTCTTTTAACCCTGATTTAAAAACATCTGACAGTCAATATATACGTCAAAGTTTCAGTTTAACACTGAAAGCCGGGCTCTGGATAATTAAAACACCTTTTGCCCTGGCTGTCATTCTTTTCGGCATGTTGTTTGATGGAATCATCAGAATGGTCATTACGCTTTCCAGCCAGTACTACAGGATGATTGATATTCCTGAATCAATTTTTGGCATTATTGGCTCTGCAGTGGCAATGTTAGGACTGGTGATTCCTAAGATAGCAAAAAAGATTGCAGAAAAACATTATCCTGTCCATGCCCTTTATATTACAGCCTTTTTAACGGCAACCGGTCTGATGACAATGAATTTTTTCTGGCCGTATACCGGCCTGGTGCCTGCCCTGATCACATTCAGCGGCATGTATTTTACCGGTTTTTTTGTCAGTTTTTATATCAATAGAGCAGCATCGTCTGATCAGAGGGCAACTGTTTTAAGCTTTAAGGGACTTGCATATAATATCTCTTATGGCTGCCTTGGCATACTGTATGCCATCCTGCTGAAAGCGAATAAACCTGCCAGAGCTTCTCAGGATGTTGAAAATATGGTTTTTCAGGACACTTTTTTCTGTTTTCCCGCTGCTTTTGCTGTCTGGTTTTTTATTCTGCTGCTCCTATGCGCTCTGCTGCTGAAAAAAGATTTTTACCGCATGTGAGGATAGCTCAAAAGAATGCACATAAATATTAATGATAATGTTCAGGAAAAAGGTAAAATCCTTGTATTTTAAATATCTGTTTGTTATTGGTTATAATGTAGCTGAAATGTAAAAGATAGAGGCGTACCTGATAATTTGCAGTAAACATCAAAAATGTTTTGGTAAAAACAGTGCATCTGTCTCAGGTACTGCTGCTTATGCAGCCAGAGCAAGAGCATGCTTATCTTGAACCGGCTGTATATTTTTTGAAAATTAAATAAATGTTTGTATGAAACAGGAATTAACAGTTATGGAGGTATTATAATGAGAGAGGTTGTTATCGTAAGTGGAAGCAGAACAGCTGTAGGATCTTTTGGCGGTTCCCTGAAAAGTGTGCCAGTGGTTGACCTTGGATCTTATGTCATGAAAGACGTTCTCAAAAGGGCCGGGTTGAAACCGGCAGTCAGTGAGTCTGAAATCCAATTTTCTCCTGAAACCCTGAAAGATCAGGGTATGATAGATCTTGAAAAAAAAGGGTATGATTATGATGACTCTTTAAAATCTGTTTTTATTGATGAGGTCATAATGGGTAATGTCCTCCAGGCAGGGCAGGGCCAGAATACAACACGGCAGGCAATGATCAAGGCAGGTATCTCACGACAGAGTCCCGCTTTTACAATTAATAAAATATGCGGTTCAGGACTCAAGGCCATTGCACTGGGAGCACAGGCAATTATGACAGGAAGTGCAGATGTAATCCTTGCAGGAGGCCAGGAGAGCATGAGCAATGCACCCATGGCTTTAAACAAGGCGAGATGGGGGCATCGAATGGAACTTACAGGGGTAGGGCCTGTCCATGATTTAATGGTATTTGATGGTTTATATGAGATATTTTATGGGTATCACATGGGACTTACTGCTGAAAATATTGTGGAAAAATATGGTATTACAAGGCAGGAGCAGGATGAGCTTGCAGCCCTGAGTCACAAAAGGGCCTTTGCAGCAGTAAATGATGGTACATTTTCCCAGGAGATCGTTCCGGTTGTGATTAAATCCCGCAGAGGTGATACCATTGTTGATAAAGATGAACGTCCCATGGAAACCAGCCTGGAAAAGATGGCAAAACTCAGGCCGGTTTTTAAAAAAGATGGAAGCGTTACAGCAGGAAACGCTTCCGGAATAAATGATGCAGCAGCAGCCGTCTTATTGATGACAAGTGAAAAAGCAGATGAACTGGGTCTTGAAAAACTTGCAAAGATTAAAGCTTTCTCAGCAGGCGGGCTTGATCCTGCATATATGGGTCTGGGTCCTGTGCCTGCTATAAGAAAAGCATTAAAGCAGACAGGTATGACCATTGGTGATATTGACCTGATTGAACTGAATGAGGCATTTGCAGCCCAGGCAATCGGTTGCATGAGAGAGCTGGATATTGATGTTGAGAAACCAAATGAGCTTGGATCGGGGATTTCCATTGGCCATCCCATTGGATGTACAGGAGCCAGACAGATGGTGACAGCCGTTAACCAGATGAAAAGAAAATCATACACCACTGGTTTGATTTCAATGTGCATTGGCGGTGGTATGGGTATGGCAATGATTATCGAAAGATAAATTCATGGATTACATTTTTTTTACACTTTTTTTTAAAAAAAGTAATTGCTCTATCAGACTTAATTGTTTAGACTCATAGATCATATTTAGTGCCTTACTTCTGCACTTCTATCATAAAAAACAAGAAAATTATGCAGCCA
>CAZWSL010000051.1:0-21821 GCA_964636495.1 uncultured Desulfobacula sp. | reverse complement strand
GCTTGCATTAGCAAGCGCAACGAGGTTTTTTATTTTTTTTGATGAAGATTTAAGGACTATAACAAAATTGAGCATTGTGCAAAGATCTCACTCTCATTTTATTATCTACGATTTTACTACGATACAATATTTCATATACATTTTTTACGAGTTGTTATTGGAAAAAGAGTTTTCTGCTGCTGTGGAAGTTATGATATCTGTGTAAAAAGATGCCACAATATGCTTAAGTCTCTCGTCAAGGATATCAAGGGCCTGCCTTCTGATACCGGAAGGTACTTCTCCATAATATGCTTCAGCAATTCCACCTGCTATACACGCTATGGTATCACTGTCTCCCCCAATTGATACTGCATTTCTGACAGCGTCCTCATAAGAAACTGACTCTAAAAATGCGGTCAAGGCTTCCGGCACACTGCCCTGACATGAAACATCAAATCTGTAACCAGGCCTGATATCTGACAGGCTCCTGCTCAAATCGTATCCAATCGTATCTGTTATAAAGGATTTAATCTCTTTTTTTGATGAACCACTCCTTGCCAGGAATATTGCCGATGATACTGCTTTGGCTCCCTTTACTCCTTCTGGATGATTATGGGTGAATCCGGCAAAATGCTCTGCCTTTGCTAAAA
Organism: uncultured Desulfobacula sp.; assembly: GCA_964636495.1. Taxonomy (GTDB): domain Bacteria; phylum Desulfobacterota; class Desulfobacteria; order Desulfobacterales; family Desulfobacteraceae; genus Desulfobacula. The sequence continues at coordinate 21,192 of CAZWSL010000051.1, read as the reverse complement.
CTTCTTCAAGGGTTGCATATGCATAGCCGACCGGACTGGTTCTCATAGCCGAACCGTTGCCCCAGCTGTTATATGGAGTCGTGTCATCAGATGAGGCCCATTTTACAAATGTTCCTCCATAACCGGCGCCTGGATATTGGTGGTAATACGCTTTCATCACTTCACCATAGCTCTTTCTTGTCAATATGGCATCTGCCAGTGCAACAGTTAACACCGTATCATCTGTATAGCGTGACCAGGGTGTAAAGAGATTAAACTCTTTGGTTTTAATATTATTCCACTCATAAACAGAACCGATAATATCTCCTGCAATAGCACCAAGCATAAAACACCTCTTAATATACTTTCTAAATATTGATATAAGTTTTTCCAGGGCAGCAATTGATATATATCTTTAAATTGAAGGTGGAATCAAAACAAATTTGCCTACATGTTTTTTCTCCAGGAATTCACATTGTGCCTTGACAATTTTTTCAAGGGGAAATGTTTTTGCCAGCACCGGCCTGATTTCTCCTTTTTCAATATAGGAAATAAGGTTGCCGAATACAGGCTCATCCCATGCAGTGCACCCGATCAGTGTCAGATCCTTTAAATAAAAGTCCCGCATATCAAGTTCCACAATCGGGCCGCCAATGGCTCCAGAAGATACAAATCGTCCCCCTCTTTTCAACATTTTCAGCATACTCTCAAAACCAGGCCCTGCAACATTGTCAACAACAATATCCATGGTTTTTTCTCCAAGATGATCCATTATATTCTCTTCCCGGGCAATAACCTGGTCTGCACCTAATGCCTGTACTTTTTCAAGTTTTGATCTCCCTGCAACTGCTGTTACAACAGCACCCCGTCGTTTTGCCAGCTGTACTGCTGCTGATCCGACACCTCCTGATGCTCCTGTGATCAACACATGTTCACCCTCTGCCGCCCCTGCACGGTGAAGCATATTTTCAGCAGTGCCATAGGCACATGGAATCGTACCAAGTTCGGCATCGCTCCATCCACAATCCACAGGGAACACCTCTGTAGCAGGCACTTTTACAAATTGTGCAAATGCACCATCAAAATCAGAAGCCATCCAGATATTTTCCAGTGAATTCCATCCTGAACTTCGCATGCAGGAGCGTACCAGCACACGGCTTCCCACAAGATTCTTATCGCATCCCGCTGCAGCGTCAACCACCCGGCCACAGCAATCTGTACCCTGGATGAACGGAAACGGTGTTGCCTCATTCCAACCGCCGTCACCTTCTGTTTCTGCCTCCTTTTTTTCTTTTTCACCAGTCGTTAGATCTTCTGTTCCTGTAGTTACTTTGGAAGAGTACCAGCCGAGGCGGGTATTTATTTCCGTATTATTCACTCCTGCAGCAAGGACCTGCAAAAGCACTTCATTTGATCCGATCTCTGGTACTGGAACATCACGGTATTCAAGTTTTTCATAACCTCCATTGCCAGTGGTGACAACTGCTTTCATAATTGTTCTGCAATTTGTGATATCAAAACGGTCATCAGCATGAGCTATTGTGTTCTCTCTCTTCATGATTCCTCTTTATACTCCTGATGGTCTTTAAAAAATACCTGTAAAAACTACGATGTAATCCACGATTTATTCTTCCATTTCAATAATCCATTTATTCATACAATACGCCTGATCCTGACTTCTGGCAATAAGTTCACCTGTATTTTCATTATAAATTCTAATGTCATATAGTGCAGTCTTTCTGCCCTTATAAACTTCTTCTGCCTCAGCTACCAGCTGGTCACCCGGAAAACTGGGTTTGAGATAACAGATACTGACATTGAGGGCAACAGCCACTTTACCATGGGAATTGCAGGCAGCTGCAAACGCCATGTCACCGATGGAAAAAATAATTCCACCATGTGTGGTTCCGTGAAAATTTGTCATTTTTTCAGTAATTGTCAAAAAAACCCTGCTGTGACCGGGTTTTACTACTTTTACCGATGCACCGAGTGATTTTGCAAAAGCATCCTGCTGAATATGTTCTGATAGTTTCTCTCTTCTGGTTTTTTCATCCATATCTTTTCCTTATGTGCATCTGTCTATCTCTCTGCTGCTGCAAGTTTCAGTGCCAGGCCCAGAAAAACAATACCTGCAATCTTGTTTAATACTTTCTGTGTCCGTTCAGATCGATTCAGGAACTGTCCAAGACTGCCTCCAACAAGGGCAATACCACCAAAAACCAATATTGTGGACAATATAAATATCCCCCCAAGCATCAGCATCTGAATGGAAATAGCTCCCCTTGCCGGATCTGCAAACTGGGGAAGAAAAGCCAGAAAAAATACAGATACCTTGGGGTTGGCGATATTCATGATGATACCTCGGACATACAGTTTCCTGTGATTGATAAAGCCATTGGATTCACTTTTAATGCTTTCAGCACCAGCTCTGAAGGAGAGCCAGGCAAGGTACAGAAGATAGCATGCACCTGTAAACTTGAGTGCTGAAAATGCAATCGCAGATGTCTGAAAAATGATAGCAACACCAAGGGCGACAGCTGTGGTATGTACTGTCAGACCGGTGCATAAACCGAGCATCACAATAATCCCCGGCCACTTTCCATGCAAAGCTGACTGTGTTAATACAAAAATATTGTCAGGCCCCGGTGCAAGCGCCAATAGAATTGATGCTGCAGAAAATGTTAAAATGGTTTCAATGGATAACATCCTGCCTCTCTTTTAAAATCGTGTTTAATATTCCCGGAATTCCCCATTTCACGCTGTATCCATTCATTCTAACGGGATAAACTGATCATTTGAAAAAATTCCCCGATCTGTCTGACCACACTATCTGTCGTCTCCGGAGATATAATATCACCTGCAAGAATATGGCCCCACTCATCCCTGGTCTGGTTCACAGTCACTCTTTTTTTAACCGGTGATCCAATCTCTTTATACTTACGTTTGAGTTTTTCAACATCAATCACCTGGTCACGATCTGAATGGATAACCAGTACAGGCAGTTTGAGCTTACTTAAATCCATATTGTCAACCAGGTCAACCACTCCCATCATTTCGTAAAAAACCTCAATCCGGTATCGCCAGGTCCAGAATGCTGCTTCCTTTTCATTTCTGGGCTCCCACTCCCGGTAGTCACCAATAAGCATCCTGCCTATCTGAAGTCCCCAGGGGAAATATGCAATATTCGCAACTGGATTTGCCGGATAAAAGTTAGGAGAAATCAATACTAAAGCCCCCGCATCTTTCACAGGATCCTCCTGCATGGCTGCCCAGACAGCCAGGGTCGCACCGGTGGAGGTACCCATGACAATAACTTCCTCTCCAATACGCTTTCCCACTGCCACTGCTTCAATGACATCATTGAGCCACTCATTTGCCTTTGCACTGCCCATTGGTTCCACACCTCTTCCATGACCTGTCAGACGTGTCAGAAACAGATTAGCCCCGATCTTTTTTGCCAGCTCTTCACAGACCGGTGATAATTCCTGACGGGTGGCAGAAAACCCGTGAATATAAACAATACTGAAGCGGGTTTTCTTTTTTAATGCTGAATCCTGCCAGATAATTGTTTTTTCAGATCCTGCTACCATATCAGAAAATTTTCCCTCAGACTGCTTAAGATACTCATCCAGATCTGCTGGCAGCTCCACAGGGAGAAGCTGCGTAGTGATTTTATATCTTGGACCAGATAAAAACAGAATCCCGATGATCAAGATCAGACTTAAAATTATTTTCACTTTTCCTGACATTTATTCCTCTATATGTTTAAATTCCTGCTAAAAATTCAACCTCATTCAGAACCTTGTCCATCACCTCCAGAATGTAGTCAATATCTTCTTTCTCAATGGTCATGGGCGGTCTTATCTTTAAAATGTTGTCATAGGGGCCCTCGCTGCCCATCAGAATACGATGCTCGCGCATTCGGTTTTTAACGTATCCGGCAAGAGTGGTGCCGGGTTCACGGGTTAAGCGGTCTGTAACCAGATCCAGACCGATGAAAAGTCCGTAACCACGGACGTCACCCACTATTTCATGTTTTTCCTGTAACGTGTACAGCCCTGCCAGAAGTTTATCCCCCATCTGTTTTGCATTTTTCTGCAACTGCTCATCTTCAATAATATTCAGCATCTCAAGGCCCACACGGCAGGAAAGGGTTGAACCGCCAAAGGTGGAGAAAAACTCAGGCCCCCTTGCAAAACAGTCTGCAATCTCTTTTGTTGTGACAACAACGCCCAGGGGATGGCCGTTGCCAATGGGTTTGCCCAGGACCACAATATCAGGAACAGCCCCCTGCTGCTCAAAGCCGAAAAAATAGTTGCCAAGCCGCCCCAGACCGGTCTGTACTTCATCGGCAATACAGACACCGCCTGCTCTGCGGATTTTATCATAAACAGCCGGCAGATAGCCTTTGGGCGGGATAATCTGTCCACCAACACTGGGAAATGTCTCAGCAATAAATCCGGCAAGCTTCCCCCCCCTGGACCTGATACCGGCAAGGGCTTCATCCACCAGGTCTGCATACCTTTGTGCAATATCAGGTTCCCCGCGCCTGAAGCGCCCGCGATAGTCGTCGGCCACCTCAACCAGATGAACCCAGTCCGATGGACCGACTCCTCCCCTGGCGTTGAACTTGTAAGCCGAAATATCAATGCAGCCTGTTGTGTTGCCGTGATATCCATGATCCGGGGTAATCATATCCCTGCCACTGGAATATGCCCTGGCCAGACGTATAGACAGCTCATTGGCTTCAGATCCTGAGTTGACAAAATAACAGACAGATAATTTTTCAGGCATAAAGGAAGCAATTTTCCGTGCAAAAGCTGTCTGGACAGGATGAAGGTAACGGGTGTTGCTGTTAATACGCTGCAGCTGATCAGCAGATACAGCCTGGATTCGGGGATGGGCATGCCCCACATGGGGAACATTATTATAGCTGTCCAGAAAAGGTCTTCCCCACTCGTCAAACAGGTGGGTCTTCCAGCCGCGCAGAAACATGACAGGATCATTGTAGGCCAGTTTCAGGTTCTGCCCGAATCTTGTTTTTCGTTCAGCCAGTACGGCTGTTTTAGAGGGTGGCAGGCAGGCAAGTTGTTCATCATCAAGATTCAGGATGGCTGCCGGATTGGGGTAAAGCCTGGACCAGAAATCAATTTCATCTGGATCCACTGCACCGGGCCAGTTGGGATCACTGCTGATCATGCTGGCCTGAAAATGCAGGTGCGGGGCCCATCCTCCATTCTGCTGCTGATTGCCCAGCACGCCAAAAACCTCACCTTTTTTGATTGTCTGTCCCAGAGTTAGGCCTTTAACCGAACCATGATTCAGATGGCCGTACAGGGTAAAAAAAAGCGCGCCGTTATCGGTTTCATGGCAAAGGATGACAAGCCCGCCATAATCCAGATTTCCTTTCCGGTTCTCAGCAGCTGCCACTGTGGCGTTCAATGGTGCATGAACACCTGTGCCGGCAGGGGCAAAAATATCAACACCAATATGGACTGTTCTGCGGCTGCTGGCTTTAAAGGGCCCTTTGTAAAAGGCCTTGTCCGTATAGATCAAACGGGGTTCTGCATAATATCCCAGATGGAATCCCCGGGATTCAACACCAAGAACTGCAGCTTCATGAGCGGTCAGATCAAATGGATTCTGTGGCAGAATGCTGTCAGCCACGGAGAGACTGACACGTGGCAGAGAATCAAGGGAGCAGTCTAAAACCGGTGCAAAGCTCCCGCGGTTTTTATCCAGCCACTCCATGACCGGCTGTTCACTGTCGTTCACACCAGATCCACAGGCAACGCGCAGGCGGGCTGTAATCAGATCCGGGTCAACTTTCCCGGACATCAGAAACTTCCAGGCAGGTTCCTGGGAGACCAGGACATAGGGATCATCAGGTTTTTCCCGGGCCATCATTGTAGAATTTACAACAGAAACAGCCAGGCGCAGGCGTAAAAGCGGCCAGATCATATCTATCTCTCTGGCAGACAGCGGATAAACAGTGTGAAAACCGTGTACCAGATCTTCCAGCGTATTTTCCGGTTCTGCATGACCCAGTACAATGTAGGCTGCTGCAATGGCCAGATCGCAGACCACCGGGGCCAGGCACATATCTCCAAGATCAATTATCCCTGAAATGCCGGGGGAATCCTGCAGACTGCCGGTCACAAGAATATTGTAATCATTGATATCATTGTGAACTGCCTGGACTGGCAGGCTGTCAAGATCTCTCCTGATTCCGGCAAATTCATCCAGAATCTGTCTGAGTATCTGCCGCCGGCCGGCATCAGCAATAATATCCAGCTTGTCTTCAATCCAGTTACCAGAAGGCAGGTGCCATTTAAATTTCCGGTAAAGTCCGGGATGATCAAAGTGTTTCAGGACCTTATCAATGCTGCCGATGGTTTCCCCGAGTGTGCGGATAAGATGACGGGTTTTGGGTTTAAATTCAGCCCAGACCCTTCCATCAAGGTTTTCAAGTATCCAGAGAATCCGGTCCCTGCCTTTTTCATCTTTGCAGGTTTCAAAGAGCCGGCCTTTTCGGGATGGCACAACAGAGGGCAGGGGCAGACTGGAAAGATGATTAAGAGCACTGCACTGCATCTCCACAAGATCTTCCGGGCAGCCTTCATGCATCACTTTGAGAACATGAGTTGAACCAACTCGAAAATTCAGATCACTCTCGCCGTCAAGCTGTGTAAATCCGCCCCTGAGACCCCATAGATCGTGAACCGCATTCTGCCAATCTCTTGTCATACATTTCTCCATAAAATAAGATTAAAAAGCTTTTTCTGCCATATCCGGCCATGTGACACAACAATTATTTCCCGGATTGATGAAAATAGTATTCCCGGAACTGCCGGAACAAAACCGCTGTAACCGTGCAGAAGCAGATCGTGTTAATCCAGGGCAGCTCTCAAACCGTCAATAAGCCGGCTTATCTCATCCTTGATGGTATAGTGGAGAAATGATAATCGCAGAACCCCGGTATCAACGGGAATATTCATTCCCATCAGCGGGCGGACACCGTAAAAATGTCCCTGCCCTGCCATCAGTTTTTTTGCTGCCAGAACTGCAAAGACTTCATCAATTGATTTCTTTCTGGGTATAACTGATACGGTTGATACCCGCAGTTCCGGATCATCCGGTCCAACAATGTCAATATCATCTCGCTGTCGCAGCCACTCCAGAAGCTCTGTCAGCAGGACTCTTTCATGATTCTGAAACAGCTTTTTAAGCATTCTTCCTTTTTCTGCCTGGTCAACCATCCCGGAAAAATGGTGATCATAAACCGTATCAAGATAGCGGGTCACACCGGAAGCTGCCGCGATCTGGGCATGATCAGGGCCGGCCGGCATCATCTTTTTTTGAAAAATGTTCTCATTAAAAAAGTGACCCTGGTTGGGCAGCTCATCCATGATTTCTTTTTTAATGGTCATGAGCCCGAGATGGGGACCCCATGTCTTGTAAAGGGAAAATAGGTATATATCCGCCCCCAGCATTCCAATGTCCGGCAGACCGTGGGGGGCATAGGACACCCCGTCCACAACAACACAGATGCCGGCACTTTTTGCCTTGGCTGCTATTTCAGCCACCGGATTGACATGGCCGATGATATTGGAACAGTGAGGGAATGCCAGCAGCCTGGTTTTACGGGACAGCATGGCATCGAGATGATCGGGATTCAACATTCCTGTCTCCGGATCAATGCACCACTCCTTTATCACAATACCACTCTTTTCAAGGCGCCTCCAGAATCCGGCATTTGCCTCATGATCCTGATTGGAGAGGATGATTTCATCCCCATCATTCCACAATTCTCGAAAAGCCTGAGCCAGAACATAGAGATTCTGGCTGGTTGACGGACCAAACTGGACTTCATCTTCACTGACATTCAGATATGCTGCCAGCCGGCTGTAGGACTCATCCATTGCCGCACCAGCTTGTTGTGATGCAGGATAATTATAGTAGGGTTGGACCTTGGTGCGTGTATAAAAATCGTTCAGAGAGGAAATTACCTGCCGGCAGGTGTAGGATCCGCCGGCATTTTCAAAAAAGCCCCATCCATTTAATGACGGCTCTTCAAATGCAGGGAATTGACCTCTTACAAATTTTGAATCCAATGGTGTCATAATTCACTCCTTGATATCTTTGCATCATGTACTCTTCGGCCCGAATACTCTGGAATATGCAAATGATATCTGTTTGTTTTTTTATTTTATCATATTTTAAGAATCTGCTGCCTGTTTTCACTTAAATTGATTTTATGATTTTGCGACGGCTCCAGTGCTTCAGACAGAAATCTTGGATATTTAATGATTGCATGCCCGTCCCATGTTCCCTTTGCAAGGATCAATAATCCAATTTTTGCTGAATCCCTATCTGAACCCCTCAGTCTGCAAGTTTTAAAGCAAGTTCTGCAACCCTTGCTCCCAGTTTTCTGGCATTTTCACAGGTTGCTTCATCAGGAGCACCAACACATGCCGTACCATAGTGTCCCGTTGCTGACAATGGATCCCCTGATATCACCATTCCATATATTAAAAGTGCCTGGATGATTGACATCATGGTGGTTTCTTTTCCGCCTGTCGGGTCCCCTGATGTGGTAAAAGCCGCACCTACCTTTCCTTCCATTTTTCTTCTGGTACTCACAAAACCATCCAGCACAGCTTTTAACTCTGCCGCCATGGTTCCAAAATAAACCGGAGATCCTGCAACAACTCCGCTGGCTTCAATAAAATCTTCTTTTGTCACATGGCTGGTGTCCTTTAGCACACCCTCTGCTCCCTGTATGCTGTCTACTCCCTCAAGTACAGCCTTGGCAAGTTTTCTGGTATTTCCTCCTTTGGAATAGTAAAGAACAAGAATTTTCATATTTCCTCCTTTTATAACAATTTCAGTGTAAAGATTCCGAGCATCACTCTAAAAATCCGCAGTATTATCCGTCATGAAACCCCTTGCAATATGCAGTTTTCTTTCCCGCTGCCGCATTAATGTCTTCATTCCGGTACCCATGACCATAAAATATCCTGATTTTTCATTATTGTTCTGTATCTATAGCATAAACCAGATCAAATATAAAAAATACAATCCAGTTTCAGATTAAAAATTTATCCACCATTTGATTATTACCTGCCAGCCTTGTTAGTGAGATCTCCTTCAAGCATCATCTCCTTTAAGACCTGCTGTTCCTGTTCACCTGGCACAATGCCTGTCAGCGTGCCTTCCAGAACTTTTGCGCCCTTCTGGTTGATAAAGCATGCCACGGCTTCTGCCCGGCCTTTTTTATCCATTTTGGTAATGGTAAAATCGCAGGTGACAGTATCTTTAAAATAGACCGGTCTGATAAACCTGAAATTCATTCCAGAAGCCAGCCATCCGATCTGTCCTCCGATTTCTGTAATCATGGATCCCACCAGAAGACCATGGCAGATACAATTGTCAAACTTTTTCACTGCTGCAAAGCGCTGGTCAAAATGTACTGGATTATAATCCCTGGAAACTTGAGCAAACTGAATCATCTCTTTTTCACTGAACGTACGTGAGATGGAAAAAGAATCTCCCTGCTTTAACCCTCTGGCGGCTGCTCTTCGAATATATGACATTTTCAGTCCGCCTTTTCAGTAAAATTTTTCAGATCAAGCTGCGTCTCTGTCTCTTTTTTCAAAACCACACTTTTACTCAAAAACACTTTCGGTCCTTTCATATCAATAAATCCGACATTTTTAGCAATCGCAACTGATTTATTAAATGCTGATTTTGACACATGAAAAGGGGGTTCTACCATGAGAATCCGGCCATTTGGTTTTAAAATTGTACCTATCTCATGAAAAAACGCTTTTTTATCCACGACTTCATGTACCATATAAAACAACAGAATAAAATCAACAGGCTGTGCAAGATCTATGCTGTTTCTTTCACATTTATGCAGAATGATACGCTCCTCTAATGGTGTCCCTTTGATTTTATCCCTGACTTTCTGAAGCATACCCTGCTGCAGATCAGATGCAATAACCCGTCCGGACGGGCCCACCATCTGAGCCATATCAACAGAAAAGAATCCAGGACCGCACCCCACATCTAAAACAGTCATCCCATTTTCAATATATGGCGCCACTATTTTCCTGGGATTCTGCAGCAGTCTTCTCATGGGGTTGTCAAGACGGCCGGCCCTTTCAACCGGACATACACGATTATTTTTTCGACTCATATGATTCTCCTGCAGAAACCTGCTCAGCCCTCTGCTGCCTGGTTTCTGAATCTTCTTTAATGATTTTAAGCATCTTTTTCCGGATTAATCCGCTGAAAGGTTTAATGATTAACCAGTAGAGGCGGAATGTTATTCGGGTAAAAGGTGCAACACACAACACTCTGGTTTCTGTGCTGACTCTGGTTTTATTCTCTCCCAATGCTACACACTGAAAATTCCAGACAACTTTGATCCATGGTGAAATAGAATTGTTTATGAAATTTTCATAGTCTGGTACTGGAGCAATTTTTAATCTTGCCCAGAAACCGATTAAATTTTCATACGGGGCATTTCTTTCAAGATTTGTAAAACCCATATCATCGATAAAATCCTTTAAATTCAATCTTTTTGTTGGTAATCCTCTGATTTTGAACAGCCATGCGATTGTTCTGGATTTTGAAAGATCAAAGTCAGTGGCAACGTTAAAGGCATTTTCAATTGGAGAATCTACAACTATTTCATGGTACTCATTAAAAGTGTAATGGCGTAAATACTTGTCTATGAGTGTGTCTTTTTCCATATGAAAATCCTATTTACAACTCATATACTGAGAGCTTTGAATAACCCTGGTTTTTACAAATTTTACGGTTGTAATTCACTGATTTTATAAGAACTCGATTTTCAGAATTGCCATTATTCAAAGGTTTCACACCGGCTGTCCCTGAAATCACCGCTAAAACCGAGTGCATTTTTATTCTATTTAATTCCAAAACCTTTTTTTTCAAGAAACGCTTTCATGTGAGGACGTGCCGGCACACTCATCATATCGGATATCTGCCGTGTCCATGTCTCTTTTCTTGAACCTTTGGAACGGTTTTGATAATAGTCACTGCAGGTTTTGTTGTATCTTTTCAGATCCATTTGATCCTCATGGTAATACTCTTCTTTCAAAATCACACTAACCGGCAGTCTGGGTTTCTGTTCCGGTTTTTCATCTGGATATCCCAGGCACATCCCGAAAACAGGATAAACATGATCAGGAATCTTTAGCAGCTCACATACTTTTTCCGGATCATTGCGTATACCGCCAATAAAAACACCTCCAAGACCCATCGATTCTGCTGCTGTCATTGCATTCTGAGCAGCAAGAGATACATCCACAGTGGCTATAATAAACTGTTCGGTAAAGCCGGACATCATCTCTTTATTTTCAAGAAAGCAGGCATTCTGTGATCTTTTCAAGTCAGCGCAGAATACGATAAAGAGTGGACTTGTTTCAACCCAGGTTTGAGAACCGGAAAGCTCAGCAATCTGCTTCCGGTTCTGCCTGTCTGTGACGCGAATGACACTGTATGCCTGAATAAAATTTGATGTTGCTGCTTTACCGGCAGCCTCAATAATCGCAAGAACTTTTTCATTACTGACGGGCTCTTTTCTGAATTTTCGAATCGAGCGATGGTTTTTAAGCAAGTCAATGGTCTGATTCATATTATGATTCTCCTTTATATCTCATATCTTGATAAGCAACATAAAACTCCGGTTTATATTGATCGCTGAATCCGTGCATAAGCAGAATTTTTGGGAACTCAGCAGGTAAAAAATATCCAACTTGATGCATTTTGTCATGTGTTCTTTTCAAATTCAGCATTGAGTATCGTATTGATTGTGTTGGCGTCTATGTTTCCACCACTGAGTAAAACACCGATACGCCCTCTCGGAATGACAGCGCTGCTCAGCAAGGCAGCCAGGCCCAAGGCGCCAGAAGGTTCTACAACAATCTTCATTCGATAAAACAGGAATTGTACAGCTTCCATGATGGCTTGTTCAGGTACTGTTCTCATTTCATCTACATAGTCTAAAATCAGGGGAAAGGTTATATCACCAAGTGATGATGTACGGGTTCCGTCAGCAATAGTGTCAGGTGTTTTTATTCTGTGCAGCACCTTTGAATAAAATGATTTTGTTCCATCATCTCCCAGTTCCGGCTCTATGCCTGTCACTTGACAGGCAGGAAACATTCCTTTGGCAGCAATTGCCGAACCACTCAGCAGTCCACCCCCACCACAGGGAACCAGAAGCAGGTCCAGGCTTCCTGTTTCTTCCAGCATCTCCATAACTGCTGTACCCTGACCCGCGATAATGTCAGGGTGATCGAACGGCGGAATCAGGGAATAACCCTTACTTTCAACAAATTCCCTGGCAATCTCTTTACGAGACCCGGTTTTGGGATCATACTGCACAACGGTTGTGCCATACTCCTTTGAGGCTTCGAGCTTGGTTGCCGGTGCGTTATCCGGCATGATAACAGTCGTCTTAATATTCAGCATCCTGCCCACCAGAGCAACAGCCTGGGCATGATTTCCTGAAGAAAACGTAACAACACCCTTTGCCTTTTCTGAATCAGACAGTTGTGAAATACAATTATATGCTCCTCGAAATTTAAAAGCACCCATGCGCTGAAAGTTTTCACATTTAAAATAGATTTCAGCCCCAAGTATTTCATTTAAGGTTCTGGAAGTAAAAACAGGAGTTATGTTTGCAACTCCCTTCAGCCTCATTTTAGCCGCTTTAATATTTTCAAACATTTTATCTATTCCTCTTTGTCCTGCATTTTATTTTCATGCCTTACAACACCAACGGCAATTTTATAGGTGGGAACTGGTTTGGGTTTAACCCGCTTGGGAAATTGATCTGTCATATTATGTAAAAACACAAAACAATTCTGATGAATTGGACACTGTTTACAATCCGGTTTTTTAGGCCTGCATATCAGGGCTCCAAGTTCCATAACCGCCTGATTAAAGATCGCAGGATCCGCTTTTCCCATCAACCGGGTGGCTTTTTGTTTGAAAATAATATGATGCCTGGGCTGATTGACAGGTGAATCAATTCGAAAGAGCCGGGCCAGAACACGTTTCACATTTCCATCCACCACAACATGGGGGTGTCCAAATGCCATACTGAGAACTGCTGAAGCAATATATTCTCCTACGCCGGGCAGTTTTAAAAAAAAATCTTTATCATCCGGTATAACACCGTCATACTCATTTAAAATTATTTTAGCGGATTTATGCAGATTCCTGGCCCGGGCATAATAACCCATTCCCTCCCACGCTTTCAGGACTTTGTTTAAATCAGCACATGCCAGCGATTCTACCGTTGGAAAACGGTTTAAAAATTTTATATAAAAGCAGAATGTATTTTACTGTTTTATCCATGATTTCAAAGAGAGTGATTATACCGCCAGTCAAGAAACACCTTGCGCAGAAAAGCGATTCCCAGAAACGTCAGGATACTGCCTGCAAGAATATCAATTCCAGCCATAAGGTTTAACAGGCAGAATATTGCTATGCCGGCAACCAGACTCACCCTGTCTACCAGCTTCAGGAACCCGGAGCCCAGCTCCCTGTACCGGTCAGGAGAATCCAGGGAATCCTCTCTTTCCCGGACAGCCTGTGTCTGGCTCTTATCCGGAAGCATGTGCACAGCCAGGAAGCTTAACAGGTAGGTGAGGGAGCCAATAAGTATTAAAAGGGCAATGGACATCTTATCCGAACTGGTTGCCGGAATATTGAACAGGCTGCTTTGAAATGCTCTTAACATATCAGATCTCATGCCATTTTCATATAACCATGCGCCGCTGGCATAGGAGAATGAGTAGGCCAGGTTTGCAACTGACATGAATCCGGCAAAGAGCGATCCTGCTGCTGCAACCGGAATAACCGCACCCACCAGGCTGAATGTGGACATCCGTATCAGGGATATGAGAATACCGGACAAAAAGCTGTATCCTGCGAAATACACCCAGCGGACTGTTCCCAGTTCACATCCGGGCAGCCAGGTTGAGATGGTATTGGTGACCCTTGAAAACCAGGGTTCCACCATCAGGTACTGGGTCAGATTTACACAGATACTCAACAGGATGAACACTTTGAATAGTCTGCGAAACCCCAGTCTGTCCTGCCACTTAATCCCAAAGCATGCAAATACCAGAACACCGATAAAATACCCGAAATAGGCCACACTCTCAGCATATCCGATCTGGGTCTGGGTAAATTTGATTTGAGTGATCAGATAATTTGTCCAGAGTGCTCCCATGGCCGGCTGGAAATGGAACAGGAAATAAAAGAGTATGATCCAGAGCACAGGGCCGGTATTCAACCCTTTCCAGAAATTTGCAACAGATTTTCCTAACGGGATTGACGGAGCAGTATCCTTTGGCAGCCGGAATACCACAAGTAAAACCACGGCCGGTATGATCGCCAATGATATTAATAAGACATTTATTTTAACATTATCAGCAATCCAGCCGCCTGAAAAAGCTGCAATAATACTGGTACCATATATGGCTGCCCAGCAGATGGCCTGGTTGATTCCAACGGTCGCCGCCTTTGATTTCCCCCGGCTCTTTGACTCTTCACTTCCTGTAATAATAGTGGCCCGGTCCACGGCCACATCCGTGCCGGCAAACATGACCGACAAGGCAAACATCATCCAGAAGAAAACCAGGGCAGACGTATCCACAAATGGAATCAGAAGATAGAGACCGGCACCGGAAAGCAAGAGAAAAATCAGAACGATTCTTGTTTTCCCATAGGCATCCATGAAAAAACCGATAATCGGTTTAAAGCTCCATGCCAGGTAGGATTTTGAGAAAAAAACCTGGGTGGCTGCCTCAGTCATGCCGTAGGTGAAATGGAAATGTTTGAAAAACGAATGATAGGTAATACCCTGAAAAGGGTTTGCCAGCCCCTGGAGAACATATTCCATGGCAAACAGCACTTTCATTGGGTTTAACCCCATAATGGTTTTCTTTTTCATCCGTGTCCCTGCTTTTTCTCTGTTTTCCCTCTTCATCGCAGTGCTGACTGGCGCCGTGCACCGATCAGGCAAACGATAGTCTGCTTGGAGACCTTTGAATAATGTTCATTTTCATCTTCTGCAGCAATTGGACAAAAGTGGGCGTTATGCAAA
This sequence comes from uncultured Desulfobacula sp., assembly GCA_964636495.1. Lineage (GTDB taxonomy): Bacteria > Desulfobacterota > Desulfobacteria > Desulfobacterales > Desulfobacteraceae > Desulfobacula. The sequence goes on along the minus strand of CAZWSL010000051.1, from coordinate 6,059 downwards.
GGTCTCGCTTGATTGAAAAGACAGTGATTCAAACCTTATAAATGTTCAATCATAAAATGCAGCCGGTTTCTCAGGTTGGCCTCACTCGTACCTGCATCAAAATCCAGGGAATAAAGATTTATCTCAGGGTATAACGCCTCAATTTTGTTTTCCACTCCTTTGGAAATAACATGATTGGCAATACAGCCAAAGGGCTGAAGGCTGATGACATGGCGGATGCCCTGCTCTGCGAACATGGCAATTTCCCCCGGTACAAGCCACCCTTCTCCGAATTGATGGGTCAGGCTAAGGATTTTAGAGGCTCGCTGTGCCACTGCATTGATATCCTCAAACGGCAGACCATATTTGAATTTTGAAAATATGGTGTTGAATTTCGTATGGGTTGTCATGACAAGGCGTTCAAGGCCAATGCCGATGAGATCTGCTAATTTCCTGCGCCGTATATTCGCCTTGATATTTGCTTTATAATTAATAAGATCCTGAATAAAATAGTCCACAATGGGGGGCAGCACAGGTTCAATACCCTGCCTGATCAGCCAGTGAACCAGATTCTGATTTGAAAAATAATTGTATTTCACATAGATCTCTCCCACAATTCCCATTCTCGGCATATCTTTTTTATCTACCGGGATTTCGTTAAACTCACCGACTGCTTTTTCCAGCAGCCTGAAAATTCCGGAATAATTATTTGAAACAATACAGCTGTTTACCCTCTTCATATAGTGCTGTCTTACCCTCTGGCTTAAACCCTTTGTTTTTTCCCGGGAAACGGTTGCGTAGTACATTTTCGCGATACTATCGGCAAACAGGGTGCCTATCAGCAATATCCGGATCTTCCTCAACCAGTTGATGTGAAACCCGGGCTGATTCAATCCTCCTTGGGAAGACGTGATGGAAATGATTGGGATATCGTCGAATCCCGCTTCAATCATCGCCTTTCTGATCAGGGAAAGATAACTGGATGCACGGCACTGCCCCCAGGTCTGCGTAATCCCGATGGCGATATCTCCAGCATGATACTGTTTTTTCTGAAGTGCTTTTATGATATCCCCAATGAGGATCGTACCAGGATAGCAGATATCATTGCTGGCATATTGAAGCCCAAGGTTGACGGATTCCCGATCCGGTTTTGGAAGAATAACAAACTCATATCCTGCATTCTTGAATATTGCCGGCAGATAAGCAGAATAGTCCTGTGAAAAAAATGGCGCCCAGATGGTTCTTTTTTTATCGTGTTTTAAAAAAGGCACAAAGGGTTTCCTTGATACATGCCCGGGGTCTGAAATCCTTTTTTGCCCCCCCAGAGATCCTATCATTGAACGTAATCTTAAGCGTACAGACCCGGGACTTGATATCTCATCCACTTTTATCAGGGTATGGTTCTTATGCCCTGTTCTTAGAATCTGTCTTACCTCGTCAATGACCACGGCATCCGGACCGCAGCCAAAGGAATTCAACTGTACCATTTGAAAATTGTCTGGTTTTCGTGCTACCCATTTAGCTGCGGCGTAAATTCTGTTGGGATAGGACCACTGGGTCACAACCTGGACATCTTCTAACGCGCCTTCTTCAGGTATAAGTGCATCCTCGGTGATCATTTCTGCACCGAGTCCTGATAAAATTTCATGAATCTTGTGATTAATCAAACCATCTGCGTGATAAGGTCTTCCAGCCAGAACAATAAGAAGGGAATTGTTTTTCCAGGCTTGATTTATTATCCTTGATGCCATGGACCGGATCTGCTGTTTTACCTTTGCCTGTGCAGCAAGGGCCGTATGAAACGCTTTATCAATGGCGGCCTTACCGATATTAAACCGGTTCAGGTAGGCCACACACGCCTTTCTCAACAGAGCTTCATCATTAAAGGTGACCAGGGGCTTATCCAGGGGAATACCAAACCTCTTTTCCGGATTTACAGCACTCTCGATCACATCTGGATATCCGGTGACAATGGGGCAGTTATATGCATTCAACGCCTGTTCAAAATCTTTTTTCTCATATACCACCATGGGATAAAAAATCCTGTCCACTCCTTTTTCAGCCAGATCAAAAATATGGCCATGCATCAGCTTGGCAGGAAAGCAGATATTATCCGCCATCACGGTTTTCATACCCTTTTCTCCCAGACTGACAGTGGAGGGTGATGACAGCCGGACATTAATCCTGCAACCGTTAAACAGCGTCTGCCAGAAAACAAAATTCTCATAAAAATTAAGGCCTCTGGGTATCCCCAGGGTCATGACCGGATCATCATGGGGAGACATGTTCCGATTGAACATAAGATTATTTTTATATGTTATAAAATCAAAAGCTTTATGTTTGCTCTCCCCTTTTGCTGAAAAATATTTTTCACACTTATTGCCCGAATAAAAGAGACGTCCCCCGGGAAACACATACCGGGTGACCCTGCAGGTATTTTCACACCCTTTACAGGCAACCTGGCCTGTTTCATAATTTTCAACCTCCTCTATATCCCGAAGCGGAAAAAAACCGGTGTCATGTCCGGAACCCTTCCTGTGGGCCTGCTGGGAAAAAAGCGCTGCCCCAAATGCCCCCATCAGTTCAGGGGCCTGGGATAATTTCACAGACTTTCCCGTCATCAGTTCCATGACACGGACAATGGAAGCATTTTTAAAAGCCCCCCCCTGTAATACAATATGATCCCCTATTTCAGACATGGTATGAAATTTAAGAACTTTAAAAAGACAATTTTTGATGACAGACCAGGATAATCCCGCACTGATATTCTCCACAGATGCATTTTCCCGGAAAGCCTGCTTTATCTTTGAATTCATGAATACGGTACACCGGGTGCCCAGATCGCAGGGAGCTGTTGCATGACAGGCAAGGTATGCGAATTCCTCAATACTATAATTTAAAGAACTGGCAAGTGTTGAAAGAAAAGAACCGCAACCTGAAGAGCAGGCTTCGTTAAGCTCAATCCGGCTGATGACCCCCTGGTCAATGAAAACTGCTTTCATATCCTGGCCGCCGATATCCAGGATAAAGGAGACCTTTGGATCGGTAAATCGTGCCGCAGTATAATGGGCAACAGTTTCAACGATACCCTGGTTGATATTAAATGCAGCCTTGACGAGATCCTCACCATATCCTGCTACGGAACTTTCAACAATCGTCAGTCCCGGATTGAATTTTTCCACCTGTGTTCTAAACCCGATCAATCCTTCAATCACCGTTTTGATGGGATTCCCATTGTTATCCTTATACCAGGAATAGAGGATCTGTTTCTGTTTTCCGGTAATGACTATTTTTGTGGTGGTTGAACCTGAATCAATCCCCAGAAAACACTCTTTTCCTTTATAGGTCTTAATGGCGGTTGTTTTAACGGGTATGGTACGCTTTTTTTTCTGCCAGTCTCTAAAATGCCGGGGGCTCTTGAACAAAGGGGCCAGTCTATCCCTTGCAGATTCTGTTTTCATAAGCATTTTATCCACCCGTTCCATGAGCTGCAAGGCCGATACAGGCCTGGCTGGATATCTTTCAAAAAGGGCAGTCCCCATTGCCGGAATCAATTCAGATTTTTCAGGCATCACGATATCAGTATCAGACAGCTTCAATACCTTTAAAAACATGTTTACAAGCTGGGGCAGAAACGTTAATACCCCCCCGCACAACAATATCTTTGACTTTATTTTTTTACCCCTGGCAAGGGTAGTGATACATTGAACCGCAACAGCATGAAAAATGGAGGCAGCAATATCTTTGTGGGGAATGTTCCTGCTGAACATGTTCTGGACATCTGTTTTGGCAAACACCCCGCACCTGGATGCCACAGGATATATATGATCGTAGGATCCTGCCAGATCATTCAACTGAAGCGGGGTAATATTGAATAAAGTGGCCATCTGATCGATGAAACTGCCTGTCCCGCCAGCACAGCTACCGTTCATGCGGATATCCGGTGTTTTATCCCTGTTCAAAAAAATAATTTTGGAATCTTCACCGCCAATATCCATGGCAGTTTTGACATCTGTATACTTTTTTTTTATAAACTCATGTGTGGCGATTACTTCCTGTATAAAGGCAATGTTGAGATTTTTTGAAACCCCCAAACCGGCTGATCCGGTCAGCTTCATTGCAAGAAGGCAATCGCCTTCCTGATCCAGCAGATCTTGTAAAAAGGATTTAATGGTGGCGTAAATTTTTACATGGTGACGTTTATAGTTTGAAAAAACAAGAGTATCACTGGAATCCAGCAGAACAATCTTTGCAGTTGTGGAACCGATATCCAAGCCTGCCTTATATGACTTTACCTGTACCATAAAACTCAAGAATTGCTTTTATTAAAACCTAATAAAAAATAATAAAGCCCTTATTTTGTTTTACTTTTCTTTATAAAAATACATATTTTTTAAAAATTCGTCAAACAGGATATTTTTTTTGGAATATACAGAAGAAGAATTCCTGGTACAAAAACTATAAAAAATATTGTTTTTAGTGAAAAAATTTAGAATTAACGCGTGCTCTTTAACGGCCCACACAGAACGTGACAGATACGGTAAAAGCCCTGCTAAACACCGGGCAACAACAGGCCGCAGAATGTGAGTGGCTGCCCACTGCATCTATTTAATGTGTGATTATTAAGCTGAATTGAAAGAATCATTGAATTTGATCTCTTTTGCAATTATTACCGCAAGGTCCTCAATTAAATCCAAATTTGATTTCACATTGACTGTTTTCCCTTCCAGCTCATCATCCAGGCCTCCCCACCCAGTCCATTTTTCTGTATGAATAAGGTCAAGTATGAAGCCAAAATAAACAGACTCAATATCTAATTCTTTTGCTACTGTATAGAATGTGCCAGTTTCAAGGTTGACACATTCAGATCCCTGTTCTCTCCAAAATGTCATTTTTGCTATGGACTCACGGTAAAGAGCATCTGTTGTCCAGACACAGGCTTTTTTAAATTCTTGATTTTCACGATTGAATATCTCTTCAACCAGCTGGAGGAGTCGCCGGGCAGGTTGAACATGTGAATCATTTGAGTACTCTTTGGATGTTCCATCGGAGATTACAGCATTGTCGGCTATGACAATATCATCTATTTGAAGTCTTTCAGAAAAACTGCCGCAGGCTCCAATTCCAATTGCATATTTTAATCCAAGAACCTTAAGTTCTTCCAGTGCCATGGCAACCCACGGACCGCCAAGAACAGGACCAACAAACACTATTGGGATTCCAGTATCTTCAATATTCCAAATCGATATCGGCCATTGGATGACCTTTCCCCAATGCAGGCGTGAATCATCACTCTCAGGGTGGTTAATTCTCCTTGCATTAAAGCGATCGGCCTGTTTTTCCCAAGCTTTAACATCTGCCATTGATTTGAAAAATGAGAATATTGCGATAGGGAAATTAAATACATCCAAGTCCAATTCCTTTTCATTTAACCGCTGATCAGCAGTAATGATAAATTCTTCTTTATTCACCATGACCTCCTGAAATAGTATTTAGGCAATGCAACGCTTTTAAAAATAAGCTGATTCGAACTGCAAAACCAGAAAATTCATTTCCATGAATATCACCGTTCTGAGCATCAATAAAGCTTTTTGCCCATGCTCACTCGTTGTTCAACTGAATATCCATTTGCTAAATAGAATTTCTGCACTGATTCATTGCCTTCCATTATTTGGAGATTGATTTTTAAACATCCAAGATCTTCCAATTTGCTCTGAGCAAATGAAAGCAAGTTGGAACCAATACCTTGTTTTCTACATTCTGGATGAACTGCAATTGAATAAATCCACCCTCTGTGGCCATCATATCCAGCCATGACAGTGCCTATGATTTTGTGGTTATTTTCTGCCACAAAAAAAAGGCTGTCTTTATTTTTTAACTTCCGGTCAATTACCACTTCCGGTGAATTATGTGCTGCTTCATAACCGAACACAGTCTGCCAAAGATCAATAACCTGCTTTCTGTGTTTTGAATTATTAAATTCAATGATTTGAGTTTGATCACTATTCATAAAGTCTTGTCTCTTTATTCCTGCCAGCAGTGCCAATCAGCCGCTCTGTTTTTTGTGTAGAATGTATTAG
>CAZWSL010000050.1:20545-22353 GCA_964636495.1 uncultured Desulfobacula sp. | reverse complement strand
CTAAAGAGTTGACCTGGGTGGCTGAAAAAAAAGAATTCAGACGTTCTCATCTGCATATAACACATGTGCAGAAAGCAATTAAATCTGCTGTTAACAGGGCACAGTTGTCTAAACGGGCAACAGCTCATACGTTCCGGCACAGTTTTGCAAGTCATCTGCTGCAGGAAAACTATGATATACGTACCATTCAGCAGATGCTGGGGCACAGTGATGTGAGAACCACTATGATTTACACACACACGGTTCCGTCACAGACTAAAAAGGAGTTGAAAAGTCCGCTTGATTTTTAAGAATAGCTCCGCCTCTTTACTTACATTACTTACATGACAGGTGATGGAAGTAAAGTGACAATTTGATATTACATGAAACAGATATTAATGCAACCTGATAAGAAAAAATATATGGAGGTAAAGTGGAAATAGATATACAGAAAAATGTACTTGAGGCCAATGATAACCAGGCTGACATCAACAGGAAGTATTTCAGGGATAACAATGTATTTGTCCTGAACATGATGTCTTCTCCGGGTTCGGGTAAAACCCAGACTTTGTGCAGGACCTTTGAGCAGATTATACCCGGGATCAGGACAGGGGTGATTGTAGGGGATATCTGCACGGATAATGATGCAAAGCGGCTTGAAAAGACAGGTGTCAGGGCAGAGCAGATCAATACAGACAAGTTTGGAGGAGACTGCCACCTTGAGGCCAACCTCATCCTTGAATCAGCAAAAAAACTGAATGTGGAAGATCTTGACCTGCTGGTTGTGGAGAATATAGGCAATCTTGTCTGTCCTGCAGAATTTGATATAGGGGAGGATGCAAGGGCTGTTGTGCTGAGTGTAACCGAGGGTGAAGATAAACCGTTAAAATATCCTCTCATGTTCCAGGTGGCGGACATGGCGATCTTAAACAAGAATGATCTTCTGCCGTATCTTGATTTTGATGCCGGGCTTGCTGTGGATAATATGAGAAAGGTTCATCCCAGCATGCCTGTGTTTGAGCTTTCTGCAAAAACAGGGGAAGGATTTGAACCATGGATTGAGTGGCTGAAAGACAAGGTCGGGGAGAAGATAAAAAAAGCGTGACCTCATGTCATGAAAAGAGGTGAGAGATGGAAATAAAAAAAATGGCTTATGCAGGTTCCTGGTATCCTTCTGATGCACGGGAGTGTAAATATTCCATAGAGAGGTTTTTAAAAGAGGGGGGGGGCGGACTGCAGAACAATAGTTTTCTGGGCGGTATTGTTCCCCATGCCGGCTGGTACTACTCGGGCTCCATAGCATGCAGGGTCATATCAAATCTTGCATCAGATGAGACGGTTGATACCATTATCCTTTTTGGCGCACATATGCACAGGCAGTCTGAACCGTTTATTTTAACCCATGGTGCTGTTGAAACCCCTTTTGGAGATATTGAAGTGGACAGGGAGCTGGTTGACAGGATAACGTCAGGTGTGGGGATCAGAAGAAGAGCACCTGGAAAATTTCCCGATGAAAATACATTTGAGCTGCAGTATCCGTTTATAAAGTATTTTTTTCCTGATGCAAAAATTGTTGTATGCGGGGTGGCGCCCTCTTTTTTTGCATCTGTTATCGGGTCCATGGCTGCCGAGGAGGCAAAAGGTGTGTCCAGAAATATCAGGATCATCGGTTCCACAGACATGACACACTATGGTCCTGATTTCGGGTTTACCTCTGCAGGCGTGGGAGAAAAAGCAGTCAGGTGGGTGAGAGAGGAGAATGACAGGAGTGGTGTAAAGGCCATGCTGGATATGGATGAGCCGGAGATCATCAACCAGGGGCTTGAAAA
>CAZWSL010000050.1:0-20445 GCA_964636495.1 uncultured Desulfobacula sp. | reverse complement strand
TTTTTTGTTCTGGCGGCTTATGCTGAAGTGATATGTTTTACTGCTGCTTTAATGCGCTGGACTGTTTTCTTTTTTCCAAGGGCAAGGAGCATTTCAAAAATACCGGGACTTGTTGTGGTGCCGGTAATGGCAACCCGGACAGGCTGGGCAATCTTGCCGAATTTAAGACCGGTCTCCTCCATTACCTGTTTGAAGATATTTTCAAGCTCTTCCTGTGAAAATGTTTTGATCTCTTCAATATAGCGGGCTGATTTTTCGAGCATCTCCCGTATCTCCGGGGTGAGGAATTTAGCAGCAGCCTTTTCATCAAACTCAATCTCATCCCTGTAATAAAAAGCAGCAGCATCTGCCATGTCAACAAGGGTTTTACTCCTGGACTGCAGGGTTTCAATCACCCCTCTTGTGAAAGCGTCATTGGCAGCCTTAATCCCCAGCTTCTCCAGGTGGAACAGGAGATGGCCGGCAAGTGTTTCCGGATCTGCAGCCTGAATATGCTTTGAATTGAGGGAGAGAAGCTTGTCTGTGTCAAACATGGAAGCTGAGCGGCCAAGGTGCTCCAGGTCAAATTTTGCTATCAGCTCATCCCGTGTGAAAAACTCCTGGTCGCCATGGGACCAGCCAAGGCGGACAAGGTAGTTTATCATGGCATCGGGCAGGAATCCCATGTTTTTATATTCACTTACAGACATGGCACCGTGGCGTTTGCTCAGCCGTGCCTTGTCTGATCCAAGCACCATGGGCACATGACCGAAAACCGGCAGGTCTGCTCCCAGTGCCTGGTATATCAGCATCTGTTTGGGCGTGTTGATCAGGTGGTCATCCCCCCTGATGATGGTATTGATGCCCATGGTTAAATCATCAATCACAACAGCCAGGTTATACATTGCAGACCCGTCGCTTCTCCGGATAATGAAATCATCGATTTCAGCATTCTGGAATGCAGTGTCTCCCTTGACAATATCCTTTACAATTGTGACGCCGGTGTCAGGGGTTTTCAGGCGGACAACCGTGTTATCTGCTTTTTCAAGATTCCTGGTCCTGCATCTGCCGTTATACATCGGTTTGAGGCCCTTTGCCTTTGCCTCTTCTCTCATGGCTGTTACGTCATCCGGGGTACAGGAGCAGTGGTAGGCAGCGCCTGAATCTATCAGTTTTTCTATATATTCATCATAAATATCATATCGCTGTGTCTGGAAATAGGGACCTTCATCCCAGTCAATTCCAAGCCATTTCATGGATTCCAGGATCGCATCCACAGACTCTTCTGTGGATCTTGCAGCGTCTGTGTCTTCAATTCTCAAGACAAATCTGCCATTGGTTTTTCTTGCATAAAGCCAGTTAAAAAGAGCTGTTCTTGCTCCGCCGATGTGAAGATATCCCGTGGGGGAGGGTGGGAAGCGTGTTATTATTGTATTCATCTGTTCTCCAAAAAATAGTAAATTCTCTTTTTCAGCCTCTGGTGAAGTCAGGGTCAGATCCTGCCTCTCAATGGTGTAGAGCCGGAAAAGAGATTCAATCAGAATTGCTGCTGATAATGTGGTTAAAAAAAGTTCTGTCCCCTTTATTTGGTGGCAGCTCATAAAATTGAGCTGTAAATATTGTGTAAAATCGAGCCCTTAAGTATCACATAAACATGCAACAGGCAACAGGCAATTTTAAATTTCTTGACACCCTGTTACAATTAAGGTAAATACGTGTGTTTAATATATGTGAGATTAATTATAAAAATTTAAATAAAATAGTATACTTAGGAGAGATCAATGGCAGTACCAAAGCAGAAAAGCTCTAAAGCACGGGGAAGAAAAAGAAGAACACATTACAAAACAGGCACACCAACCGTGAGTGTATGCCCGGAGTGCCAGGAACCCAAGCTTCCCCACACAGCCTGTCCTGAATGCGGCGCATACAAGGGAAGAAATGTAAATGATCCTGCTGATGAAGAGTAGGGGATATTGAGAACAGATGGATAAATAGTTAAAGGAGTCAGGTTTAATAATGACTGTTGAAACTAAAGTAAAAAAAGTAATTGCTCAGAAAATACCTGAAATTGATATAGAGGATATTGTTCCGGAAGCCTCCCTGATTGAGGATCTTGGAGCGGATTCATTGACAATTGTAGAGCTGGTCATGTCAATGGAAGAGATTTTTGAGATTGAGATTGATGAAGATGATGCTGAAAAACTGCTTACTGTTCAGGATGCAATAGATTTTATCAAATCTAAGTTTTAAAGAGGGTCTAAGTTTTAAAGAGGATCAACATTTCAGAGATAACCAGAGCCTTGAATATGATCTGGATGCCTAATCAGATTTAACCCTTAAAAGAGGCAGGTAAATTGGATAAAGAGAGATCCATTATAATAGGAAGTGATCACGCAGCCTTTGAATTAAAAGAGAAAATTAAAACCTATCTTTTAAATAAAGGGTATTTTGTTGAAGATGCAGGCACTTCAAGTGAGGCATCGGTCAATTATGTGAAATATGCAAAAAAGGTTGCAGGAGCCGTATCTGAAGGTGAGTTTTTAAAGGGTATCCTCCTGTGCGGAACCGGGCTTGGCATGTCCATGGCTGCCAACAGGTCAGCCAATGTCAGGGCAGCCCTCTGCTCTGATGTTTTTTCCGCCAGAATGAGCCGGATGCATAATGATTCCAATATTCTTGTTCTCGGCGGCCGTGTTACCGGTGATATCCTTGCGTATGAACTTGTCCGGACATGGCTTGATACAGAGTTTGAAGGCGGTCGTCACCTTGAAAGAATCCAGAGTATTGATGAATAGATGTCATGACATGCTGCCCAGGGCAGCCTGCCTGACGGGAGGTGTTTAAATGGAGCGTATTGCCGGTGCAGACCCTGAAATGGCAAAGATAATAGAGAGTGAATCTGCACGCCAGGAAGATGAATTAAACCTTATTGCCTCGGAAAATATTGTAAGTCCTGCTGTCATGGAAGCCCAGGGCTCCATTCTGACGAATAAGTATGCAGAGGGGTATCCTGCAAAAAGATATTACGGCGGATGCCGCTATGCGGACAAGGCAGAGGAGCTGGCCAGGGGACGGGCAAGACAGCTGTTCAGTGTTGATCATGCCAATGTTCAGCCCCACTCGGGTTCCAGTGCCAACATGGCGGTATATTTCAGCCTGTTGAACCCCGGGGATACCGTACTTGCAATGGACCTCTCCCATGGGGGACATCTTACCCATGGAGCAGGTGTCAGTTTTTCCGGAAGGCTTTATCATTTTGTCCACTACGGACTTTCAGAGACAACCCAGATGATCGACCTGAACCAGGTGGAAGCGCTTGCAAAAAAACATAGGCCAAAATTAATTGTTGCAGGGGCAAGTGCCTATCCCAGGATCATTGATTTCAAGGGTTTTTCAGGGATTGCAAAATCTGTGGGCGCTCTTTTCATGGTGGACATGGCCCACATTGCAGGGCTTGTTGCAGGGGGAGTTCATCCCAGCCCGGCCGGAGCCGCAGATGTGATAACCTCCACAACCCATAAAACCCTGCGCGGTCCAAGAGGCGGCCTGATTCTCTCTTCAGAGCAGTTTGCAAAATCCATAGACTCCCAGATTTTTCCCGGCATCCAGGGAGGACCCCTGATGCATGTTATTGCAGCAAAGGCTGTAGCATTCAAGGAAGCCGGCCAGGACGCCTTTAAAACATACCAGAAACAGGTGGTCAGGAATGCGTCAATCCTCTCCAATGTCATGCTTGAAAAAGGGTATAACCTGGTATCAGGCGGTACAGACAACCACATGATCCTGGTTGATTTTACAGGAAGGGATATTTCAGGGAAAGAGGCTGAGGAGAGACTGGGAAGAGCCGGTATTGTAGTAAACAAGAACAGTGTTCCCAATGAAAAAAGAGGCCCTTTTGTAACAAGCGGCATCCGCATAGGGCTTCCCCTTGTAACCTCAAGGCTCATGAAGGAAGAGTGTGCAGAGATGATTGCAGGGTTTATCTGTGATGTGCTTGATGATGAATCAAGAGTTGAAGCAACTGGAAAAAAAGTAAAAGATCTCTGCAGAGAATATCCAATATATGCATAAGGAGTAAAGACAAGTGGCCACACAAATTTCAGGCAGACCCTCCTGGGATGAATATTTTATGGGTATCTGCGACCTTGTAGCCACGCGCTCCACCTGTACAAGAAGAAAAGTGGGAGCGGTTCTTGTCAAGGATAAAAGAATCCTCTGCTCCGGATATAACGGGGCACCCTCAAAGGTTCCCCACTGTTTTGAGACAGGATGCCTGAGAGCACAGCTGAATGTACCGTCCGGAGAGAAACATGAGTTGTGCCGGGGGGTGCATGCAGAGCAGAATGCAATCGTTCAGGCAGCCCTTCACGGCATCAAGGTAAAAAATTCTGTTCTCTACTGCACAAACCAGCCATGCTCCATATGTGCAAAAATGATTATCAATGCCGGTATTACAAAAGTATATTACAAAGATGGATATGATGATCCCTTAAGTCTTGATATGTTTGACAAGGCAGGAGTCGAGCTCGAGTGTCTTGACAGCATAAAGGGAATTAAACTGTAAAAGAGGCTGACATGAAATGCCCGTTTTGTGGAAAACTGAATACAAGAGTAGTTGACTCCCGGCCAGGCAAGGTTGATTTTGAAGTGCGCCGCCGCAGGGAATGCAGAGCGTGTTCAAGGCGTTTTACCACCCATGAAAAATTCATTCAGATTCCCATAACCATTGTTAAAAAAGATGGGCGCAGGGAGGAATTCAGAAGGGAAAAGGTGCTCTCCGGCATAAAAAGGGCGTGTGAAAAGAGAGCTATCAGTGTCAATCTTATTGAAGAGACAGTGAATACCATAGAGAGAGAGCTCAGGGAGACCAATGAACTTGAGATTCCTGCAAAGATTGTCGGGGAGAAAATTATAACGGCATTGAAAAAAATCGATGATGTTGCATATGTGCGGTTTGCATCTGTCTACAGGGAATTCAAGGATGTTGACGATTTTTTTAATGAACTCAAGGGTCTTGTTAATAAACAGGCTGGTACAAAATGCTGACCGCTGATACTATTTTTAAAGCGTTGACATGAATGATCAGAAGTATATGCAGGAGGCTCTCTCCCTTGCACGGAAGGCAAAGGGTTTTACAAGCCCGAATCCATGTGTAGGTGCGGTTGTCGTTAAAAACAGCACAATTGTGGGAAAAGGATTTCACAGGGCGGCAGGCCTGCCCCATGCAGAAGTTGAAGCAATAAACGATGCCGGTCCTGATGCAGAGGGTGCTGATATATATGTTACCCTTGAGCCGTGCAACCATTTTGGGAAAACCCCTCCATGCACCCATAAGATTATCCAGGCCGGGATAAAAAAAGTCATTATCGGCTGTAAAGATCCCAATAGAGATGTCCGCGGAAACGGCATAGAATATCTTAAGGAGAGAGGTGTTGAAGTTGTCTGGGGCATACTTGAAAAAGAGGCGCAGGTTTTAATTGAAGATTTTGCCTGGTATATTCAGCATAAACGTCCTTTTGTTATTTTAAAATCAGCCTCCACCCTTGACGGTTACACAGCAACTTCCACAGGGGATTCAAAATGGATCACCTGTGAAAAGTCAAGGGGATATGTCCACCAGATCCGCAGTGATGTGGATGCTGTTCTTGTCGGATCCGGAACCCTGCATGCTGACAACCCTTCTCTCACTTCAAGAATTCCCGGAGCTGCGGCAAATGATCCGGTAAGAGTTATTCTTGATACAAAGCTGACGATTAAAGCGGATGCCAGGGTTTTAACCCAGGAATCCAGTGCGGGCACCCTTATTGTTACAGGCCCTGATATCCCGGAAAAAAAGAGAAAAATAATTGAAGAGAGAGGGGCAGACATTATTCAGGTTCCACTGAAAAAACAGAGACTTGATTTAGACAAACTGATGATTAAATTAGGTGAGATGTCAATTTTGAGTCTTTTAGTGGAAGGCGGGAGTATTGTGGCAGGATCAATGCTGAGGCAGGAGATGGTGAACAAGGCGCTGTTTTTTCTGGCACCGGTATTTCTCGGAAGCAGTGACGGTATCCCGGTTTTCCAGGGAGAGGGACCTGAATTTATAAAAGATGCATTTGAACTCAAAGATTTGAGTGTCAGACGGTTTGACAATGATATTCTGGTACAGGGATATTTAAAATAAAATGTTTACAGGTATAATAGAGAGTTTCGGGACCATAAGAGAGATCAGGACAAGCGGTGAAGGCAGGATTCTGCGTATCAGCTGTGACCTGGATCTGTCTGAAACCGGAATCGGGGATTCCATTGCTGTCAACGGAGCGTGCCTTACTGCTGTAAGCCTTGATTCAGACGGTTTTTCCGTTGACATGGCACCTGAAACCGTGGAGCGGACAACCTTTAAATATCTGAAAAAGGGCAGCAGGGTCAATATTGAACGTGCCTTGAGGTTGTCCGATCGTATAGACGGGCATCTTGTTTCCGGGCATATAGACGGAACCGGAACGATCTCTTCAATGGTAAAAAAGAGTAATGCGGTTATCATCAGCGTTGATGTCCCTCGGGAACTGGGTATGGAAATGATTGAAAAGGGATCTGTTGCCGTGGACGGGATAAGTCTTACTGTCAACAGATGCTCTGATACACATTTTGAGGTGAGTATTATTCCCCATACGGCTCAGATTACGACCATTGGAATAAAAAAAGCCGGAGATCTGGTGAATATAGAGACTGATATGCTTGGAAAATATGTAAAGAAAATATTAAAGGGAAGTGTTTCAAAAAACGATGCTCTTAAAGGAGGGGGAAAAGATATCAGCATGGAACTCCTTGGAAAGAGTGGATTTTTATAAAAGCTGAGCAGGATCAGGAATTGTATCCGGTCTTAGCGCAAAAGAGTAGAGAAGTAACAATACGATTTGAATGAACTGGTTTTCATATAATTTTAAGGATTAAAATATGCCGCATTTAACAATTGAACAGGCTCTGGAAGATATTAAAAACAAGAAAATGGTTATCCTGGTGGATGATGAGGATCGTGAGAATGAAGGCGACCTGACCATGGCTGCAGAAGCCGTGACTCCTGAAGCGATAAATTTTATGGCAACACACGGGAAAGGCCTGATCTGTCTCTCCCTGGATGCTTCCATTGCAGACCGTCTGGATCTTCCGCCCATGGTGGATAATAATACCTCACAGTATGGAACAGGGTTTACTGTATCCATAGAGGCAAAAAAAGGGGTTACAACAGGAATTTCCGCTGCTGACAGGGCAACTACCATCCAGACTGCAGTTGCAGATGGTACGGTTCCCAGTGACATCGCAAGACCCGGACATGTTTTTCCGTTACGGGCAAAAAACGGCGGAGTAATGGAGAGAATAGGGCAGACAGAGGGTTCAGTGGACCTGGCCCGCCTTGCAGGCCTCAAGCCTGCAGGAGTGATCTGCGAGATCATGGATGACGACGGAACCATGGCACGGATGCCCTCCCTTGAAAAATTTTCTGAAAAACACGGCATTGGAATCTGTACGGTTGCAGATCTGGTAAAATACCGGTTAAAGACAGAAAATTTTGTAAGCCGGGCTGCACAGACCATGATCCCGACAGGGGTGGGGGGTGAATTTAAAATCATCGCCTATGCGAATGAGATTGACAACCTTACCCATATTGCCCTTGTAAAGGGTGTTATTGATCCGGATAAAGAAATCCTTGTAAGGGTTCATTCAGAATGCATGACAGGTGATGTTTTCTCATCCCTGCGCTGTGACTGCCAGGCTCAGCTGCACCAGGCCATGACAATGATGGAAAAAGAGGGGAGCGGGGTTGTTCTCTATCTTCGTCAGGAAGGAAGAGGTATCGGGCTTGTGAATAAACTGAAAGCCTATGAATACCAGCGCCAGGGTCTTGATACGGTTGAAGCGAATGAGAAACTGGGATTTAAGGCTGATATGAGAGATTATGGTGTCGGCGCCCAGATGCTGGTTGATCTTGGTGTGAAAAAAATACGTCTTCTGACCAATAATCCCAGAAAAATGGTTGGTCTGGAAGGGTATGGACTGAGTGTTGTTGAACAGGTTCCCATAGAGGTTGAGGCAAATGAGCATAACCAGGGATACCTGAAATGCAAGCAGGCCAAGATGGGACATATCCTTAAAATGTGATTAGCATACCACTGTAAAAAATATAAGCACACCACTATAAAAAATAGAGGATAAAAAGATGGCAAAAATAATAGAAGCCGGTTTACAGGCAGAGGGAAAGAAATTTGGTATTATCGTCTCCCGTTTTAATGACTTTATTACAGGTAAACTGCTGGATGGCGCTCTGGATGCTCTCACGAGAAGCGGAGCCAAAGATAATGATATCACCGTTTTAAAGGTTCCGGGAGCATTTGAGATCCCCCTTGCAGCAAGAATAATGGCTGATAAGGGAAACTATGATGCCATTATCTGTATCGGAGCTGTAATCAGGGGTGCAACAACACATTATGATTATGTGTGTGCAGAAGTCTCCAAGGGGATAGCATCTGTAAGCCTTGAAGCGAAAATTCCTGTAATGTTCGGAGTTGTTACAACGGAAACCATTGAGCAGGCTATTGAGAGAGCAGGCACAAAATCAGGCAACAAAGGCTTTGATGTTGCTCTGGGTGCCATTGAAATGGCAAATCTTTCACAAAGCCTTGAAAAAGGGTAATGACTGACCATGGGAGATCGGAGAAAGGCAAGAGAACTTGCACTTCAGATACTGTTTTCCTTTGATATGGAAAAATCGTTTTCAGATATTGATCTGGATCAGAAACTGGATGTTTTCTGTGCAAACAATGAAGCGTATCTAACAGAAAGCATCAAGCCTTTTTTTCTTGAACTTGTAAAAGGTGTGATTGAAGAACACTTCCGGATTGATGGCTTTTTAGAGAAATATTCAAAAAACTGGAAGGTCTTCAGGATGCCTGTTGTTGACAGAAATATTATGCGTATTGCAGTATTTGAGTTCCTGAAATACCCTGATATCCCCAGCAGCGTGACCATAAACGAAGCGGTTGAAATAGGAAAAAAATACAGTACAAGAAATTCTGGTTCTTTTATAAACGGAGTTCTTGACCGTATTAAAGTACAGGAGAAGTTTTAAGTCGGTAAATATTCGATCAGCATCCATCCTTGTCCATTCCGGCCTGCTCACATGATATTTGTATGCAGTGCAGCCCTGAACAGACAAAGATGATGCAGGGGGCAGATATTTACATCACAGGTTGAAAATTTATTCTGGTTGAGTTTGATTCTCAGACAGATGCTGAATATATAATTACCGGAGGTATGTTTTGATAGTAAATAAACTTGAAGTTGGTCCCATTATGGCCAACTGTTTTATTGTAGGATGTGAATCAACAAAAGAAGCTGTTGTAATTGATCCCGGAGATGATCCTGACAGAATTTTGATGAAACTTGCAGAATCCGGGTTAACCGTAAAATACCTGATTAACACACATGGCCATTTTGATCATGTGAGTGCCAATAAGAGAATGAAAGAAGCGACAGGAGCGCCCATTGCCATACATCCTGAAGATGAGCCCATGTTCAGCCAGCTTTCACACTCTGCAAGGATGTTTGGTCTGGAATCTGAAAATTCCCCTCCTGCAGATATTCATCTCAATGACGGTGATGAGGTGAAGTTTGGTAACCTCACTTTGCAGGTTGTTCATACGCCAGGTCACTCAAAGGGGGGGGTATGTCTTTACACCAAAGGGCATCTTTTTGCCGGAGACACCCTGTTTGCCGGTTCCATAGGCAGGACTGATCTGCCTGGAGGTGATTTTGACACCCTTATTTCAAGTATCAGGCAGAAAGTTTTTTCATTTGATGATGATACGGTTGTATACACCGGCCATGGCCCTGAAACAACCATAGGACGCGAAAAGGCAACAAATCCGTTCCTGAGATGAATGAAGGTGAAAGTAAAAAATCTTTTAAAGAAGCAGGACTGCCGGAAAAACTGCCTTTTTTAGAAGGTGTTTATCAGGAGACCATTACCCTTGAAACTTCTTTCGAGGATATGGCAGCCTCCTTCTCAACGGAGAAGGGGATGGTTCTCCTTCTTTCAGGTTCCAACCTTGACTCTTCCAGATATAATATTCTTGCTTTAAGACCCAGGCTGGAAGTTGAAGCAGGGTATAAAAAAGTATCTCTCAAGTACAGGGGAGAAAAATTCTGCCTGGAAGAGGATCCATTTGATGTTATCCAGCTTCTGGTGGAGCGGTTTAAACTGAGGGGTGAGAATCCCGGTCTTCCTGTTTCTGCCGGCCTGTTCGGGTACCTCTCCTATGATCTGAAGAATGTGATTGAAAAGCTGCCCTGCACCTGCATGGATACAGGCCTGCCTGATTTATGCCTCTACCTGCCTGAAATTATCATTATCCAGAATAAAAACCAGGACCATAAAAACCAGGACCATAAAAATCCAGACCACTGTACAGGCAGGGCAATTATCTGTATCCCCCTCTTTTCAGATGAACTGGCTGGCAGGTCAAAAAACGAGATAATTGAGAGCTGTAAAAATTTCTTTTTTGAGGGAATCAGAAGAGACGTAAAGCAGAAGCCTTTTTCAATTGATAAATCAGGATTCAAATCAAGCTTTACAAAAAAGGAGTATCTTGCAGCAGTCAATAAAATCATCTCCTATCTCAAAGCCGGAGATATCTATCAGGCTAATCTTTCCCAGCGTTTTGAAACAGGCTTTTCAGGTGATACATATTCTCTTTTCAAAGATCTGTTCAGAAGAAATCCAGCCTCTTTTTTCAGTTATATAAATGCGGGTGACCATACGATTGTCTCTACTTCACCTGAAAGATTTATCCGGCAGAAAGGCAGATCTGTTGAATCAAGACCCATAAAAGGTACCATTGCCAGGGGAGCTACAGAAGAGCAGGATATCAATAACGGGCTTGAGCTTCAAAACAGCTTAAAGGACCAGGCAGAGCTTACCATGATTGTTGACCTGATGAGAAATGATATTTCCAGGGTTACAAAACACGGGTCTGTTATGGTAAGTGAGCATAAAAGACTTGAGCGCTATGATAATGTTTTTCACCTTGTTTCTGTTGTGCAGGGTGAACTTGAGGATGATAAAACCTCTGTGGATCTTTTGCGGGCTACGTTTCCAGGCGGTTCCATCACCGGGTGTCCCAAGATTCGTTCCATGGAGATAATTGATGAACTTGAATCTGTAAAAAGACATGTTTATACCGGATCCATCGGATATATCAGCTTCCATGACACCATGGATCTCTCCATTGCCATCAGGACTGCAACTGTTTTTAACAATAAGGTGTGCTTTTCAGTAGGCGGAGGCATTGTTTATGATTCAGACCCTGAAAAAGAGTTCCAGGAGACACTTGACAAGGGTAAAACATTGATGGAGTCTTTGTCAGGCTCTTTAAAGACATCTGAAGGCAGAGCAGTATCAGGTGGTGGAGACAGTGATCATGACAGTAATCATGACAGCAGGCATGACTATAATCATGATCAGAAAGCAGAACCAAAAGCGTGGATAAATGGAAAAATTGTTGATCTGGAACAGGCTGTTGTATCTGCTTCAAGCCCTGGATTCCAGTATGGAGCCGGCCTTTTTGAAACAATCTGTGTTAAAAAGGGGAGGATTTTCCGGCTGCAGGATCATATATCACGCCTGAACAGGGCGTGGGAAAAACTGTTTTTTCAGCCCCCTCCTGATATTTCATGGAAAAATGTTATCTTTTCTTTAATTAAGGAGAGTGGTCTTGAGGAGACAACTGCTGCTGTTAAACTGTTAATATCCAGAGATGATCACCATAATGACAGCAAAGTTTTTCTGGCAGCTTTTGCCAGGGAATATGTCCACAGGCTGGATTTTCTCGGCAGGAGCGGTCTTGATCTTGTTACATACCCCCATCCGAGACTCAGCCCCATTGCAGATTATAAAACATTGAACTATCTCTATTATGAGAGAGCAGGAGCGTTTGCAAAACATCACGGAGGTGATGAAGCTGTTATTCTTAATCCTGACAACACAGTATCTGAGACCAATACAGCCAGTATGTTTATCGTCAGGGAGAGGGATGTGATACTGCCTGAATCACCCCATGTGCTTGACGGCGTAACCATTAAATCTGTCTTGACGATATTGTCAGATAAGGGATATGGTATCAGCAAAAAAAAAATACCTCTGGAAAAATTAAATCAGTATGAAGGTATTATTTTAACAAATGCACTGATGGGTGCTGTAAAGGTTTTATCCGTTGACAGGAAAAAGATAAATCATACTGAGGGAGTCTGCTCAATGATTAATGAAACACTTTTTGGTCTTTAGACAGGTGGCATACAGATGGATCTCTCCATTGCCGTAAGGACTGCCATAGTTTTTGACATCAAGGATAACGGATAAGGAAGAATAAAGAAGAATTAACAAGGAGTCAGACAATGAGAAAAATATGTTTTACAGCAGCGGCACTGATTTTGCTGTCATGTTTTGTAAACCTGGCATGGGCCAAACCGGTTGCTGTGGTGGAAAACACGGTTTTTGTATTTGATTCTGTTCCAGAGGGTGTGCAGGTGGCCCATAATTTTACCATCAGGAACAGCGGGGACACCACTCTGCACATAACCGGCGTGCGGCCTCCCTGAGGCTGTGATAAATACTCCTTTGACAAGGAAATTTCCCCGGGCGGGGAAGGAGAAGTAAGGTTAAGGTTTAAAACCAGAGGTTATGGCGGCAAAACAATGCGAAAAATGACTCTGGTGAAAACAAATGATCCCCAAAAACCCTATTTCAGGCTGTTCATGAAAGGAGAAGTTCAAAATATTGCTGATATCAGCTCCAGAGTTCTCTTACTGGAAGGAACTGCCGGTGACAAGCTTGAAACCGTTTTAAAAATAACGCCTTTTGAAGAGTATAAATTTTCAATTCTCGGTATAAAGAAAAAGGCTGATGCAAAATTTAAAGCAGTACTCACTCCTCCGGATGGTGATGGAAAAACATGGCTGATAAAAGTGACTGCTGAATCACTTAAGAAGGGCAGATGGGATGATATACTTACCATTAGAACCGACTCAAAATATATGCCTGAAATGAAAATAAAGGTAGAAATGCGGATTTCCGAGAAAAAAAAATCTCAAAAAACCTCCTGAGGTAAGAAAAATGTATACTCTGAAAAGAGCTCGCTGCATGAAAACAGGCGTATAATGGGTGTATAATGATGGATATTTCAAAAATAAAGGCTGTTGTATTTGACTGTGACGGTGTGATGTTTGATACTGCTGTTGCCAACCGCAAATATTATGATGAAGTGCTGCAGAAGTTCAACAGGAAAAAATTGAGTGATGAACAGTTTATGAATGTTCATATGATGACGGTTAAAGCAGCCATATCATACCTGTTTCCGGAAATGGATGATCTCTCCAGGGTATATGACTGCCTCAGGCATATTGGATATCATAAGTTTATTGAATATATGATAATGGAGAGCGGCTTTGAAGAACTGCTAAAGTTTCTGAAAAAGAGTGGATATATCATCGGGATTGCAACCAACAGAACAGATACAATGGAAAAGATTCTACACGATTTTGAGATTGAAGCATATTTTGACATTGTCATGACAGCAGCAAAAGTGAAAAATCCAAAACCAGATCCTGAGCAGTTAATAGTGATAATGGAAAAATTAAAATTAAGCCCGGATGAAGTGCTTTTTATCGGTGACTCTGAATATGACGGGAAAGCAGCAGCAGGAGCAAAGGTCAAATTTGCAGCTTTTAAAAACAGTGACATGGAAGCAGATTTTAATGTGAATTCCATGGAGGAACTTGCAACGATTTTACAGATAAATAAATAAAATTCTTGACAAAACAGGAACTGCTCATTAAATGATAAAAAGATTTTTTGGATTTGCAATTTAAAACAATATCTAAATAAATATTTATGCTGATATTTATTTAATTTAACTGGCTAATATAAATAAATTTAAGGAGAAAGAAGTAAATGTCTAGATTAGTAGCTCCACATGGCGGAAAAGGTCTCGTATGTTGTAAACTTGAAGGCGCAGAGCTTGAAGCGGAAATTAAAAAAGCAGAAGGTCTTAAAAAGATTGAAATTTCTTCCCAGGTTAAAGGTGACTTGATAATGCTGGGTATCGGTGGCTTCAGCCCTCTTAACGGATTCATGACAAAAGCGGACTGGAAAGGTGTTTCAGAAAATTTCCTTCTTGCTGATGGCACATTCTGGCCTGTTCCTGTAATGCTCGATGCATCCAAAGAAGATGCTGCAGAAATTAATGTCGGTGATGAAATTGCTCTTGAAAAAGATGGTGAATTATTTGCAACCATGAAAATTGAAGAAAAATTTGAGATGACCGAAGATGAGAAAAAATGGGAATGTGAAAAAGTTTATAAAGGACAAGGCGAAGAGTCTGAAGATGACGTGTTCTGGAAAATTGCTCAGGAAGACCATCCAGGTGTTCAGATGGTTATGGCAAGAAAAGAGTTCTGTCTTGCAGGTCCTGTAAAAGTGCTTTCAGAAGGTGAATTCCCTGAAAAATTTAAAGGTGTTTATCTTACACCAGCTGAAACCCGTGCCATCTTTGATGAAAGAGGCTGGGCAAATGTTGCATCCATGCAGCTTAGAAACCCCATGCACAGATCCCATGAGCACCTTTGTAAAATAGCGCTTGATGTATGTGACGGTGTTTTGATTCACTCTCTGATCGGTAACCTCAAACCCGGTGATATCCCGGCAGAAGTAAGAATTGAATGTATTGACAGGCTGATCAAGGATTATTTTGTTCCGGAACATATTGTTAACGGCGGTTATCCTCTGGATATGAGATATGCCGGCCCGAGAGAAGGTCTGCTCCATGCAACTTTCCGTCAGAACTATGGTGTTAACAGAATGATCATCGGACGTGACCATGCAGGTGTTGGCGATTTCTATACCCTTTTTGAAGCTCAGGAAATTTTTGATAAAATTCCTACCCCTTCAGAGCCGGGTAAAGCACTTCTCTGTGAACCATTAAAAATTGACTGGACATTCTACTGCCACAAATGTGACGGAATGGCTTCCATGAGAACATGCCCCCATGGCAAAGATGACAGGGTTATCCTTTCCGGAACAAAACTGCGCCATGCACTCTCCAACAATGAAGAAGTTGTTGATCACTTTGGCCGTGATGAAGTTCTGACTATCCTGAGAAAATACTATGCATCTTTAACTGAGAAAGTTGAAGTTAAACTGCAGAGTCATGCAGAAGGAAGTAAAATGTAGTATAAAATTTTTTGAATCATTATATTCAGATTATTAAACAGAGGGGTTTTACTTGTGAAATAGGTAAAACCCCTTTGCTGTTAGGAGATATCCTGTTTTGAAAATTCTTTTTCTGGAACCGTTTTATGGTGGATCACATAAAGAGTTTGCCCTTGGGTTTCAAAAGCACTCAATCCACGAGGTTTCTCTTGTCACACTGCCGGACAGATTCTGGAAATGGCGCATGAGGGGATCGGCATGCTATTTTGCCGGAATAATAGATGATTTTTCAGATTATGATGTGATTTTCACTACTGATATGATGCATCTGCCAGACCTTAAATCTCTTGCAGGTGATCATATCCCGCCTCTGCTGCTCTATTTCCATGAAAATCAGATCTCCTATCCTCTGGCACTGAATCAGAAGTATGATGCCGGCCTGGGGTTCTCCAATATTGTATCTGCTGTTGCTGCGGATAAGATTCTATTTAATTCACACTTTCACTTTAATGATTTTATCCGATCAGCGCTGCACGCCATAAAACAGATGCCGGATGCAAAACCGCAGTGGATGATCGAGCAGATCAGGCAGAAGACACAAATTGCATATCCAGGGTGCTGGTTTGAAAAAGGGGAGCTGGAATTTAAGAAAAAAGATACGGAAAGGCGCCTGATTATATGGAATCACAGGTGGGAACATGATAAAAATTTTCAATTTGTTTTTGATGTCCTGTGCCTTCTGAAAGAGAGAAAAATTCCCTTTTCCATTGCCCTTCTCGGAGAACGGTATAACAATTATCCTGATATATTCAACAAGGCAAAAGAGATGTTTAAGGAAGAGATATCTCTGTTTGGATATCTTGAATCAAAGCAAGAGTATATATCGTGGTTAAAGAGAGGTGCAGTTGTGGTAAGCAGCGCCATCCAGGAGAATTTTGGTATCTCTGTTGTTGAGGCTGTAAGATACGGCTGTATTCCCCTGCTGCCGGCAAGATTGTCTTATCCTGAACTGATACCGGAAGATCTTCACTCCAGGGTGTTATACCGCACAAAAAGCGAGATGAGCAGCAAACTTGAAAATATGCTTACCGCGTATCAATCCTATCTGCCCCTGCAGAAACGGCTCTCAAGACACATGGAACAGTTTTCATGGGAAAGAGTGAAACATCAATATGATGCTGTGCTGGAGGATATGGTACAAAATTAAAAAAGAGAGTCTGCATTTAAGCGTAATATATTTTCTTGAAATAAATGATATTTGAATTATTTTATTTATCCATGTTAAAGAGTTCAAGAATTAAAGAGTTCAAGAATTAAAAAGTAAAGAGATCAAGAGTTCTATAGTTAAAAAGATTAAGAGTTGAAGAATTCAGTGATTAGGGAATTCATGAGTTAAAGAGTTCAAGAGAGTATCTTTTATCTTTACCGCATACGTATAATGGAGTAAAAATTGGAAAATTTGAAAAAATATTCAAAAAAAACATTCTGGACGGTTACCGTATATGTTTTCATTCTGGCTGCTGGAGCAAGTGTCGGGATTTTTCAGGGAATACAGTGGCTGCAGAGAGAATTCAGTGAAAACATAGCTAAAGAGATTGTGATGGAAAATCTTTCAAGCCATATGAAAACTCTTGAATTGATTTTCGCTAATTTCTACTCCTGGGTGGTACCGGCTGTTTTTGCCGCATTTTTGCTGATCGGTCTGGTATTGTGGATCATTCTGAAAAATTCATCTGCTGCTTTCTTTAAAGATCAGGATGATTCCCGGGATGACAGAACAAGAAAAAAATCCAAAAAAGATTTTGTGGATCAGAAAATTGAACAGGAGAGAAAAAGGCGTCTTTTCCTCCACACCCTCTCTGTGCTCCAGAGAGATGGCAGACTTCTTGATTTTTTTAATGAAGATCTGAAACTGTATGAAGATGAGCAGATCGGTGCAGCCGTAAGAAGTATCCAGGAAGATTGTAAAAAGACAATAAAGAAATATATCCATTTAAAACCTGTTGTAGAGGGTAAAGAGGGTGAAACAGTAGATGTGGAAGCCGGTTTTGATATTGATTCAATCAAGCTCACAGGGAATGTTGCAGGAGAACCGCCATTTAAAGGCAGGATAAAGCATCGTGGCTGGAAAGCAGGAAAAAGAGAGATTCCAAGGCTTTCTGATGTAAACGACTCCACGATTATCACTCCTGCGGAAATTGAAATTCAATAGCAGCTGAAGGCGGTTTAAAAGCATTTCTGCTATTATTTAAGACTTTACAGGAGCTAACTTGGATTTTACAGATAAACAATATGTTATTGGAATAGATCTCGGGACCACAAACTCTGCTGTCTCCTATGTTGACATGGCAGCATTGGAAGATGATCAATCTTCAGGCAGAAAACGGTTAGAAAAAAGAAAACTGATCAAAATTTTCAGGGTGCCTCAGCTGACAGGCCATGGAGAGTTTACAAGGATTCCAGTCCTGCCGTCTTTTTTATATATTCCAGGTAAATATGATATCTCCAGCGAGGTTTTAAAACATCCCTGGAAGAAAAGCCAGGATCTGTTTGCAGGTGATTTTGCCCGGGATCATGGTGCAAAAATCCCTTCAAGGCTGGTATCTTCTGCAAAAAGCTGGCTCTGTAATCCCCAGGCAGACAGAAAGGCTAAAATCCTGCCCTGGGGGTCGCAGGGATTTGAAAAAGTATCACCTGTCACAGCTACTTCCCAATATTTAAAACACATCAAAAATGCATGGAATTACTATGCTAAAGATGAAGATAAATTCCTTGAAAATCAGTTTGTAGTTATTACGGTTCCTGCCTCTTTTAATGAAGAGGCAAGACAACTCACAATGGAAGCGGTGCAGGCAGCAGGTTTTGGCTCTGCTGTCACTCTTCTTGAAGAGCCTCTTGCAGCTTTTTATTCCTGGCTGATCAACCATGAAACCAGCTGGCAGAAAAAAGTCAAACCAGATGATTTGATCCTGATCTGTGATGTTGGAGGCGGAACAACAGATTTCAGTCTGATAACACTCAAGGAGACTGAAGGTACGCCAAGGTTTGAGCGTGTCGCTGTCGGGGACCATTTGATCCTTGGAGGAGATAATATCGATCTGGTTCTGGCAAAAAAGATTGAATCAAGATTTAAAGCAAAATTCGGATCAAAGGCAGAGCTGACTTCAGACAAATGGAAAACCCTGTGCTATCAATGCAGGGAAGCCAAAGAGAAAATCCTGAACCAGGGGAGTTCTTCAATCAGAATAACAATAAAGGGAGAAGGCAGCTCTTTGATAGCAGGAACCCTTGCGGCAGATCTGACAAAAGATGACGTTGAGACAATACTGCTTGATCAGTTCTATCCTTTTGTTGAACCGGGTGTAGATCCTGAAATGGATAAAGGAAGGGAAATTACAGACTTTGGACTTCCCATTGAAAAAGAGTCAGCAGTGACCAAACATATTGTCAGATTTCTTGAACAGCAGAGGGATGAGGTAAAGAAAAGCCTCTTAAAAGACCCTGTACCTGATTTTATTCTGTTTAACGGCGGGACCCTGAAACCTGATTTTGTTAAAAAACGAATCCAGAATGTTATCGGGAAGTATTTTAAGCTGACAGAATCTGAATTCCCGGAAATTTTTGATAACAGTGTTCCTGAGCTGGCAGTCGGAATAGGAGCGTCCTATTACGGCCTTGTAAAACAGGGGCAGGGCGTAAGAGTTGGAAGTGGAAGCCCGAGAAGCTATTATATTGTGGTGGCTGACAGCAGGGAAAACACATCCAAAGCAGTCTGCCTTGTGGAGAGAGGTCTGGATGAAGGTTCAAATATTGATCTTCAGGAGATGAAGTGCGAAGTCAGAACCAATGAACCGGTCAGTTTTGATGTATACTCTTCCAGTTTCAGGTCCGGGGACCGGGCAGGGCAGATCATCAGCATTGATGACTCTCTATCTCCAATGACGCCTCTTCAGACTATTGTCAAATTCGGAAAAAGCAGTAACAAGAGGACGATCCCTGTAACAATTGCTGCTGAGTATTCAGAGATGGGAACCTTGTCAATGTTCTGCCACTCAACGGTTTCTGATCACAAATGGAGACTGATGTTTCAGCTGAGAGATAAAATGAGAGGGATTGAGGCGGGTGAAACAAGGGTTTATGATGAAGGTGTGATTAAAAAAGCATCTGATCTCATTGAGAACACATTTACAGAAAAGTCTGGAAACAGTGATACCCTTAAAAGTATTGTAAAACAGATTGAAAAAATAGTTGAACAGAAAAAAAACAACTGGCCGCTCTCTTTTCTGAGAAGTATGGCTGACAAGCTTATTGATCTTGAGAAATGCCGGAATCATTCACCTGAGCATGAGGCTAAGTGGCTTAATCTGACAGGATTCTGCATACGTCCGGGATTTGGAGACGGATTTGATGAAGAGAGGGTCAGAAAGATATGGAAAATATATCTATCCGGTCTGATATTTGACAAATCCCAGCAGAACCGGCTTGAGTGGTGGATCTTTATAAGAAGAACGGCTGCCGGTTTAAAAGCAGGCCAGCAGCGGCAGTTTTTTCAGAATGTTTCTGTTTATTTGATCAAAAACAGGAGGGGGCATATAAAGCTGTCACCCAGGGAGCTTATAGAATTATGGATGGCTGTGGGAAATATGGAAAGACTGCTGGTCAAGGATAAAGTAGTTCTTGCAGAGGCTCTTCTGCCTATACTAAGGCCGGGCAAGACACAGCATAATCTTTTCTGGGCATTATCCCGTCTCGGTTCAAGGCAGCTGCTGTATGGATCTGCTGACAGAGTTGTCCCTTCAAGTGAAGTTGTAAAGTGGGCAAACCGTATTGTTAAGAAGAGATGGCAGCCAAATGATCCTGTTGATAATATGATTGCACAGATATTCAGGAAAACCGGGGACCGCACACGGGATATAGATGTGAAAGAGAGCAGTAAAATCATTGAGTGGCTGAAAATGAGAAAAGCAAAGAAATCCTTTATCAAAATGATAGAGGAAAAAACCGATATGGCTTTGACGGAAAAAAATATTCAGTTTGGTGAGAAACTGCCTAAAGGGTTAATTTTAAAGTAATAATTTTTTTTAATAAATTTGTTAAAAACCATTTGACAAATCTATAAAACTCATATATTATATTCTGGTTCTTTTGCAGAGAAAGAATTGAGTTTTTGATCTTTGAAAATTGGTCAGTGAAAATTTGTAGAGCGGGTCTAAAACAAG
>CAZWSL010000049.1:17650-23145 GCA_964636495.1 uncultured Desulfobacula sp. | reverse complement strand
GATTTTTAATATTTTTTTATCAGCTTTTTTTTCACCTCTGAAGTCTTTTAAAAGATTTTTAGAAGAAATCTGTTCAATCATCTCTTCCATATCAATACTATCCAGAGGCGCTATTTTATATGCAATATCGTGAATCGCTTCTGTAAAAATACCTCCCACGCCAAATATAATCACAGGACCAAACTGGGGATCTCTGAACATACCTGCTATAAACTCTCTTTTGCCTTCCACCACAGGCTGTATAAGAAATTTTTCAATACTTTTCCCACTTCTTTTCATCATGCGGTCAACGGCTTCCACCACCTGGCTGTCTCTATCCAGACCAACGTGCACAAGGCCTGCTTCTGTTTTATGCAGAATATCGGATCCAGATGCTTTCAACACAATGGGATAACCTGTTTTATGGCAGGCATTCAATATACTTTTGGTGTTTTTTTTTGCAACACTCTCGTTTACAACTGGAATATTAAAGAGTTTAAATATTTCCTTTGTTTCATCTTCACTAATGGTGCTGACAGAAGATTGCAATTTTACATCAATTATATTTTTAATATCATCTATTTCCATTTTATATTTTCCGCTCTATTATCATTTACAGTCATTTTCAAATTGCTATTTTGTCAGATAGAGCATATTTCTGATGTTATCAAGCTTTAAATAGCAAATAACAGATAATGGTTCTGATAATAAAAGCCTTACCCCTGTATGAAAGCAGTTATAATGAACGTTGAATACTCTTTAAAATTGAAAATATTTCAGAATAGCAGCAGGCTGCATGGATTATTATCCTTTTCAACCGTGAAAGTTAAAGCCGGCTGAAGAGACCGGCTTTGATTAATTGTTTTGGCAGAATCATCACACCTTGGCTTTCATTGCACCCATATGGCTGCGAAGGGTTTTACCGATTATCTCAACACCGGTGCTGCTGATTTCATCATTGACCTTTATAAGCGTTATATTATCCACACCACAGTTTTCAAGATCAAGCCCGCTGCCTATGACATCTGTATGAATCTTTTCCATGAATCCAGCCAGTTTTGGTATGGCGTTGTGGTTAAAAAGATAGCATCCATATTCTGCTGTATCGGAAATAACAACATTCATCTCATACAATTTTTTTCTTGCAACAAGATTGGCAATAAGGGGAAGTTCATGAAGGGATTCATAATAGGCTGATTCCTCACCAATCCCGGTGGAAACCATGGTGTCAAATGCAAGTTCCACACCTGCTTTGACAAAAGCAACCATTAAAATACCGTTATCAAAAAATTCCTGTTCAGGAATATTTTTATCTGTTGAAATCGATTTTTCAAAAGCGGTCTCAGCAGTTTCCTTGCGCCATGTCAATAAATCCTTATCATCATTGGCCCAGTCTTTCATCATTGTTTCAGAAAACTTACCTGACATGATATTGTCCATATGTTCATCAAACATGGGCTTAAGAATATTTTTGAGCTCTTCAGACAATTCATGGGCAATAATTTTTGACGGATTGCTCAAACGATTCATCATATTCGTTAAACCGCCCTGTTTCAAAGCTTCAGTTATGGTTTCCCAGCCAGACTGGACAAGTTTTGAAGCATATTGAGGATCAATATTGTTTTCAACCATTTTATCATAGCAGAGAAGGGAACCAGTCTGGAGTATTCCGCAGAGAATTGTCTGTTCTCCCATGAGATCAGATTTTACTTCGGCAATAAAAGAGGAGTGAAGAACTCCTGCCTTGTCTCCTCCAGTACCACAGGCATAGGCTTTTGCTATTTCCATGCCTTTTTTTTCAGGATCGTTTTCTCCATGAACTGCAATAAGAGTTGGTACTCCGAATCCACGCAGATACTCTTCCCGCACTTCTGTTCCAGGTGATTTTGGGGCAACCATTATAACCGTAATATCTTCTCTTATCCTCATGCCCTCTTCAACAATATTGAATCCATGGGAGTAAGAGAGGCAGGCATTTTCCTTCATCAACGGCATCACTGATTCAATAACATTGGTATGCTGTTTGTCTGGCGTCAGATTTATGACAAGATCTGCTCTGGGGATAATCTCTTCATACCTTCCCACATAAAATTCATTCTCTGTCGCATTTTTCCAGGATTGACGTTTTTCTTCTATGGCTGAATCCCTCAGGGCATAGGAGATATCAAGACCGCTGTCACGCAGGTTTAAGCCCTGGTGCAGCCCCTGTGCACCACACCCGACGATCACTATTTTTTTGCCTTTTAATGCCTCTACACCATGAAATTCCGAAGAATCCATAAATCTGCACCGGGATAACTCCTTAAGTTGTTCTCTTAATGAGAGGGTGTTAAAATAATTCTGACCCATACTCTTCTCCTCATAAAATAAAATTAATAATTATAAATTAAATTGAAAATATGATCTGATATTTTTATTTGTCAAATAAATCATTTTCAAGCCGCATGTTTTTCCAATGGCAATCTGCATTTGCCTGTTTTATAACACTTTTCTTCTGTCTGACTCTGAATGGACAGGCAGACGGGTAAAATCACTTAAACGCCAAAATACTTTTATTGAAGTAAGTGAAAAAGCCTGAAAGATAAATATATCAGGCTTCTAATTTCAGAGTGTCAAAAAATATATTTATTTTGCAGGGGGTGTGAAAGAGGCGAGTGCAAGCTCTTTATCCAGCATGAGAAGTCCGTAGCCTTCACCATCAATCAATTTCAATTTGTTGACAATTGTATCCATGGAATCTTCCTCTTCCACCTGCTCCTCAACAAACCAGTTCAGATGATTTTTGGCAGCATGATCATTCTCTTTGATTGCAAGATCCATCAAATCGTTAATAAGTTTTGAAACCAGTTTTTCGTGAGCATAAGCAAGTTCAAATACCTCCAGGGGTGAGTTGAATGTTGTCTGGGGAGCTTCAATAGCCTGCAGCACGACCCTTCCGCCTCTTTCGTTTAGGAATTTATACATTTTCATTGCATGGAATCTCTCCTCTTCCACCTGGACAAGAAAAAAATTTTCAAATCCGCTTAAGCCTATGGAGTTAAAATATGAGGCCATGGAAAGATAATAGTATTCTGAAAAGAGTTCTCTGTTTATCTGATAGTTTATTGCATCTTGAAGTTTTTTTGAGATCATTAATTTTCTCCTGATATTTAAAGTTAAATTATTGGCCAGAAAACAGATAATTTACTGACGGTTTAAGATGTAAATAAAATGATTATCCTGAATTCCGGCTTTTTCCCTGAATTGTTTCAATAAGACAAATAGCGTTATTCTGTAGATTCATACACATATTTTCCGGAAAAAATTGTGCATTCTCACCAAATATAAGACCCGGGCCTAAATTATTTATATTGAATTTTCTGTTTTGAGCTGCTTTTTTTACCATCTCCCAGTAAGAGAGTGCTGCACGGGTTTCGTCAGCATACACTAACGGTTTAAACCCATGGTTTTCAAGTATCTCTGCCAGAGTATCCCACGGTTCCAGAAAAGAGATGGATGCTTTGGAAGCCCAGGGCACTGGAATTTGAAGATTCATATTTCTGCCTTGTGTTATCTCGTGCAGAATCAATTTGCCGCCTGGTTTTAATACTCTGAAAAATTCTTTAACAGCAGCAGCTTTATCTTCAATATTCATTAAAACATGCTGGCACAACACGGCATCAAATGAGCAGTCATTAAATTCAATAGCAGTAATGGAACCCTGATAAAATTCAACAGATTCTTCAAGTTTTGTACACCTGGTCAGAAATCTGGCAGCTTCTATAAATTTTTCTGCAAGATCAATACCAGATACTCTGCATCCAAACTGCTCTGCAAGCAGTCTTGAAGAACCCCCAATACCGCATCCAGCGTCAAGAATTAGTTCACCGGGATCAAGTTCTGCTTTTTTTAACAGTTTTATACTTGCCCGGGCTCCGCCTGTATGGAGCTGGTCAACTATGGCAATATCCTTCAGTTTGATTGAGGACAGATTTTGTCCAGCCTTTACTAATGCATGTTTAATACTTTCAGTAAGGTTTTCTGAATTGTAGTGGTTTTTTATCTGTGAATCCATAATTTTATGATTTGGCTATAAAACTGTCATACTATATTACTGGTGATAAAAATACAACATTTTAATAATATAACCGGATGTTTGCCACAAGAAATTTTTCATAACCGTCCCAGAGGTGTGAAATGGTTAAAACGAAAAATTGCCAGTAATATAATTTTTATGTCAAGTTGATAAATGTAGTTGACAATTTTCTCTTCCTGATGGTAGGGATGAAAGGATTAATTGATAATATTTCCGGAGGTTTTGATGAGTGATAAAAAAAGCGGCAGGAAAAAAAACCTAGCCATTGTGCCTAAAAAAGATATAGCTGATAAACGCGTATCAACAATTATTAAAACAGCTCTTGAGAAGATAGAACAAAAACTGGCGAGTATAAGAGAACCAAGCCTGAGAATTAAAAAGGTAAAGGAATTATTAAAACATAAAGAAAAAGATAAAATTCTTGAAAAAGCTCTGGAAAAATATTTTAACAAGGAGGAGTTAAAGCCTTATCAGGCTGAGCTTATAAAACTTCAACAGCATTTTGAAAAAACCGGCCGGAAAATGATAATTCTCTGTGACGGCAGAGATGCATCAGGTAAAGGTGGTACAATCCGCCGTATTACACGCTATATGAATGAAAAACACTATCGGGTTGTTGCTCTTGGTAAACCATCCAAGGATCAGCAGACTCAGCTTCATATCAAAAGATATGTTGAGCAGTTCCCAAGAGCGGGAGAGATCGTTATTTTTGACCGCAGCTGGTACAACAGGGCGATGGTTGAACCTGTCATGGGTTTTTGCAAACCAGATCAATACAAACGGTTCATGAAAAAAATTCCAAGTTACGAACAAAATTTTTCAGATGACAAATCAACTATTTTGTTGAAACTCTATTTTTCAGTTTCCAAAGATGAACAGGCATATCGTTTTTCCCGCCGGTTGAATGATCCCCTGCGGCAATGGAAACTGAGTGAAGTTGACCTGCAGGCACAGGATCTGTGGGATGATTTTACTGAGAAAAAATATGTAATGCTCCAGAAAACACATACCTCTAAAACACCATGGTATATTATCAAATCAGATGATAAGCATCAGGCAAGATTAAACACCATGCGCCTTATTTTAAGTTCAGCCAAGTACAATGGACGGAGCAGAACACTTCAGTTCAAACCAGATTCCCAAATAGTTGTACCTGGAAATAAAGAACTGAAAGCAATGGAAAAACAGAGAAAGAAATTTGGCAGGTTTCTTTCATGACATAAGGAAATAAACATTTTGTGATTATTTTAATTGTTAATTTTAAAGGAGAGCACAATGGCGAAAAAAGAGAATAAGAAAAGTAAGGAAGAGAAAGAAGAAAAAGAAGAAAACCTGAAAAAGAAAGAGAAACTGAAGAAAAAAGACAAGAAAAAAGATAAGAAAAAAGATAAGAAGAAGGATAAGAAGAAGGATAAGAAGAAGGATAAGAAGAAGGATAAGA
>CAZWSL010000049.1:0-17550 GCA_964636495.1 uncultured Desulfobacula sp. | reverse complement strand
AGAAGAAGGATAAGAAGAAGGATAAGAAGAAGGATAAGAAGAAGGATAAGAAGAAGGATAAGAAGAAAAAATAGATAATAATACGGATTCTCTTTGGTGTAAGGAGAACATAAAAAAATAAAGCAGTTCAAAGACGGGGCAGTTTTTTATAAGTTCTGTTCTGAAGGGTTTTGTTTGATCTTAGAAAAACAGGAGGATATGGTAGTGAAAGAAAAAACTGAGAAGAAAAAGAAACTTGCCAAAAATTTAACTGCAGAATCTGTGAAAAAGGTTGATAAAAAAATATCCAAAGAGAGTGGTGGAAAAAATAATAAAGAAAAGAAAAAGAAACTGAAGATGAAGTTGACCGAGCATACCAGCTTTAAGAATCTGGACAAGAAAAAATCCAAGAAACGTCAGGCAGTCTGGGTTAAAACATTTCATATAGAGTATGAGAAAGAGCTTAATAAATTACAGATTGAACTTCTAAAATGGCAAAAGCATGTTATCGCCAATAATCAACGGATTCTAATGTTATTTGAAGGGCGTGATGCAGCCGGTAAAGGCGGTACCATAAAAAGAGTTATTCAACACCTGAATCCAAGGGGAGCAAGGGTTGTTGCCCTCTCAAAACCGAGTGACAAGGAAAAAACCCAGTGGTATTTTCAACGATATATCAAACACCTTCCCTCTGGCGGAGAAATTGTTCTGTTTGACCGGAGCTGGTATAATCGTGCAATGGTTGAACCGACAATGAATTTTTGCACAGATGCAGAAAACAAGCGGTTTTTAAAAGATACGCCAATGCTTGAATCCATGCTTGTGAAAAATGGAATTATTTTATTCAAATTTTTCTTTTCTGTTTCAAAGGAGGAGCAGCTGCGCAGATTTGAATCACGGGAAACCGACCCGCTGAAACAGTACAAAATTTCACCTGTTGACCGGGAAGCGCAGAAAAAATGGGATGACTACACGGTGAGAAAGTTTCAGATGCTCAATGAGACAAACCGGACAATTTCGCCATGGACCATTATACGATCTGATGTCAAGAAGACAGCAAGGCTCAACTGCATTAAGCATATCCTGTCAAATGTTGACTATAAAGATAAAATACCGCAGGAAGAACTTGCAACTGATCCAGAAATACTTGTATCCGGTATTGATGAAATAAGGTTTATGGAAGACAATTTAATGACTGGTATAGAACTGCCGGGCTAACAGATACAGGCCGGTAGTTCCGTTTGTGAGTTCTGATTGCTGAGATCAGTTTAACTTTTTTCCTGTGAGGAACATTTTTTTATATATATCCGGAAGATTATGCTTCTGCAGCCCTGCTACAACCTCTTCCACACGATATGGAATACGGAAATGTTCCACACTGATCCTCTGCAAAGATATTTTGAGAATTGCAAAAGAGGCTCTGGGATCACTGTCAAACATACGTCCTGCACTTCCCGGATTAATAAAGTGAATATTATCTATTATTTTATGATAGGGTATGTGTGAATGGCCCATGATCTGAATCTGGCATGGAGATCCTTCAGCCAGCTGACGAAACCGTTTTTCAGGTGAATCAGGAAAAAGGGTTTCATTTTCATTATCCAGTGTTCCATGGAAAATCCCTATGCGAATATTGCCTACGGTGCAGAAAGCCTTTTTCGGAAGCCGCTTCAGATATTCATGATTTTCAGGTAAAAGGGCTTTAGATGTCCAGAAATACATCACCTGCTTTTCCCTTTTTCCGGGTTTTTTTAATTTTTTTCCATTTAATATTCTTAATATGCGCCTGTCAGTATTGCCCAGTATGCTGATACTGTTTTTTCTGCTGCGGAACCATTTAATGGTTTCATTTGGAAAAGTACTGTAAACAGTTATATCACCGGTATTGATGATCCCATCGAACCGGTAATTTCTGACATGGTGTTCTATTGCTTCTAAAGCAGGATAGTTTGAGTGAATATCACCTATAATTAATATCTGTTTCATGATAAGCGGATGGTTCTTTATCTTTCTATCCCGGTTATAAATGGATGTTTTGAATTCAGTGTTTTCACTCTTATTTTTTTACTGCTGCCGTATTCAAACGCATCCTTTTCAGGGGAACTTATTTTTATTTAAAAACAAACAGGTCATTAAACGCTTTTTTATTTTTAGGAGATGCAAAATTTCTGAATATTTCAGGAAATTTCTCTTTAGCAAGATGTCTTTCTCTAATCAGCTTCTCTGTCAGGATGTCAACGGCCATAACTGTATTTTTTGATTGCAGATTTGTTACTGGTAGATTTTTAGACATATTGATCAGATACTGTTCCTGAATATACATGTCCTGAATAACACCCAGGTTACTCTGCAGTATTTTTAACTGTTTGATTAAAACCTTGATTTTTTTTTTCTTGAACAGGCTGGTAAAAAACTCCATAAGATATCTGAGTTTTTTACATTTTATCCTCAAATCATGCAGTTTTTCATCTTCCAGATCTTTAATTATCCGGCTGCCGGATTTTACAATTTTGCTGTACTGCTTTGAAACTCTTTTTTGCGCTATATCAATTACTGGAATATCTGCATTGGATGGCAGAGATGAATCCTGCTGCTGGTTAGTTAAAAAAGTTTCCCAGTCATTCAGAATCTTTAAATATCTGCTGGATTCCAACTGCAGGGTAACTTGATTAAAAGCATCTGTTCTGAGGTTCTGTAAGTGTTCGAACAGAGGATCTATGCTGTCCTGTAAAACATCAGGAAGAGCGGCTCTGTAGGTATCTTCTTTTAAAAGACAGACATCTAAATCTCTGAGCGTGCTGGTAAGTCTACCCATAAAGGCAAAATCGTGTTTAAATCTTCTGGTGACAGTTTTTGGGAATACAGATTTTATCTGACTGAGAAGAGATCTGGTCCGCCTGACAGCGACTCTGAAATCATGCAGAAACTCTGTATCCAGATCATTCTTAATGTGTATGCCGTTGATTTTAATTGTTTGAAGCAGATATTGTAAGATAACTCTGGCAGCTTTGTCCGAATTCATTTCAGGATCAAGTTTAATTTTCAGTTTTGAAGAGTATTGACCGGGAATTCTGCCTGCTGCCTTGACTGCTTTAAAAAATATTTCATCTTTTTCAGGTCTTTCAATTCCAGAAAGCGTGAGCCGATCCATTAGATCTGTATGTTCCTGTGATTGGTTTTTTTCTTTCCAGAGCCATAAATATGCAGATAAAAGAGGTGCATGTTTCTCTTCAGATGTTTGAATCTCTTCAAACATAAAGGAGGTAAGACGCTTTTTATCCTGATTTAATATTTGATAATCCTTTGAAGTGGAATGGATTTGAGCAATTCTGATAAGCGCTCGCATCTTTATGACAGGCTCTATGATGTTTTTTAACTCACAATCGGGGAGATCCCATACAAAAACCGGAGAGAAGTGAATGTCAGCTGTATCAATGATTTTACGCTTAAAAAACTTACGTAAAAACAGTTTACTGCCACATTTAAGCAAAACAAGGTTCTTGTTGAACAGACGCCAGTCAAATGTATCATAGAATACAATACTCTTGAACGTCTCTCTTTTTTTGATAATGTAATCACAGCTCAAGCTGTTGATCACTCTCTGCTGATCATAGCCTTCAGGCAAGATAAATTGCAGATAATTATCCATACCTTTATCCTCCTGGATATATAAATATGTAGTTTGTTATCATACAGCCTGTCAGGTCAGACAGAGTTATTCCGGTATTTTTTAGGATAGTCAAAAAACAGGGTTTCACCGATTTCCGGTTGTATCTCCTCCCATCTGTCGATATGAAATCCAATGCTGTATATTCCTGATGTTGGAATGTTTTTTATATGATCTGCCCTGAGCAGCATGTTGGCTAAATCGTTGAAGCCGGGATTGTGTCCAATACAGGCTACTATATTTTTATCATTTTTCAGTTTTTTTACCATTTTAAACAGATATAATGCACTGGAGTGATACATTTTTTTTTTAAAGACAATGTTTTTTTCAGGATAGTCAACTGCCCTGGAAATTATTTTTACAGTCTTTTCTGCCCTTTTGGCAGGACTGGAGAGGATAAGGTCGGGTATAATATGACGTTCCTGCAGTTTTTTCCCCATTAACGGGGCATCTCTTTTTCCTCTTTTGTTCAGAGGCCTGTCAAAGTCATCAAGGGTGAGATTTTTCCAGCTTGATTTTGCATGGCGGATAAGAATCAGGTTTTTCATTTAAATATAACCTCTGGTCATGAAAAGAGAGATGGATATAAATTTAGCAGTCAAGAGGAAAGAGGATCGTTTTATAATGGGTTATAAAAATATAACCCATTATCGATGATCATTTTATGATTTCAATTCTTCAAGGTCTCCAAAAAAGTCAAGTGCCTCAGGATTTTTTAAAGCATCTTTGTTTTTGACTTCCTTTCCCTCAATCATTTTTTTAACTGCAAGTTCAACTTTTTTCATATTTAATGTGTAGGGCACATCAGGGCATGCGATGATTTTAGAAGGTACATGACGTGGAGAAGCATTGGCCCTGATATCTGCTTTGATCTTCTGCTGAAGTTCGCTGTTTAATTCAAATCCCTGGGCCATTTTTACAAAAAGAACAACTCTTACGTCATTATTCCATGATTGACCGACAATGACTGAATCTTCAAGTTCTTCCATCGCATCAAGGCGACGATATATTTCAGCTGTACCGATTCTGACACCTCCGGGGTTCAAGGTTGCATCAGAACGCCCGAACATTATCACGCCACCACGCTCTGTTACCATGATAAAATCTCCATGGGTCCATATTCCAGGGAATTCATCAAAATAGGCAGAGTGATATTTGGAGCCATCTTCATCTCCCCAGAAATATATTGGCATGGAAGGGAAGGGTGCTGTACAGACAAGTTCTGCCTGTTTTTCAACTACGGGTTTTCCGTCATCATCATATGCATAAACCTTCATGCCAAGGCCGCGGCACTGAAGTTCCCCTGTATAAACAGGCCCCATGGGATTGCCAAGGGCAAAACAGCCATTAAGATCGGATCCGCCGGAAATGGATGCAAGCTGCAGTTCCTCTTTTATTTCATCATATATGAATTCAAAATTTTCATCAGATAGAGGTGAGCCGGTTGAAAGAACTGATTTTAATGATGAAAGATCAAACTGTCTGCGGGGTTTGACTCCTGCAGTTTTCAGAGCTTCAATATATCCGGCACTTGTTCCGAAAACAGTGATTTTTTCTTCTTCAGCCATCTTCCATAATGCATCAGGTCCGGGATGAAACGGGTTCCCATCAAAGAGAACAAGTGAAGCGCCTACACTTAAAGAACAGGTCAGCCAGTTCCACATCATCCATCCGCAGGTGGTAAAGTAAAAAATGGTATCATCTTCTTTAAGATCAGTATGCAGTACAAGCTCTTTTTTCTGGTGCAGGAGAACACCACCGATACTTTGCACCATGCACTTTGGTAATCCGGTTGTGCCTGAAGAATACATGATATATAAAGGATCATCAAAGTCCATCTGTTCAAATTCAATTTCAGCAGCATCAGGATTTTTAAAATCATCAAACATGACTGCATTTGGCAGGGAACTGATATCAGGCTGGTCTGAAGTGTAGGGGATAACAACAATTTTTTCTATTGAAGGAATTTCTTTGACAATACCTGCTATTTTTTCAATGCTGCCCAGGGGTTTACCCTTGAAAAAGTATCCATCTGCTGTAAAAAGCACTTTGGGTTTTGTCTGGCCGAATCTGTCAAGCACCCCTTTGATCCCGAAATCAGGAGAGCATGAAGACCAGATCGCCCCGAGACTTGTGGCAGCCAGCATGGCAACTATGCTTTCAGGCATATTGGGAACAAAACCAACAACACGGTCCCCTTTGACTACACCAAGAGATTTTAAGGAAGCAGCTGTTTTAGCAACTTCATCATAGAGCTGATTATAGGTAAGGGTGCGTCTAACAGAATCTTCACCCCTGAAAATCAAGGCAGGTCTGTCATCTCGGAACTGTAACAGGTTTTCAGCAAAATTGAGCTTTGAGTTAACAAAGAATTTTGCTCCCGGCATCTTTTCGGGATTATCAATTGCTTTGTCCCAGGGTTGTGAAGCTTTA
Source organism: uncultured Desulfobacula sp. (assembly GCA_964636495.1). GTDB lineage: Bacteria > Desulfobacterota > Desulfobacteria > Desulfobacterales > Desulfobacteraceae > Desulfobacula. The sequence goes on along the minus strand of CAZWSL010000049.1, from coordinate 11,471 downwards.
ATATCAAGAAAATTCCATGCTAATGCCCAGAAATCTTCAAGATTTTCAACAGACCACTCCCACAGGTCTGAATAATCATTAAAATCTGTATGGAATTTTTCATTTACAATATTCATGAAACGATACATATTGGTGGCTTCTATTCTCTCTTTAGACGGCTGCCATAAAAGTTTAGACATGGTTATTCACTCCTTATATATGAAATAAAATTTATTATTCGTACAGAACAGCAAGTATGGTTGCTTTATCAGTTTTTGCAGTAATAAAATGTGAAGTCGTGGAGAGATAGTACGCACTGTCTCCCGGATCAAGCTCAAATGTGTCAGAACCAATGGTCAGGCTGACCACACCATCAAGTACAAAAATAAACTCCTCTCCATTGTGTACGGAGAGATCTTTTTCTTCACTCTTTTCCAACTGTACAATCAGAGCTTCCATGTGCCGCCCATGGACTTCAGGCGCAAGGCTCATATAAGAATAGACATTCTGCCTGCTTGTTGGTGAACTGGAACGGATAACCTGTTTTCTCTCATTTTTTCTTGTAATGGAATAAAGCCTGTTTCCCATACCTGATACAAGCCTTCCTACAGCAGAGTCCAGAGCTTTGGAGAGTTTCATTACCGTGCCAAGCTGGGGTTCTTCTTTTCCATTTTCAATATTTTCAAGTCTGGCAATATCAAAGCCGGTCAGTTTGGAGAGGTCATCAATGGATATTCCTCTCTCTTCTCTGAGCTGTCTGATACGGTTGCCCACTTCATCCACTTCACTCTTTTTACTCTCTTTTATATCTCCGGTGAGATCTTCAAAATAGTCTAAATTGGTATGAGAGATTTTTTCATCTTTTCCCATATCATCTCCTTGTCATACTTATTATTAATATTGCCAGTACTGAGTACGGGTTGTAATCAAAAATATTTTTCTAAAATCTGAAATTTCCAAATGTCGGATCTTCAATGGACTTTAAAAGGCTTACTTCAAAAGCCATGGCAAGCCATTCTCTTATTTCATTAAATTTAATGACCCTGTCGTTCAACAGTCTTGACGCACAGAAAAAAGGATGGGCTTCACCATCATATTTGTCAACCATTTTTTTCTGAAATGCACCAACCTCCTCTTGTGTCATTGGATTGCCTGCTGCTTTGCGTTTGGCCTGCTCAATACTTAAAAGAACTCCTCCGGCGCTCTGACCGCTCATAACACCGGTTCTTGCCCTCATCGTTGAAAACAGAAAGTGGGGCTTATAGGCTCTTCCGCACATTCCATAGTTAGCAGCACCATTATCCGGTCCTATTACAAGTTGAATCCTTGGAACCTGTGCACAGGAGACTGCACGAACCATGTCAGCGCCGAATTTTCCAATACCTGCATGCTCAGAGTCTGATCCTATCATATATCCAGGGGAACTCTGTACAAAAAGCAGAGGAATTTTTTCATATGAACATCTTACGACCCACTCTGCTACTTTCCTTGCTGCTTCATGGAAAATAATTCCAGCAGCATTGGAGCAGATGATGCCGACAGGAAGCCCTTTGATTCTTATTTTGCCTGTCAGAATATTGCTGCCCCTGCCCGGAGCATAATCTTTTTTATGTTCAATAAACTGTGATTCATCAGATATGGCTTCAATAATCTTTCTGCCGTCAATTCCTCTGTGGGGGGATATCGGCAGGACATCATATATTGTATCAATAGGCGTTTTGGGTTCTTTTGGCTCAAAGGTGTGGAGGTTTATGTTTTGAGGTTTTGTAAGTGACAGAAGTTCTTTGACCTTTTCAATGGCCTCGCTCTGGTCAAAACAGAGATGGTCTGTCCCCCCTGAAATTTTTGTATGAACTTCTGCTCCGCCAAGATCTTCTGCAGAGATCTCTTCTCCTGTTGCCATCTTGACAAGGGGCGGGCCTCCAAGAAAAGAGAAAGACTGTTTGTCGATCATGATGGATTCACACGCCATGAACACAATATATGCCCCGCCAGCAGTATTTCCGCCTGTACTCAAAGTGATTTGCCGCAGTCCCTTTGCAGACATTCTTGCCATATTGTAGAATATGGACCCGAAATGTTGATCATCAGGAAATACTTCCGCCTGCATGGGGAGGAATACGCCACCGGAATCAGCAATATAGACACAGTTAAGGCCGCATTTTTCTGCAATTGCCTGTGCTCTCATATGTTTTTTAAGTGTAATGGGAAAATAGGTGCCTGCTTTTACCCTGCTGTCACTGCCCATTATCATTGTCCAGTTGCCATGGATTTTTCCGATTCCCGTAACTATACCTGCACAGTGGACATCATCTACCCCTGGATAACCCATTCCAAATCCTGCAAGTATGGAAAGTTCAAAAAACCGGGTTCCCGGGTCAATCAGATCATCTATTAAATCTCTTACCGGGCGTTTACCCCTTTTTGCCAGTCTGTCTATGGCTTTTTGTCCGCCTGAGCATATGGCAATCTGCTGGCGCTCTTCAAGTTTTTTCTCTTCAGCTTCCCAGAATTTTCTATTTTCACTCATGGATATTTTATCTCCCCCTGTATACTGGTTTTCTCTTTTCCCTGAAAGCCGTGAGTCCTTCGATCCTGTCTTCTGTGGGTATGGTTACCCTGTAGGCATTGGACTCAATGGAAAGACCTGTTGCAAGATCTGTTTCAATTCCTTTATCAATGGCATATTTTGCCATTTCAACGGCAATGGGACCGGTTTGGGCAATCATGTCCGCCATTTTCAAACATTCATCCAGAAGATTTTCAGATATTGTAATCTTATTCACAAGACCAATTTCAAAAGCCTCTTCTGCATCGACACGGCGACCGGTAAAAATGAGTTCTTTTGCCTTTGCCACTCCTATGATTCTGGGCAGACGCTGGGTGCCTCCTCCCCCCGGAATAATGGCAAGTCTGGCTTCTGTCAATCCCATGCTTGCATTTTCAGAAGCAATACGGATATCTGATGCAAGAGCCAATTCAGTACCGCCTCCAAGGGCAATGCCATTCACAGCTGAAATCACAGGAATCGGCAGATTCTGAATGGAAGTCAGAAGATTTCTTATAGTTATGATAAATTTTTTTACTTCATCAGGGGTCAGTTCTGCCCTCTCTTTTAAATCAGCTCCTGCACAGAAGGATTTTTCTCCGGCACCTGTTATAATAACGCATCGTATATCATTTCTGTATTGAAGTTCATCAATTTTGTCTCTAATGGCATATAAAAGATCAAAATTGAGGCAGTTCATAACCTTTGGCCTGTTCAAGGTCAGAATTACAGCCTGATTTCTCTCTTCCACAAGCAGCAGAGTTTCTCTATTATTCTTACTGTTTTTATTCATATCACTCTCCAGTTACCACTCTTTCCCTTTACACTTCAATGCCCTGTTCAGCAGCCAATATAGCGTGAAATTACGATGCGTTGAACTTCAGAAGTTCCCTCACCTATTTCAAGAAGTTTCTGATCCCTGTAAAATCTTTCAATATTGTACTCTTTCATAAGTCCATACCCGCCGTGGATCTGGACACCATGGTCCACAACCCTGGACATCACTTCGGAACAGTAGAGTTTGCCCATTGCAGCCTCTTTTTCAAAGGGTCTTTTATTACTCTTCAGCCAGCATGCTTTGTAAAGAAGGTTTCTTGCACACTCAATTTCCATGGCACAGTCAGCCAGTTTAAAAGCGATAGCCTGAAATTTTGAAAGCGGCTGATTAAACTGCTCTCTCTCTTTTGCATATTTTAATGCAAGGTCATAGGCACCCTGGGCACCACCAAGTCCCATTGCACCAATAGAAAGCCTGCCACCATCCAGGGTTGAGAGCATCTGGTGGAATCCGTCGCCTTTTTTCCCAAGGATATTTTCCTTTGGCACCCTTACATTGTCAAAATAGAGTTCTGCTGTATTGGAAGCTCTCCACATCATTTTTTTATGCATGGGAACAGCTTTGAATCCAGGAGTCCCGGATTCAACAAGAAAACATGAATATTCGGGTTTGCCATTATCACGGGTACCGGTAATCGCCTGTACGGTCACGCCCATTGTCATATCGCAGGCTGCATTAGTGATAAATATTTTTGAACCGTTAATAACCCATTCATTACCGTCAAGAACCGCTGTTGTCTTACTGCCTCCGGCATCTGAGCCTGCAGTGGGCTCTGTAAGACCAAACCCCCACAACCCTTCTCCTGCACAGAGTTTTGGAAGATATTTCTGCTTCTGTTCCTCTGATCCAAAATAGTAAAGGGGTCCTATTCCAAGAGAGTTTCCTGCAGCAATTGTGGCTGCCTGGGAGCCGTCAATTCTTGCAATCTCTTCAACACCGATAATGTATGAAATATAGTCCATTTCCTGGCCTTCATATTTCTCAGAAACAAACATGCCAAACAGACCGATCTCTCCCATTTTTCGGGTAAGTTCTTCGGAAAATTCCTCTTTTTCATCGAGTTCGCCTGCAATAGGAGCAATCTCTTTCTGGGCAAACTTTCTAACTTCCTTCCGGATCATCTCCTGCTCTTTGGTAAGGTCAAAATCCACCTTGTTCCTCCTTTATCTATTTTAGATTATTCAAAAGTCTGATTTTTAAATATATCCATTATATTCATCTCTTATTCTGCCCGATATAAAAAAAACTGATCGAGCGCTCAGTCTATGTCCAGAATACTATATTTAAAGCAATAATTTTGTCAATTGTTTTTTTTAAATTTTTAAAATTTTACAACAACTTCTCTAAATGGTGAACAGTCTTTAAAATGCTGATTTCAGTTTTGTGACCCCTCTATCATCCAGGAGGCCGTTTTTGTTTTGGTTGTTTTAAGGCAGTAAAAACAGAGAGGAGTTGAAGGAATGCGGGTTGATCAGTTTCAGGTTCTGGCAGGCTTTTTAACATCCAGAGCATGTTTTGCTAAAAAAAAACGCAGCCCAAAACTATCTGTGTGAGCAAGAAAAGTGTCAATTACGCTGACGACAACGATTTAAAATGATTTAAAAGGCAGGATACCGGTTAACAGCACAGTGATGTGTTCATCACTGCATAAAGTTAATTTGTCCGTGCATCTGCATGCAGAGCATACTTCATTACACTTATAACCGGATTGTTGCTGCTCCCCTTGATGGACTCTTTTTTTAACAATGTTTGATAAAAAACGTTAAAGCAGGAGTCGTCCGTCAGCAGTGCCACCAAGGAGATGCATGATGCCGCCTAATCAGTAAGCCTGCCTTCTTCCACAGCATGACACGCTACAAAAGCCTTATTCTCATGCTCTTTCAGCTGAGGAACCTCTTTTGTGCAGCGATTATCGGCATGAACACACCTGGCATGGAAAACACACCCTGAAGGCAAATTTACAGGTGTAGGCACTTCCCCTTTAAGCTTTATATGTTTTGCCTCTTTTTCTCCGACCTGTGGAATAGCACTCAACAATGCTTTTGTATACGGATGAAGCGGATTGGCATACATATCTTTTGCACTGCTGAGTTCGCACAGGGTTCCAAGATAGAGCACTGCCACACGGGTACTGATGTGCTGCACAACACTGAGGTCATGTGTAATAAACAAATAGGTCAATCCCCGCTGTTCTGCCAGTTTCATCAAAAGATTGAGAATCTGCGCCTGTATGGAAACATCAAGGGCGGAAACCGGTTCGTCAGCCACAATGAATTCCGGATCAAGGATTAGCGCCCTGGCAATACTGATTCGCTGGCGCTGACCTCCTGAAAACTCATGCGGATACCTTGTAATCCAGGCAGGGTCAACCCCGACCTGACTCATTACCTCATCAATTTTGGCTTTTATGGCATCTGATTTCATATTGGGGTTGTGAAACCGCAGCGGCTCTTCCAGTGTCTGGCTCACGGTTTTTCTCGGGTTAAGCGAGGCATAGGGATCCTGGAAAATCATCTGCATTTTTTTGCGAAACGGCAGCATCTGTTCATGGGAAAGCTGATCAATTCGCTGACCATCATAGTATATCTCTCCTGAATTGGGCGGATAGAGCCCCAGGATCACCCGGGCCAGGGTCGACTTGCCGCATCCGCTCTCTCCGACAACGCTCAATGTCTCGCCCTTTTTAACAAAAAGGGAGATATCGTTTACCGCTTTGACAGTGGTTTTTTCCAGGTGCGGCCCCCCTTTAAAGGAGAGCTGGTCCAGCCATCCACCGGAAATATCAAAATGTTTAACCACATTATTTACTCTGAGTATCGTATTATCTGTATTCATAAATGATTGCCTGTTTCCGTCTTTTATTTCATGTGGCATGCCGCCATTACCCCATTTTTCATTTTTCTCAGCTGTGGTGTCTCTTTTGTACAGATGTCCCCTCTCAGGCCGCATCTCGGGTTAAAGGCGCAACCCGACGGGATATCGGTTAATGTCGGCATCATCCCTGGAATCTGTTTTAACTCTTCTCCGGGAGGAATTGATCCCGGGATAGACTGGATAAGGCCTTCAGTATAGGGATGCATGGGATGATGAACGATTTCGTCGGTGGATCCGTATTCAATAATCTTGCCTGCATACATCACCGCTATTTTTTCAGTCACCTGGGAGACAACTCCCAGATCATGAGTAATTAATATTAATCCCATATTCTCTGTTTCGCACAACTCCTGCAGCAGGTCCATGATTTCTGCCTGTATGGTTACATCCAGTGCGGTTGTCGGCTCATCTGCTATAATAATGGCCGGATCTGCCAGAAGAGAGATGGCAATGATGATACGCTGGCGCATTCCGCCGGACAATTCGTGAGGATACTGGTTGAGCCTTTTTTCCGGGGAGGGAATATGCACTTTTTTTAATTTTTCCAGGCAGACAGCCTCTGCCTTGGCAGTGGAAATATCCTGGTGTGCCTTTAATGTCTCAACCATTTGAAAACCAATGGTGAACACCGGATTCAGTGTCATCATAGGGTCCTGAAATATCATGCTGATCCGGTTGCCCCTGATATGGCGCATTTTTGCATCCGGCCATGAACTGATCTCCTGGCCCTCAAACATGATACGGCCCCTTGATATATATCCGGGTTTGCTGATCAGGTTGATGATTGCAAATCCGGTAACGGATTTACCGGCACCGCTTTCACCCACCAGTCCCAGTTTTTCACCTTTATCCAGGGTAAATCCGGCACCGTCTATTGCTGTAATATCCCCGAATCTGAGGGCAAATTTAACTTCCAGATCTTCAACTTCTAAAAGATGTGACATTGTAATTACTCTTATCCTTTATACAGTTTTGGGTTTAAGACATCCCTGAGCCAGTCACCCAGAAGATTAATAACAAGGACAAAGATCACAAGCCAGATACCGGGAAAAACAGTTATCCACCAGGAGCCGGAAAAAAAGAACTCCTGGCCGGCCCGGATCAGGGAACCAAGCGACGGTTTTGTTACCGGCATCCCGAGGCCCAGATAGGAGAGGGCAGCTTCACTCATAACGGCGTTGGCGACCTGAATGGTGGAAATTACCATAACCGATGTCAGGGAATTGGGTAAAATGTGGCGGAACATAATGGTCCATTTTGGAAGACCGATTACGCGTGCCGCCTCTACATACTCTTTGTTTTTCTCACCAATGACGGATGCCCGGATGGTTCTGGCGAACATGGGCCAGTTGGACAGTCCTATGATAATGGTTAACAGGGGAATGGCAAGCCGTTCAAAACTTCCCAGGCCGAAAACCACTTGAAATATGGCAGACATCAGGATAGCCACCATTAAATAGGGAAAAGAGAACTGTATATCAGCCAGCCGCATGAGAATAGCGTCAGTTTTGCCGCCAAGATATCCTGCCATCAGTCCCACAAAAATACCGATAAATCCCTGAAGTGCAACTGCTCCCAGGCCTATAATCAGCGATGTTCTCAGTCCATAGAGCATGGTGGAAAGCATGTCCCTGCCCTGATTATCTGTTCCCAGCGGAAACTCAGCCGATCCCTCTTCCATCCACATGGGCGGAATTTCAGAGTTCATGATATCGATATCGGCTGAATCATAGGGATTCATGGGAGAAATCAAGGGAGCCGCTACTGCCAGGATTAGAAAAATCATCATGACAATAAAAGAGAAGATCGCCACCTTATCCCTTTTAAAACTGTAAAAAAAGTACGATTCTTTAAATTTTTGAAGATTAGTTTTCATTTTGTTCCTGCGATTCTGACGGTGGGATTGATAAATCCGTAAAGAATATCTACAACTGTATTCACAAATACAAACAATGCTGCCACCACTACCATGTAGGCAATGAGAAGCGAGGTGTCTGCGCGATGGACTGCCTCTAAAAACATGAATCCCATGCCCGGCCACTGGAATACCAGTTCTGTTAAAAGCGTGAAGGCAAACATGATTCCCACCTGCACCCCAAAGACAGTAACAACCGGGAGCAGTGTATTCTTAAAAGCATGCACCAGCCATACCCGTTTGGGTGATAATCCCTTGGCCCAGGCATATTTAATATATTCTGTTTCCAGAACTTCCATCATTTCCGACCGGATTAGACGGATAAACAGCGGCAGCATGAGTGTTGAAAGTGAAATACAGGGCAATATCAGATGTTTAAGTCCGTCAATGGTTAAAAAACCGGTGGGCCAGTGCCCGTTGAACAATAATACGGTCTCTCCCCGGCCAAAGGACGGGAGCAGCTGCCAGTGGATGGAAAAAAGAAAGATAAGCATGATAGCGGTCAGATAGACCGGTATGGAGACACCGAGTGTTGAAAAACTCATGGTGAACCGTGATAGCATGCTTCTGGGCCGCAGGGCACAGTAAACCCCCATAGGCAGTGAAATAACAATGATAATCAGTGCGGTTCCCAATACCAGCTCAATAGTAGCCGGAGCATGCTTGAGGATAACTTCAAAAGCCGGCTTGTTGTAAAGGAAGGAGCGCCCCAGATCTCCTTTTACGGCATTTTTAAGAAACCGGATATATTGTGTTATAAACGGATCGTTCAGTCCCATCTCATCGGCAATCTTGGCCCGTTCAGCAGGGGTGACACGCTCTCCGACAAGATCCCTTACCGGATCACCTATCTGGCTTTTTATGGAAAACCCCACAAGACCGATGATCATCATGACAACAACCGCCTGGATGATTCTCCGTATAATAAATGCAAACATTATTTTTTACTTTTCTCTATAAAGCTCGCTCTCCCGGGATAATTCCAGGGAGAGCGAAGTATGGTTAGTTACGAAATGTCATTAAGTGCTATTCGACGACCAGGTCTCCGAAGTAGGGGAAATTCTGAGCATTGAGAACCGGTTCTATTTTAAAATTTTTCTTTGCTCCATAGGAGTGCAGCTGCCAGTGATAAGGAACAAATGCAGCTTCATCAAAAAGGATCTGCTCAATCTCTTTGAGAAAACCGGACCGTTTTGCAAGATCGGTTTCAGACTGAGCCATCATGGTCAGTTCATCCACTCTCTGGTTGCAGTAGTTACCACCGTTGTACTGGCCATAACCGGTTTCTGCATTGGGGCACATACCTAAGAATTCGGTAAAGTTACCGGAATCTTCTGTATCAGAATGCCATCCGATCATCATCATGTCGGCTGCTCTTTTGTCGAATTCAGGCCAGTATTGAGCCTTAGGCATGGTTTTCAGGCTGACTTTGATACCAATTTTGTCCAGCATCTGAGCAGTGGCTTCTGCGATTTTCGCATCATTTACATAACGGTTGTTGGGAGCCATCATGGTAATTTCAAGTCCATCGGCATATCCGGCTTCTTTCAAGAGTGCCTTTGCCTTGTCAATGTCATATCTGGGCTGAAGACTCTCTTTGTGACCTGCATATCCCGGAGGAGACTGCTGGGCGGCTGCCATGGCTTTGCCCTTCATGATCTTTTTCACAATACCCACATTGTTGACCGCATAAACAATCGCATTACGGACTCTTGGATCTTTAAATGCTTCAACACGGTCCTGATTCATCTGGAAGGTGATGATACGACCGCCGTTGATGGTAACCAGTTTTACCTTATCGCCGGATTCGATTCTGCTGAAATCCTGGGGAGGAACCGGAGAGATAAAATCAACATCGCCGGACAGAAGGGCTGCTACTCTTGTGGCATTTTCCTTGATCGGAGTCAGGATAAACTGGGTTACATTACCTGGAGATTTTTTATCCCAGTAATTTTCATTTCTTTTCATTTCAAGAACAACATTGTGCTCTCTTTTGGTAACGATAAAAGGACCGGTACCGGAAGCATTGTTCAATGCGTAGGATTCACCGACTTTTAAAATCAGGTCTTTGGGCTGACCATTAGCATCTTCACCTGTATAGAACTTGCTGTCCATGGCAAAAAAGTATGTGGCCATGTTAAGAAGAAGTGGATACGCTTTTGTAGTTACAATATCAACTGTATAGTCATCAACAATTCCAACACCTACAAAGGGTTCTACAAGACCCTTGAAATCAACACTTTTTCTCATGCGGTCAAAAGACCATTTTACATCTTTTGCAGTCAATTCATTACCGCTGTGGAATTTAACGCCTTTTCTCAGATAAAAACGTACACGGTATTCATTGATTCTTTCCCATCTTTCAGCCAGACGGGGTTCAAATTGACCATCCTGAGTCCATCTAACCAGTGGATCAAAAACCCAGTGAGATAACTGGAGCATACCACCTGACAACTGTACCTGAGGGTCAAGAGATACCGGATCTGCATCCAATCCAACCTTCAGTGTTTTAGCATTGGCGCCCACACTGATCATGAGCACCAGAAAAAGACTAAACACAAAAAATGCTATTTTCTTCATCTTTCTTCTCCTCTTTAATTGAGTTAATATTACAAAGCTTAAGACGTCATTTTATGAATTCTTATAAAAAGCATTAAACTGCTATAAAAATTCAATCAATAACAAACCCTTTATTTCTATAAATATAAGGCCAACAAGTCAAGAAAAAAAAGGGGGATCAGGAATTCAGATTCCTGAATCACCCATGACTTTCAGCCGCCCCAATATAGAGATATTATCTGTATATGTCCAGGTGGATTTCAGCTAATCATTTTGAGTTGTGAGTCTCTCACTGTTCAGCTTGCAGCACTTACAACCTATTTATGCTTCATGAGCAGTACGAAAAATATTTTTTCCTGCAGATTCTCAATCCCAATATTCAAATGTAGCCATATTTTAATTTTTTTCATTTATCTCTACAAAAAACATGCTTCACACCCAATGGCTATTTTTAAGGGTCGATAAAATCGTTTTCTCTGTTTCTTGACAAAAAATAAAAAAGCGTTTACTTAATTCCTTAGAAGATTGCGGTAATGACATCCAGATGTTATTGAACAGAACCTTTGAAGCGGCTATTCCTTCCAGTAAACAGGTATTGCTCTATATAAATTGCCTAATGAATCAAATTGTTTTTGAAAACTTTCTTTCTTTATAGATATTCGACATGGTTAAATCCATGATCCTGGGTAGAAGATACCCTATTTTAATTTTCAAAAAAGGCCATACGCTGACATTGTATACAATATTAATAAATATAC
>CAZWSL010000048.1:0-23776 GCA_964636495.1 uncultured Desulfobacula sp. | reverse complement strand
GTGGAAAGAACAGCTTGACAAATCTGTTTTTCACTATTGCATGAAACAGATTGAATTTATAAATTTCAAATGATAATTTATTAGTCCCTCACAAGGTTTGAAACAGGTGGTCAGATAAATTTCTATTAGTTAAAAGGAGAATAGATATGATTTTCAAAGATCTTTACCAGTGGATAACAGATTATGTTGCATCTTATCATGAGAAATACAATCAGATCGCTATCTGGCGGAAACCTTTATTGATTTCCGCTGTTGCAGACAGCCGGTTTCACAGCCTTAAACAGATTACCGTACCAGACCATGCTCTTCCCCGGGACCTTCTGCCCGGTGCCAGATCACTGCTGGTATGGTTTATCCCTTTTAAACACCATATCCAGCTTGACAATACAGACGGCAGATACCCCTCCCTCAGCTGGGGCAGGGCTTATGCCTCCACAAATGAGATGATAGGAAGAGTAGGCAGCAGCATGAAAAGAGTTATTGAAAATGCCGGAGGAGAAGCAGCCCTCACACCTGCAACGCACAATTTTGACAAGGAAAGACTGATAAGTCTCTGGTCACACAAACATCTGGGACATCTGGCAGGTTTGGGTCGTTATGGCGTCAATTGTCAGCTCATAACGCCATCTGGATGCAGCGGCAGACTGGGAAGCCTCGTAACAGATCTGGATTTAGGTGATCATCCCCTGGTAACCGCAGATGAAATCTGTCTTGTAAAAGCTGGAAAAAAATGCGGTAAATGTATGAAGAGTTGTCCTGTTAATGCTTTATCAGAGAGTGGTGTTGATAAACCTGCCTGTTACAGCCGCCTGCGTACGAATTATCATAGGCTTATGGAGCCGGACGGACTGCCTGCAACCACTGATGTATGTGCCAAATGCCAGGTGGGAATGCCTTGCAGCCTGAAAGCTCCGATACCGGTTAATGAAAAATAGTCCGGATATTTCAAAACATGTTTTTAATTGAGCACGGATGTTTCACGAGTTGAGTTTATCATCAGCAATGATACAGGCATAAACAGAATCAGGTAAAATATCATAAATGATATGAGATAGCTGCTTTTTGCACGGTCTAAAGAGCGGCAAGATAAAAGATAAGGGGAATGGTGAAAATACTTAAAACAGTAGATATTAATACCAGGCTGCCGGCAAACCTTGCATTGATTCCATATCTCAGAGGCAGGACAACGGAAAAAACTGCAGAAGGCAGAGAGGAAGCTACTATGATGACTACCCGTTCCATACCGGTTATGTGTAAAAAATAAGTGGCAGCCCAGCTGGCCGTAAACCCAAAAACGAACCGGAATATCAGGCCGGAGATCAGATGAATATCTGAAGTGACTTTTCTTTTGCCAATGGAACAGCCAAGAGTGAACATAGCCAGGGCAGGAGCACCTTCTCCGCAGTATGCAATGCCCTGTATAAAGTTTTCCGGTAAAGGGATGCCAAGATATTTAAACATAAATCCTGCTATAATAGACCATAGCAGTGGTGATTTAATCATCTCACGGACGCCTGCCAGGGTGAAACCACCGCTGACAATTATAATGCCAATTGTAAAGATGTAGAAGGTCTGGATCTGGTCGTATATTATAATATAGTTCATTGCAGTATATCCCCCCCACAGCTTCATTAAAGGGATTCCCAAAAAGCCTGAGTTCATGAAAAGCACAGGAGGTGCAAAAGATTTAAAGTCTATTTTAAAAAATCTGCAGTAAATTAGTGACACTATAAATAGAAATGAAATGGTAAAACTGACAGCAGCAAAAATTTTAATTGTTTCTGCCAGTTTGATATCAGATGTGTAGAGAGAATAAAAGACCAGAAGAGGCATAAAAAAGTCTGTTACTATTCGGATCAGGGTTTCTTCTGAAAGCGGATAAGCCATTGATAAAAAATAACCGCCGGATGACAGAAATATCAACGGAAGTAGTATGAGAAGAGAGTCAATAATCATGAAGGAGTAAATAGAAAATAAAATATTGTTTGTCAAGCAGTGAAAAAACCAGATTTATAAATCTGGTTTGTTTAAAAAAACTTGTATTATAGGATAAATTTGTATTATAAAAAGAGCCTGTATTTAAAATAAGTTAATCTAAAATTCAAACTATTTAACATCAGGAGGCAGCTATGGATATGGAAAGAACAAAATTAATTCCAAACGGAGAGCATATCATTCATACATTCAGTGATGAAGAGTACCAGAAAAGACAATCAAATTTGAGACAGTATATGGCAGATAGTAACATTGATGCGGTAATTTTCACCTCTATCCATGGTATTAACTATTACAGTGATTTTCTCTATTGTTCCTTTGGGCGGCCGTACGCTCTTGTTGTTACCCAGGATAAGGTTACATCGGTAAGTGCCAATATTGACGGCGGTCAGCCATTTCGCCGTACTTTTGGTGAGAATCTGGTTTATACTGACTGGCAGAAAGACAGTTTTTTCTATGCACTTCAAAAACTGGTTCAGAACAGCGGGCAGATTGGAATTGAATATGACCACATCACGAAAGAACGTCTTGACAAGCTTCAATGTGCTTTCGATCAGGCTGAACTGGTTGATATTTCAGTTGATTGTATGAAAATGCGTTCTGTCAAATCTGATGAAGAGATTGCCCATATTATCCAGGGAGCTCAGGTTTGTGATATTGGTGGTGCAGCACTTGTTGAGGCAGTCAAAGAGGGAGTTCCTGAACATGAAGTTGCTCTCCATTCAACCCGGGCAATGGTAAGAGAAATTGCAAAAAGATATCCGGATTCAGAACTGATGGATACATGGACATGGTTTCAGTCAGGCATTAATACTGATGGTGCACACAATCCGGTAACGACCAGAAAAGTACAAAAAGGTGATATTCTGAGCCTGAACTGTTTTTCAATGATTGCAGGATATTATGTCGCACTTGAAAGAACGCTTTTCTATGATCACTGTGATGAAGAATCATTGAAACTGTGGGAAATTAATGTCAAGGTCCATGAAGAGGGAATCAAGCTGATTAAACCAGGCGTTGTCTGTAAAGATATTGCTCTTGAACTGAATAAAATCTATGAAGAGCATGGTTTATTGAAAAGCCGGACATTTGGTTATGGACATTCATTTGGAGTGCTCTCTCACTATTACGGACGTGAAGCAGGTGTAGAATTACGTGAAGATATTGATACGGTTCTGAAGAAGAATATGGTCGTCTCCATGGAACCAATGATAATGATTCCAGAAGGGCAGCCAGGTGCAGGCGGTTACCGTGAGCATGATGTAATGGTGATTACAGAAGATAGTGCTTATGATATTACCGGATTCCCATATGGACCGGAACATAATATTATAAAATCCTGATGATTGTGAAGGATACAAGACCTTTTATCGGTATCGGGTTCATGTTGATCTCAGGTTTAGGATTTTCGGTTTGTATCCTTATTGCCATCATTGCCATGAAAAACGGCAATGATCTGAACACTTCCAATGCTGCACGCTATTTTGTTGCAGTCGTGATGCTTCTTGCTTATCATAAAATTGTCAGGCGTCCGATAATGATACCTGCAAGGGAGCGTATGGCATCACTTGCACTGGGAATTACGGTTTTTATGATGGGAATAGGTTATCTTGGAGCGACAAGATATATCCCGGTAAGTCTTGCAGTACTTATTTTTTACACAGGCCCTTTTTTTGTCCTGCTCATTTCCAGGTTTACGGAAAAAGAGCCTTTTACCGTGGGACGTCTGACTGCTTTTTTTATCGCATTTCTTGGTTTGATTCTCGCGATGGGAATGCAGAACTTAAATGGTTTTCATATTACAGGGATTTTATTTGCATTTCTGGCAGCCATTGGAATGGCTGTCTTTGTCATTATCAGCAATGTGATAATCCGCACTGCTGACCCGCAGGCAGTCAATATACATGCGCTTGCAGGCGGCACGATAATCTTTTTTTGTTTCTATCTTCTGACTGGGGATCATGCAGATAAGCTGACACAGAGCGGTATGATATATCTGACCGCTTCCGGTATCTCCTTGAGTATAGCATATATCACATTTTATGCAGGGTTAAGAATAATAGGTTCAGTAAAGGCTTCAATGCTTCTGAATATAGAATCTGTATTTACCATTATTTTATCTGTGATCATATTTGGCGAACACATTTCCTGCTTAAAGTTTCTTGGTACGCTGTTTGTGATTCTCGGGATTCTTCTTATTAATTATAATGTTAACTCAAACTTGAAAGAACAAAAAAAATAGTGTGAATCGTACGGCTGATGAAAATTTCTCACTCATATACAGGAGAGATAATGTGCAGCAGTTGTTTGAAATGTTAACACTCAATGTGATTAAAAATAAATACCTGGAGGTAAGAAGTGAAAAAAATCAGACAGAATGCAGCTCCTGCTGATGAAGAAAAACGAAAAAAAATGAAACCGGTGATCTGTTATCCAGTGAGTACGCTTCCCGAACCGGATATGCAGATGTACTGGGCAGCCAGAGAGTGTATGAAACTGGAACATGAAATCACTGTTGAGCCGAGGGATGCAAAAACGTTCAAGGTGGATGCAGGCTGCTTTTTCAGGATTATCAGTGTGGAGGGACCGCAGGTGGGAGATCTTAATCTATGGTCACAAAATAATCTTAATGAAAAATTTTACAGTGGAAAGACCCGGGCGCTTCATGGTACGCATATCGGTACAGGGGACCGCATGTGGAGCAGCTTTCCCTATATGCGTCCCATGGCAACAATTACACATGATACACTTGACTGGTACGGGTTTGATGAATACGGTGGCGGTGTCCATGATGTTATCGGTACCAGATGCGATCCGTATACAGGCAGATTGTTGAGCGGTAAAGAGTATCACTACTGCTGCCATTCAAACCTGATAAGGGCTCTTGCTGATGAAACAGGTTGCAGGCTGAATGAGGCAGAAACCTATGTCCATGATGTTTTAAATGTTTTTATGTGTACTGGATTTACAAGTGATACGCATCAGTATTTCATGAAGGCAAGCCCGGTGCGGCCAGGTGATTTTATTGAATTCTTTGCCGAAATTGATCTGATAGCAGGCTTATCAACATGCCCCGGTGGTGACTGCAGCTCTGAACACTCAAGTGACAGTTCAAACTGTTATCCACTGAAGGTAGAAGTATTTCGACCTGATAAAGATCTGCTTAAGGGGTGGTCTGAACCTCCAGTTTCATCATATTCACAGAGTCATGGTCGTTAACTGCCATGAACTGCAGTTCTTTACTGAAAACGCACCGGAACCGTACTATTGGCATAAAATCAGCCTTTCTGAAAAGTGACAGGAAATCAAAATCTGCCACTCCCGGGGTGATCACGATCTGAAGAGAGCCGTCAGCAGATGCTGTTGCACATATGTGGAAAATCTGTCTGAATGAAAATCTTAATATCTTAATAATAGATGATATCAGGATCTTTCCTTTTTGGAGACCTTTTATACCTGACTTTTGGAATTCCCACCATCAAGGCCCCGTGGCAGGTATAATTTTCCGGAAGGTTTAATTTTTCAGAAAGTGCCGGCCACAGGCCTGCAGCATAATTGACATAACCGGCCCAGCAGCTTCCCAGGCCAAATCCGGTCAAAGCCAGTTCAAGATATGCTATGGCAGTGTGGCAGTCTGCGGATGTATGCCCGAACTCGTTGGAAGCAAAGGCAAAAACAAGTTGGGGTGCATCCCTGCATATCCTGTCAATACCCTTGTTCCACTGTTCAGTCAGCAGAGGAAAGTTCAAGGCTTTTGCATTTTCCGGATTGTTTTCCATGACAGATTTCATCCAGTCTATCACGTGGGAGGCAATATCTTTCACATCTTCCTTTTTGTCAAAAACAAGCCAGCGTACCAGCTGCCTGTTACTGCCGGTAGGTGCACAGCATGCCACTGAAAGTGCTTTTTCAAACAGATCTCTTGGCACGGGTTTGTTCCTGTACTGCCTGATGGATCGTCTGGATCTTAAAAAATGTTCTACCTGTTCACCATTTAAAATCAACTCTTTCCGGATGGGCATGCAGTCATCCGGGGAGAGGGAGTCAAGCGAAAAAGCACCTTTTGGACAGATTGCCACACAGTGACCGCACTGGATACAGAATTGATCTCCACGAGCTGCGAGTGAAGGGCCGTGTTCTTTTATTTCAATAATTTTTGCCGGACATTCACGTGCGCAAAGACCGTCCATATCACATTTTTCAAGATCTGTTTTAAACAGTACCATGGTTTATTCCCCTTAGTATAAAAGGAATCCTGATAGGGTTCAGCAAGCCTTAACTCGGTGTTATTCCACGCATTCGCTCATTACGGCGACGAAGCATCTCCATTGCTGTCAGCATCAAGATTGAAAGCAGAGTCAGTATGGTTGCCACTGCAAGAATTGTAGGACTGATCTGTTCGCGTATCCCTGAGAACATCTGCCATGGAATCGTACGCTGGTTGTAACTTCCCACAAAAAGGATAACAACAACTTCATCAAAGGAGGTTGCAAACGCAAAAAGTGCACCTGAAATGACACCGGGTGTAATCAGAGGAACGGTAATCTTGAAGAAAGTTCGGGTTGGCGATGCTCCTAAAGTGGCAGCGGAGCGTGTCAGGCTGCGGTCAAAGCCAACCAAGGTGGCCGTTACTGTAATAACGACAAATGGTGTGGCAAGAGCTGCATGTGCAAGGATAACACCAATAAATGTCCCTTGCAGACCGATTCTTGAATAAAAAAAGAACATGCCTGCTGCTGAGATGATTAAGGGCACAACCATTGGGGATATTAAAATGCCCATAATGGTTGTTTTAAAGGGAAAGTTGGGACGGCTGAGTCCAAGTGCTGCCAGAGTTCCGAAAAATGTTGATATCAGAGTTGAGAATATTGCAATGATAAAACTGTTTTTTACTGCTCCCTGCCAGTTAAGATTTGTAAAAAAATCTTTATACCAGCGGAGTGAGTAACCTTCCGGGTCAAGTTTCAGCATCTCTTCAGTAAATGAGAAATATGGAATTGCATTAAATGATAGGGGAATAATCACAAGAACCGGAAAAATCAGGAATAAGAAGATCAGTCCGCATATTATCAGATAAGTATAGTGCCAGATAACTTCACTGGTTGATGCATATGGAGGTAATTTAGTCATGTTCTATCCCAGTTTCATATTGTCAATACCAACGATTTTGTCATAGAGAATATAGAGGGCAAGCACCAGGAGTAAAAGCATTGTACCAAGTGCTGCTCCCAGTCCCCAGTTAAGTGATCCCTGAATGTGGTAGGCAATCATGTTACTGATGAATGTTCCGGAAGTGCCTCCCACAAGTTCGGGTGTAATATAGTAGCCAATTGCCAGAATAAATACCAGAATGCCTCCTGCTCCTATGCCTGGAATGGAGTTGGGGATATAGATGCGGACAAAGGCAGTGAATTGTGTCGCACCAAGGGATCTGGCCGCACGCATATAACTTGGCGGAATGGTTTTCATGACACTGTATAAGGGCAGCACCATGAAAGGCAGCAGAATATGCGTCATTGCCACAACGGTTCCGATCTTATTGTGTATCATGACTATTCTAAAATCATTGGAAATTAATCCAATGGCCACCAGCAGGTCATTGATGATTCCCTCTTTCTGAAGCAGGGCAATCCAGGCACTTGTACGTACCAGAAGGGATGTCCAGAAGGGAAGTAATACTAAAATCATCAGCATATTGCTGATCCGGGTAGGCAGTGTGGCAAGAAGATATGCAATGGGATATCCAAGTATGACCGTCATCAGGGTGATAACCAGACTGAGGACCATTGTGCGGCCGAACAGCTTGATATATATCTGTTTGTATTCGGGTTTCGGACCTATAGTGCCGTCGTCATTTATCTGACTGTCAACGGCAGAGAGAAAATGTGATTTTGTTATGTTGGAGCTTTCACGCTTGATTAATTTCCAGGTATTAATGTTGCCCCAATTTTTGTCCATCTTCAGCAGAGCTGCCTTATAAGATTCAGGCTGCTGTTTGATCCGTTTCATTTTTCTAACAGTTTTCCGGAACAGAGTTGACATGCCTGCCCGTTCGAAATTAAGCCTCCGGCCAAGTCTGAGAATGGTTTTTGCAGCAGCACCCTCACTTACATCCTCAAATACGGCTTTATACACATTTTCTTCAGGAAGATCCTGCCCGTTTTCGTCCCACTGTGAAAGAAGCGGAACCGTTCTTGGAATCAGTTCAGCAACAATTTTGTTGTCTACACTTCGCAGCAGCATATCGGTAATCGGTAACAGGAATGTAAGCAGGATAAATAAAAAGAGGGGTGTTACAAGCAGCAGAGAAGTGATGGTTTTTCTCCGCAGAGCTCTTTGTAAGCTTTTCTTAAGTGGTACACCGTCTGCCGTAGTTAGAATTTTCCCGCTTGCATCTGGATCACTCATTTCAGATTTTCTTTATTCCTTAATTTTTTTGTTTAAATGACTGGAACCTGGTGTTATCCCGGTTCCAGTCACTGTTTTATACACCATTTATTTTAGCTGGATTGTTTTATTTTGCAAGCCAGGCATTAAATCGTTCAGTTAACTCCACTTCATGATCAGCCCACCAGAGGTGATTTTTCACAACAACCCGTTTTGAGTTTTCCGGTGCAGTAGGCATATGGGGTTTCATATCAATACCGAGTTCGGCATGATTTCCTACCAGCGGTGCCGATGATTTGCGCGCAGGACCGTAAGAGATATATTTTGCCTGATCCGCAAGTCTCTGTGTATCTGTACCGAATTTCAGATATTTCATGATTTCTTCTTTATGTGGAGCGCCTTTGGGGATAACCCATCCATCCAGGTCAAAGTTCTGCCAGTCCCATAACATGGCAATGGGTTGTTTCTCCTTGGCAATGGCATTAAAGAGACGGCCGTTAAAGGCAGAAGCAATAGTAACCTCACCATCAGCCAGAAGCTGCGGTGGCTGTGCTCCTTTGGACCACCAGATTACGCTGTCTTTAATCGTATCCAGTTTTTTGAATGCCCGGTTTACCCCTTCTGGTGTGGACAATACGTCATACACTTTGTTCCCGTCAACGCCATCTGCGATCAAAGCCCATTCAAGGTTACACACAGGTTTTTTCTCAAGAGAGCGTTTGCCTGGAAATTTTTTAAGATCAAAAACATCTGCAATTGTTGTTGGTGGTGTGGCGAATTTATCTGTGCGGTAACCAAAAGTTGTGGAATAAACAATTGTGGGGATAAAACAGGGGCTGACCAGCAGATCACCGAAATCCTTGGAAGCAGGTGTTCCGTCAGGTGCTGCAGCCAGGTCTACATCCGGGTTGATCTCTTCTACCAGTCCTTCATCACACAAGGCTATTGCATCAGCAGCAACCGCATCCAGAAGGTCCCATGTAACATTTCCAGCCTCAATCTGGGCTCTTAATTTTGCCGGTCCGGCATTTGAGGAGTCATCATTGATGATTTTGATACCGGGATTGAGTTTCATATACGGTTCATGGTATGCTTTCTGCTGACTGGCTGTGTAAGCCCCTCCCCATGAAACGATAACCATTTCAGTCTCTGCAAGTGCAATGCCGGATGTAAAGACAGCAATCATTGCCGCGATTAAAAGATGTTTGATAGTTTTGTTCATAGCTTCCCTCCTAAGTTTTGGTTTCTGTTTAAATTATTTTTTCTTGCCTTTAACTTTAATCAGATGCATCCAGTGCCCGGCAGTCTTCCATTTCCCAACCGATTTTAATCATGGTTTTTTCTTTTAAAAAGGCATGTGAGCTTGAGTTGGGAATCTTTACGACAAAATCATCATGTCCGCAGACATTTACACGGGTACGGATATGGTCACCCAGGTAGATCAGCTCTTTTACCTCGGCATCAAAAATATTCGGTAAACTGCCTTCTGGCGGCTGGATCGTAACACGTTCAGGCCGGAGTGAAAGAGTTGTACGTTTTCCAACTCCGTCAATATTCACATTTTTGGCAAGGACAAGACCTCCACCGTCAACTTCGACCTGGCAGCTGACTGAATCTGCTTCCACAATTTTTCCAAGCAGACGGTTATTTTCACCTATAAACTGTGCTACAAATGCATTTTCCGGTTTCTCATAAAGAATATCAGGTGGTGCCAGCTGCTGAATAACACCGTCATCAAATACAGCTATGCGGTTTGACATTGTTAATGCTTCACTTTGATCATGGGTAACATAGATAACGGTTATGCCGAGATTTTCATGAATATGTTTAATCTCAAACTGCATCTGTTCGCGCAGATTTTTATCAAGCGCTCCCAGGGGTTCATCCATTAAAACCAGATCCGGATCAAATACCAGGGCTCTTGCAACTGCAACTCTCTGCTGCTGGCCGCCTGAAAGCTGCATTGGCCGTCTGTTTCCAAAATCAGACAGCTGCACCATGTCAAGAGCTTTTTTAATCCTTTTTTTACATTCAGGCTTGCTCATCTTGCGAACCTCCAGGGGAAAAGCAAGATTTTCAGCCACTGTCATATGCGGGAAGAGAGCATAATTCTGGAAAACCATACCGATCTGGCGTTTGTGTGGGGGCACATTGTTGATGGGCTGGTCCTTAAGAAAAATTTCACCATGGGTTGCAGGTTCAAAGCCGGCAAGCATCATCAGGCAAGTCGTTTTACCGGATCCGGAAGGGCCGAGCATGGTTAGAAATTCGCCGCGGGCCACATCCATATTGAGGTCCTTGACAACAAGAGTCTCTCCATCGTAGCTCTTCTGAATATTCGCAAAACGCACCAGCGAATCAGTATTTTGTGCCATATCTCTCCTTTTGTATTTTTCCAATTAGGTACATTTCATCTGCATCAGAATCAAGTTAGCAACCCCGTTTTTTTTTTTAAACAGTTTTTTTTTTTTTATTTTGAACTTTGTTGCTACCATGTGGAAAACCCGAATCTGAAAGGATCATTCCGGTCTGCAACAAATTGTTGAAATCCGATAATAAAAGCATTTCCTGATATTTCCGGTATAATGGCAGTTCTTTTGTTTTCAGTGGTTTCCTTGATGATTCTACCTCTGAATTCTGTTCCAAAAACACTTTGATAGACATAGGATTCTCCGATTTTTAGCTTCCCCTTATGGTGCAGCATAGCCATTTTTGCACTGGTACCGGTTCCGCATGGTGAGCGATCAACCTGGCCTTTTCCAAAAATTACAATATTTCGGTTGGGCTGCGTATTCTCATAGATTTCTACAAGTTTTACCACGCCGGGCCGTTTAGAAGCCGGATCTATCACATTGAAATCTTCATTTACCTTCTCCAGTATGTCCAGGGCAATTGTTTTTAATGCCGGGATATTTTCCGGTATAACTTCAAGATTCAACGCATCAGCATCCACAAGGGCGAAATAGTTGCCTCCATATGCTACATCCACATCAATCTTTCCGATTGAATCAAGTGAAATTGTACTGGATAATTCAAAAAAAGATTTTCTGTTACGGACGGTGATTTTTGAGATCCGTCCGTCACTTCTTTCTACTTCTGCATGAATTAATCCTGCCGGGGTATCAAGGGCAAGAGATTTTCTGGTTTCTCTCTTCTCAAACGGAATCATTCCGGTTTCAACTAATACCATTACTGTTCCCATGCTTCCATGACCACACATATCGAGATATCCCACTGTATCCATAAAGATCACTCCGGCATCTGCATCTGCTGAAACAGGCTCTGTTAAAATTGCTCCAAACATATCCTGGTGGCCCCGGGGTTCAAGCATAAGCATCCTTCTGATATGATCCTTGTTAATGGAGACCCACTCCTTTTTTTCCTGCATTGTTTTTCCATGTATATGCCCTGTTCCACTTGTTACAATCCTTGTCGCCTCACCCATTGTATGGGTATCAACTGTATGAATAGTGTGGGAAAAATCCATTTGATATTCTCCTTAATTTATAAAATAAGATCTGATCTGTTGCCCCATACACGTCATATTCTGAAAATTCTAAAAGTAATTCATCAGGAGAGGTGAATTGTAACGGTCTTACGTGATTCGGGTAAACAGAAAAACGATATCTATATCTGTATTGAATCTGTTATTAAAAAATGCCATGAATCTTCATCATATGCAGGAATATTGCTGTCTGATTACAAAATTCTGGAACCATGATAATATTCAGATGCACTGTAAATCAGCCCATGGGAAATTGCTCAACCTTCTGACACAGTATGGGAGTACTTGAGAGTGTTTTTTCTGCTAATATAGATCAAAAAGTTGAGCATAATTGATTGATATGGGAAAAATTATTTAAAAGAGAACATTTCCGGCTCTGCTGCAGGGTTGAAATTTGTTATATTGTCACACTCTATGCTATTGCATTTTAGAATGGATTCAAGTTCATCTGGAGAGAATTTTCGATTTAACTGCCTGATGATTCTGAGTGAAGTATCATAGTACCTGAGCAGTTCATTTGCCTTGTTATTGACTTGAGTCAGCTTGTTTTCAGCTTCCCGGTGAGCGTTCCTGGCTTCTTCTGTTTCTTTTCTGTACTTTGTTGTTTCATCATGTATCTTTTGATAAATTTTTGCCTGATCTTTAATTATGGCAGTTTTTAAATGTTCTGCTTCGTATTTTACTGGAAAGTATGTTTTTTGAGCATTATCAAGAATTTTAATATTTGTTTTCCAGAATCCATCCCAGTTCCAGAGCAGAGCAATAAGAAACACTATCAATGACAGGCGGATTAATATGCCGTCGATATAGTAGAAAGGCCGGCTTTTGGTTTTCTGTGGTTGTGGTGTCGTTTCAGTTTTTTCTTCAGTCATTTTCTTTTTCCTTTTCCTTTTCAGCCATATATTTAATACTTAAAATAGACAATAATTACTGCAAAATATCAAATTTTATAAATAAATCAATTGAAATTTTTGAAGGTAAGCTATTTTAAATCCAGCTCGTCTACTCTGTCTTTACTGCTTCATCCCTTAGAACACGTCTCAAAACCTTACCTATATTTGATACAGGAATTTCATCCCTGAATTCAATACTTTTCGGTCGTTTGTATCCAGCCATATTTTCTTTGCAAAAATTTATTATCTCCTCTTCAGTTGCAGAAGTGTTCTCTTTCAGCTTAATAAATGCTTTTACGATTTCACCGCTTTTTGCATCAGGCACTCCTATTACAGCAGCAAGTTCAATTTTCTGATTTGTATAAAGAATATCCTCTACATCTCTTGGATAAACATTAAAGCCTCCAACAATGATCATATCTTTTTTCCGGTCAGTAATAGTGATATATCCATCTTTATCAATATTTCCAATATCACCTGTAAGGAAATAGCGTTTTTTATCTATAAGAACAAATGCTTCGCTATTTGCTTCCGGCTTGTTCCAATACCCTTTCATAACCTGTGGGCCACAGATTGCCACTTCACCATCTTCACCCTGGGGAAGTTCTTTTTCAGGATTTTCAAGATCAAGAATTTTTATATCTGTTCCCGGAAGTGGAAATCCAATGGAACCTATTTTCCGGGTTTCCCTGAAAGAGGGGTTAATACATGCTGCAGGTGCAGTTTCAGTCAGTCCATATGCCTCAAAAATGATAGAACCGGTTTTGTCTTCAAACTGCTTGCAGACTTCCGGGGGCAGGGGGGCTCCTCCTGAAAGACACCCCATTATTGAGGAGATGTCAAATTTATCTAAAAGAGCATGGTTTGTAAATGCAATAAATATTGTTGGAACGGCAGTGATAAAAGTTGGCCTGTATTTTTGCACAGCTTCCAGTACTGAAGTAAACGGCGGATTTCCGGCTCTGGGATCCGGAATGCATATCAGTCTGCTTCCTGAAAGTGCTGAAAAGAAGAGAGCGCTTGTTATGCCAAAGCTGTGGTACCATGGTAATACGCCAAGATATGTATGGTATCCTCCCCGTCTCATTTTTTCCGGCTCCAGCCCCTCTTCGTGAACCAGCCTGAAATACTCTTCACACGCTTCGAGATTGTATGTGAAATTTGCGTGTGTAAGTTCAGCCCCTTTTGGTACCCCTGTGGTACCTCCGGTATAAAGCATTATGGCGGTATCCTTATCCGGGTCGATATCTATGGATGGAGGGTCAGGAGTGGATTGTGCAACTATATCATCAAACATCAGGTGTCCTGGTTCATGGGAGGGTGCTTTGGGTATTTTATTTAACAGTCCTCCAATGAATGCTTTTAACTTTGGAAGATAGGATTTTAGATTGCAGATAATGACAGATTCAACATCTGTGCCTTTTACAGCCTCAACAGTGCTTGGATATAATAATGGGTGATCCATACAGAATACCATTTTTGATCCAGAATCTTTCAGTTGATACTGGAGTTCTGAAGCTGTATAGGAGGGGTTGCAGTTTACTGCTACAGCACCTGATTTAAGTATGCCAAAAATAATTTCAGGAAAATGGGGAATGTTTGGGAGGAATATGGCAACTTTATCCCCTTTTTTGATGCCTCTGCCTGCAAGGAAAGCTGCAATTCTGTCTGCAGTATCTTTAACCTGCGCAAATGTTCTAAAAGCACCATTAAATATTGTATAGACATTATCCGGGTACTTGGCAGCAGTGTTATCCAGAATTTGCGGCAGTGGATAGTGGTAGTTTGTTACATCGTGTGCAACACCTTTTGGCCAGAAGGGGGTTTTCCATACTTGATCATTCATTTTACGATTTCCTCATATAGTTAAAGTCATTTTAAAATAATCATATATAGCCTGTTTTTCACCGATGAGCTTAAGCTATAATATTGACAGGTTATAGTCAAAAGATTTTTAAAAAATTTGCAATGGTCTAAATTCAAAACTGTTCCAGGATGAGAATCTTGATTTGTCCATTTGACAGAAGTTGCAGAAATAGTCAATTATCATATTGATAAACCCATTATGCAATGATAAAGAAAGAGATAAAAAAGGAGATATCAGCTACAATGAAAATAAAAAATCAATGCTTTTTTATCATACTGTTTTGGATCATATTTCTGGCCTCTCCCCTGCTTGCCAATGATATTTATGTTGCAGGAATAACAACGATTACAATGCGTACAGGTCCTGGTGTTGATCATAAAATTGTTGCCATGTTAAAATCAGGCAGTAAATTAAAACTGGTTGAGTTTAAAAAAGACTGGAGTGAGGTGGCGACAAGCTCCGGGAAAAAAGGGTGGGTTCTTTCACGGTTTTTAACTCAAAAAATACCTGATACGTTTCTGCTGGCTCAGTTAAGGGAAGAGAATAAAAGCTTGATATCAAAATTAAAAACTATTGAAGATGAGAACAAAAAACTTTCTGATAAAAATGCTACCCTGGCCAAAGCACAGGAAAAATATGATAAATTGAAAGATGAGTCAGCCGAATTCTTAGAACTTGCTAAAAAACATAAAATGCTTTCAAAACAGTTTCAAATGCAGAAAAGCCAGATAGAAGCTTTAAATAATAGTTTAGACAGTGAAAAGAAATTCTGGTTTTTAAGTGGAGGTGGTGTGTTTATTGTTGGACTGTTTTTTGGTTTGAGTATGCGGAAAAAGAAAAAAAGCAGCCTGTTATAGTAAGAAAAACAGGCGGGCTCAAGCCGGAGAATACAGCATAAAAAAGAGTCTTTATATTTTCCCTGCTGCTCTCTATTCATCGTTGACAACTTTAATTTCTGATTTATTTTAAGAAATTACCATACAAACCTGGTAAATTATCAATAATTTAGAAAATGACTTATTAACTGGAATATATATGACTCAGAAACGTGATTATTATGAAGTGCTGGGTGTTGCAAAAAATGCATCAAAGCCTGAATTAAAAAAAGCATATAGAAAACTTGCCATTAAATTTCATCCGGATAAGAACCCTGATAATAAAGAAGCTGAGAGTAAATTCAAAGAGGCATCTGAA
The DNA here is from genome assembly GCA_964636495.1 of uncultured Desulfobacula sp. Classification (GTDB taxonomy): domain Bacteria; phylum Desulfobacterota; class Desulfobacteria; order Desulfobacterales; family Desulfobacteraceae; genus Desulfobacula. The sequence goes on along the minus strand of CAZWSL010000048.1, from coordinate 7,935 downwards.
GCTTATTCAGTGTTAAATGACGATAACAAGCGCGGAATCTATGATCAGTTTGGTCATAAAGGACTTGAAGGTGCAGGTCATTCAGGTTCCAGCGGGTTTGAGGATATTTTTTCAAGCTTTGGTGATATTTTTGAAGATTTTTTTGGTTTTGGCAGCGGTGGCGGTCGGGGCAGGAGAAACCAGAGAGGTTCTGACCTGAGATATGATCTGACCATTGATTTTATGGAAGCTGCCTTTGGGACTGAAAAAACAATATCCATACCTAAACTGCAGACGTGCGGAGAGTGTCAGGGTTCAGGCAGTGCAGAAGGCTCAAAGAGTGAAACATGTTCTCACTGCCAAGGTACAGGTCAGTTTATTCAGAACCAGGGTTTTTTTAAGGTAAAAACAACATGCCCGTATTGTAAAGGGCAGGGTACGATTATTTCAAATCCCTGCAGGAAATGCAGAGGGGCCGGCAGAGTAGAGATAACCAGAAAAGTACAGGCTAAAATCCCTGCAGGGGTAGATACAGGATCAAAATTGAGATTGACTGGAGAAGGAGAATCTGCACCAACTCCCCAGGGAACTCCTGGAGATCTCTATGTCGTTATTACGGTTAAATCCCATAAATTTTTTCAAAGGGATGGTGTGGATGTGATCTGCGCCATTGATATTTCATTTGTCCAGGCAGCCCTTGGTGATACAATCAAGATTCCAACCCTTGTGGGTGAAGAGGAGCTGAAGATTCCAAAAGCCACACAGTACGGGGATATTTTCCGTCTCAGAGGCCAGGGCATTGCTTCTCTGAGGACCCATCGCCGGGGTGATCAGATCGTCAAGGTTATCATCAAGACACCAACAAGACTGAGTAAAAATCAGATAGAGCTGTTAAAAAAGTTTGACAAACTTGATGCAAATAAAATATCGAACAAGCTGAAAAACCTTTTCAAGAACCTGTAAGGCGCTTTAAAGGAAAAAATATGTTTGAATTAAAAGTAAAAACCCGTTTCGCAGGAGCTCACCAATTGACAATGGTGGGACAGAAGTGTGAGAATCTCCATGGACATAACTGGCATATTGAAGTTTGTGTAAAGGGAGAAAAATTAAATTCCGCAGGGGTTCTTGTTGATTTCGGTGATATTAAAAAAGCGGTAAAAGAGGTTGTAAAAGGCAGCCTGGATCATAAATTTTTAAATGAGCTTGACATATTTGATGATATGCAGCCGACTTCTGAGCGCATTGCTGTGTATATTGCACAGAAAGTCCAGGCTATTCTGGATCAGGGCAGAGAAAACAGTGTGAAAGTATCAAGGGTCATGGCCTGGGAATCCAGTGATGCCTGTGCCACATATCTGCCATAGCGGGTTGAAATTTTTTCTGTTTTCAATTAATTGTTATTAAAATGGTGAACGCCTGAAGCTGTTTTCCTGTAACCTGATTATAAACGTCTGAATAGCAGGCAGATATCCAGAAGAAAATGGAGATCAGGCAGTATGGATCTCACTCTGCTGTATGGTCATATTTGATTACAACAGCAGTGAATTCATAATGAGCATCGCCTCATCACCTGCTGGATGGAACCTTGAAATGCATTGAATAATTAATTTATCAGGAGAAATCAAAATGGCTCAATTGAATAAAGATCTTTTAGCACGAAGATTAAAAAGTATTCCACAAGGCCCCTTTAACATGACCACTGCTTTTATCGAAAAAGCCAGAGGCGCCAGCATGGTTGATGTAGAAGGCAAAACCTATATTGACTTTGCAGGCGGGATCGGTGTGAACAATGTGGGACACAGCCACCATAAGGTTGTCCAGGCTATAAAAGATCAGGCAGATTCATTTATTCACACCTGTTTCCATGTTGCCATGTATGAGTCCTATGTGGAACTTGCAGAGAAATTAAATGCTTTGGCGCCAGGTGATTTTGAAAAAATGACCCTGTTTGCAAATTCAGGTGCTGAAGCAGTTGAAAATTCAGTTAAAATAGCCCGCTATGCAACCAAAAGAAGCGGTATTATCTGTTTTGAAAATGCATTCCATGGCAGAACTCAGCTTGCCATGAGCCTTACAAGCAAGGTAAAGCCCTATAAATTTAATTTCGGCCCCTTTGTACCGGAAATCTACAGAATGCCTTATGCCTACTGTTATCGCTGCCCTTTCAACCTTGAACATCCATCCTGCAATATTGCCTGTGCTGATTATCTTGAAGATTTTTTTATTGGCAATGTTGCCCCTGAAAATACAGCAGCTGTTATTGCAGAGCCTATTCAGGGTGAAGGCGGATTTGTAACACCGCCTCCTGAATATTTTGCAAAACTTCAGAAAATCTGTGCCAGGTACGATATTCCTCTGATTATTGATGAAATTCAGACTGGAGCAGGTAGAACCGGTAAGTTTTTTGCTATTGAGCACTGGGGAATAGAGCCTGATATCATAACAATGGCAAAAAGTTTTGCAGGCGGTATGCCGTTAAGTGCTGTTACCGGAAGAGCAGCTCTTATGAAAGAGCCCCATGCAGGAGGTCTTGGCGGCACCTATGGCGGGAATCCAGTCTCCTGTAAAGCGGCACTTGCTGTTCTGGATATTATTTTAGAAGATGACCTGCTGGCAGCCTCCTGCGCTTTAGGCAAAACATTGAAAGATCGATTTGTCTCTCTGCAGAAAAAACATGAAATTATTGGTGATGTCAGGGGAAAAGGTCCGATGCTTGGACTGGAGCTGGTTAAAAACAGGCATACAAAAGAACCTGCTGTTGAAGAGACAAAAAAACTGGTTCAGCTCTGTTTTGAAAAAGGGTTGATTATTCTGGCATGCGGGAACTATGGGAATGTCATCAGGACCCTTATGCCGCTTGTGATAACAAAAGATGAACTGGATACCGGGCTTTCAATACTTGAAGAGAGTTTTTGTGAACTGGAAAAAAAATAAGGAAGTGATTTCATGAAAGGCTATTTTTTTAAATTGCTGGAAATTGATGCAACAGAAAGAACATTCCATGTTAAGGATCTGAGTAAAAATCTCATTAAGGAGTGTATTGGGGGAAAGGGGCTTGGCGTTAAACTGCTGCTTGATGCCAACACTCCCGGAGTCGACCCTCTTGCTCCTGATAACCACTTGATTATAACATCAGGTCCTCTTTCAGGAAGTTCACTTTATGGTTCTTCCAGATATGGAATTTTTTCAAAATCACCTTTGACAAATATTTATGCTGAATCTTATTCTGGAGGAAACTTTGCAGTACCTTTCAGTCATACCGGATTTGATGCAGTGATTATAAAAGGTCAGGCAGATCATCCCGTATGGATTGAAATCAGTTCTGAAACGGTTGTTTTTCATGATGCAGGAACGATCTGGGGTAAAGATACCTTTGAAACAGAAGATTATCTAAGAGACAATTCCAGGGATGATTACAGACATAAGGGTATCATGGTCATCGGGCCTGCCGGGGAAAATCTGGTCCGTTGTGCCGTTATTAAAAATGACAGACACAGAGTTGCTGGCAGAACCGGAATGGGCGCTGTGTTAGGCTCTAAAAAGATTAAAGGGCTTGTCTGTTACGGGGATAAAAAACGCGTTTTCCACGACCCGGAAGGTATAAAAAAATATAAGAAAGAGATGGTTGTCCGCCTGAAAGAAGATAGTGTGGTGCAGGCATATCGTAAAATGGGAACGCCGATGATGGTGGATGTGCTCAACAATGCCGGTGCATTTCCGACAGAATACTGGAAAAAAGGGCGGTTTGAGAAAAAAGAGCAAATTAATGCCTCTGCCATGGCAGAGAGACTTAACCCTGTTCCCCATGCATGCAAAGATTGTTTTCTTGGATGCGGTAAACATGTGGAAGTACAGCATGGACGGCACAAGGGCCTTAAACTGGAAGGCCCTGAATATGAAACCATATATGCCTTTGGCGGTTTGTGCAAGATAGATGAGATTGAGGAGATTGCCTATTTGAACCTGCTTTGTGACACCCTTGGCATTGATACAATTTCAGCGGGAAATCTTGCCGCCTTTGCCATTGAAGCATCCAGGCAGGGAAAGATAGATGAAAAAATTGATTATGGCTCAGCTGATGATGCAGGCAGCCTTATCCATAAAATAGTCAGTGGTGAAGGGGTTGGCAGCATACTGGCAAAAGGTGTAAAAGCGGCAGCCGAAGAGCTGGGTATGCAGGATGATGCTGTCCATGTAAAAGGTATGGAGCCGGCGGGTTATGATCCCAGGGTTTTAAAGGGCATGGGACTTGCCTATGCTGTCAGTGAAAGAGGGGCATGCCATTTGAGAACTACTTTTTATAAAGCCGAGCTGAGCGGAATGATAGACCCCGGCATAATTGACAACAAGGTGGAGATGTTCATTGATTTTGAAGATCGCTGTACCCTGTTTGACGCTTTTATACTCTGCCGCTTTTTCAGAGATTTATATCCATGGGAAGAGCTGTCAAAACTCCTGTTCCTGACTACAGGTCTTTCCCTGGGAAAAAGAGAATTATCACAGGCTGCAGCTGAGATTAAAGATAATACCCGCCGTTTTAATCTCAGAGAGGGGGTGACTGCAGAAGATGACACCCTGCCTGAAAAATTATTTAATAATCAGCTTGAAGGCGAGAGAGGAATTACAAAAAAAGAGCTTCAGCAGCTTGTGTCAGATTATTATAAAATAAGAGGATGGGATACCAGAGGTCATCCAGAGAGCAGGTAAATCTGACAGAATAAATATATGCATGTTCCGGTCTTTCCCGGACCGGATCGGCAGAACAGCACCCAGGGATTTCCATAATAGACTCTTTTGTCTATTCCCCATTGTATATGTATTAAATAATCCTGTGCGGTATACTGATCCAGATGGGTTGATGACCTTGGTGAAATTTTTGAGAGGGCTGCTCAATCATAAAGTTTAAATATCTATGGAAAATACCGGTAAACGTCGTTTCTGTGCAGATACCGAACGAAGCAGACGGTGTCATTATCAATGACAAGGCCCAGGCGATAATCACCTGTCCGGATATGGTAGTGGTTGCCCTGGGCTTTTAATTTTTTAAGGTTTCGGATATTGTGGATATCCTGAATTTCTTCAACTTCCTGTATGACCTGCTGGACCCGTTCAAGCAATTGTTTGTCTGTTTTGCGTTTTTTTAAATCCTTGGCAAAGCTCTTTTTAAAATCGAGAATCACGCCCGGTCTTCCAGTATATCAAAGACTTCTTTTTTTGTTGCTTTGCCGGAATCCTGGCCTTTCTGGATCGCCCGGCTCAGGGCGATATCTTCCATGGCATCAACAACAATGTCATGGAACAGGCTCTGTTTTTCTTCGAGCATCTCAATCAGGGCTTCTTTAAAGACCTGTTTGAGTCTGCCTTCATCTATTACGGTTTGCATGGTATCTCCTTTAAACAATCAGGCCCGGGCCAGTTGTTCAAACTTATGTTTTTTAATAAACGCATCGAGCAGGCTGGTAAGCACCTGCTGATCTTCCTTGGGCAGCTTTTCTATCTCTTCAATATGTTTTAAAAGCTCCCGGCTTTTAATCTTGTTGATTGCCACGTCTGCTTCATCCCGCAACAGGTAGTCAAGGCTGACATCAAATACAGAAGCGATTTTGACCATCATATTTGTGGGCGGACAGACAACGCCCCGTTCGTATTTGGATATCAACTGGACGTTCACATCCAACTTGTTGCCAAACTGTCCCTGGGACAATCCTCTGCTTTGACGTAGTTTTTTTAACTTATCAGGCAATCCGGATATGATGGCTTTATTATTGTTCATAAGATCCTCCTCGCCTATATCTTATATAAATATTGATCTATATGCAACCATATTTTCTTGATAATAGCCTTGTAGGATATTAATTAATCATACAAAGCTATATTTTTTATCATACAAAGCAAGTTCATTTTAATTTTTTGGGCAGCGTTAGAAAAAAGGCCATCAACTCCAACTCGGCAAAGTTCATCATTTAATGTCCCCAAAAGAGATTATAAAGAGGGATAAACCCTTTGTAACCGCCTCTATTTTTAATCGTATCTCCTCCAACAAATAAGGCGGCAAGGACCGTATTGTACCCAGCGGCAGGATCAAACTCCAAGTTCTTCACAGGCTTTATCAAAGGGGATTTTTTCCGTCCGGTTTTTAGCATCAATCAGCCGTTTTTTCCTTGTAGCACTTTTCAGCAGGTAAGCGGTTTCTTGTTCTGATTTAATCTCTTTCCATAGATCAATGGGCACGATAACGCCTGTGATATTGCCTTGATCATCAGATATGGTTTGTATATGGTTCATATTGGTTCTCCTTATGAGCCGGTTGCATAAGTTTTTCCTGCTTTGGCATCCCTGAACAGCCTGCCAGCAGATCCAATACGCTCCTGAGCGTGATACATGGAAGATGTGCTCAGATGATATGGAAAATCAGTGTACAGCTAAAATATGTTTTGATGGAATAATACCTGTTGCAGCAGCAGATACGATATTCCCTGCAACTCCGGGTCCATCTCCTGCCACATACATCCCTTTGATTGCGGTTTCAAGATTATTGTCTGTTTCAACCTGGGTGGCAAAGAATTTTATTTCAGGTGCATAAAGCAGGGTTTCATCATTGGAAATCCCGGGCACAACCAGATTTAAAACTTCAAGTCCCTCAATCAGGTTGGTTAAAATTCTTTCAGGAAGAGCCATGGCAATATCCCCGCATACAACATTTGTCATGGTGGGTTCAATATATCCTTTATTGATTCTGTTCCAGGTTGAACGTCTTCCTCTTTTTAAATCTCCAAATCTCTGTAAAATAGGTCTGCCTCCTCCAATTATGGTGGCCAGTTTCCCAATGGACTCTCCATAGGCCTGATTATCAGTCACCGGCTCTGTGAGGATGACTTTTGACAGAAAGGCAAAATTTGTGTTGGCAGATTTTTTATTTGAATATGCATGTCCGTTAACACAGACAAAATCCTTATAGTTTTCAAGGGAGATAAATCCCCCCTGGTTGGTACAGAATGTTCGCGTCTGGTCGTCATATGTGGATGTCTGTATAAAGAATGTCGGATCATATATGATATTGCACAGATCCTCCATTATATCATTATGAACTTCAACTCTTACACCGACTTCAATTCCCCTTTGACTTAAACTGATCCCGTGTTTCTGGGCAATGGAAGCCATCCAGTTGGCTCCAATTCTTCCCGGTGCCAGGATTACATTGCTGCAGCTGTATTGAGACTTGTCAGTAATAACGCCTTGTATGTGCCCCTCTTTTTCCACTATATCAAGCACATTTTCACTGGTTTTGATTTCAAGGCTTTGTGACTGGATATACTTTGCCATATCCGCTATATACCGGGGCAGGTTATCAGATCCAAGATGTTTCTGTTTTATCAGAAGGAGGTCAATACCCACTCTTTTTGACTCTTTTCGAATCTGTTTTGCCTCTTCCATATTTGTCGGGAAAATATGGCCATCCATTTTAAATTTTGTAAAAATCTCTTCGGTTTCGTCAATCAGGTTCTGGGCATCATTCATGGACATAAACTGAGTTAGATCTGTTTTTCCAAGGCGAGGAATAAAGTTAAGCTTGCCGTCGGAATAGAGACCGGCACCACCAATTCCGGAAAGTATATTGCACGGATCACACTGTATGCATTTCTGCAGATTGTGGTTCGGGCATTTTCTCTTTAGAGGATTTTTACCTTTTTCAATCAGAAGAACCTTCAGGTTTGAATGTTCCAGTAGATAGTATGCAGCAAAAAGTCCTGCAGGTCCCCCCCCGACAATGATGACATCATATTTCATATTTAATCCTACAAAAAAAATTAAAATTACGTTTAAATATGATTATATGGCAATCACTCAATTGTCAATCCAGAATAGAGATAACTCTCTTTACCATCTATATTCCAAATTACAACCTTAAATCTTCATCAAAAAAAATAAAAAACCTCGTTGCGCTTGCTAATGCAA
>CAZWSL010000047.1:0-23841 GCA_964636495.1 uncultured Desulfobacula sp. | reverse complement strand
TTCCCCCCGATTATTGATAGAAGGGGTGTAAAAAAATTAGGCGGTGGATTTAGGTAATAAGAACTTGACATGGGATAGCCGTTCATATAGTAAACTTGATTGAATTTATATATTATTTTATTTGGTTATGGAAAGATAAATTTGTAAGTGAGGTTGTATGACCACAGAGAGTATAGGATTGTTTTACATGTTGAGCGGTGCAGGTCCGGTCGTTAAATTTGTTATGTTGTTATTACTGTTTTTTTCTATAACATCATGGGCAATAATGTTCATCAAATTCAGATATATAAGAAAGGCATTCAGAGAATCAGCTGATTTCACAGATATCTTCTGGCAGTGTCGTAATCTGGCTGATGCATTTGCAAAAGCCAAAGCATTGAGATCAAGCCCTATCGCAAGAATTTTTATATCAGCATATATGGAGATGGCAAGATCAGAAGGCCGGGACAAGAAAAAAGCAGGAGTGAAAAGAATTGATCAGTTGCATTTTCAGTCCATAGGGAGTGTAAAACGATCAATCAACAGGTCAATCAGTGTTGAAATCAGAAGGCTTTCTCAACTGGTACCTTTCCTTGCAACAGCCGGAAATACGGCTCCATTTATCGGTCTTTTCGGTACGGTCTGGGGAATCATGAATACATTCCAGGGTATTGGATTAAGTGGTTCAGCAAGCCTTGCAATAGTTGCTCCTGGCATTTCAGAAGCATTGATTGCAACTGCAGCAGGCCTTGCTGTTGCTATTCCTTCTGTTATCGCCTATAATTACTTTACTGACAGGATAAGAATACTGGATTCTGAATTAAAAAGTTTTTCTTCAGATCTTTTAAATATAATGGAACGTGATATTCAACGGCAGATGGAGGTATAATGCAGTTTGGCTCTAACAATGATCAACTCTTGTCAGATATAAATGTGACGCCATTTGTTGATGTAATGCTTGTATTGCTGATTATTTTCATGGTCACGGCTCCAATGATGGTTCAGGGAGTTGATGTCGATCTGCCCGCAGCTTCTTCCAAGGCTCTTAAAAGCAGTGAAGATCGTCTGATTATCTCCATTGATAATGAGTCTCAGGTGTTTATAAATGAACAGATTGTCAGTGTGGAATTTCTAACACAGAAACTGGATGCTATTCTGGAAAATTTTGATAAGAAAGATGTTTATCTCAAAGCTGATAAAAGAGTCTCTTACGGCGTTGTTGTCAATGTGATCTCAAAAATAAAAAAAGCAGGTATTGACACGCTTGGCATGATCACACTTCCTGATAATAAAGATAAATCCTGATCATAGGGATATGAGTTCTCAAAAGAAAATTTTTCAAAGTTCTGGTGCACCAGGCTTTAATTCTCACTTTTACAGTAACAAGAGTGGAATATTTTTTTTTACGGTTTCTCTTTTGCTCCATGGTCTGTTTTTTCTTGTTATCGTATTTTTTCATGATTTTCAGTTCCCAAAGCCCATGCCGCCGGTGATAAAAATTGATCTCGTCTCTTTTGTAGAGGAACCTGATCTTGAACCCCTGCCTGAAAAGGCAGTTGAAAAGAGTGAAGAGGTTGACCTCAGCACTCCGGAAAATGTTACTTCTGTTAAAAAAGAGACCATAAAAAAGATTGAAAAAGAGATTCCCACCATTAAACCGGCAGTCAGTTTGAAAACAAAGCCCAAAAATTTAAAAGCGTTAATGGAGCAGAACAAGAAAAAGAGAAAAGAGACAATAAAAAAGAAAAAAGAGACAAACATAGTAAAAAAAGCTAAACTCAAAAAAGATATAAATGCTGCTAAACTGCTGGAAAAGGCACGGGAGGATTTAGAAAAAAAAGTTGAGAAGCAGAATCAAGACAGGCTGGCAAGTGCTTTGAAACGTCTTAAAGACAAAGTTAAAAATCGTGGTGAAAAACAGGGTACAGCTAAAAATCCTATGGAAAAAGGATATAAACCCATTGATCTGTATAAAATGGTACTTGGTTCAGCAATTGAGCAGAACTGGGTATATAATGACACACTTGCCAGAATTGATCAGAATCTTGAAGTTAGAATTTTAATCAAGATATTAAAAAGCGGAGAGATAAGAGATATTATTTATGAGACAAGATCTGGCAGTCATTATCTGGATGAATCTGCCAAAAAGGCAATAAAAAAAGCAAATCCTCTGCCACAACTGCCGGCTGGGATACGTTCCTATGATCTTGTTGTAATTTTTACACCAAAAGGGTTGAAATAAAAATTAAATATTTGCTATAGTGCCAGATGCAGGTGATTTTCTGGAGCGGGTTAAACAACATACCTGATGCCGGTTATCAGGATAAAAAAGTTTATTTTGTTATAAAGACGGGGATAGTATATATTAAGATATGTTTAATAAAATAGTGATATATGTTTTTCTGATTTCAGGATGTGTTTTTTTTACTCTTGTTCAGCTGTATGCCAAAGAGTATGATTATATAAATATAAGCAATCCTTTTTTGAAAAAAACACCTATCGCAGTAACAGATTTCAAGTCCTTTAATGAAAAGGTTTCAGAAGTTGAAGACGGTAGAACGGCAAAAGATATATTGACAAAAGCACTGGATTTTACAGGCTATCTTAAAACCATGAACGATACTGCTTTTTTATCTAATCCTGCCCAATCCGGTATTCAGCTTGGACAGATTAAGTTTCATGACTGGACGGCAATTGGAGCGGAACTGCTCGTTACCGGCGGCATTACGGAATCAAATGGTAAGATAAAAATTCAATTAAGGCTTTTTGATACATTTAATACAAAACTTTTAGTGGGCAAGGTCTACACAGGAAAAAGAAGTCAGATAAGAAAAATAATACATATGTTCTGTAGTGAAATATCCTATGTCCTCACAGGCAAGTGGGGAATATTCAACAGCAAGATAGCATTTATTTCAACTGTAAAGGGGAAAAAAGAAGTATTCACCTCAGATTTTGACGGCAGTAACGTCAAACAGATTACGTTTCATAAAAGTATATCTCTATCTCCCTCATGGTCTTACGATGGAAAAATGCTTGCCTATGTATCATATGCAAAGGGCAACCCCCAGATTTTCATCAAGAATATAAATGAAAATATCGGCACGATAGTAAACTACAAAGGGATGAATATATCTCCGGACTGGATGCCTGGAGAAAATAAACTTGCAGGAACATTGAGTTTTTCAGGGGATCAGGAAATTTATCTGTTGACCATGAAAGGTAAAATTATTAAAAGAGTAACTAAAAGCTGGGGGATTGATGTTTCCCCAAGGTTTTCCCCGGATGGTAAAAAAATAGTTTTTACTTCAAAACGGAAAGGAACTCCTCAAATATATATCAAGGATATAGAGTCTGACAGGGTAGAGAGAGTGACATTCAAAGGAGAAAATAACACATCTCCTGCATGGTCACCAGATGGTAACCGAATTGCTTATGTCGGTATAGAGAAAAATAAAATTAATATTTATGTTATGGATATTGCATCAAAAATGCCGGTACAGCTTACCATGGATGCAGGTGATAATGAAGATCCCTCCTGGTCTCCCGACGGCAGCATGTTGACATTTACATCAAACCGGAATGGAGGGGTGCCGAAAATATTTGTTATGAATGCCTCTGGATCGGACCAGAGGCAGCTTATCAGGCTTAGCGGGAAACAAAGCCAGCCTGACTGGTCAGCATCACAAAATAGATAAAATTATATAATTAAAATAGTAACAAGGAGATTAACATGAAAAAAAGAGTGTGGATGAATCTGGTAATGGCAATTCTTGCAGCAGGTCTTCTTCTGACTGTATCTTGTGCAAAAAAAACAGTTGTGACTGATACAACAACAATAGAAGACCAGGAAAAAGCTGAAGCTGCAAAAAAAGCTGAAGCAATAGCCAGAGCAAAGGAAGAGGCTGAAAGGATTGCCCAGCAGGAACTTGAGGATCAGATGGCCCAGGAAAAAGCACTTGCAGAAGAGAAGAGGCAGGCTCAAAAACAACGCTTTGAAAACCAGGATATTCATTTCGAGTTTGACAGCGCGAAATTAAATCCTGTTGCAAAAGAGCTGTTAAAGGAGAAAGCGGTATGGCTGAAAACAAACAGCTCGGCATCTGTAACCATTGAAGGGCATTGCGATGAGCGTGGTACAACGGAATACAACCTCGCACTTGGAGAACAGAGGGCAAATACTGCTAAAAACTATCTGATTGATCTTGGTATTTCTGCAGAACGTCTGGCAACTATCAGCTACGGAGAAGAACAGCCGATTGCTTCAGGAAAAACAGAAGAGGCTTATCAAAAAAACAGGCGTGCGCATTTTGCCATTGATTAGTCTCTGACCCTCCAGTGTCGTCTATTATCTCAGATGTTGGGTTTGATCAGAACTGGACTATTGATGCATAATATCAATTTAAATTACTCTACTCATATTTTTCATGATTTATGCGGCAGATGATTTTGCCAAAGATGTTTTTTCGGAGTCTTTTATGAAGATAACATATATTTTTTATATTGTTTTACTCTTACTGCTGTTTTGTGGTTGTGTGGAACCTCAAAAATTTGAAGTCCTGGAAAACAGGGTGGCTGCCATGGAAATGGAAAACAACAGGCAGTTTTCACAACAGAAACAGCAGTCAAAAGATATTGGGTTAAATCTCCAAAAAGATTTGGACCAATTAACCAAAAGATTTGATCTCAGCCAGAGCAGCAGTCGGGAAGAGTATGCAGACCTTAAATACAGTGTTCAGGTACTCAGGGAAAATTTCCAGAGACTTGAGGGACTTATAGAAGAGATAAATTTTAAGACCCAGGAATATAGTGAGGAGAAGAAGGAAAATCTGGAAAAACAGCTGGAACAGCTTGATAATGCAATTTCAAAAAATTATGAAAAAATAATCAGGCTGGAAAAATATATGGGTTTTGAACCGTCAATAGAACAGAGTTCAGATACAGATCAGGAACTTTCAAAAAAATCTCAAAAAAATATGGAGCAGGAACTGTATAACGCAGCAAAAAAACTGTTTGATAACGGAGAGAATGAAAAAGCCCGAATTCAGTTTGAAAATTTTATCAACAAGTACCCAGACTCTGATAATGCAGATAATGCACGATTCTGGATTGCTGATTCATATTATTCAGAGAAATGGTTTGAAAAAGCCATTCTTGAGTATCAGAAAGTATTAGAGCAGTACTCGAACAGCAATAAGCTGGCTGCAGCAAGACTCAAACAGGGATATGCCTTTGCAGAACTGGGTGAAAAAGCAAATGCAAGATTGATCCTTAAAGAGCTTTTAAAAAAGCATCCAAACTCAAAGGAAGCTCAATATGCCCAAAAAAAGTTAAAAACCCTGCAGTGATAAAAGTAATCGGAATTGATCCTGGGCTGGCTGGTACCGGTGTCGGCGTTATTGAAGGTGATCATAATGAAATCACAGGATATTCATTTGGGAGTATTGCCACTAAAACAAAAGATCCTGTTACGTTTCGGCTTAATATTATTTATGATAAAGTTTCTCATTTTCTTACTGAACAGAAACCTGATCATGTTGTTATAGAAGATATTTACTCGCTTGAAAAATATCCCGGATCAGGTATTATGCTGGGTAAAGTTTCAGGAGTTATTCTTCTTGCTGCACATAAATCCGGTGTGAGTGTGGAAGAGATTCCTGTAAGGAAGATGAAGCAGATTGTTTCTGGAAATGGAAGTGCGGACAAATACCAGGTTGAGCGCTCTGTCAGAAATATACTGAAGCACAAAAAACCCATACGGCCTTTTCATGCATCAGATGCCCTTGGGCTTGCTTTGACAGGATACTACAGGTGTAAACAAAATCATGATTGGATATCTTGAAGGAAGAATCATCTATTTTGATTCTGATACTATTTTACTGCTTGCAGGTAATATCGGGTATGAAATACTATTAAGCCCTCAAATGGCTGCAGAATTGAAATCTCCTGATTCAAAAGATGAGACTGTCTCGCTATATATCTATTATCACCAGACTGAAAGACAGCCCAAACCCGTTCTTATCGGTTTTAAAACCCTTGAAGACAAAAATTTTTTTCAGATATTCATTACAGTCGATGCTATTGGGCCCATGAAAGCCATCAAAGCAATGAGCCAGCCTGTAGGGAAAATGGCAGAAGCAATAGAGAAGAAAGATGTTGCATTTTTAACCACACTGCCCGGCATTGGTAAAAGAACGGCACAAAAAATTATAGCAACTCTGCATGGGAAAGTAGAAAAATTTATTTTAGTATCTCATAGTGACCGATCAACGGATCAAGATATGATTCCAGTCGAAGTGCACACTATCAGTCAGCAGGTAGAGGCTGTACTGGTTGAGCAATTGGGACACTCCTATTCATCAGCAAAGAGGATGATTTCGGAAGCCTATAAAAGGGATAATACAATATCTACCCCTGAAGAACTCTTTGACGAAGTTTTCAAGGAGAGCAGATAAAAGATGAGTGATGATATTATTTCATATTCTTCTGAAAAAAAAGGTATAGTTACTTCAAAAACGACTCTGGATGATCAGACCAGCGATATTATATCTTTGCGGCCGACTACCTTTAAAGAGTATGTCGGGCAGAGCGACAGTGTGGAAACTCTGAAAATAGCAATAGCGGCAGCAAAAATTCGCAATGAATCGCTGGAACATATATTGCTGCATGGACCTCCAGGACTTGGAAAAACAACTGTATCCCATATTATTGCAAATGAGATGGGTAAGAAGTTAACTGTGACTTCCGGCCCTACACTTGAAAAAGGTGGAGACCTTATAGGAATTTTAACAAACCTGGGAGCGGGCGATATACTTTTCATAGATGAAATTCATCGTATTCCCAAAATAGTAGAAGAGTTTTTATATCCGGCCATGGAGGACTTTGCTGTTGATTTTGTTTTTGACAAAGGCATCCATGCTCGAAGCCACAGATACCGGCTGAAACAATTTGTCCTTATCGGTGCAACCACGAGAGTAGGTCTTTTATCATCACCACTGAGAGATAGATTCGGTATTTTTCGTACCCTTGATTTCTATACTGAAGAGCAGTTAGTGATCATTATACAGCGTTCTGCCTCTATTTTGAAGACAGATGTTTCTGAAAACGGAGCAATGGAACTTGCAAAACGGTCAAGGGGTACACCAAGAATTGCTAACAGACTGCTGAAAAGAGTCAGAGACTATTCACAGGTCAAGGCTGACGGAAAAATAACCAGAGCAAGTGTAGAGGCAGCCCTTGAACTTGAAGGGATTGACAACCTCGGATTGACTTCTCTGGATAAAAATTATCTGAAGACAATAATAAATTTTTACAAGGGCGGACCTGTCGGTATTGAAGCCATAAGCGCAACACTGCAGGAAGAGAGTGATACGCTTGTGGATGTTGTTGAGCCATTTTTATTGAAAATTGGTCTTGTACTTAGAACAAGCAGCGGCAGAAAAGCGTCAGAATCTGCATACAGGCATCTCAAACTGGAATTGTAAAGTAAATCTCATGGAAACCAAATTTTTATTCAACAGGACAAATCTGATATTATGGTGGATTTTGATGATTATCCTGCTGACTGCTTATGATTTATCTGCCCGGGCATTTCCAGGATATGCCGGGTCAATCATCAAGCTGCCTGAAAATGAGAATGCCATCATTGTTGAGAAAAAAACCCAGACTCTTTTTCTATATGCTTCCAGAGGGCATGGTCTGAGGCTTGAGCTGCAAATGCCGTGCTCAACAGGTGAAGTGGCAGGCAGAAAGAGCCTGGATGGAGATAAAAAAACTCCGGAGGGTGTCTATTTTTTAACGGATGAACATGAAGATAAGTATCTGTCACCCATATATGGAACAAAGGCATTTCCCACTGACTACCCAAATTTTATTGATAAAGCAACCGGAAAAACAGGTTCGGCAATCTGGATTCATGGTACGAACAAGAAATTAAAGGCAATGGATTCAAATGGATGTGTTGCTTTAGAAAACGAAAATATTGAAAAACTGGCTGAATATGTGAACCTGAATTCAACTCCGGTCATACTGGTAGAAAAAATTAATGAGCCTGATGAGGTAAAAACGGCTGGATATCTGCATGAGATTAATAATATTTTAAATCAATTGGTTTTATCAGTTGAGAGAGGGAGCTATCATGACTATCTGTCATTTTATTCTTCCGGCTATCTGCCTGACACTGACTGGTGGAACCGCTGGCTTGAGCTGAGAGAAAATGGTGGAAAATCTGATTCTGAATTCAGAATAAAGATAGAAAAAGTGGGTATTTATTATCATGATAATCAATTTGTCGCTCTGTTTGATTATATACTATGTTTTAAAGAGAGAGAAAAATATATTGGAAAAAGAAAAATTTTTCTTAAAGACCAGGGGGGTAGTTTTAAAATTATTGGAGACGTCTTTCAAACGCTTGAAGCAGGTTTTCAAAATGGGGGAGTATCATTCATTAAAGCGGCAGAAGCATTTATAAAATAGAGAATCAAGGTAGATCATGGAAGATATATCAAAAGAGCTTGAAAGAGAAATAGAGCGTTCCAGACCCAAGCCGTACAGAAAAGAGAGAAAGGCGGCTCTGCTCATAGTTGACGATTTTGGTAATATTAAATCAGGAGACTATTTAAAAACTCTGGTAAAATGGCTCTCTGTTCTGTGCCTTATCTGTTTTGTGTCTGCTGTGGTGCTGGGTTTCCTGTATAGTGATCTGTTAAAGGAGAGCAATTCCACCGGAGCAAAGCTTGCTGCTGCCGTGGAAAACGTTGGTAAACTGATTAAAGAAAAAGAGATATTAATGGCAAAGCTTGTGATTGCCGGGGATGAACTTGATAGTTTTTCCAAAACTCCTGAGTCGAATGAAAAGAAAAAAAAACATGAGGTTGATCCTGTCGTTTCTGAGCCTGAATTTAGGGAAGAGAGTGGAAAAACTGTTGAGTCTGAGCAAAAAGAAGATGAAAAAAATCAGCCTGCAGCCGATCTGGAAAAACCAGCTAAAATTGTAAATAAAACGGTTACAATAGAAAATTTCACTGTAAAGAAATCAAGATCAACCAATGAGCTTTTTGTCAGATTTGATATAAGGAAAACGTTAAACAAACCAGGGGAAGTCTCAGGAAGAATTTTTACAATACTGAAACCGGAAAATACGTCGCAGGATCAGTGGCTTGTCATACCCAGCGCCAGATTAAAACAGGGGATTCCTTTTGAATATGCAAAAGGACAGTATTTTTCAATTGTCAATTTCAAACCAGTGAGATTTCGAATTAAGAATCAGGTAAATCCTGAGCAGTTTCAAAAAGCATCTATTTTTGTTTTTAATGAACAGAACGATTTGATATTTCAAAAACTGATTACCATTACAGATGATCAGTAGTTTAAGGCAGATCTCACGGTGTATTTAGATGCTGTCATGATTTGATTGGGAAGGAGAAGGAAAGTGGCAGGAAAAAGCAGTAAAAATCTTTCAATTATTGATAAAGAGCTGAAAATAGAAGGCTCAATAACAAGCAGTGGCAAGTTGATTATTAAAGGCCAGGTAAAGGGCGTTATTAAAGGGAATATAGTCATTGTTGCAGAGGGTGGTGAAGTGGATTCAACAGGTGCTGAGGTGAGCAGCCTGACCATTGGAGGAAATTTCAAAGGAACACTTACAGCATCCAAAGAGTTGATTATTCTCTCCTCAGGTGTATGTACAGGAAAAGTTGAGTGTAAGGATCTTATTGTTGAAAATGGTGGTATTTTAAATGCAGAGGTATTCTGTAAAACGTCGAGCAGATTGTCTTCTGGCAGAGAATCAAAAACGTTTACTGCCCCATCAAGGCTGGAAAAATAAAAACAGACAGGATTATAGATTTTTCTTGACATGATCGGAAAAAACAGTTAAGATTTCAGGATTATGTTTATGAATTAGGAGTGTTGAAAAATTGAAAAAATATACGTACAGTGCAAAAAGATCAGATAATAAAGAGAACTGGTGTGTAATAGACGCAAAAGACAAAATTCTTGGCAGGCTGGCATCCCAGGTGGCAAGTAAAATTCGTGGAAAAGATAATCCACTGTATACTCCCCATGTGGATACAGGAGACTGGGTTATTGTTATTAATGCCGATAAAATCCGTGTGACAGGGAAGAAACTGGATCAGAAAAAATATTATCGTCATTCCGGATATATCGGGAGCCTTAAATCTGCGACTCTAAAGGAGATGCTTGAAAAGGCACCTCAGGAGGTTCTGAAAAAAGCAGTACAAGGCATGCTTCCCAAAAACAGACTTGGAAGAAAACTTGGTAAAAAATTGTTTATATATACAGGTGATAAACATCCTCATGCTGCACAGCAACCTGTAAATGTTGAAATTTAACGAATAAAGGACGCGATAAATATTCATGGAAACAGGAAATGTATTTTACGCAACTGGCAAAAGAAAAGATTCCATAGCCAAAGTGTGGTTAACACCGGGTAGTGGTAAGATTGTAGTAAATAACAAAGATCTAAATGATTACTTTGAACTGAATATGACAAGGGATCTGCTCTCCTCTCCTCTGGTTCTTACTGAAAATGAAAGTGCTTATGATGTTAAAGTTACTGTCATAGGTGGTGGTAAGTCAGGCCAGGCAGGAGCTATCCGTCTCGGTGTTTCAAGGGCTCTTGTACTTTCCGATCCCGATCTTCGGGGAGTATTAAAAAGTGCGGGTTTTCTTACAAGGGATGCAAGGAAAAAAGAGCGTAAAAAATATGGTAAAAAAGGTGCAAGGGCAAGCTTTCAATTCTCAAAAAGATAGTGTCCGGCTGGATATTTTCATATCTGCTTTTTTATTTTATATTTTTACAATTGCGATATACATCATTAAATGCAGATCACATACAGATCTGCAATTTGACTTCGGGCAGACCGGCATTCAAAAATGAATTGTCAATCTACTGTCAGGGAAATAGGGCAAAAAGGGAAACCTTTTTGCCTTTTTCTATTTTTATATACTCAAATAATTTTCCGCATGTGTTTCTGTTTTATTTTGTTTTATAACTGTAAATCAGATGCAGTTGCGGGAGTTGGATATTGTTATCTGTTATGAAGACTTTTTTATTCTATGACATTGAAACCAGTGGATTGAATCCTGCTTTTGATCAGATTTTAACCTTTGCATCTATCAGAACTGACCTGGAATTTAATGAAATTGAAAGAGAGCTGATAACGGTTTGCCTGCGAAAAGATATTGTTCCATCGCCAAAAGCATTTTTAACACACGGTTTAACATATCAGGAGCTTGAACTTGGTATCAGTGAGTATCAGGCAGCTTTGAAAATTCATAAGATATTTAATACAGCAGGCACGATAAGCCTGGGATATAACTCTTTGTCATTTGATGATGAATTCTTACGATTTTTATTTTATCGTAATCTTCTTGATCCCTATACGCATCAATATAGTAATGGTTGTTCAAGAATGGATATTCTGCCTCTCACCGTAATCTATAAATTATTTCATCCAGGGATTTTGAAATGGCCAGAGGTTGATGGAAAAACAAAGCTGAAGCTTGAACTTATAAGCAGTGAAAATAATTTTAAAATTTCCGGCAGAGCCCATGAAGCAATGAGTGATGTTGAAGCTGTTATTGAACTTTCAAAAAGAATGTTTTCCAAAAGAGATATATGGCGATACTGCCTTGATTTTTTTAATAAATCCAAGGATGATATCAGGATTAGAAATATCAGGCCGGATTTTCAGGTTGATGGAAAACAGTTTAAAATATGTATCATGGTGTCAATTGCCTTTGGTCCAGACAGCAATTACATGGCTCCTGTTATACATATCGGGCAGTCAGCGGCATACAAAAATCAGAGTTTATGGTTGAGACTTGACATTGATGATAACCCGGCTTTAAATTCCAGCATTGATTTAAAAGAAACATTTGTTCTTCGTAAGCGTGATGCTGATGGACAGATCATATTACCTGCCCTGGAAAGATTCTGGGATAAACTGCCGCTATCTTCTCAAAAATCAGCCAAAGCGAATATGTCAGGCATTCTTCAGAATAAATTGAGATTTTTCGAACTGATTCAATATCACAGGGATTATAAATATCCATATATTCCGGATCTTGATTCAGATGCAGCACTTTATCAGGATGGTTTTTTCTCCAGACAGGAGAAGAGAGAGAGTGAATTTTTTCATAAATTTCTCAAATCTGCAGACCATGATGATGCCAATGATGAAATTTTAGAGAAAATAAGAAGTCCCAGAATAAAAAAGCTTGCAAATCGAATTCTTCACAGAATGAGTCATCATAAACCATTTGAAATAAAAGAGATGGAAAACTGTCTTGGATTGAACAGACTTAGATCCTCTGAAAAAGAGGAGCAGATCATCGGTTATAAAAATGATACAAAGTTTAATTGCGAGCAGGGTTTGCGTGAATTGAATGACACATTAAAAGAGACTGAAAATCCTTCTGAAGACACCAAAGAGATGCTTCAATGGCTGAAAGATTATATAAAAAGTTTTTAGAACACCGATACCTGTAATTATACAGGTTAAGTTTTTAGGCAGTATCTGATGATTTGGATACTGCCTTATTCATTGATTTGCTTTTTATTGTACTGCTTCTTTTAAGGCTTTTCCTGGGACAAACTTTGGTACGTTTCTTGCGGGAATATTAATCTCTTTTCCTGTCTGGGGATTTCTTCCTTTTCTGGCTTTTCTATTTGCAGTTTTAAATGTGCCAAAGCCTACCAGTGTAACAGAGTCTTTTGCTGCAAGAGCCTCGGTAATTGATTTAATTGTGCAGTCCACTGCTGCCTGGGCTTCTTTTTTACTGTTCAGAACCTCTGCAACTTTGTTGATTAAATCTCCTTTGTTCATTTTTTACTCCCTTTTTTAAGATTTTAGAAAATACCAAAGAAAAATTTGTAGTGAAACAATTTTCTAAAGTTAAATAACAAGTGTAGTAGGCGTACGTTACGTTCTTGAGACCCGCGTGTCAAGTCTTTATTAGCATTTTTCTTTAAATTTTTTGACAAATTGTAATAAAAACTGAAAATATGGCACCATGCTCAATACAATGGCATGAACAGGGTTTATTATTTTTTCATAATCAGAGCATTCCCAGGTACCATTCAATTAACTGATTGCCATAAAATATATATAGAACTGCTCCTGATGATAAAAAAGGTCCAAAGGGGATTTTCAGTTTTGTATCTGCTATTTTTGTGTATAACATTATGATGATGCCAAACAGTGTTCCAAGCAGAGAACCTGCAAAAAGAGTAAAAAATACGCCTTTTATTCCTGTTGCCGCTCCAATCATTGCCAGCAGTTTAATATCACCTCCGCCCATACCTTCCTGTTTTTTCAGAATATAGTAGAACAGAGCCACTGCATACAGACTGCCACCACCTGCTAAAATACCAAAGATTGTTTTTTTTATACTCATTTCAGGTAAAAACCAGAAAGCAGAGGCAAATATGATAATACCAGGAAGGGACATGACATCAGGGATTATCTGATGGTCAAAATCAATAAATGAAATAGTGATTAAAAAAGCGATAAAAACAAACCAGAAAAAAAACTGAGGGCTCAAATGGAATTTTAAAAATAGCAATACAGCAAAAGCACCGGTTAAAGCTTCGATTAAAGGATATCGCAGAGATATTCCATGATTACAGAATCTGCACCTGCCCCTTAATAAAATATAACTTAAAACAGGAATATTGAGATAAAACGGAATTGCAGTGTGGCAGTGTGGACACTGGGATCCTGGAGAAATGATGGATCGGTTTAAAGGAAGTCTGTAGATACAGACGTTTAAAAAACTGCCAATGGAGGCGCCAAATAAAAAAGCCATTATTCCGAAAGGTAATAGCGGGTTTGTCATAATTATTATCCTGCTGTAAATATAAGTGTCGATATTTATGGTATAGTCTTCTGCTAAATAATAAATATATGCAAGTTAAAATTTTTACAATATCAATAAAAAAAGAATTCAAGGATATTGTAAAAAAGAAAATCTGTTTTATTGTAAAGTCACTAATATTAAAATAATAGAGTTAATGTCAATTGCTGAGTGAAAAATCAGATGATTTAATTATAAGGCTTTTGAATAATAAAGGAGAAATATGGCTGAAGCAGATATTGATGATCTAATTGAAGTGATAGAAAAAGATAGTAACATAGAGAATATTCCCACTACTCTTCCAATGATGCCGGTGAGGGATATTGTCGTGTTTACCGATATGCTCCTGCCTCTGTTTGTTGGAAGAAAAAAGTCAATAAAAGCAGTTGAAGAGAGTGTTGAATATGACCGTTATATATTTTTAAGTGTGCAAAAAGACTCTGAGGTTGAAAAGCCAACAGATAAAGATGTGTATACAATAGGGACTGTTGGCAGAATTCAAAAAATGATTAAACTGCCAGATGGCAGGATAAAAGCGCTTGTTCAAGGAATTGCCAAGGCTAAAGTCCTTCAGTATGTCAAAAAGAAAACGTTTTTCATGGTGGATATTGAATTTTTAGAGGATAGAGACCCTGAAGAACTCACTATTGAAGATGAAGCTCTAATGCGAAATGTTAAAGAGGGCAGTGAAAAACTTCTGGCTCTTAAAGGTGATTTTTCCAGTGATGTAGGAGATTTATTGTCTCACATAGAATCCATGGGTAAACTTGCTGATCTTGTAGCTTCCAATCTGAATTTAAAAATTGAAGATGCCCAGATTCTGCTTGAGATTACAGATGCAGTAGAGCGATTAAGAAAGGTTAATGATTTTCTTGCAAGAGAACTCGATCTTTCAACTGTTCAGGCAAAAATACAGACAAATGTTAAAGATGAGATATCAAGAAATCAAAGGGATTATTTTCTCAGGGAACAGGTAAAGGCTATTCACAAAGAGCTTGGTGACTATGATGATAAACTTGCTGAATTAAAAGAGTTCAGGAAAAAGATTAAAAAATGCAAAATGCCGGCAGATTGTGAAAAAGAGGCTCAAAAACAGGTAAAACGTCTTGAACAAATGCATTCAGACTCCTCTGAAGCTTCGGTCATCAGATCTTATCTCGACTGTATAGTGGAACTGCCATGGAATAAATCAACAAAAGATTTTCTTGATATACCAAAGTCACAGAAAGTTTTAGATGAGAATCATTTTGGTTTGAACAGGGTAAAAGAGAGAATTCTTGAGTATTTAAGCGTGAGAAAATTAAATCCGAAAAAACGGGGACAGATTATATGTTTTGTCGGTCCTCCAGGTGTTGGTAAAACTTCCCTTGGTCAAGCTATAGCCAAAGCTATGAAGCGTAAATTTCACAGGCTCTCCCTTGGAGGAATAAGAGATGAGGCTGAAATCAGAGGGCACAGAAGAACGTATATCGGTTCAATGCCCGGGAGAATTCTTCAGGGTTTAAGACAGTGCAAGACGAATAACCCTGTATTTATGCTTGATGAGATAGACAAACTGGGCAATGATTTCAGGGGTGATCCATCTTCAGCTCTTCTTGAGGCTCTTGACCCGGAACAGAACAGTGCATTTTCTGACCACTATCTTAACATGCCGTTTGATCTTTCCAATGTGCTTTTTATTCTTACTGCAAATGTTTCTGATACCATTCCTTCTGCTTTGCTTGACCGGATGGAGATAATAAAAATTGCAGGGTATACAAGAGATGAGAAAAAAGAGATTGCACAAAAACATCTTATGCCCAGAAAACTTAAAGACAATGGACTTATCAGGAGATCTATTCATATAAGCCCTGGTGCAATGGAGTCAATCATTGCAAATTATACTCTGGAAGCAGGCGTGCGCGGGCTTGAAAGAAAACTTGATACCGTCTGCAGAAAAATAGCAAGAAAAATTGCCGAGGGCCGGAATGGAAAATTTTCAATAACCAAACAGAATCTGACACACTATCTGGGTCCCATGCAGTATATTTCAGAACTTGACCAGGAAGAGAGTCAGGTCGGGCTGGCAACAGGTCTTGCATGGACCGAGATTGGCGGAGAAACTCTCTATATTGAAGTTTCCCTTTATGCCGGCAAGGGAGAGTTGTTGATAACGGGTCAGATTGGTGATGTTATGCAGGAATCAGCAAGAGCAGCTTTAACCTATATCAAATCCAATGCAGATACATTGGGTATAACAAAAGAGAATATTGATAAAAACGATATTCACATCCATGTTCCGGCAGGTGCTATTCCAAAAGATGGCCCTTCTGCTGGAATAGCAATCGCCACAGCACTGGTTTCAGCTTTTACAGGACAGAAAATTAATAATAAAGTAGGCATGACCGGGGAAATATCTCTGCGTGGTAGAGTACTGCCCATAGGAGGTCTTAAGGAAAAAGCCCTTGGTGCATTGAGGGCAGGGATTGAAGAGATTATAATTCCTGAAAAAAACAAAAAGGATTTATATGATATGCCAAAGGTGATCAAGAAGAAAATAAAATTTACCTGTGTAAAGGATATTAAACAGGTTCTCAATATCGCTCTGGAACCAGTTAGGGAAGAAGAGGCTGTATAAATTGAAACTTCTTTGTCTGAGCACGGCAGAGCAGGGATGCAGCCTTGCAGTTATTGATGGGGATGTTCTTATCAGTGAAGAATTCTGGACACATCCATTGACCCATTCCAGGCGGATTTTAAAAATGGTTGATCACATGCTTGAAAAAAGGGCATGCATGACACTTGATGAACTTGATGGTTTTGTCGCATCAAAAGGCCCTGGAAGTTTTACAGGGCTGAGAATAGGTATCAGTGTGATTAAAGGTTTTGCCCAGGCACTTGATAAACCGGCAGCCGGAGTATCAAGTCTTGATGGTATTGCATATAGATTTTCTTATTGTTCAATGCCGGTAGGCATAATGATGGATGCCAGGAGGGGTGAGGTCTATTTTGCTGTTTATCAGTTTGATCAAGGTCGTCTGATTTCAAAATCAAGTGAAATGGTGATAAGCCCGGACAAAGCTGTTGAGATGACAAAGGGTACGACACTGTTTGCAGGATCTGGTTCCAAGGTCTATTCTGATATGATTGAACAAAAAGCTGATAAACCGATTATTGTTCATAACTCTCTCGATCATGTCACTGCTTCAGCAATGGTGAGATGTCTCTTTTCAAAGAAAGATCTTTTTGATGATCCTGACACTGTTCTTATTCCAAGTTATATCAGACAATCGGATGCTCAAATGAAATTTAGGCTTTGAGCTTATGTTTTTTCTTGTCATTGAGGCGTAATATGCTCCATTTTTTATAAACCGGGTTTATTAAAAAAACAGTGAAAATTAGAATTATTGAACCCGTATTGACAAAATTGATAATTTTTTGCTATAATATAAATATTTTAGAGATTTAGACAGTAAAAAATATGGATACTACAAAATGGCCTGCACGCTCAGTTCTACCTGTTGCGCAGCCCGGCCTGATATTTATTTTAATAACCATCCTTGTTACAGGGATGCTTTTTTATTTGGGGTGGAGTGTTGCCGCCTGGTTTTCGTTGGCCGTTACGCTGTTTGTATGCTGGTTTTTCAGAGATCCTGACCGGGATATCCCCCAGAGTACAGATAGCCTTGTTTCTCCTGCTGATGGAAAAATAATTGTCATTGATAAACTGGAAAAGTGTGAATATCTATCTGATCCATGTATGAAAATTTCTATTTTTATGAATGTATTTAATGTTCATGTGAACAGGATGCCCTTCGATGGCAGGATTAAAAAAGTAATATATAATCCCGGCAAATTTATGAATGCATCCTTTGACAAGGCCTCTGTTCATAATGAGAGAAATGCTCTGGTTATTCAGACAGAGAAGGGAGTAGAGTTTGCTGTTGTGCAGATAGCAGGGCTTGTTGCACGCAGAATAGTCAATTGTGTCAAGGAGGGTGAAAAATTAAAAAAAGGTGACAGATACGGTATGATCCGGTTTGGTTCACGCCTTGATCTTTATATTCCCGGTGATTTTGATGTTGCAGTAAAAATTGGTGAAAAGACAAAAGCGGGTTCAACCATTATAGGATATATTAAATAAAAAGGATACAGCTCCAGAGTCATATATTTTCCTGTTTGTGGTATTTTCAATATTTGTCATATCACTGTTTTCTATCTATGATATCACTGAAATTACAAGGAATTGGAGATAATACCCGGATAAAAGAACAGATATGGGACAGTCGTGCGAGAATTTAATTAATGAAGTCTAAGCAGGCAGAATTCAATTAATAATAATTAAATATTTAAATTTATAGGGAGTACATTGCAGGTTGGAACAGATACCCATTACGAAACAAGGTTATGCAATATTAAAAAAAGAATTTGAAAGACTGAAAACTATTGAACGGCCTGAAAATATCAAGGCGATTGAGACAGCAAGGGCTCATGGTGATCTGTCTGAGAATGCTGAATATCACGCAGCTAAGGAGCGGCAGTCGTTCCTTGAAGGTAGAATTGGTGAAATCGGTTATAAACTGGGCAATGCACGGGTGATTGATCCTGAAACCGTATCAAAAGATTATGTAAAGTTTGCAAATAGAGTGCTTGTTGAAAATCTCAATTCACAAGAGGAGATGGAATACATGATTGTTGGTCAGGATGAAGCAGATATCAAACAGGGCAAAATTTCAGTATCTTCTCCCCTGGGAAAAGCACTGTTAGGCAAGGAACCTGGTGAAGAAGCAATTGTAGAGGCTCCTGGCGGCAAAAGAGTTTATGAGATAATAGATATTTTATAAATATATTTGGAGGTAAATGTTTTGGCAAGAGTTACAATTGAAGATTGTTTAAAGAATGTAAATAATAGATTCAGCCTGGTTCACCTGGCAGCAAAAAGGGTAAGACAGGTTAGAGAAGGTACAGACCTGCTGATAAAATCATCTAAAAATGAAGACGTTGTTACTGTTTTACGGGAAATCGCAGCAAACAGGATTGTAATAAAAAAAAATGAAGATCCGGAAGAGTCATAATTTAAAATAGAAATCAACAGCTCAATAAGTAAATTTGAAAAAAAAAAGTCTGGAAAAAAAAATAAAGCACGCTGTGGGTAAAGCTGTGCATGACTGGGATATGATTGTTGAAAATGATCGTATTCTCGTGGGGGTGTCCGGTGGCAGGGACAGCCAGACACTGTTAAACGTTTTATTATCTTTACAAAAAAAATCTCCTGTCAAATTTGATATCCTGCCTGTACATATTGATGCGGGCTTTAAAGGGTCTTCTGCAAAAGAGCTTGAATATTATGTCCATGATATTTATGGGGAGATTAAAGTAGAATTTCGAGATTATGGCATATTTGCTCATTCAGATGATAACAGGGAAAATCCCTGTTTTTTATGCTCCAGGCTGAGACGGAAAAGACTGTTTGAAATAGCAAAAGAGAATGGCTGCCGGAAAATTGCCCTGGGCCACAATAAAGATGATTTAATTGAAACTCTTTTTATTAACATCTTATATGCCGGGAAAATAGCGACAATGAAACCCAGGCAGTCTTTTTTCAATGGCAGCCTTGATATAATAAGACCTTTGGCATATGTTGAAAAAAAAGATGTCATTCTGTTTTGTCGGCTGTTTGATATACCAGAATTTAAAAATACCTGCCCAAGTGCAGAAAAAACGGAACGCACTGAAATCAGGAATTTGCTTGAAACACTTTATAAACATAATAAACATATAAAAGGTAATATATTCAGATCAATGAGTAATATCTCTATGGATTATCTTTTAGATACTAAAAATGATAGATATTCAAAATCAGCCTGATTACAGGCAGATTCCAATTGATAAAGTTGGAATTAAAGGACTTAAATACCCGGTTAAAGTCCTTGATAAAACTACGGGAATCCAATCCACTGTAGCACACATCAACATGTATGTGGATCTGCCCCACCAGTGCAAGGGAACACACATGAGCAGATTTGTTGAAATTTTACATCTGTTTCGTACAAAAGTGTCCCTTGAATCCATAACCAATATCCTTGAAGATATGAAAAAAATTCTTGGTGCTCAATCTTCCCATATTGAGATCACTTTTCCCTATTTTATTGAAAAACAGGCCCCTGAAACCGGTTCAAGGGGACTGATGGATTATACCTGCTCCATTATCGGCTCTTCCAACGGCTCAAAACATACAGATATTATTTTAACAATTGCTGTGCCCATTACATCAGTATGTCCCTGTTCAAAGGAGATCAGTGAATATGGCGCACACAATCAACGGGGAGAAGTAAAGGTCAGCACACGGTTTGATAAATTTATATGGATTGAGGATATCGTTGAAATTGTTGAGAATGCAGCCTCCTGTGATATTTTTTCTGTATTAAAAAGAGAGGATGAGAAGTTTGTCACTGAAAAAGCGTATAATAATCCGAAATTTGTAGAGGACGTGGCAAGGGATGTTGCACAGGCATTAATGAAAGATGAAAATATCACATGGTTCTCCGTAAGTGCTGAAAATTTTGAATCTATCCATAACCACAGTGCATATGCCTATATAGAAAAACAGGTGTAATACAGCAGCAGGAACAGTGTTTGCAGTTTTATAGTAATTTTATAGTAATTTTATAGCAGTTCAATAGTTGTTTTATAGTGAAATCAGAAAAAAATGGCCGCATGCCCGGCATCTGAATCTTTCAGGCTGCAGGTATCAGTTTTCTGTAGTTATCGGTTCTCAGGAAAATTAAATATCAGAAACTCTCTGTATGATATGTTTCAAAATCGACTCATAACCCACCCCTTTCTGATTAACCATGATAACATAAGGGAAAAGTCTGTTTTTCCTGCCCACAATATAACCGGCCCTGGTTCTGACACCAAGAAGGGTTCCGGTTTTATAAAAATCCATCTTTTTTCTCTTTAACAGGGTGTGATATGGCATGAATTTTAAGAGAATCACTAACATCTGGTCTGGAGATATCCTGTTTGATCTGGACAGGCCGGAGCCTTCATGGATTTTTATCTCTTCCCAGTTAAAATTGTTTTTAAACGTATTTTTTAAGAAATGTTTAACCGCCTCTATCCCTTTTTCAATTGTTGCAGGTTCTCCATACATTTTTGCTCCCATTGTAAGTAAAAGCTGGTTTGCAATAAAATTATTTGAATATTCTAACAGTTTCTGCACAATATCCATGAGTTCAAAAGGTGAGTGAAACGTGTGTATATATCTGTTGTTTTCAGGAAAAGCTCCGGGAACAACAGAACCGGTTACCTGAATACTGTTTTTTTCAAGAAAATGCTTGATGAGCAAACCAGAATATAAACTGCTGTGCTGATTTGAAAGTACGACTCTTCCTCTCTTCAAACCTGTTTTCTCTATATTGCTGTAAAAAATGTCCAGCAGGGGTGTCTGGGGTTCACCACTTATAAATCTGTTGTTTCCACTGTCCCACTGGAAATTGACAGTATTGAAATTGGCACTCAAGGCTTTGCAGCGGGCATCATAGGGATTTAAAGATCTGCCCTGACCTGGAATCTCAATCTGAGGTGAGAAAAAATTCTGGTCAAGAATAATATGGTTAATCCGGGATGAATCTGTTTTAAAGATAATATCAGCTGACAGCAGTTTGAGAACTTCAGAAATCAGCAGAGGATCTCCGTAGCCTTTAATCCACAGATCATGTGAATGATTATCAAAAGAATATTTTGTTGGAAAATGGTAATTTTCCCCCAGTATATTGATAGCGGCAAGGCTGGTCAGGATTTTTAAAATAGAGGCCGGAACAAATAATTTATCTCTATTTTCCGCATAAATAATTCTGCCCTTATCATCGGCCAGAATAACACCAGAAGCTAATTTTTCCGCGTTAACAATTGTACAGCAGGATAATTCAATAAAGCATAGAAAAAATAAAAAACGGAAAAAAGCAGATTTTTTTCTAAATTCAGCCATTACAGGTATAGAAAGCTCTATAGGCAAGGTAAGTCATATACACATCAGCTTTACTTGAAATTTCAAATGGAGAATGCATGGAAAGAACAGCAGGTCCGCAGTCAAGAACATCCATTCCGTATCTGGCAAGAAATTTGGCTATTGTTCCACCACCTCCCTCATCAATTTTTCCAAGTTCTCCTGTCTGCCACACAATTTTATTTTTATTAAATATATTTCTGATTTTACCGACAAACTCTGCACTGGCATCACTTGATCCAGCTTTTCCTGCAACTCCGGTGAATTTTGTCAGACAGATGCCAAATCCCAGTTTTGCAGCATTGAGTGTTTCATGTACATGTTTATAATCAGGATCCATGGCTGCATTGACATCAGCAGAGAGACATGAAGTGTTGATTAATGTTTTTCTTACTGTTCTATTATCGCTTTTTTTGCCTTGAAAGAAAAGCAGATCAGAAATAAAGTCTTCAAGAAAATTGGAATTTGCCCCGCTGTTTCCTTCACTACCTATCTCCTCCTTGTCAAAAAAGAGTGCAATGGCAGTTGAATTTAAGGGATGTTTTATGTCAAGAAAGGCTCGAAGGCTGGTATATGCACAAATTCTGTCATCCTGTCCATAGGAACCGGTCATTGATCTGTCAAATCCAATATCCCGGGCTTTCTGCGCCGGTACTGCTTCAATCTCTGCACTGACAAAATCCTCCTCTCTCAATCTGTATTTTTCATAAAGAAGATTCAGAACACCCAGTTTAAACCTCTCTTTTTCCGTATCATCACCAACAGGAATACTGCCTGCAAGAAGGTTTAATTTTTCCCCTTCAAAAACTTCTGAAATTTTTTTGTTATTCTGGGTTTTGCCTGCAAGGTGCGGTAAGAGGTCTGTAACGGTGAAAACCGGGTCATCCGGTTTCTCACCAATCGTAATTTCAAGTATCTCATTATTGGATTTAACAATAGTTCCATGGAGAGCAAGAGGAATAGTGAGCCATTGATATTTCCTGATCCCTCCATAATAGTGGGTTTTCAACAGTCCCATACTCAAATCTTCATAAAGTGGATTCTGTTTGAGGTCAAGCCTCGGAGAGTCAATATGGGAGGCAATAATATTGGCACCTGATTCAAGGCTTTCTTTGCCAATAACAGCAAGTGCAACACAGCGGCCCTGGGATACTTTATAAACCTTTTTCAAAGGGGAGGGATTCTCTGTTGAAACCGTGTCCAGATTCACAAATCCATTTTTTTCAGCATATTTGATTATCTGTTTTGCAGCCTCTCGCTCTGTCTTGGATCTGTTTAAAAAGTTTTTATACTCTTCATTAAAAGCAGCGGTTTTTTTTATCTGTTGTCTGGTAAGGCTGTCCACCACAAGCGTATCTGTTTTTAAAGTGTTTTTTTTCAGTTTTTTAATATCAGTTTTATTCATTGCATTGATTCCTTTATTATCACTGCTGATTGACAACTTTGATCGAAGTGTCCCTGCAGATATTATTACATGCCTGTTTTCTTGTTCAAAGCATAATGACTGATTGTTTGTAAAATTTTAATCAATATTACAGTAAAAATATATAAAAATACATGAGCCCGTTAAAATTGTAAACTTATTTTAAGGAATAATTGATTTTATCCTTGACCTTACAATCTATTTTCAATATAAGTTCAATCCATGAACAAAGCTTTTGACAAAGAAATTCAACTTAATCTGCTAAGCCTTCTTCAAAAGGAGCCAAAGCTGACCCAGCGTGAAATGAACCGGAAAATGGGGGTAAGTCTTGGCAAGATTAATTACTGCATTTCTGCCCTTGCAGAGAAAGGCATGATCAAAGTTGAAAGGTTTAACAAGGCAAAAAATAAATCATCTTATATGTACCGCCTGACCCCTAAAGGGCTTGATGAGCTGGCTAATCTGACAATCTCCTTTTTAAAAGTAAAGATTGCTGAATATGAACAGATAAAAATTCAGATTAAGACGCTTGCAGAAAAGATTGATAAAATTGATCCTGCTTTGGAAA
>CAZWSL010000046.1:0-24742 GCA_964636495.1 uncultured Desulfobacula sp. | reverse complement strand
GCTCTTCTCTCTGCTGCTTGAGCGTGTTTTCAGATGCTGATAACAGCTGAGTCTGCTCTTCCAGCTCTTCATTTGCAGATTGCAGCTCCTCCTGCTGCCGCTGGAGGGCTTTTGCCTGCAGTTTAGTCTTCTCCAGTGCAGTGTCAAGATCTGTTCTTGCCCGGATAGAGTGAATAACAATGCCGATGCGCTCACTGGCATTTCCCAGAAATTTTTTCTTCAGTTCTGATAAAGGTTTCAGCATTCCAAGTTCAATCACGCCCTCCACTATATCATTATAAACAAAGGGGACAATTAATACCTGGACCGGTCTTTTCTCTCCAAGAGCTGAAGATATTGTGAAGTAGTCATGGGGAGTTTCTGACAATGATACTGTTTTTTTTTCTAATACTGCCTGACCCATCAGGCTTTCTCCGGATTTAAACTCTTTCAGTATCTTCTGCCCTGGTTTTACTGCAAATCCCGCTGCCAGCTGAAATATCTTTTTTTCCTGTTTTATATAGAGCAGTCCGATTCCGGCGTTGATATGATTACATATAAATGTTGCAAGCTCTTGCGAAAATATGTTGAATGCCTTATCTCCCCGTAACAGGCTGTCCAGCTCTGAAAGACCCTCTTTTATCCATCTCTGTTGTTTCTCCTCCTGTTCTGACAGGAAAAGTTTTTGTGTCATATCGTTGAAGCTTTTTGTCAGTTCACCGATTTCATTTGCCGATTTCACCATAATCTGATGTGCAAGATCTCCCTGTTTTACTCTTTTTGCTCCCTTAGAAAGCATCTTGATCGGGTTTACGATTTGTCTTGAAACAGCAAATGCAATAAAAACAACAATGAGAGTTGAGAATATCATTAAAATAATTACCGTGCGCTGCAGTAAGCTGACAGACGCAAAAGCCTCTTTTTTCCCGACTTCAGCAATGATTCCAAAATAAACGCCGTGAATATTTAAATTATGGTGCATGCCTAGGACTGTGTTGCTGTTGTGAGGGCCTTTGTATAAAAAAGCTTCATGCTGCTGATCGTTAATACTAAATTCAGGTTTTCCACTGATTTTTGTACCTGTTTCCTGCAGATGTTTTTTGATTTGCTCAGACCATAACAGAGTTTGCTCTGTTTTGATAACGGTCTTCAGGATCTTATGTTCAGCATTGATAACAGAGTCATTTCTTAATTTCAAATCCAATCCGACAAGATATGTTTCAGCTGTTTTACCCAGCCCGAGATCTGTATGCATGATTTTATTTATATCGTCACTGGAAAATTGAAAAGCAATCAAACCAATTTTTTCGCCAAAATCGTTGAGGATGGGTGCTGATAAAAAACCATAGGCGCCTCTGTTATCTGAAAGTTCATATTTTTCATAATCACTGAACGTTATTTTTCCTGTTTTTAAAGAGGCTTCACAGGCAGCGGCAAACAGTGAGTTTGAATATTTCCCCTTGAACAGATTGGTTCCAAGATTGTTTTTATTTGCAACGGTAAACAGAATATTACCTTCTGTATCAATTAACAGCAGATCGTAGTAGTTATATTTTCTTCGCAGGGTTTTTAAGTCTCCTCCCTTCTCTTCTGTTATCATTGCCCATTGATAACTTTTTGTGAATGCTTTGATCTCCTTTCCGCTGTTATCAAACGAACTAATCAGATCCTCAAGGAAGAGTGAGTTTGACACTCTTTCAGATTCCAGTTCCAGATCAAGCGATATGGCATCAAAATAATATTGAATCTGCTCCTCTCTCAATTTCATGGCAGAGCCTAATACACTGGATGCATTCTGCTGAAGAGTATTGTAGGCATTTTTATAGCTGATATACCCGACAAGTGTCATGGGCAGAAGAGAGAGCAGGAGAAAATTGATTAACAGAGTTGTTCCGATGCTGCGTCCGGGAGTATGTTTATGGGGAAAGCTCTTCTTCTGTCTGCTTTTGAAAATTTTCATTAAACACCTCTGTTAATTAATCCCTGCGTTTAACGCTATTTTTGGAGTGTGATATCTGTTGAGAAACTGCTGTCTGCAAAATTATCTATATTTATCGCTGTTTTTAAAATACCCGCATCAACAGCAATATTCATTATATGCCTCAACCCCTCTTTATCAATATTCAGATTTGTATAGCTGATTACATCCAGATCCGGTCTCAGACTTTGAATGATAGCTTCTTCATTGTGTGCAGGAATATGTTTTCTGATCATATCAGCAATATTTTTTAAGGGTTTACCTCCTTTTTTAGAGGCAGCGTCAATATCACGACCTGCTTTATGGATGTAGTAAATCACCTCTTTTAAAGCCTCTTTTTTGTTCTGAATACAATTATCCGTGGCAATTGCAATGCATTCAACATGTCCGCCAGGCCATGGCATGACATCTTTTGAGTACCAGGCAACATGCCCGAATCCCCCTGTTTCTACCACATCAGCCCAGGGAAGGGACTGTTCAAAGCTGGCAGGAATTCCTCGGTTGTTTTTTTTCTTTATAAAAGAGGGCGATTTTGGCGGCGGTACCTCAATGGCAAGAAGATCCTTATCTGTCCCAACACCTAAGTTAATCTCTTTTCCATGATCTTTCATGAATTTATATAATATAACGGTATGGGTGGCAAGGAGTGATGGAACAGCACATTCGCTCGGTCTGCCCATTTCTTGTTTTACTATGGAAAATGCATCAGCAAGTTTTGCATCAGGTTTTCTTTCCAGGCGGCTTGCCGGCAGATTTACATGATCGTTCAAAAGGTCGTTAATGGCCAGTGCATTCCCGTTTCTGTGCAGCAGGCTCACCCATCGGAAATCAGGCTTTTCATAAAACATATCCATTGCCATGGGGCAGATAATAAATGCAAGATCAACCTCCCCTGACATGAAATACGCTCGTAATAACTGCCAGCTTTTCATCTGCTGAATTGAGTAATCCGCTTTTTTCATTCCACCATGGTATTTTTCATATGCCACAATACCGGCATAATGGTCTGCAAGGGGAATATAGATTGCCCTGATACTCTCTCTCTCTTCTGTTTGAGCTGAGACAGGCAGCCAGACGAACAGGGGGAATAAAAAAATCTGCAGGATAATTGCCTTATAGAGTATTTTTTTCATTTTGATTCCTTACCTCCACTGTGTTGTATTAAAATATATAATACGGTTTCTCTTTATTATTAAATAAAACAACATCAGGTTCAAATATCTGCCGTTTAGTGATTCATTACAGAATATTTTTTGTCAAATCAGTTTGAAAACCGCCTTCATAGGCAGAAGCTGGATTTGAATCAATATGGAGTATTAAATTTGCTGCCAGATACATTGTGATCATCTTTTTTTCAAAAGTCGTGTCCTGTAAACCGTCTGGTCTCTGTTTCAATATCTTTGACAACAGCAATTCTAAATTTCAGCATAAGATAAGACCCTGCTTTATGTCAAGCAAAATATAGAAATTCTGGATATGAGCCAGGTAAATATCCAAAGCAGGTTATACCAGCTGTCAGTGGCGTTACAAAAATTATTTTCAGAAAATGAATTTTGCCAAATTCAACGGTTTGCCAACGCCTTTAAATCAGGTGTGACAAACCCGTGCGACAGCGTGTTGACGATTATCTGAGCAATAGTATTTCTCTTCAGAATGTTAATGGATTAACACTGTTATTTTTGTAGAGAATATTGACGATTTTATTGCACCCCGGAGTTCGGAAAAGATAAAAAAGAGATGATAAAAATGTGGTATCTTACATTATATTCATGGAGATAGACAGAGATCTGATATTATGGTATATAATTTTTACTTTGGTGAATAACTGAACGACCGTAAATATGAGGGCTTTGTATGACGTGAAAGGCTCAATGTGCCTGGCAGTACGATAGATAAATAATATATGGGAGTCAGTGGTTATCGTGAATGCAAAACCAACCAATGAAGATCTTGAAAACAGGTATCGGAAACTGATTCATACAATGCAGGAGGGTGTAATTGAGGTTGATGCTGAGTGGAAGATAACATTCATAAATGAGGCGTTTTTAAAAAAACTTGGTTACAGCGAGAACAAGGTTGTTGGCAGTTATTTTCAGAGCTTTGTCAGCAGAGAAAAACTTGCCGATGCACAGGAACAGTTTCTCCTGCGGCACAGGGGAGAGTACAGCTCCTACGAACTTTCACTCACCTGCTTAAACGGGGAAAAAATAGATGTTCTCTGCTCTCCCACTCCTAACTATGACGCCCATGGTGCATACCAGGGCGGCTTTGGTGTCATTACCGATATTACTGAGCAGAAACGGATAGAAAATTTATTGAAAATTCAGCATAATTTTAATACACTGCTTGATAGGTTTAATGATTTTTTATTTGTTCTTGATTTAGATGGAAGCATAATTAGATGTAATTCAGCTGCTGCAAAACGTCTCGGATATTCCAGAGAAGAGTTGCAGAGCATGAATGTTCTGCAGATTCACCCCAGGGAAAGGAGTGAGGAAGCACTGGAAATATTGAGCCGGATGATTGAAGGTGAAACAGTATCATGCCTTATCCCGCTGCAGTGTAAGGATAACAACCTGATTCCTGTGGAAACAAAGGTTAGCCCGGGAAAATGGAATGATCAGGATGCCTTGTTTGGAATTTCAAGAGATATTTCTGATCGCATAAATGCCGAACAGGCAAAAAAGACAAGCGATGATAGGCTGAGAGCTGCCATTGAAGCGCTTAATGAAGGGTTTGCCTTGTATGATCCAGATGACTGCCTTGCCATGTTTAATGCAAGATATTTAGAAATTTATAAAGAGTCGCAACCTGTATTGTATCCAGGCAGCAGTTTTAAAGATATTCTCAGGTATGGTCTCAGACATGGACAGTATCCTGATGCATATGGTAGAGAAGAGGAGTGGCTTCAGAATAGACTGGCCATGCATAGAGAGGAGTTCAGTAATCTTGAGCAGAAACTGCCAAATGGCCAGTGGCTCAAGGTGTCGGAGAGAAAAACAGAAGATGGCAGCACCGTCGGTTTCAGGGTGGATATTACAAAAATCAAAAAAGCTGAAGAGGATGCAAAAAAATCCTTAAAGGAGAAGGAAATACTGCTGAGGGAGATTCATCATCGAGTTAAAAATAATCTTCAGGTTATCTCCAGTTTATTGAGTCTTCAACAGGATAAAATTGATGACAGGAAAACGAATGACATATTCAGTGAAGCAAAAGCCAGAATACACTCCATGGCCATTATCCATGAGACCTTATACCAGTCAGACAATCTTTCAGAAATTAAATGCCAGCGCTATCTTGAAAATTTAATCAGCCAGCTTCTGCTGATTTATTCATACTGGAGTAATAGAGTGGATATCACAATTAAAGCAGAAGAAATTGTATTGAATATAGAGCAGGCTGTTCCATGCGGTCTTATTGTAACAGAGATTATCACAAATTCACTTAAGCATGCAGATCCAGGGGAAGGTTCAATGCTTGAAATCAGTATCTGTGCTGATTATGAGTCAGACAGACAGATATTCATGGAAATTACAGATAATGGGAAACAGCTCTCCTCTAATTTTGATCTTTTACATACCAGCAGACTTGGAGTAAACTTGATCAGTGAACTGATCCTGGATCAACTGGAAGGTGAATTTACCATAAACTACGAAAACGGTGTCTGCTGGAGGATTAACTGGCCGGTTTTCATAAAAAATCAGGAGATAGTATGACTCAGGGCAGAATCATGATTGTAGAAGATGAAGTGGTCGTTGGTATGGATCTGATGAGAAAACTGGAAAGCCTGGGGTATGAAGTGGATCAGAAAGTTGTCAGATATGGTGAGCACGTTATTGAAGCAGTTGAAAGAAAAATGCCTGATCTGATTCTAATGGATATCCATTTAAAAGGAGAGATGAGCGGTACGCAGGCTGCAGCAATTGTAAAGGAGAAATATAATCTGCCAATTGTGTTTCTCACAGCATATGCCGATGAAAAAACACTGGCAAGTGCCAAGAAATCAGCGCCCTATGCTTATTTGAAAAAACCTGTTCGTCTTGATGATCTGGAACGTAGCCTGGAAATAGCACTCTATAGATCCAGTATAGACAGGGAAAATATAAAGCTGATTAAAAAACTGGAAAAAGCCTTGGCTGAGGTAAAAACACTGCGGGGGTTAATGCCGCTGTGTTCTAATTGTAAAAAAATAAGAGATGACGAAGGCTATTGGGATGAACTGGAAGATTACATTGAAAAACATTCAGAAGGCAGATTCAGCCATGGAATATGTCCGAAATGCTTTGATTCACTCTATGGAGATGAGGAGTGGTATTTTAACCCAGATGATATGGATGATTAACCATGAAAATTCAATTTAAAGCCGCTTTTTTAATTATTTTTATAGGTGTTGTGATTGTCTGCCTGCTTTCAGTGGGGTATAAAAAATTGAATTATAATATTGTTGTGGAAAAAGAGCTGAACAATATTGAAAATATCTCTAAAGAAGCTGCTTTGCACCTTGATTCCCACCTTAAGGAAAAAGCAGTTATTGCCACTGTTATCACTTCATCCCCCAGCATTAAATCCGGAATCATGGAAAGCAATTTTGAATTTGCTGCTTTGTCTGACAGGGAGCGGAAAGATGAAATTGAAGAGCGTAATAACAGGTGGAAAAACACCTCTGATATCAATGATCCTTTTATTCAGTCCCATATGAACAACCCTATTGCAGAATATCTCAAACTTCAGCAGGTAATCAGACCTGGAGAATATGGTGAAATATTTCTCACCAACCGTTATGGGGTGATGATTGCCACTACAGGAAAATTAACAACCCTTTCCCATGCACATAAATACTGGTGGCAGGCAGCTTATAATAGTGGTCAGGGCAGAATATTTCTGGATGACCGCGGTTTTGACAAAAGTGTTGAAGGGTATGTCCTTGGAGTTGTTGTTCCACTCAAGGATGAAAACGAGATAATTGGGATATTGAAATGCAATGTAAATATCATGGGACCGATGACAGATCTGGTGCAGGAATTTTCCCTTCGTCACAAAGGTATTATGAAAATTGTCCGGACTGGCGGGTTGATTGTTTCAGAACACGGCAGGGTTCCTCTGTCAGCACGGGTCAATGAAAATATTGCAGAATTATTAAAGCTGAAAACAACGGGTTCAGCAGTTGTTGCTGGAAAAAACAATAATAAACTTATCGCTTTTGCTTCAGTAAAGATGACAATGGGCTCGGTTCAGATTGGTTTTGGAGGCAGCAAAGAATCCATAGATCATATTAAGGGCAACACGGGAGAAAGCTGGCATATTGTCGTATCTACTGATGAAAGGGAAGCCACTGCCATTTCCAGGAAAATTACAAGACTGATCCTTGCTGAAGGATTCATTATTACCATCTTAATCGCTGCTGCAGCTCTTTTTTTTGCAAGATGGCTGTCCAGACCCATAGTAGATCTTTCAGCTACTGCCAGAAGCCTGGGTGAAGGAAACCTTGATGCCAGATCTGACATCTCAACAAAAGATGAGGTGGGATTTCTGGCAGAGGCGTTAAACAGTATGGCGAAAAATCTTCAAAACACCATGACTTCAAGAGATCAACTGGCAGCAGAGGTTAAACAGAGGAAGAAAGCTGAAGCTGAAAAAGAGTTGATTATCAGTGAGTTGGAACACGCTTTAGCAGAAATAAAGACACTCAAAGGGATTGTTCCCATATGCATGCACTGCAAACAGATCCGTGATGACAAGGGGTATTGGAACCAGCTTGAAAAATTTATTTCTGAACACTCTGAGGCTCAATTCAGCCATGGCATATGTGAAAACTGTCTGGTAAAACACTACCCTGAAGAAATTCATTGAAAAACGGCTGGAAAAAGGGTGTTGCTGCTCTGCTCTTATCCCACTGCTCCTGCATTTGTAGCAGCCCTGATATTACGCAGATCGGGTTTGCCCCGGCTGCATGAACAAAAGTTACTTTGGAATTTTATCAATGGCATCCTGA
The DNA here is from genome assembly GCA_964636495.1 of uncultured Desulfobacula sp. Classification (GTDB taxonomy): domain Bacteria; phylum Desulfobacterota; class Desulfobacteria; order Desulfobacterales; family Desulfobacteraceae; genus Desulfobacula. The sequence goes on along the minus strand of CAZWSL010000046.1, from coordinate 16,793 downwards.
ATATGGTTGATAAATATATCGATGATCTTTCTATTAAATCCCAGTCCTCTGGTTTCTGTTTTAACAAAAATATTTTTTTTATTAAAATCACTCTGCCATGAATTGTGATTTCCTGTTAAATCCTTTTCAAGGTGCATTCCCGCAACCAGCATCAGGGGAAGCAGGAGAACCTGTCTTGCACCGCTTCTTACGATTTTTTTGATCAATATTTCCTTTGGAGGCTGTTTGCCGATTACTCCGACATGCACATCCGGACCATAATCATGTTTTAGAATATTTTCCAGAGCAGGGTATGAAGTCCATGCCGGGTGATCCGTTCCGTGTCCCACAAGAACCACAGATTCATTTGACTGCAGGTGTTCATCCAGCAGGAGTGCACGGCTTACCTCCTGATAATCATTACGGGAAGTGAGAAGAGGTGAGCCAATAGAGGTTCGTATTTTACATTGTTCCGATTCATGAACAAGTCTGTGAAATTCATGGCCGCATATAAGATGCATGGACTGGACAACAGCCCATTTATGACCTTTACTGTAAAGTTCTTGTAATACAGCATCAGGGTGCTTCACCGTGACATCTGATTTTTTTTTTAATTTGTTTCTGATGATTCTTGAGGTATAAGCCCACAGCACTTCATGTTCAGAAAATCTCTCTTTTATGATAGTGTCCATGAAAGAGTATGTTTCAAGCGCTTTTGAGGCTGTTCCAAAAGCCGTTAAAACAATTGGTGGTTTCATGGCTGAATCTCCTTGAATAGGTTTAATTAAAAGGCTGTCAGATCCGTACAGAATATTGCCCTGGAAAAAATAATACCATAAAATTATTTTTTTTTCATCAGCTCCTGACGTTCTCTCATCTGCTGCATCATCTGTCTCATTCTTTCCATTTTTTCAGGATCAATCTTTTCCGTTAATGCCCTGAGCACGGGCGGCAGGGAGCTCTGCCTTATATATAGAAGATATTCAGGTTTTGTTATTTTATTCTGCCAGTTGTCAGATCTCTTTGCCAGGCTGATTCCGGATGCAAATATTAAAACCAGGACAACAGCAGTTGAAAAAGCATTGGCCTTTATTTTCCCTCCAAAAAAAATAAACTTAAGAGCATCTTTTTCAGGACAGTTGTTTATACAGGTAAGGCATGCACTGCATTCAGAAGAGTTGACGGCAGTTTTTTCTCTTATTTTAATCACTCCGTGACACACTTTTTCACACCTGCCGCAACCTGTGCACTCAGAATGGTCTCTCTTGATTTTACCAATACTCAAAAAGCTTAATATGCCAAGAACAGCACCATAAGGGCAGAGATACCTGCACCAGAAATAGGGAATGATAACTGACAACAGAGCCAGCACAATGATAACGGTTAATGCTGTACCAGATATATGAGTGAAAAAATAGAGCATTTTTATATCTGCAAATTGATTGTAGGGACTTACGATAAATTGTTCAACCTTTTCAACTGGCATCTGATAAAAGATACTCCATATGAAAAATCCTGCCAGAATATATTTTATGCTTTTTAACAGCAGATCCGGAATAGAAGGAAGCTTGATCTTTCTTTTAAAAATTTTGATATGGAGTTTGACAAAAAGGTCAGATAAAAAACCAAAGGGACAGATCCAGCTGCAGAATCCTTTTTTAACCACAACAGCTGTCACACATATGATGATGAAGAGAACCAGGCCGGAGGGGTGAATGGGATTAACTGTCCCTGAAAACAGAAAGTGTTTCAAACTCACAAGAGCGCTTATGGGAAGAAAGGCCTCAACACCCGGAGGTCTTTCAAAGTCAGGGATTATCCCTTTTTCAAGCAGGGTGACAAAAGAGTAGAACTTAAACCCTATTGCCGTTACAATTGCTAAAAATATGATCTGCAGAACCAGCCTTGGATAATTCGTAGTACTCCTGCGCAGTTTGTTTTGAAAATTTTTTATAATATTTACACTTTCTGTTTTTTATTTTTCAGACAGTTAGATGTTGAAGGCATAGATATCGATGGCTGATTAATATGGCCGGTATTAAAATAGATTCATGCTGTTCAGGTTTCATGCCTCTCCACGCTCTTCAAGAACGCTCTTGAGAGCTGAAAGTGCTGTATTTGAAGCAGGCACGCCCCCATAAATACTTGTCTGGAAAATCACTTCTGCAATTTCCTCTTTTGTACAACCCACGTTCAGTGCAGCATGAATATGAAGTTTGAGTTCTTCCGGTTTGGAAAGAACAGTTAAAGCAGCTACGGTAACAAGCTGTCTTGTCGGATGGGCTATCTTCCCCCTGGAATACATCTGGCCTGTTATATAAAGCGACATATCCTTGGCAAGATCTTTGTCAAAATATTTCCACAGATTATAAGGTTTGTCTTTATCTTTAACTGTTGAAAAATAGAGCTTTGCAGTTTCCCCTGTTTTTTTGGCTATCTCTTTTTGATCCATATTATCTCCATTGTTAAATAATAAGTTACAGAGGATGAGCAATAAAAGGTAGTGTCCTGCTCACCCATACCCTGTAACTCACATCACACGATCTGATCTACCTGTTTGCTTTTCTGAAACCAAGCTGATCCAGGGCGATAATCCATTTGCAGATATTTGCTGAGCCTTCTACCATGGAATAGGTGGGTGCATCCCGATAGTATCTTGCAACAGGATATTCAGTGGAGTAACCATAGGCACCTAAGATTCTCATGGCAAAATTGGAGGCTTTGGTTGCAATCTCTCCGGCAAGATATTTAGCCATGGCAACATCAAGGCCATTATTGAGTTTTCCATCATCTTTTGCACATGCTGCCTTATAGGTAACAAGCCGTGCCGCTTCAATTTCAGCTGTCATCTGGGCAATCATATCCTGATTCATCTGAAATTCACCAATTTTTTTACCAAACTGTTTTCTTTCATTGCAGTATTTTGTTGCAACATCAAGGCATGCCTGGGCAAGCCCTACACCACCGGCTGCTGCAGACAGTCTTGTCTGGTTTAAGGAAGAGAATACAATTTTTGCGCCATCACCTGGTTTGCCAAGGATATTTTCTTTGGGAACTTTTACATTATCAAGGAAGACCTCTCCTGTGGGTGAAGAGTGGGAACCCAGCTTATCAAGCCCTGATGTTTTAATACCCTCATAGTTTTTCGGTTCAATAACAAATGCGGAAAGTCCTTTTGAACCTGCATCTTTATCAGTATATGCATAGCAGATGAGAACATCAGCAACATTGGCATTGGAAATCCAGGTTTTGGAACCATTTAAGAGCCAGTGGTCTCCTTTGTCTTCAGCAGTTGATGTCATTGCCATGACATCAGAGCCTGCATCTGATTCTGTGATACCGAAACCGCCAATATATTCAGCAGTGCAAAGTTTTTCCACATATCTCTTTTTTGCCTCTTCTGTACCATACCGGAATATGGTGTAGGCACATCCGAGAACCTGCATATTAACCTGGACCCTCAGGGAAGAGGAAACTCTTGCAAGCTCTTCTGTGATTATCATGGCAGCCATGAAACCCATGTCTTCTCCGCCATACTCTTCCGGGATAACAGTTCCGAAAAAACCCATTTCTCCAAGGGGCCTCATTACTTCATCAACAGGCAGATAATGTTTTTCATCCCACTCATCTGCATAGGGCTCTATCTCTTTTTTTGCAAAATTTCTGATTTCTTTCTGAAGCATTTTCAGCTCGGTTGATAATTTAAAATCCATTACTCCTCCTGCAATATAAAATTATTTATATACTCTTGACCCAATTTATATCTGAAAATTATTTTTCAGTAGAGATCAGTAAAATACAATTCAGAATGAAATATAATCCTCTGATGGCAACATGGTTGATATATAAACTAAAACCTGGTTGAAATGTCAAGAAAAAAGTTAAATTGTAGCTAAAAAATAGCTTGACAAACAGAGGTATTTATTTCATTCTGAGACATTTAATTCAAGATCAAGTCTGTTTTGAAAACAGATGAAGTTTTCTTAAGAGCAAACTGGTTTGAATGGAGGGTTATCGTACTGAAAATGGACAGTGGCATATCATGCAGAGAACAGAAATAAAGATGTCCTCTGCAGATATAAGAGATCAAAGCATTGATGTTTACTCAATAACGAGCATGACCTGTTTGGTGGCAACCTTATCATCTACATTGACCAAAACATCTTTTACTTTGCCGGCAGCTGTTGAAACAATGGGATTTTCCATCTTCATAGCTTCAAGGACCAGAAGTTCCTGTCCTTCAATAACGTCATCTCCTGGTTTCACGTGCACCTGGAAAATTGTTCCAGGCATTGGGGCCAAAATTTCAGTACTCATTTTTACTCCTTTAATCAGATATTTTTAGTTTTTTCCTTGTTAGAGAATGGGTAAAAAAGTTTTTCCATAAACAAGATAAGCTTGATCTATACTTAAAGAAATGGTTAAAGTCAAGGGTGATTGTATTTTATAATAATTGACAGCCTTCCCTGAAAAAGGGTGGTAATCTGTAATATTAATTAATTGAAACTGGAGTAAAAGATGAGACAATATTTTGAGCAGATGACTCAATTCGGTATGGAGCTTAACAAAGGACAGCTTTTAAGTACAGAAAATAACATTAAAAATATCAAGGAGGTTGAGGCCGGGATTGATGAAGAGGTAGAAAAAGTCAAAAATGCCGGCATGCCGACGGAGAAAATCAATTCAAGGGGTGTGATGACAGTATGGCAGCGTCTTGAATACCTTATTGATCCTGGAACGTGGCATCCCCTTCATACCCTTTTCAACCCGGAAGATAACGTTGAAGGTACAACAAATGTGATTGACGGCCTTGCAAAAATTTCCGGCAAATGGTGTGTTGTTGCAGGGTTTGATAACAAAGTCATGGCAGGAGCATGGCTTCCCGGACAACCTGAAAATATCCTGAGGGCAACAAATCTTTCAAAACGACTGAATATTCCTCTGGTATGGCTTGTTAACTGCAGTGGGGTAAAGTTGACCAACCAGGAAAAATTTTATGCCAACAGGAGGGGCAGCGGTACCACTTTCTATCGTCATGCAGAGCTGGAGCAGATGGGTATTCCTGTCCTTGCCGGTATTTACGGGACCAATCCGGCCGGCGGCGGATATCAGGGGATCAGTCCAACGATTCTGTTTGCCCATAAAAACTGTAATATTGCAGTGGGTGGCGGCGGTATTTTAAGCGGCATGTCTCCCAAGGGTACCTTTGATGTTGAAGGTGCTGAAGCGCTGATATCAGCAGCAAAGCAGTATAAGGCAAAACCTCCTGGATCTGTTGAAATCCACCATGATGAAACCGGTTTTTTCAGATATGTTTATGAAGAGGAGAAAGGCGTGCTTGACGGGCTTAAAGATTACATGAAAGATATGCCGTCTTACAATCCCAAGTTTTTCAGAGTTGCCGAGCCAAAGGATCCCAGATTCCCTGTTGAAGACCTTTACCGCCTGATTCCCCATAACCAGAAACAGATTTATAATTTTAAAGAGATCATAGCGCGCCTTGTTGACGGCAGTGAACACGAAGAATTCAAACCGGATTATGGACCGGAAATCTATACAGGGCTTGTAAAGATGGATGGTTATCTTGTCGGAATAATCGGTAACAACCAGGGATGGCTTGGTGAGGATTACCCTGAGTATGCGGATTATGGCGGAATAGGCGGCAAGCTGTACCGCCAGGGATTGATCAAGATGAATGAATTTGTAACCTTTTGCGGCAGGGACAGAATCCCCCTGATCTGGTTCCAGGATACCTCAGGTATTGATGTGGGAGATATTGCGGAAAAAGCAGAGCTGCTCGGCCTGGGACAGGCACTGATTTACTCCATCCAGCAGACAGATATACCCATGACACTGGTGACCCTGAGAAAGGGCACTGCTGCAGCACATTATGTTATGGGCGGACCTACTGCAAACCGTCATAATGCATTTACCCTTGGTCTGGGTACCACAGAGATCTATGTCATGCATGGTGAAACAGCTGCTGCTGCTTCATATTCAAGAAGACTTGTAAAAGAGAAAGATGCAGGCCGTCCGCTTGAACCTGTTGTTGATAAAATGAATCAGCTGGCACAGGAATATTATGATAACTCAAGGCCTGCATATTGTGCAAAATACGGCATGGTGGATGAAGTGGTTAAAATGGATTCCCTTCGGGAGTATCTGAAGGCTTTTGCCGGAGCAGCATATCAGAATCCGAAATCAATCTGCCCGCAGCACCATATGATTACACCGAGAGTCATAAAAGGGTAGCGTATCGAATAAAGAGGAGAGGGATCTCTCTTGAGAATCAGCCGTGCCTGGTCACTGGATTGAAATTCCAGTGGCCGGCATGAGTTAATTTAAAATTAAAATCATTATCAGGGGGCAAAATGACACAATTTATACATATTGAAAATGATGGTCAGGTCGTGAAAATAACGCTTGACCGACCGAAACATAATGTTCTCAACATTCCAATGATGAATGAACTTAATGCAGAACTTGAAACAATTGCTGCAGATGATGAACTCAAATGTGTTGTAATTACAGGAGAGGGTAAAAGTTTCTGTGCCGGTGTTGAAGTAGGCGATCATAAACCTGAGCAGGTTGATGAAATGGTGACTGTTTTTAATATGATCTTTGAGCTGATCAACCGGATAGATATTCCTGTCATAGCGGCAGTTAACGGCGCATGCCTTGGCGGAGGAATGGAAGTTGCCATTGCATGTGATATCGTTATCGCTTCAGAAAAAGCAATATTTGGCCAGCCGGAAATCAAACTTGGATTCTTCCCGCCATATGCTGCCTTGAGGCTTCCTGAACTTGTCGGACCTGCAAAAGCCATTGAAATTCTTACAACAGGCCAGAACTATTCGGCAGAAGAGTCAAAAGATCTTGGTTTTGTATCCAGGACAGCATCGCTGGATGATTTTGAGCAAGTTGTGCAGAAACAGGTAAAACAGATTACCATGGCAAGTCCTCTGATTTTAAGACTTAATAAACGGGCAGTGAAAAGACATATTGGAACGAGCTTTGCCCAGGGTGTACAGCTTGCCTCTGATTATTTTCTGAATACAATGATGAAAACAGAAGATACCCTGGAAGGCATTGCCAGTTTTGAAGAAAAACGAAGGCCTGAATGGAAAAACCGATAAGCTGATTCAGATAGTCAGTAACTGATGTAGACCCATAAGGAGAAAAGGAAGGAGATTCTGTTTTACTGTCAACAGCATTGTTGTTTATGATAATAACTTACTCTCGGTTATCAATATAATCCATAGTGGAAACCTGATCTCCTGCCATGGTAACAGACCTGCACATGGTAACAGACGTTTGAACGTTGATATATCTAACCCGGAAATATCCGGGTTCAGTTAAAAAAGCGTTCTCTTTTTTTCTATTAATGCTTTGAGGCGCTGGGGGTAATCAGTTATAATTCCATCCACACCCTGATCCATGAATGCTTTCATCTCGCCTGTTTCATTGACTGTAAAAAGATTTATCTTTCTGCCTTTTTTAATGGCAGTCTGTATCTGTTTTTCATCAATAAGGGTACTTCGTGCATTATATGTTTCAAAGGAGTAATCTCCCCAGTCAAGCGGGTCTGTCTGGGAGATGCCGATCAGGGCCTGAATATCAATCCCGGGTTCCATATCTCCGGCAATCTCAAGCCATGTGTGATTAAATGAAGAGAGAGTGATAGCGTCTGGATCAATGTTAATCTTTTTTATCATTGCCATGACACTCTGAACCATGGGAAAACCCTTAAACTTCTCAGGGAGTCTCTTCAGTTCCAGGTTAACTCTCCAGCTCTTTTCCTTTGTAAATAAAAGGGCCTCTTCCAGGGTTGGTACTTTTTCCCCCTTAAGAGATAGAACCTCCTCTTTTGCAAGTGTCCCTTTTTTAATCTCTCCAAAGGGATCTTTTTTAATGTATATGCTGCCTGTATCCAGGCTTCTTATCTCCTCAAGGGTATAATCTGTATATATGAAAGAGTCTTTATGGGGAAAGAGTCTTTTTACGTCTGTTGTTCTTTCAAGGGAGTGATCATGGAAAAGAATAATCTGTTCGTCAAGGGTCACAGCCAGATCGGTTTCCCATAGGTCAGCACCGATCTGCCACGCTTTTTCTGCCGCTGCAATGGTATTTTCCGGAGCAACACTTCTTGCCCCTCTGTGTGCAATTATTTGGGTCATTGTTTTTTAGCTGTTTTGATATGATCCAGAAGTTAATTTTTTTATTAAAATCTATGAGATTTATCCTGTTTTATATTTTTGCCTCTTTAATCTGTAAAGCAGTTATCAGGCATTTCAATGGATACTTTGCTCTCTCTGCTCACTGTTTTTGCCAGCCCTTCCATTCTGGGCAGTTCATGGGAAAAAAAGTATCTGGCCACATGCAGTTTACCCTGATAAAAGAGACGCTCTTTTTTATTTGGTCTAATATTGCCGGAAATTTTGTAATCAAGCGGCAGTGCGGCCTTTTCCGCCATGATCAGCCATTGCCATGCAATGACCAGTATTCCGAACATCTCCAGGTAGAGAGTTGCATCTGCAAGGTATATTTCATGACCTTTTTTCACGGCCAGGCCTCCAAGGGTACGGGTTGTTTTTTCAAGCAGCAGCAGGTAGCGTTCCATCTCACCAGCCATTTCAAGAAGATCATCGTGTTTTTCAGCTTCCTTGACAGCGTCTTTAATTTCCTCTTTTAATAAAATCAATGCCCTTCCATCAGCCATGACTATTTTTCTGCCAAGAAGATCAAGTGCCTGTATCCCTGTTGTACCTTCATGGATAGTATGGATACGCATATCCCTGAAATAGTGTTCAACCGGAAAGTCATCACAGTACCCGTACCCGCCAAAACATTGAATGGCATTGCTTGTTGCCAGAATACCCATTTCTGACGGATATGTCTTGGCAACAGGTGTCAGGAGCTCCAGAAGCAGGTGACAATCTTTTCTGGAAGGATCTTCTGCAATGATGTCCTCATACATTCCGCATTGCAGAATCAGGGAGAGCGATCCCTCAGCCACTGCACGCTGGAACAGAAGCATGCGGCTGACATCCGGATGCCTTATAATGGGTACGGGCTCTCTATTTTTCTGATCTCCTCTCTTTCTTCCCTGTCGGCGGGACCTGCAGTAATCAAGGGCAGAATGATATGCAGCTGTAGCAATTGCCGTGGCTCCCATACCAACCTCAAGTCTTGCATTATTCATCATCTGGAACATATAAAAAAGACCGTGATTCTCTTTTCCAATAATCCATCCGATACAATTATCTCTCTCTCCAAACCGCAGTCCTGTAATTGGAGCACCGCGATACCCGAGCTTATGAAATACCTGGGTGACAATAACATCATTTCCGGAAAGGCTGTTTTTATCATCAGGTCTGAATTTGGGTACAACAAAAAGAGAGATGCCCTTTACCCCTTCAGGAGCACCTTTTACCCTTGCAAGCAGGAGATGAACGACATTGTCAACTCCGTCATGGTCTCCTGCAGAGGTAAAAATTTTTTCCCCGTTTATTTTATACTGCCCTTTTCCCATTGGGACTGCTTCAGTGGAAAGATCACCAAGGGATGTGCCTGCTTCAGGTTCTGTAAGTGCCATTGTTCCCTGCCATTTTCCTGAAAGCATTTGAGGGATATAGGTGTTCTGGAGGTGTTGTGATCCAAAACTTAAAATCAGTTTTGCTGCTCCGGTTGTCAGGCCCGCATAAACTGAAGCTGAATAATTGGCAGCTGCAAAAATAAAATTAATAGATAGAAGCAGGGAGGCAGGCATGTTTTCACCTTTCCATTTTTCAGGAAAACCTGCAGCAGTCCAGCCATCTTTCCCCAATGTTTCAAGCATGGGCCTTACCCCTTCATGGACTCTGACGTTACCGTTTTCCATAAAAGGTGGTTTTCGATCCATCTCTTCAAACATGGGATACATGATATGTTTTGCCACTTCATGGGAGGCTTTAAAAATCATATCAATTGTTTTTGGCGTGTGGCCGTTTAAATAGTCAGGTGTTTCTGGGATGTATTTTCCACCCCGGGAGAAAAGCGTGAATCTAAGATTTCTCATGCTCATGAATTTGTCAGTCATTATCATTTCCTACAGCAAAATATCATTATCAGCCAAAGGCAGCCTCTTTCATTTCCAGTGCAGCATCTCCCAGTGCCTGGATGGATTTCATTTTTCCAAATGTAACCGGCAGTACGTTCTCTATATAAAACCTGGATGTTGTTACTACACCCTGGTAAAAGATACAATCCCTCTTTTTGAGCTTTCTGTTTTCAAGTATGCTTACTGCGACAACTGCACGCCACAGGTGCATCCAGCCCACTGCAACTTCTCCTGTAACTTCCAGAAAAGGGTGTGAATGGGCAAAGGCGGTTCCATATTTTTCTGACATTGCTGTTCCGCCGATGGTCAAGGCTGTCTTGCCAAGGGATTCAACCTGTTTTTCAAGAATAGCGGCAAGGGAAGCCAGAGTCTTCTTCTCTTTTGCTGCTTTAATGGTTTTACTGATTTCTGACAGAAATTTTATATACACCTGGCCTTTTTCCATACCCAGTTTCCTGCCCAGCAGATCCATGGCCTGAATACCGTCTGTGCCTTCATAAATAGAGGCGATTTTTACGTCACGCATCAGCTGTTCAACCGGATATTCACTGATATATCCGTAACCGCCAAAAACCTGTACAGCCTGGGTGCAGACATCAAATCCCTTTTCAGCGCAATATGCCTTTACAACCGGTGTGAGAAGTTCCACCATATTATTTGCAAGTTTTCGTTCTTCTCTGGTGTCAGCAGTGTCTTTTTTTTCAAAACTGTTGACAACATAGTAAATCAGGCTCCTCATTCCATCTACATGAGCTTTCATCCACATCAGCATTCGCCTTACATCAGGATGTCTGATTATCGGAATCGATCTTGCATCAGGGTTTTTCATGCTGGCAAGCTCTTTCCCCTGGATTCTTGTTTTTGCATACTCCAGGGCGTAAAGATAGGCCATTGAGGCTGTTGTACTTCCTTGAAATCCAACATTGATGCGGGCTTCATTCATCATATGAAACATGATTTCAAGGCCCTGGTTTTCTCTGCCCAGCAGCAGTCCCCTGCATTTTCCCCTGGAGCCGAAAGCCAGAGAACAGGTCGGAGAGCCATGCATACCCATTTTCCTCTCAATGCCTGTACACTGTATATCATTGGGCTCTCCAAGACTTTTATCTTCATTAACCCATATTTTGGGAACAATAAAAATGGAAATTCCCCTGCTTCCGGCCGGAGCTCCTTCAACCCTTGCAAGAACAGGGTGAATAATGTTTTCAGTAAGATCGTGGTCACCACAGGTGATAAATATCTTATTGCCTGTTATGCTATAGGTGCCGTCATCATTTTTTACGGCTGATGTAGTCAATGCTCCGACATCGGAACCGGCTTCGGGCTCGGTAAGCACCATTGTGCCGCTCCATATGGATCTGTAGAGGTTTTCAACAAAAAGCTGTTTCTGGAGATCTGTTCCATAAATCTCTATCATTTTTCCTGTACCGTGTCCCATATTTACGTATCCGCTCAGGGAGTAATTGGCTCCGACAATATACTCCATCACAGCAACGCTGATAAGATAAGGAAGCCCCTGTCCACCCCACTCCGGATCTTCCATTGTAGAGACAAATTCCGCTTTTTTAATTGCTTCATAGGCCTGGTGAAATGATTCAGGTGCTTTTACCGTACCATTTTCAAATCTGACACCATCTTTGTCACTTTCAAAAAGCGTTGGCAGGATATCGTTGATTGCCAGTTTTCTTGCTTCAGAAATAATCATATCAAAGGTTTTTCTGGATAAGTCGCTGTATTTTTCGAGTTTTATCAGCTTTTCAACTTCCAACAGTTCGTATAAAATAAAATCAACTTCTCTCCTGTCTGCAATAAGTTGAGACATTGTTCCTCCTTTCATTAATATCTGCTGCTTTTTTTATTTTCATGTTATTGATCATCATATCATAATTTTATTATATGAGCGTTACAGACAGGATGATTTAATAAACCTGACAGCTGTTTTTTCAAGAGCTGTCACAGCATGTATAAGTATGGCAAACCGTTTGCCGGCAGTGATTCTGTGGTAGTACCGGTAGTAGATCTGCTGGGCTATGACAGCAAGACGGAACAGGCCGAAACAGTAATAAAAATCAAAATTCTGTGTGCTTCTTCCAGTATATTTTTCATAATAATCGAGTATTTCCTGCCGTGTTAAGGCCCCTGGCATATCAGTCGGCATTATCCGCATCATCTGCATATCGACAGGGTCATTTTTCTCCACCCAGTAGGCAAGTGAGTTGCCAAGATCCATTAAAGGGTCTCCGCAGGTTGCCATCTCCCAGTCAAGAATGCCGGTGATTCTTTCCGGCCGGCCCGGATCCAGCACAACATTATCAAATTTGTAGTCATTATGTACAACAGCGGGGCAGGCAGTATCTTCAGGCATTTTATCCTTCAGCCACTCCATGATAAGTTCACACCCTGGTGCATCTTCTGTTTTTGCTTTTTTATATCGACTGCTCCACCCCTCCACCTGACGTTTAACATAACCATCCGGTTTTCCGGGAAAATGGGTTTCTGTTTTTTTATAATCAATACTGTGAATATCTGCAAGCCTCTCTACAAGATTGATACAGAGCTGTTTTGCATTTTTATCAGTAAAACGGAGTTCTTCAGGCACACTCTTTCTCAGAATAATACCCGAGAGCTTTTCCATTATAAAAAAAGGCGCTCCAATAATAGAGGTGTCTTCTGAGTATGCAAATGGCTCAGGGCAGTAAGGAAAAACAGGATATAACGCTTTGAGCACCCTGTATTCTCTTCCCATATCATGCCCTGCTTTTACTTTTGCATTTACCGGAGGACGTCTGAGCACCATCTGTCTGCCACCCATTTCAATCATATATGTTAAATTGGAAAAACCGCCTGGGAACTGGGTGATGGCTATATCTCCCTTCAATCCCTTAATCTTTCTGTGTAAAAATTTTTTTAACGAATCTGTATCTATCTCTTCGCCAGATCTTATCTTACCGGCTTTGTCTATTATTCCCATATGATTATCTTTACCCTGTTTTATTAAATTAAAATGAGTCAATTGAAAAAATCAGGTTTTCAATTTTTTGTTTTTTTTAATACAAAATGATTCCACAATGCTGATCAGGTGGTCTGCATATTGATCAACCGATATATTCAAATTGTTATACTTCCATCTTTTCAGGTACCACTCCTGCTGCACCGCTTTAATCATACTTGCTGTCAAAGCGTGATCCATTGACCTGAACAACCCTTTTTCATCCCCTTTTTCAAGAATATCCATAAGAATTTTCTGGGTATACTGTTCCATGGATTTAACAGTATCAATATTTCGAGCTTCCATAAAAATGAAATAAAACCACTGTCCAAATAATTCAGAGAGAAATATATGCGCTTTAATTACAGCCCTGAGCTGTTCCCTTGGGCTTTCATGTAAGATACAGGCTTTATAAAGATCTTTTTTAATGATGGACCACCCCTGGGTCTGTATGATATCCAAAAGCTTTTTTTTTCCGGGGAAATAAGCATATAATGATCCAAGGCTCATGCCGGTTTTTTTACTCAGATCCCTCATGCTCATGGCCTGAAATCCTTTTTCCCGGGCAATGCAGAATACAGCCTGAAATATTTTTTCCAGATTGTTTACAGCTGTTTGCTCTCTCTTAACCTGCATGATATATCTATTTTCCCGGAATATCTTTCTTGAAATATCCTGCATTGAGATATCATAAACCGCTTTAAATTCTTTATATTTCATAATTTTAATAGTCTTTTTGCCAGGGAGGTCTTGTGGACCTCATCAGCACCATCATAGATTCTGGCAGCGCGCTCGTGGCGGTAAAAAAAAGCAAGAATAGTATCATCTGTCATTCCAAGACCTCCATGGACCTGTAAAGCTCTGTCCACGATCCTGTTCATTGTATTGGCCACAACAAATTTAATCATTGATATGCTGTCTCTTGCATTTTTTGCCCCAATAGTATCAATCTGCCATGCAGAATTAAGGGTTAATAATCTTGCTGCCTGAAGTTCAGCTGCAGACTCTGCAATCCAGTTCTGCACAGTCTGCCTTGTTGCCAGAGTTTTTCCGGAAGGAGCAATAATTCGTTCATTTGCCCTTTTGCACATGAGGTCAAGGGCTCGCCGGCAGATTCCAAGCCAGCGCATGCAGTGGTGGATTCTTCCAGGACCGAGCCGTTCCTGTGCCATTACAAAACCATGTCCCTCTTTTCCCAGCAGGTTGTTTTGCGGCACTCTGCATGATTCAAACAAGATTTCAGCATGGCTGAAATAATCACTTCCTTCATGTCCCATTACAGGAATATTTCTCACCCGGTTAAAACCCTTTGTATCAGTTGGTACAATTATCATGCTGGCCTGGCGATAGGTTGAAGCATCCGGGTCGGTCACAACCATGACAATGGCAAAATCAGCACCATCTGCCGCTGTTGTATACCATTTGTGCCCGTTTATGATATAGTCGTCTCCATTCTTTACTGCTGTGGATTCCAGCATTGCAGGATTTGATCCCGGCATATCAACCTCAGTCATTGCAAAACATGAGCGTATTTTTCCCTGAACCAGGGGATTGAGATATTGATTTTTCTGTTCCAGAGTTCCATGTTCATGCAGGATCTCAACATTCCCTGCATCAGGAGCCTGGGACCAGAACACATAGTGACCAAGGGGAGATCGTCCCAATGCTTCAGATACCAGGCCGTGCTCAAGCAGGGAAAGACCCATGCCACCGCATTCAGAAGGAAAATTTGGAGCCCATAATTCCATTTTTTTTACCATTGCCTGCTTCTTTTTTACTGTCGGGAGCAGATCTTTAAAGTCTTTAACCAGAAACTGGGCTTCAAGGGGGATGAGCTCTTTTTCCACAAATTCATTTATCATTTCAACGATGGTTTTTATTTTATTAGAAATTGTAAAATCCATTTATAGTTTTCCTTTTAAATTGTTATTGTGGCCAACTTTTTTTAAAAAGGCCGTAATAAATTGATCAGCATCTTCAACAATACAGATGTCAGAATGGTTAAATATATGGGCATCAGGGTTGCTGTTGATACTGATTACAAATTTTGAATCCTTCATTCCTGCAAGGTGCTGTGAGGAGCCAGAGATCCCACATGCAATATAGAGTTCAGGCAGAACCGTTGTCCCTGTGATACCAATCTGGTGCTCATGTCCTATCCATCCCATATCCACCAGTGGCCTTGACGCACCCACAAAAGATGAAGAGAAACAGCTGGCAAACTTGAAAACGGAATCCAGTTTTTCTCTGTTTCCTACTCCCTTTCCTGCAGAGATAATTATTTTAGCCTCCTTAATACTCTTGTGTTCATGGTTTTTTTTTATAATTTTGTCACTTTGGATACGGTTTTTTCTGTGATGTGTATTATGAAAAACAGTTTCATGGATGGTTACCTCTCCTCTGCCTGGCCTGTTACAATTTTCAGGTGTAAACACCCCTGGCATGACGGTCAGAAAGGCAGGCAGATCTGCTGCCGCTCTCACGATCATATTTTTTGTATTACCCCGTACCGGTTTTGAGTAGAGAAATCCTTTATCATCTGCTCTGATTCCATTAACTCCGGCTATGGATGAGGCATTTAACCGGAGAGCCAGACCCGGTGCAAAATCTCTTCCCTGGGATGTGTGAGCCACAAGGATATGAGTCGGGTTTATTGAGCGTATAAATTCTGCAAGATATGGTTTATACATCTCGCTGTCATAGCATTTAAGATTGTTGATTTTAAGGGCGGCAATATCTGCTGCATTGCATTTTTCAGAAAGTTTTTCTGCAAGAGGGAGAGGGTTTTCAGAAGGGACAATAATTTTGATTTGACCACGGTTTTTAATTTTTTTGATTCTGAGTGCTGCTTCTATGAGTTCATAAGTGACAGGCTGGATGTCATTTAAAAAAAGTTCTGCTATTACCACTATCCCATTCATATCATACCTTTTTCCTGCAAAACGGTCAGCAGCAGATTCACCTTGTTGTTCAAGGATCCTTCCAGTTTTCTGCCTGTTCTTGTTTTTTCAGGTTCTTCCATTGATACGAATATCTCTCTTGCTTCAGGAACCTCGTTTTTCTGTGCAAAAAGATTTGCCTCCTTTATGGTAATGATCTCTTTTTTTTCTGCTGCAAGCATGTTTGAAAGAGTTGGATATCTTGGTGTGTTTATTCCTGCCTGGACAGTGAGCACAGCGGGCAGGTTTATTTTAAGATAATTACAGAACCCGTTTTCCATCTCCTGCTCAACTTCCATTGAGTGATGTCTGTTCGACAGCCTGGTTTTTACAACACCTGTTATACATGGAAAATCAAGTAGTTCTGCAAGCATGGGGCCTGTCTGACCTGACATGAAATCCTGTGACATAATCCCGGTTAAAATGAGATTGTATGCGTTTTTTTCTGCTGCAGCTGCAAGTATGGATGCTGTTTTAAAAGGGGAGGCATATCTCTCATCTCCGGTAACAATATGGTATCCCCTGTCTGCACCGACTCCAAACGCTCTTTTGAAAATTTCCGCAGATTCCGGGGGGGCGGTTGTGATCACATCAACTTCAGCTGGATCATTTGTAAGATCTGTAAATTTCTCTTTCAGCCTGACTGCCTCTTCAAGGGCATGGGCATCACATATGCCGATGTCTCTGCTGCTGATCTGTTTGATGCAAACAAGAATTTTCATACCGGCAGCATGCCAGTGGTTAACCTGGGTGTCAACAAAAAAACGAACAATTGTTCGTTTTTTTG
>CAZWSL010000045.1:0-26078 GCA_964636495.1 uncultured Desulfobacula sp. | reverse complement strand
GTGGTGATCCCACGGGGAATCGAACCCCGGTTTCCGGCGTGAGAGGCCAGCGTCCTAACCGCTAGACGATGGGACCACTTCATGAGATCTATATTTATAATAAAGCCATGCAGATGTCAAATAAAATTGAAGGGTCAGGCGATTCTATTTTTCCGGCCTTTTTTATAGCCGAAAATCAGATATATGAGCCAGCCTATAATGGGAATAATTGCTACAAAATGCCATATAACCTTTGCTTTTGCTGATCCGAAATCTTTTTTAATGATATCAATCAGGGCAATCATTGTGAGGCCAAAGGATATACTGAAAACAACCAGTATATATATCGTAATTTTGTCCATGTGAGGGTTTCTTATCCTTTGAGTTTATCAGAAATTTTTAAGAGTGTATCCACATAGTAGTTGCTGTGATTATACCTGAACAGTACTTCATGCTGCCGCTGCCGCGTGATCCCTGCTTTCCAGCCGTGATGCTTTAAATAGTTTGCTACACTGAAAATAGCATCGGCATGGTTAAAAAGATCAATTTTACCATCATTGTTGCCGTCCTTTGCAAGGGTGAGTGCATTGGATGGCATGAACTGGGAGATCCCCATGGCTCCGGCATAGGAACCTTGTATATCTTCAGGTGCAATTTTTTCCTGTTTTGAGTATTTTATTAAAGCCTTAAGCTCTTTATATCCCCAGTTAGAGCGCCTTTTGACTTTTTTAATGAAATCTGCTTTTTTCGGTTTTTTCTTGTCCTGGATTGAATTCCATATCCTTTTTCTCAGTTTTTCATCTGTCAGTGAAGCCATGGTGGCGAGTGTATTGATGACGGTCCTGTTGCCAAGATATGAGCCGAGACGGGTTTCAACCAGGAGGATAGCGGTAATGATTGTTTTATCAACACCATATTCTTTTTGGGCCTGGTTAAGTGCCTTTTTATATTTATCCATGTATTTAACCGCATTTGCAATGGATTTTTTTGAGATGAACTGATCATAGTCAAGGCTTGACTCGGTATGGATGAAAAAAAGGGAAACACCTTTGGGATTAAAAAATATTTTTTCATTGGAAAAAAGCTGTTCAATTTCCTGTTTTTCAAATCCGTCCTTGACAAGCTGCTCAATTAATTTATCAAACTCGTTTCCTTTTTTTATTTCCCCTGCTTTCAGAGGTGATATTGAAATTAAGAATAAAACTGGAATTAAAAATATGATAAATTTTATAGTTAATGCCGGCCTATCTGTTTCCATGCTCCCTGATCCACTCCTTGTTGTATATGCAGAATATTATATAATTAAAATAAGATTGATTATAACAAGTTTTTAATTTCTTATATCTTATTTTCAAAAGGAATGCATCAAAAAAATAAAAAACACCCGGTCCTCAAAAACAGCAGACAATCGGGTGTTGATTCAACCTGATTTCAGTTGGAAAATTTAAATATCATAGTAGAGATAAAATTCATGGGGATGGGGCCGGCTGATAACCTCATTCACTTCATTTGTCATTTTATAATCTATCCAGTAATCGATTACATCTTTTGTAAAAACATCGCCTTTGAGTAAAAAGTCATGATCCTCTTTTAAGGCATTTAATGCTTCTTCAAGGGAACCGGGTGCAGACTCCATTTCAGCAAGCTCTTCAGGAGGAAGATCATAAATATTTTTATCCATGGGGTCACCTGGATCAATTTTATTCTGGATACCGTCTATCATTGCAAGTGCAATGGCTGCAAATGCCATATATCCGTTACAGGATGGATCCGGTGTCCTGAACTCGACACGTTTGGCTTTTGGCGATCCTGAATACATGGGAATACGGATGGCAGCACTTCTGTTCCTGGATGAATATGCAAGATTAATCGGTGCTTCAAAACCGGGAACCAGCCTTTTATATGAATTGGTGGTTGGATTTGTTATTGCACAAAGAGCCTTGCAGTGCTTCATTATACCGCCGATGGAGTAAAGGGCGTCTTCAGAAAGCCCGGCATATTTATTCCCTGCAAACAGGGGATTGCCGTCTTTCCAGAAACTCATGTGGGTATGCATGCCGGTTCCATTGTCTCCATACAGGGGTTTGGGCATGAATGTCACTGTGTGATTATATTTTGCTGCTACATTTCTCAACACATATTTAAACCATGCAATGCTGTCTCCCATTCTTAAAAGGCTGTCAAATCTCAGATCAATCTCAGCCTGTCCTGCAGTAGCCACCTCATGGTGCTGGCATTCCATGGCAATACCGAGTTTTTCCATGGTGAGCATCATCTCTGTCCGCATATCCTGGTACTGGTCAGCAGGCGGCAGAGGGAAGTACCCCTGTTTGGGCCGGATTTTATATCCAAGGTTCTGCATATTGCCGGCACCTGTATTCCAGTCCGCCTCAGGAGAATCAATCTCAAAAAAAGAGGCATTGGGTTCTGATGAATACCTTATGTTGTTAAAAATAAAAAACTCAGGTTCCGGTCCGACATAAATGGTGTCTCCGATACCCGTGCTTTTCAGATACTGTTCTGCTTTTTTGGCAATTCCCCTGGGATCACGGCTATAAGCTTCCTGGGTTATCGGGTCATGGACATTTCCAATTATGGCAAGGGTCGGCACCTTGAAAAAAGGATCAATCTTTGCCGTTCCGGGTTCCGGAATAACGATCATATCCGAGTTATCAATATTCTGCCATCCGCGCATGCTTGATCCATCAAATCCGAATCCATCTTCAAATGCTGATTCGCTGAATTCTCCCAGCGGTACACTGAAGTGCTGCCATGTACCAATGAAGTCCATATACCGGATATCAACAACTTTTACATCATTTTCCTTAATCATTGTAAACACATCTTGTGGTGTCATTTTACCTGTTTCCTTTCTCTGTTTTTGGTGTTATCGTGTCCGGCCTTTAACCAGATTAATACCAGATCCATATATGTTTAAAGTGCTTCTCTTCCTGTCTCTCCTGTCCTCACCCTGACAACCTGCTCAACGGGCAGAACAAAAATTTTCCCATCACCGATTTTTCCGCTGTTGGCTGCTTCTCTTACCGTATCCACAACTTCATCTACTCTCTCACTGCTCACAACCAGTTCTATTTTTATTTTAGGCACAAAATCCACGACATACTCTGCACCCCTGTATATCTCCTTATGCCCTTTCTGACGACCATATCCGCTTACTTCGGTAACAGTCATGCCATAGATTCCAATTTCACTTAAAGCCTCTTTTACATCATCAAGCTTGAACGGTTTAATAATTGCCTCAACTTTTTTCATTCTTATTCTCCTTTATTTCTACTGGTGGAAGACTCTTAAAAATAACACTCTTTATCAGTTTAAGTTCTTCCTCTGTCTCAATTTTTGAATCGTTTTCAAGGCTTCTGATATAAAAAACATCAACTACCTGATCAATTTTTGTTGAAATCATTGCTGCATGCACATCTGTATTGAGCTGGTAAAGTGCATTTGTTATAGAAAAGAGAAGACCTGGAAAATCATAGGTGAACACCTCTACGATTGTAAAAAAACTGGATGTCTCATTGTCAATCTTGATGGAGTTTGGTCTCTGTATTCTTCCGGATGAGTGTTTAATCTTTTCAGGAAGCCTGTTTAATGCTTTATCCAGGAAATGCTCATCCCTCAATGCATACTCCAGATCCATTCTTGCTTTTTCCCACTTCTCTTTTTCAAAAATTTTATCTTTAGGCGGCTTAACCTTGAAAATATCCAGAACATATGCCGGGCCGAATGAGTATGCCTGTGAAGCCACAATATCCAGCCCGTTCATAAAAAAGACCCCTGCAATCTTGGAATAAAACCCTGGTTTGTCTTTACCGCAAATTGACACACTTCTTATGTCTGAATTTTTCTCTTTTGATACCTGCCACTTGAAATCGTTCTTCCCAAGATTTTTATAAAGCGCTATGTGATCGACAATATCCTGGCTGGGTACATAGAGCAGGTAGCGTATTGACATTAATCCGAGCAGCCTGACTATCTCCTCTTTTTCCCACCTCTCCTTTGTCAGCTGTAACACTTCACTCTGGGTTTTTCTGATAACTTTCTGAGTTTTTCTGGATGCCAGTTCTCCTTTTTTAAGAATCCCCAGTGTTTTCAGGAAAAGATCCCTTAACAGAGATTCTGTCCACTGGTTCCAGGCTTTTGGCCCTGTTGCCTTGGAATCTGCAACCGTCAGGAGATACAGCATTCTTAACAACCGTATTTTACCGATTTTATTGGCCAGGAAGACAGCTGTCTCTTCATCACTTATATCTCTTCTTGTAGCTGTTTTTATTAACAGCAGATGATTTTCAATAAGGAAGATTCCATCCCTGATCTGCATTGATTTAAAACCAAAGCGTCTGAAAACAGGTTCTGCTATCCTGGCTCCGGCTTTTGAATGTTCACTCCCTGGATCTGATTTGCCGATATCATGGAGCAGAGCGGCAAATATGAGGATATTCTTCTCTCTCACCTCTTTGAATACAGAATTATAGAGATTGTCCTCAGATGCTTCCCTGGCTTTTCTGAAACTGTTGATAATCTGGACACATCTTATGGAGTGCTTATCCACTGGAAACAGATGATAGTGGTTGTATTGAATTTTATTGATAATGGCAGAAAATTCCGGAATAAATTTTTCCAGCAGACCTGTTGTAGACATGACATTCAGAACATTAAATTCCCAGTAGGACAGCGATAAAACCTTTTTGAATATCTTGATGCATCCGGGATCTTTTCTGAGGTTATCATCCATCAGATGTTTAAATTCACTGATTATTCTTCTTGCTTCAATGGAGAGCGGGATCTTTCTTTTACCGCTTTCAAGAAAAATTTTCAGCAGCAGTGACGGATCCTGCATGATAATGACCGTGTTGGCAAAGTAGAGTCTTCTTTTTTTTATGATCAGTCCGCTGGTTTTTGTAGGCCAGATTTTTGAACGGCCTTTTTTAAGATTAATGCTCCTTAATATATCTTCAAAGGTAATCTGATTAATCTGTTTTAAAAAATCCATTTTTGCATGAAGATCGCCAAGGAAATGCTCTACAGCAGGCTGCCTGTTTTTTGGTTTATATCCTAACAGGTCTGCCAGCTCTGTCTGATATTCAAAATGAAGGGTGTCACATTTTCTTTTAATAATATGGTGCAGGAAGTTTCTGATTTTCCATATTTCCGTCAGGGATTCTTCCAGAGTAAAATATTCAAAGCGTGAAAGAAAAAGATGGTATTCCAGGTCCCTTCTTGTTTTTATATTCGATTTGATCTTTGCATACCATAAAAGGGTATGGTAATCTCTGAGTCCACCAAATCCCGATTTCAGATCAGGAGCAATACGGTATGTGGAATCGCCAAAGTCAAAATGCCTTTTTTCACCATGTTCATACAGATAGTGCAGGATACTGTTAAAATGTTTACCGGAAAGATCTGCTCTGAACTGCTCCATAAAGGCTGTATAAATTAATGATGCGCCACAGATAAATCTTGCATCCAGTATGGTTGTAAGCACGTCAAAACGCTCAAAAGCAAGTTCAAGGCATTCCGGTATGGTTCTGACTGCATATCCGACCTCAAATCGCTCATCCCAGAGAGGATAAAGCAGTTCCTGAATAAAAATCTCAACTTCAGATGGAACCCTGCTCCTGAAAAGAATTAACAGGTCTATATCTGAATGGATACACTGCTCGTTTCTGCCAAAACCGCCAAGGGCGATAACAGCAAAGGGGGTTCCGGCTATGGTCATGTTTTTTGCAGCCGTACTGTTTTCAAACATGCTGATAAGATAATCATCTATCATGAGTGCATGTTTTTCAAGGAAATCAGGCTCTTTTCCCAGAAGAAACCGCTCTATCAGTGCTTCCCTGTTTTTTATTAATTTTTCAACCCGGGTTTTATTCATACCTGTCTTGCTTTTCAAGTTAACATTTCATTCAGTGTGTTTAATCAGCGCACAGTGCCTGCACAATGCCTGTACATGCTCGATAAATTTTATTGCAATTTTTATTGCAATGTTGATGCCAGAGCATGACTGGTCCTGTTTTGTAAAATAAACAGAGAGAAAAGGCAACAAAAAAAGAAGATTCAAAAATATTTATTACAAAAATGAAATAAAATAGAAAAAATATAATACATTTTTGTAGCTTTCTTGAATTATTCTTAAACAGACAAGGTGATTTTAATTAAATTTTTCAGGAACAGTTTCACAGGCAGCAGGTGTGACCTCAAATCAAACGCATGCAGAACAGAAAGGATATGCATGAGAACATTCAGGCTGAATAGATGGGAAATGATAGAAAGCGGGATTGCTCCACCACCGCATCATTTTAGAGTAAAGCAGTAAAAGGAGCTTATGTTTGGATTGACTTACTCTTTATCAATCTGTTCAGGATTCTTTTTTTCTTCTTCAATTTCAGGGTTTTTAGTTGCTGATTTAAAGTTTCTTATACCTTTACCCAGCCCTGCACCTATTTCAGGAAGCTTTCCTGCGCCGAATATAATAAGGATAATAACCAGGATAATTATCAATTCCGGCATTCCCAACCCACCAATCATAGTAAACTCCTATTAACTACAAATTATTATTCAATTAATCTGAAAATAGTAACACTAAGTACCTGCTGTGTCAATATTTTACAATTACGGGACTGAACTTTTAAATTACATTTTTGTAATATCTTATTATTACAGTCCTTATTGAAAAAAAACTTGTGAAAGTATGTTTTGTGATTATTGTTAATTTTTAAACTGTTAATAACAAAATTAGATATTTAGAAGGAGTATCCATGTACAAAGGAAACGATATTAAATTTAAGGGTGCACAGAAATATGTTCTGGACCAGGAGCTTGCGTCAATTGTAAACATATCAATGACGCTTGAAATGCCCCTGCTCTTAAAGGGCGAACCCGGAACCGGTAAAACCATGCTGGCCCATGCCATTGCAGAAAATCTGAATATGCCCCTGATTGTCTTAAATGTAAAATCCAGCATGAAACTGGTTGAGGCGCTGTATCAGTATGACACCCTTACCCGGTTGAATGACTCCAGGTTCGGAGACTCTGAAAGGAATGTCAGTGATATTGATGAATACATTAAAATGGGCAAGATCGGCCAGGCATTCTGTGCAGACAGAAAAACAGTTCTGCTTATAGATGAGATAGATAAGGCAGATACGGATTTTCAGGACGACATGCTGGATGTTCTGGACCAGATGCAATTTGACATCATTGAAACCGATAAAACAATAACGGCAAAGCACAGGCCTGTTATCATCATAACTTCCAATGCAAAAAAAGATCTTTCCGACCCTTTTCTCGGCAGATGCAACTTTCACCACATTGCCTTTCCTGATCCTAAAATGATGAGAAAAATCATTGGCGTACATTTTCAGGATATTGACAATAATATTGCTCAAAATGCAATTGATGCTTTTTACAGAATGCGGGGCATTGACACAATTGAAAAAAAACCTGCCACAAGGGAGCTGATTAACTGGATAAGGGCTTTAAATGCTGACCCTGATTTCAGGGCAAAAGATCTTGTAAAGGGAAAACTTCCTTTTCTGGGTGTCTTGTTTAAAAAGAGTCCAGATTATGAGCAGGCTAAAAATATTGCATCCAGAAAGAGACTGTTTTAAGTTGGTATACCCATGTTTTTAAAATTTTTCTATACATTAAAGGAGATAGGCATACCGGTCTCTCCCACTTCCTTTCTCACCCTTCAACGGGCATTGAATAAAGGAATGATCAATACCCTTGATGAATTCTACACCAGTGCCAGGGCCATACTTGTTAAAAGCGAAAGATATTTTGACCTCTATGACCAGGTTTTTGTTCACCATTTTGAAGGGGTCCCCCTGCCTGAAAATGATGGATTTGAAATCGATGAAATGGCAAGAGGCATGCTTGATGAGTGGCTTAAAAATCCGAAAAAGCTGGCAGATGCCCTCGGGGTTGATCAGGAAAAGCTTCGCAGTATGTCTCCTGAGGAACTGATTGAATATTTCAAAAAACGGTTAAAAGATCAGGATGGAGAGCATCACGGAGGATATAAATGGATCGGAACAGGTGGATATTCTCCTGTAGGGCATTCCGGGTATCACCCCGGCGGCATGAGGATTGGCGGAGAATCAAGGAATAAATCTGCAGTAAAGGTAGCCAATGAGAGACGCTATAAGGACTACTCAACGACCGGCCCCTTAACCCAGGCAAAAATAGGTGAAGCTTTAAAACGCCTGCGCAATATGATCCCTGCAGGACCACTGGATAACATCAATATTGATGAAACTATCAGGGAAACCATGAGAAATGCAGGTGAAATAGAACTGGTGTTTGAAAGAGCCCTGAAAGACAAGCTTAAAATTATCCTTGCAATTGATAATGGAGGCTGGTCAATGGACCCCTATATCCAGGTGGTTCAGACACTTTTTGATTATGCCGGATCACAGTTTAAAGAGGTGAAGACCTATTTTTTTCACAATACAATCTATGATTACCTGTGGGAAGATCCTTCAAGGTATAAAAAGCCCAAGAATATTATTGAACTGTCAAGACTTGACCCTGAAACCAGGCTGATAATTGTCGGTGATGCCAGCATGGCACCCTATGAGCTGATGGCACATGACGGTTCAATTCATATAACGGAAAGAAGCGGAAGACCAAGCCTGGAACAGCTTAATTTCCTTAAAAAAACCTTTGCACATTCGGTCTGGCTCAACCCTGTATCAGAAAACATGTGGGGATATACACACACCATCATGGTTATAAAAAAGATTTTCCCCATGTATGAATTATCCCTGGATGGTCTTGAAAAAGCAGTGTCCAGGCTTATGAGTAGAAATTAATAACCTATCGCGGAGTTGTCATCATGGGCATTGAACAGCACTATAGCAGAGCCGGTTCTGAAAGAATCAGGGAAATTGTCAAAAAGATTGAAAAAAGAGAAAACAGAGTCAGCATACCCGGATCGAAAAGCATTTCTCACAGAACCATGATATGTGCCTCTCTTGCAGAAGGCAGATCCCGGGTAGAGAATCTGCTTGAAAGTGAAGATATCAATCTCACTGTATCAGCACTTGCGAAAATGGGATCAGATATTCAAAAAAGAGAGGATGGTGCTTTTGAAGTGACCGGCTTTAACGGGTCCCCCCACCCTTTTGAAGACCCCATTTATCTGGGAAATTCAGGGACATCCATGAGGCTTCTCACAGGCATTGCCGCCCTTGGAAACACCCCGTACATCCTCACCGGAGATAAAAGAATGCAGGAACGGCCAATGGGAGATATTTTAAATGCCCTTGAAATGGCCGGTATATCTGCAGAAGCTGAACATGGAAATGACTGCCCTCCAGTCAGAATAGAGGGAGACACAAAAAAAGGGGGCAGCGTTCTCCTGGACTGCTCACGCAGCAGTCAGTACCTGTCATCCCTGCTCATGATGGGGGCAGTTCTTGAAAAAGGAATGGTAATCACCCTGCCGTCGCCTGCCGTATCTGAACCCTATGTCAATCTTACCATGGATATCATGAAAAAGTTTGGTGTCCATTCTGAAAAAAAGAGTGACCTTGAATATCATGTTCCCGGCCGGCAGCAGTACTCTCCGGGAGAATTTACCATTGAACCCGATATATCCAATGCAAGTTATTTCTGGGCTGCAGGCGCTGTTACAAAGAAAATGATACGGGTGGCAAATATAACAGATCAATCCCTCCAGGGTGACCTCAAGCTGCTGGATATCTTTAAACAGATGGGCTGCACGATTGAATTTGATCAAAGGGGGGCAGGCGTCAAAGGAGGGGATTTAAAAGCGGTTGATGTGGATATGTCTGATATTCCGGATGTTGCTCCGACCCTTGCTGTCACAGCTGCCTTTGCTGACGGGAAAACTGTCATCAGAAACATCGGCCATCTCAGGGAGAAAGAGTGCGACCGTATTGATGCTGTTGTGTCCCAGTTAAACAAGATGGGCATAACAGCAGAACAGGGGGATACCTGGATGTCCGTACAGGGCGGTACTCCTGCCGGAGCCTTGATTGAAACTTTTAATGATCACAGAATGGCCATGGCATTTTCAGTGGCAGGCCTGAAGGTGTCTGGCGTTAAAATTGAAAATCCAGGCTGTGTAGCCAAATCCTTTCCCTCTTTCTGGGAGGTGTTTGACAAACTATAAATATCGGGGGACCTTTCCGCCGGGATATTTCAGAGAATGAAGCACGGCTGGCCACTCTCTGTGAGCAGGCTCACTCTATATGATAAAGCCTTCTGGTGTTGTCAAAAATTATCCGGGCAAGTTCATCAGGGTCGCTGTTTCTCACTTCAGCAAGTTTCAGCAGTACTGACTTGACAAAAGAGGGTTCATTACGCCGGTTTTTATTTTTCTGCGGTGCCGGTGTCAGATAGGGCGCATCTGTCTCAATCAGCAACTTCTCCACAGGGATATGCGAAGCAAGCTCTCTTAAATACTCACCCCTCTTCTGCATAGTGAGGATTCCTGTAATCCCGATATAGTAATTGAGATCCAGATATTTGAACAACTCATTTTTTGTACCGGAAAAACAGTGAACCACGCCCTTGCGTGACCGGGGGCCTTCAGATTTAAGGATATCATAAAACCTCCCCTTTGAATCACGCTCATGGAATATAAGCGGGAGATCAAGATTTTCCGCCATTTCCATCTGGGCTACAAAACAGTTTTCCTGGTTTCTGGCAGGAGAAAACATTCTGTTATAGTCAAGACCTGTCTCGCCCCACGCTTTAACACACGGATTCTCCCCTGCAATATCTGCCAGTGTGTCAAGGTCACTCCTTGAGCACTGTTTTGCATAGTGAGGGTGGATACCGGCAGAGGTGTATATATTGTCAAATTTGTTTGATATGTCAACGGCCTTTAAAGATGTTTTAATATCAACGCCCACAATCATCATGGCGCTGATATTCTCCTCTTCTGCCTTTTTTACAACTTCCCTGAGATCTTTGTCATAGCATTTGTCATCAAGATGGCAGTGTGAATCAAATAAAATCATTTTATTTTTTATCCTGTTTTAAATTTATACGGAATATAAAAAATTCTAAGCCTTCACTGATTGGAAGAAGCCGTTTTACGGTAACAGTGAAGGCTTAATGTAAGAAAAACTGATTTGCAGCACTCCTTGACACACACAAAATATATCAGTAAATTTGCTTCCAGTCAATTTATAAGAAAATGAAAACTGCACAGCAGGCAATAAAAATTATATCCGGATTTCACTCTTTTTTTATGCCTGCAGTGTACAGGTGTTTTAGAGGATACAGCAGTAAAACCATGAACAGAACAAATGACAGGCATTCAACAATCAGGATGTTCAATGTCAGCAAGAGATTCGGCGGAAAACCCGCCTTAAGAAACATCTCCCTTGATATTGACCAGGGTGAATTTGTTTTTATCACGGGCCATTCAGGTGCTGGAAAATCAACCCTGCTTAAGATACTATACCTTGCAGAAAAAGCGTCAGAAGGCCAGATTATTATTAACGGGATGAACATTGCCAGGGTTTCTTCTTCAAAACTTCCCATGCTGAGACGCAGATTCGGAATAGTTTTCCAGGATTTTAAACTGATTCCCACCAAAACTGTATATGACAATGTAGCCCTTGTACTGGAAGCAGGCGGTGAAAAACCTTCCTACATATTCAAAAAAGTGAAACAGGTTTTAAGAATTACAGGTATGGAAAAAAAAATTCATGCCCTGCCCCCGACTCTCTCTGGTGGAGAGCAGCAGAGGGTTGCCGTGGCAAGGGCTGTGGTGGGAGAACCTGCTATTATATTTGCAGATGAACCAACCGGCAGCCTTGATCCGTCATCTGCAAGAGCTGTTCTTGATCTTTTAGTGAAATATCACAATAAGGGAACCACTGTACTGGTTGCAAGCCATAACATGCATCTGATGGAAAGCAGTTTGAACAGCAGGAATATTGAATTAAGTGAAGGCAGACTGAGACAGAATTCAGTTATGACACCGGATAGAATCAACAGGCCTCTATGAATCATTTTATCAAAAAAGCAGTTGCTGATATTCGAAGTAACAAATTTTTAAATATGATCACAATAGTGACAATTGCCTTGTCAATCTTAATTGTGAGCATGTTTGTGCTGTTTTTTGAAAATACCGGAAGACT
Source organism: uncultured Desulfobacula sp. (assembly GCA_964636495.1). Classification (GTDB taxonomy): domain Bacteria; phylum Desulfobacterota; class Desulfobacteria; order Desulfobacterales; family Desulfobacteraceae; genus Desulfobacula. The sequence continues at coordinate 13,956 of CAZWSL010000045.1, read as the reverse complement.
TATTGAATCATGGAATAAAGGCGGCAGGATAATGATATATCTTAAACATGATTTTACCCAGGAAATGCTGCCTCAACTGCAAAATCAAATAAAGGATGCAGGGGATGTGGAGTCAATGGTCTATATCCCTAAATCCCAGGCTCTTGAGGAACTCAAACACAGTTTGAACTCCCGGAGCACTTTCCTTGAAACCCTGACAGAAAATCCACTGCCTGATGCTGTGGAGATAAGGACAAAATCCCATAACAATTTTGAAACCATCAGGAAAACAGCACAACTAATAAAAGATTTAAACATGGTGGAAGATGTGGAGTATGGAGAGAAATGGCTGGGTAAATTTTTAAAAATTTTTAATCTTTTTAAAATCACAGGATATGCAATGTGCAGCCTCTTTTTTCTAATTTCACTCTTTATCACTGCCAACACCATACGTCTGGCATTTTATTCGCGTAAAAATGAAATTGAAATCATGCGCCTTGTCGGTGCAACAGAATCATTTATCAAAGCCCCCTTTTATGTTGAAGGAATTTTACAGGGATTTTTCGGCGGACTCACCGGAGTGCTCATCCTGTTGATTTCATTCCTGATTGTTTCACCGGGAATTACAGAAAATCTCTCCTCCAGTTTATATCTTGAAATAAAATTTCTCTCGTTTCAGATGATCATGTTAATCATTGCCTGCTCCACACTTTTAGGTTGGTTCGGATGTTATATATCCTTAAAACAGATATTAAAATAGCTATTCTCACCGGATATATCCTGCTGGTTTTATCAGATCCCATGGTTTCTGCCGAAAATCATGATGCTGAAAAAGCAAAGAAACTGAGCCTGCAGAATGATATAGCAAAACAGACTGAACTGATAAAATCCTTTTCCAGCAGGGAAATTGAAATAATTGAAGAGTTAAATAAAATTGATTTCACTTTAAATCAGGCACGCCGGAAAACCCTATCCATCTCAAAAGAGATTACCAGTCTGAAAAATAAAATTGCAAAGCTGAGCCGGAAAAAAAATCAATTGTCAAATTCAATTATCCTGAACCGGGAATATACCACGACCCGTCTGAATGCCCTTTATAAGATGAGTAAGACCGGCACCATGGAAGCTGCCGGACAGCCTGACTCCCTGTTTGATTTTTTCCTCAGACAAAATGCCATGGAACGAATCATTGCATATGATTTCAATCTGCTGAAAAAACAGAACCAGAGTCTTGAACATTTTTACACTGTGGAGCAGAAGATAAAGAGAGACATGCATGTAAAAATCAATCTGGAAGTTCAATTGAACAATCAGATAAAACTGGAGAGGGAAAAGTTATTAAAAAAACAGGGCCTGCTGAAACAGATCCGCAAAAAGAAACAGCTGTCCCTTGCTGCTGTTGAATCCTTCAAACTTGCAGAGTTAAAACTGGATCAACACATAGCTGATATGGAAAAAAACAGCAGTCAGTCTGCTTTAAATGTTCTCTCATTTGAAGATTATAAAGGGAAACTCCTGCTTCCTGTAAATGGCAGTATTATTACAAAATACGGACACTCCCGCAAAGGAAAATACAACTCCTTCACTTTTCAAAAAGGAATTGATATAAAGGTGGAAAGAGGCGAGCCTGTAAAATCCATTTTTAAGGGAGAGGTGTTGTTCGCCAGCTGGCTTAAGAGTTATGGCAACTTGATAATTATTGATCACGGTGATAACTTCTACACCCTGTATGCCCATGTTGAAGATCTGTTTAAACAGAAGGGAGATAGTGTTGAAACCGGTGAAGTTATTGCAACAGCTGGTGACACAGGTTCAATAAAAGGCGTGTGCCTTCATTTTGAAGTCAGACACCACGGCGTACCTGTGAACCCCATGAAATGGTTAAAAAAAGGAGTGTAAAATGGAAAAAAGAGTTTGGAACATATCCAGATGCCTGCTGTCACAGATAATGATAATTTACCTGCTTTTATCTGTTGCTGTACTGAACACTTACTGCTCAACAGAGGCAGTAGCCGGTGACAACCAAGAAAATACCTATCAGGCATTAAAACTGTTCACAGATGTGCTTGAAGAGCTGGAAAAAAACTATGTGGACAGTGTGAACAGTGAAGAGTTGATTCACAATGCCATAAAGGGGATGGTGGGGAATCTTGATCCACACTCAAGCTTTATGCCGCCTGAAGCATTTGAAGAGCTTCAGGGTGACACCAAGGGAGAATTTTCAGGCATTGGTATTGTTATTACCATGAAAAACAAAATCCTGACTGTTGTCTCGCCCATTGAAGGAACCCCTGCCTATAAAGCAGGCATCCAGGCCGGAGACCGGATTATTAAAATCAATGATAAATCAACAAAAGAGATGGCTCTATGGGAAGCCGTCAATATGATGCGCGGACCCAGAGGTGAAGTTGTGGTTATTACGGTGATAAGAGAGGGAGAGACCCAGCCGCTTGAAGTGTCCCTTAAACGGGATCTGATTCCCATGAAGAGTGTAAGAAGCACGGCTCTGAAACCGGGATATGGATATCTGCGTATCACTAATTTCAGGATGAATACACTGGAAGACATAAAAAAGCATCTGAGCGATCTTGAATCAGCTCAAACCCCGTTAAAAGGATTGATTCTGGATCTGAGGGACAATCCAGGGGGTCTCCTTGATCAGGCTATTAACATCTCTGATCTTTTTCTTGAAAAAGGCAGTATTGTTTCAATAAGGGGAAGGCAGCCTGAGAATACAAAGGTTTTTAAAGCAACACCCAATGATAAAAAGAGAAATTATCCCATTGTCGCCCTTATTAACGGCGGTTCAGCTTCTGCTTCAGAAATTGTGGCTGGCGCTCTCCAGGATAACTCAAGGGCACTGCTTCTTGGAACCATCACCTTTGGGAAAGGTTCTGTACAGACAGTCAGACCTTTAAAAGAGGGTTTTGGAATTAAATATACAACTGCAAGATATTATACACCCAGCGGAAGATCCATTCAGTCCAAAGGAATTATTCCTGATATAGAGGTGGAGTATGAAATTCTTGAAAAAAAAGAGAAAAAACTGTCACTCTTTGACATGATGCCCAAAGAGAAAGACCTGAAAAACAGCCTGGAACATGAAAACACACAGCAGCAGACAAAACCGGAGGAAAAACCCAAAAAACATCCAAAACAAATTGATATTGATCAGCTTATACAGGACTCTCAGGTCAAAAAAGCACTCGATATCCTGATCAGTTATGGAGTATTCAACAAGTTAAATGGCAGTTAAAAAAAAAATTAAGAAGAAAGCCAAAAGAAAATCAAAAAAAAAACCACCTGTTTTTAATGAGTTAAAAAAAATATTTCTGGTAATGGCTGTCCTTGCTTCAATATGCTTAACCCTGGCCATGGTAGCAGATATTTTACTCAAGCCTGAAAAGAGTGTGGAAAAAAAAGAGCAGATCAGTCAAAAACGACCTGACAGCAATAAGATAAAACCGATTCAGGAAGATTTTGATGGCGTCAAAACAATAAAAACAACCACCGGATTAAAGCAGAAATTAAAACAATCTATTAAATATGAAGTGTTTGAAGAAATTGATCAGACACTGATAGAAAAAAAATTTCCAAAACCTGAAAAGGGGCATATCCCCAAAATAGTTATTGTTATTGATGACATTGGATATGATAAAGCCATTGCACTGGAGCTGAGCAGACTGGAGCCGAATCTTACTTTTTCCATTTTACCCTTTGCCCCTTTTGGTAAAACGATTGCAAGGCAGCTGCATGCAAATGGATCGCAGATAATGCTTCATCTTCCCATGGAACCATTTGAATATCCATCAGTTAATCCCGGACCCGGTGCTATTTTATCTTCCATGGCACCTGATGCCCTTATAAATCAATTAGAAAGAAATATTAATAATATTGATTATGTTGCCGGAGTAAACAATCACATGGGTTCAAAAATAACAACTAATGCTGCTCAGATGAACCAGATTTTTACTGTTTTAAAAAAGAAAAATCTCTTCTTTATTGACTCAAGGACCACATCAGAATCAAAATGTGAAGCATCTGCAAGACTTTTCAGGCTGAAATTTGCCCAGAGGGATATATTTCTGGATAATTACCAGAATTCAGACTACATCACAAGACAGCTTAAAAAACTTAAAAAAATAGCAGAAAAACATGGTTTTGCTATTGGTATAGGCCACCCCTACAAGGCTACCCTGAATACCCTTGCAAGGGAATTGCCAAAACTAAGGGGAAAAGTTGAGATTGTAAGGGCCGGTACACTGGCTTCCATTCCGGGATAACTGCCGGTCCGGATATGTCATGACATCCGGGACAATCACGGTCAGTTGTCTCCTTGAACTTCAGATTATCTAACAGATGACTGACTGATGAAATGGCTTCTACATGTAATAGCGTGTAGGGTCTGGTATGCCGGCTTCCATAAATCCTTTTTTCCTGTGGAGACAGGAATCACAGCTGCCGCATGACCTGCCTGTGGAGTCAGGGTCATAGCATGAGATGGTCAAAGCGTAGTCCACACCAAGTTCACTGCCTGTCCTGATGATTTCTGCCTTGGAAAGATTGATTAATGGTGTTTGAATTTTAAGTGCTGTCTCTCCTGTGATACCTGTTCTGGTTGCAAGGTTTGCCATCTTCTCAAAGGCTTGAATAAACTGCGGCCTGCAGTCTGGATAACCTGAATAGTCTACAGCGGTTACGCCGATATATATGGAGCCTGCCTTTAAAATTTCTGCCCAGGCCATGGCATAGGAGAGAAATATAGTATTTCTTGCAGGGACATAGGTGACAGGTATCTCCTGCTGATTTTCTATCTCCCGGGCTGATTCATGTTTTGGCACATCTATATTATCTGTCAGGGCGGAAGCTCCGAACTGCCTTAAATCGATCTCAATTATCTTATGCTGCCTTGCCCCGAAGAATGCAGCAATCTTTTTTGAGGCATCCAGCTCAACTGAATGGCGCTGACCATACCTGAAACTTAAACTGTATATATCTTCACCCCTGGATTTTGCAATTGCCATGACCGTTGTGGAGTCAATTCCGCCACTTGAAAGTATAACTGCTTTTTGAGTCATCCTTTTTTACACCCCCCGTCTATCCTGGTCCCATATTATCTTGTGCTGCTGCAGGGACAATCTTGCTGAAAGGTTATCTTCAAGCATCCACCCTGCAATCTTCTCCGGCTCAACTGCTCCTGAAACAGGAGAAAGATGAATTTTCAATGATGAAATGGCGGATAATTTATCTTTAATCATGGATTTTGCAAACTCATAGTCTTCTCTGTGAGCAATCACAAACTTGAGTTCGTCATCTGCAGAGAGAAAATTTATATTTTCAGATAAAAAACTGTCAGATTCTCTGCTTGAGGGACATTTTACATCAACAATCTTAATGCATTCCGGATGGACATTTTTTATGCTTATACTTCCATTTGTCTCAAGAAGAACGGTGTAGTTTCTCTCTGCAAGCATGGATATCAGAGATAAGGTGTTTTCCTGCATCAGGGGTTCTCCACCTGTAACTTCCACAAGCCTGCAGCTGAATGCCTCAATCTGTCTGAAAATTTCATCAAGTGTCATGACGTGATGCTCTTCACCGGCATAACGGGTGTCACACCATGAACAGTCAAGATTACATCCGGAGAGCCTTATAAATATGCATGGCAGACCTGCAAAGGTAGACTCTCCCTGCAGGCTGTAAAATATCTCACAGACATCAATCAACAGCTATATCTCCTGATAGGAAGACCCGCAGCCCGGACTTTCAAATACGGTTATTTTATTGACCTTTATATGTTTTGAATTAAGCTTTTCAGAAAGCTTATTATATAAAAACCTGGATAGATTTTCAGAAGTGGGATTAATTGATCCAAACGCTGCAATCTCATTGAGATTGGTATGGTCAAGCCCTTTTAACACATCCTTGACAATCTTCTTTACATCTCTGAAATCAACGCCTATTCCAATTTTATTCAGTTCTGTACACTGGATATATGTCTCAACTTCCCAATTGTGTCCATGCATGTTGGCACAATTGCCATCATAACCTCTTAAAGCATGGGCTGCCGAAAAATGGTCTTTTACATAAATTTCATATATACCCGGCATAATGTCTCCTCAAAACAGAAAAATTTTAAAAGAAATCCCATGATAGTAACAGCTGATAACTATACTACTCAATTACCATAATTATAATTTTTAATCAAAATAATCATTGTCAGAAAGATAATATTCGCAAAAAGCATTTGAACAGCAATAAAAAAAAGCCCCTCCATTGAGAGGGGCATTGTATATTTTTGGTAGCGACGCAGGGACTTGAATGGCTATATGCTACCAAATCCCGAAACGCTTGCTCCTTGCATGATTCCAATATTCCCTGAAATTGTTTGTACAACAGCTTTGTACAAATGTCAAATTCAAGAAAGCTCTGGTCTGAAGATATCGCTTTCAGCCTTTATTTTAATTTTGTTTTTCAGTTTTGATACTCTTTAAATTTTCCATTTGTTTGTCTTCATATTTGGTACAGAGAGATAACATTTCCAAATCACCGGCTTTTGCCCGTGTGCATTTTGATTGTTGAAATCTTAATGAGAATACTGTTTGCAAATGCTAAAATAATTAAAATATCTTTCAAATACATATTTTTTGTTACGCTTGTTTCCAGTGTACTCAAATATAAACCGTGCTGTTTCCAAAGTTTTCAGAACATTTCTTATTGTCCTTGGATTCATTGATAGAACCTTCTCGATTTCTTTTACATTTAGCAGTGGTTTTTGATAAAAAAACTCTAAGATTCTGCTTGCATTTTCAGCCCTTCCACCGAGGCTGAGGATAAAACTATCAGTTTCATTTTTAAGTTTTAATATTTCATTGAACGTGTTTTTCCCATCATCTGCGGTATCGATCACAGCATTTAGAAAAAATTTAACCCAATGTGAGATGTCGTTTGCCTCTCGAACCCGAGATAATGCATCGTAATAAGAGCTACGGTGTTTTTCAAAAAAATTAGAAAGATACAATGATGGTTTTTTTAAGAGTGAAAAGCCAACCAGATATAGTGTAATTAATAATCGCCCGATTCGTCCGTTTCCATCTAAATACGGGTGGATGGTTTCAAACTGATAATGTGCAATTGCAATTTTAATCAGGTGAGGTACATTTATCGTTTCATTATGTAAAAACAGTTCCAAATCGCCCATTAAGTCAGGGATTTCTTCATGGTGCGGTGGAATATATACTGCATCTGATAAATTGGAACCACCTATCCAGTTTTGACTTTTTCTAAAATTACCAGGAGATTTGTGTTCTCCTCGCACACCCTGCATTAATATTTTGTGGGTTTCATTTAATAGTCGGTTGGAAATCGGTAATTTCTCAAGTTTATTTATGGCGTAGTGAAGTGCATTAATATAATTTTGAACCTCATGCCAATCATCTCGCTTTTCAATCGATATTTCTTCTTCAGGAAGTAGGGCTTCGTCAATATTTGTTTGTGTACCTTCTATTTTGCTTGAAGTATTTGCTTCCTTTATAATATGCATTTGAATAAAAAGATCGATATTAGGAACAATTAACGTAAAAGCATTTAGTTCTCCAAGCTTTCTGGTGGCCTGTTCTAACATCACATTTAAAGCTGGGTCATCCCAAATCCAGGTCATATTGATTTTTTGGGGGGAAAAGCTTTTATACTGGTATTGTTGCTTATATGTTCCTGCTTTGAAATCGTTAAAATTCATTTTTATCCTTATCAGAATTTTTTTCCGTTATAATTTATATAAGGAAAAATATCACGTTTTTTTCTTTTGGCAATTTGCTAAGGAAAATATATCACGTTTTTTTCCACATAATGGTTGGTGTAGAAAATTAATGTCGCAAATCACCAGTCTCAACAGCTGTGAAGCAGCTGTTGAGGTCCGTGTTGATTTGCATTGTTAGCTTTGTACCTTGCATGATTGCGAATAACCGTAAATGACGAATGCTAAAGAAATTAATTGCTGAACCATAAGGATGTGTTTATCCTGGAGAAACATTAATGAAGCCATGCTCAAATTCATTAGCATAAAAAATAAGTAGCCATTTTTATTGTGCTGGGTCATTAAATAGCTACCCATAAGGAAGCCCAGAGTTACTCCCATTTCTAAAAACTGAGATGTGGAGGTAATGCCGCCATAGTGTTGTACACTTATAAATATTCCAAACGCTATCGCAAAGTACGTTATGTACTTAACGGATGTTTCAATAAGTAAACTGGCTTGTTTTTGGTAAAATGCTATATACAAACCAAGTAGCATGGCAGGAATTCCACCAGCTTCTATTGAAGCTGCAATCCAATCGTTTTTTCCAACAAGCAGAATTACCCAAGCCGGCACACCTACAATATAAGCAGACCAAGCAAGTAGCTTAAACTGATTCTTTTTGTGATCGACTTTTGTCTCCGACAAAGAAAAAAATATTTTGTTGGCTAAGTAAAAGCCACCTCCCCAGATTTGTAAGAATATATCCATAACTTGTCTCTGAATTTTTAAAGCTAACGGTGAAGCTCATGTGTCGCAAAGGTTTCCAGAGAAGTTGGCTGAAGGCACAAATTTCCAACGTTGTTACAGACTTTGAAAAAGGCCGCCCCTTGCGGTCCAGTGCAGCGCCGAGTTATCGCGGTTTTATTTTATTACCAGTTTATTCCCAGTAAATGGATTGTATACATAATTCCCAGGAAATTCTTCTCCGGTCAAAGCATCATGTTTGGCAGGGAGCAAACTACCAAGGGGAAGCCTCCATTTGTAGGAATGCTCTGCGTAATTCACAGCAAATGATTTTTCTAATTTTGGATTAAGGAGCCTTGCTCCTTTTGAGTCAGTTCCCTTGAAGCAAATAAATTCCATCCCTTGTCCAAATTGACCCAACATGTTTGCCATTAAAGGTTTCATCATGGCAAATAAATTTTTTGCATCGCTAGTTAGTTCATCATCAGAAAGCGGAAACATTTTATTCTTTTGTTCCACTGATAGAGAAATTTTGTTTAAGATTTCTTCTTTAGGAAATGGAACAATGCTTCCTAAATCAGTCGTTTTTGCATCGATAACAGATAGGACAGTGTATCCATTTACAGTTTCATAAAAAGCTTCTTTTTGGGTTTGTGTCATATTAGGTTCGTTTTTGAAAGCTGCCTTCCAATATTCAGTTGGTATCCACCAAATGAGACGGAATGACTGCTGCCCTTGGGTCATTTTTTGGGTTTCCTGTAGTAAATTTTGAAGGTCTACATCTTTTGAATAAGCAAGGTTGCCAATGAAAAATGAGATAATTGTTACTACGAAGATAAATTTTTTCATACTTTCTCCTTAGAGGTTGAAAAGAATTATTGTGTCAAAACGTGAACTTGCATATAAGTGATAATGCCCACTTCATCAGCCGGGCGGATGAAGCGGAATAATTAAAAAAAATATCAAACTTAATTAATCGATACGTTCAAAAAAATGCCTGCAAAGCCCGGTCTGAGTGCAAGTGTTTGTTCGCCCTTCTATCTCAGCTTTTTTGCAATGTACACCCCGTAACTGAGGTGGGATTTGTACGTTTCGTATAGGTCAATTTCGTGTTGCTCTGTGATTACTATTTCGCGTGCTTCTTCGGTGTTCCCGTTTCGATTCAGGAAATCCTTGAATCTGGCCTGCATGGGCCGGTAATATTCCTCCAGCCAGCAATGTTCTGGCAACACGAAGTACCCGACTGGCGTAAATCCGTGTTTCTCAAGAACCTTGATCTTCGCCGAAGCCAAATCAATTTCGGGATACTCGTTATCCCAGTGTTTCTGAAGTTCAGTTGGTCGCGAATCCGTGAGCCATGTGATCTCGGAAGCAACCAATAGACCACCCGCTTTCAGGAAACGTCGCCACTCCGCTATGCCCTTTTCAAATCCGATGTTATAGATTGCTCCCTCGGACCAAATGACATCCAATTCCTCGTTGGCAAAAGGCAGGTCGTCCATGGACCGGACAAGGGGCGATATCCTGTCCGCCACCCCTGTGCTTTCAGCCCTTTGTTCCAACACGTCCAAAAAATCCTGAAGGAAATCAACTGCCGTGATTTGGGCATTCAAGAGTCGGGCAAGCAGGATGGTGGATGCCCCCGTACCGCAGCCAATATCCGCAATCTTCAGCGGTGCCGCCCGGTCGATCATGGCCAGATTAAGAGCAAGTTCTGTCTCGGTATCCCCACCCGGTCCCTGGCGATGGCCTTCCTTGTGTAGGTCGATCAAAAGTTTATAATCATCCACAGTCTTATCCTTCTTTCATTGAGAGGCGAACGTCGCAAATCAGCCTCGCGCTTTTTGCGTCGGCTGAATTTGCATGGTTATATGGCATTTTATTCTATGAAGACCTTTCGTAACACTTCATGGATACGCTCGATTTCAAAAGGCGATTCCACGATATGCTCATTTGCATCCTCTAAAATTCGCTCCATGTTTCCCCACAATTTATACTTTTTGAATTTATCAGTACGATGAATATCCATGGCCTCCGCAACGAGATTTACATAATTAGTTACACTAAAATCGTAGTTGGGCTCTTCGGCTGCAAAAGTCTGGTTGCAATAGTGACAAACAGTAACCAAGCGGTCAGCTCCAGTTTGGGCAGCATCTTGGAGGCGATAGTTGCGAATCCGGGCGCAGCTTTCTGGAAACCAACAGATAGCACCACTGCCGCAACAAACAGTTTCATGGCCATGATTGTGCATTTCTCTGAGCGTTACCCCGGGTAATTGCCGCAAAACCTCACGGGGTCCATCCCTATCAACGCCCGTATAAGCCGACTTGCAAGCTTCATGAAGTGTTACTATTCCGGCGGCCTTATTATTGAGAGACAATTTGTTCATGTTTTCAGCCAAATACTGAGGAAAAGATAGGGTCTTAAATGGGATATTCATTGAGGGAGATATGTGTTTATAGAAACGACACTGGCAGGTAGGACACCATAGTATAACGGCCTCTGGATGAAAAGCGGCAATAGCGGTTATCAGTTCGTCAGTCCGGCCACTCCCTGTTTTGATATCACCAAAAAAAAGATGGTTGTCTCCGCAACAGTAGTCCAATCCAGGCAATAAAGCGTATTTATCACCGATAGCATCCATAATATCCAGCGCATTTAGAATTTTTTCCGGCTGAAAGTACACATTACAGCCGGGGAAAAACACATAGCGTACTCCTTGTTTATCCTCGGACGTCGAGATTCTTTTGTATTCAGCCGTAGAGACCTGAACACTTGAAAGTATTCTATGTGTACTGTCTGATTGTTTGGCGTCACTGAAAAACGAATTTGCCTCCCCTCTCGAGATATATTCGCTTTTAATAATTTCATTTATCAGCATTGGGTTAAGGTCTTCAGGACATATACCAGCCGTACATTTAAAGCATTCCATGCAGGCAAATGCCTTTGTGTAAGCTCGGTGGTTTGGAACCCCGCTTTCTACAAAATCAAACACTCCTTCCTGAATATATTGGGAGGAAACTCCGCTGATATCTGTATAAGGCAAAATAGGACATTCCTCAGCACAAATTCCGCACTGCGTGCAGTTTTCAAGAAAACGCTGTTTTTCTTCGGCATAGTGATTAAGAATCGTCAATAGAATATACTCCTGCTTTGGTGTCTTGGTTTAAGCCATATAACGGTAAAGCTCACGGGCCGCCGAACGAAGCGAGGGTACAAGGTTCCACTAAATTTTATTAAGAGTGACACTGTTCAAAAGTTGTCACAAATTTTAAAAAAGCCGCTCCTTGCGGTCCGGTGGAGCGCTGGGTTATAAAGCGATTTAAAAGTTATTGACATTTTAAAGTACGAGATGTACAATTTGTATATAAAGTACAAAAACAAGGAGAAAAAAATGGTCACAAAAATATCCACAGCAGATGCAAGAAAGAATTTGGCTGATATTGTTAACAAGGTTGCTTATGGCAATGAATCTATTGTTTTAACCCGACGAGGCCAAGATGTAGCAGCTTTGGTCTCTATTGAAGAACTTGAGTTGCTCCAGCAGATTGAAGATTATATAGATATTGAAGATGCTAAAAAAGCGCTTCAAGGATCGACTGAAAACATACCCGCAGATGAAGTTTGGAAACAATTGGGACTTTAACCTATGAAATATTCTGTTGAGTTTAGGCCTGCTGTGTTGAAAAATTTGAAACGGTTTCCCAAAAAAGATCTCGTAAAGATAAGAAAGAAAATAGAAGAGCTTGGAAGCAATTTGCCAAGCCCCAATATTACTAAAATGAAAGGAAAGAATCCTTTTCATAAAATTAGATCTGGTGATTATCGAATCATATACGAAATTCATGATGACAAGGTTATAATTTTGATTGTAAAAATTGGGCATAGAAGAGACGTTTACAAAAGATTACCATAAATTAAGATTTTCCTCATACATTTCAGTAAAACCTCGTAGATTTATAACGTCCGCCGGATGAGCCGCGAGGATGTTTTCTGGTTATGGGCGCCGCGCTGCGGTGTTCATAATCGGAAAACACCGCAGTCGGCTCCATGAGCCTGATAGACGGAGCGCTTTTGCGCGAAGGCTGTCAGGCTCATGGAGCTTTGCTTATCCGGCCGCCGATAGATCGGATCGCTACGCGCTCCGATCTATCGGCCTGAGTTCAGGGGCAGCCGAGCGATAGCGAGGGAACCAGGGGCGCAGCCCCTGGCTGTCCGCTGCAACGATTGGTTCGCTTATCAGTTTATTTTAAATTATACTTTTCAAGATACTGTATAAATGCATGGTGATCATAAGCCCAGGTAGGATTAGGGCATAAAGAGATTTCACAATCTGGGCATACGGTTTTATTGTTGACAACATAACCACATGCCGGGCATTCTCCCGAGAATGGTTCTTGTGTGGTCTCAACTATCCTGTAGTATTTTTTTATCAAATCGATGGCTAATAACCAATCATCATCAGATACCCAAATATGATATTCATGATATCCTCCAGCAGGCCCAATTATTATGGTTTCGACTTCAGAATTAAAGGGAATTTCAGCGTCTTTCAATATTTGAGGGTATTTAGTACTCCAAGATCTGCATAAAATCAAGCCTGATCAACCCACGTTTTTTCTGTTCAACCCATAATCTCATCATTTTCCCCTCCAAAACTACCATAGAATTACCCATAAAAATATTTTTTTAACTTTTTTAAAAAAAAAGCTGGCGTCCCGTGTTTTTATCTGATATAGAATCATTTATGGAACCTTTAACCATCAGAAATAGAAAAGTCACTGCCCGGGATTTGGTATTTATTCAAGCTGTTGTTCATGAACATTGGGATAAAGGCAGGACTCAAATTTCAAAAATCCTTTGCACAAAGTGGAACTGGGTGCAGCCCAGTGGTCGGCTCAAAGATATGGCATGCAGAGAACTGCTTTTGACTCTTCATAGAAAAGGCCTGCTTGACTATCCTCCTCCAAAATACACACCTCGCAATAAAAGGAAAAGTGTTAAAAAAATTAAGGTTGATACCAGTCCTATAAGCTGCAAGGTTACTGATCTTGAACCTGTAACTGTCAAAATGGTCAGGCACACAAAACTGGAGCCGCTTTATGACAGCCTTATAGAACAATACCATTACCTTGGATATGTCCAGATCGTTGGTAATCATCTTAAGTATATGGCTTTTGCAGGGGATATCCCTGTTGCCTGCATTGGCTGGGGTTCTGCTGCATGGGCTGTTCAATCCAGGGAAGAATTTATTGGCTGGAAAAAGTCTGTTAAAAATAAAAATCTTCATTTTGTAATTAATAATACTCGCTTCCTTGTGCTTCCCTGGGTGACAGTCAAATGTTTGGCAAGTAAGGTTATGGCCATGAATATAAGAAGAATTTCTTCTGACTGGCTTAAGGTTTATAACTATCCTTTGTATATGCTGGAGACGTTCGTAGAAAAAAGCAGATTTCTGGGAACGTGTTATAAAGCTTCTAACTGGATTAAGGTCG
>CAZWSL010000044.1:27279-28403 GCA_964636495.1 uncultured Desulfobacula sp. | reverse complement strand
TCAGCTTTATCCCCCAGGTTGCTTCACAGGTGTGTAATGACTGCAAGGAGTGTTTCCCTCTCTGCCCCACTTCATACCTGCAGGCAGCTTATGTTTTAACCGATTCCCTCATATCCGGTTAACCAGGACATGTCAAAATGAACGCAGATAAAAACAGAATACTGGAAATAAATGCTTCAGGCAGCTACTACAATATCGGATTCATTACCGGCCGGCATACAAAACAGGAAATCCATCAATTACTCGAAAAATATGAGGCCGGCCAGCCAAAAGATTCACAGCAGGGAAAACTTTTTGATGAATATATGGCCTATGTGGAGCCATACGCCTTTATCACCGATGAATTGAAAGGAATGGCAGATGGAGCAGGTGTGGAGTTTGAGCAGATTGCCAGATTAAACATGGTGGAACTGAACCTGCATCAATCCCGGATCGATGACTGCAGTACATTTATAATTAAAAATGAAACCACTCACCTCCTGGCACATAACGAAGACAGTATTGAGGGACATGATATCTTTCTTCTCAGGGCACGCTACCCTTCCGGTACTGAAATACTCTCCTTCTGCTACTACGGCAGCCTGGTGGGATTTTCAGCAAACATTAACTCACACGGCCTTATCATCCTCTGTAATGCCCTGCATGCCAATGATAAACAGCTGGGTGAACCCAAAAGAGTATTTGCAAGAAGATTGGTTGAATGCCATGATATTGATGATGCACTGGAAATCATAAAAACATCAACCAGAGCCCAGGGACAGAATTTCACATTTGTTCAGCATGACAGAATAGTCGGGGTTGAAACCTCAGCAACGGCTTTCTCTGTCAGGGAAATTTCAGGAAATGAGTTTCACTGTAACACATACAGATATCCTGATATGATCGGGTATGAAGATGCCGACAGGGCAGCTGGCGGATGGCACCGTAACCAGGAGGGGCAGAATGATTTTATCTCCCTGCAGGACTTTCATTCTCTCAAAGCGATTCTCTCTTCCCACAAAAACCGTCCTTATGCTTTCTGTGCCCACGGGGATCAAGAGGGTGACAAGCTCAAAACCTTAGGTTCCATATTTTTTGACTGCCGGAAAAAAGAGATATGGGCGGGTTACGGTTTCACCTGCTGT
>CAZWSL010000044.1:19999-27179 GCA_964636495.1 uncultured Desulfobacula sp. | reverse complement strand
ATGAATCATTAAAAATATGATGCGATCTCATTAACAGATCATCAGTTGCCGGAACAATATGCCGGTAGACCTCTTTGTTGATTTTATGATAGAGTGCTGTATTTTCCCTGACGGGTGTAAACGTGTCCCTCCGCCGTACCATATTGTCAATGGCTTCCTGCCTGTCTCTGTAGATACCCAGAGCCAGGGCCGTACAGACAGCCGCTCCCATACCGGCGGAGCCGGTTACCTCATTTCTATGGGCCGGGATCCCGAAAACATCGGCAAAAATCTGCATAAACAGCTCTCCGTTGGAACCACCCCCGCTGACCACTATGCTGGTCATTTCCGCCCCCATTTCATCACACATGGCCCGGGCGTGATTTTTCATCGTCAGAGCAATGCCCTCCAGAACCGAACGGAACATATGCGCTCCTTTATGGGTGCTGTTGAATCCAATCATCATTCCCCTTTCATGCAGATGTGAAGGGCGGGAGAGCCAGTTGAGAATCGTATAAAGACCGTCACATCCCGCCTGCACATCAGCTCCCAGGCGATTCAGATAAGCCTCAGGGGAAAGATTCATTCTCCCTGCCTCCTCAATGACATCTGAACCAAGAAGCTCAATAATCCATGTGACAGTGGCCATCCCTCTACGGATGCCGCAGCTCTCATAAAGGAATTCCCCGGGCACTGCTCCCGGATTGCTCCAGTAGTTCACACTGTCCGGATTGAACTCTGTTCCCACCATCATGGATGTGATGTAGGTTCCCAGAGAGACAAGAATGGTCCCATCATTGATAATGCCTGCACCCAGCCCTTCAACAGCTTTGTCATTTGAAGTGGACACGACGGGAATTCCAGGAGGGATTCCCGTGGCCCTGCCTGCTTCACTGGTAATACATCCCAGAACCGTTGAAGGATCAACCAGCTCAAAAAGCATCTCCCTGGGTGTGGTGTATGCATCAAACTGCTCTCCATCCTCATACCATTCAAGTGTTCTGGAATCTATCGGCCACGGTCCCACGTAATTGCACCTGGTATCCTTTGTTTCCGCAGTCAGCCGGTAGGTCAGATACCCCGTGGTGGTGGTCACATAACGCACTGAGTCATCATCGTGCACATAGGGAGATGCCAGACGCAGGTCCATCCAGCTCTGCACAGGAGATGCAAGACTGCCGTCCGCCTTCATCAATACCCGGCAGCAGCGTATCGACCCTAAACCCACACCAATGATATGATCCCTCTCTCCATTAAACTTTTTAAACAATCCGCGGCAGGCTCTTTTCAGACTTTCCCAGAGGTCATCATCAGGATGTTCAGCCCGGGAGTCACCATAAAAACGGATGGGCTGAAGCTGAATCGTCTCTGAACATATTTCATGGCCAGCTGTATTAAATATGGCCAGTTTGGTACTTTGTGTACCACCGTCAATTGCAACTATATACTCTTCCATTTCAATCTCTTATCTCTTGGACAAAAGCAGCAGTCCTCTAAAGTTCATCTCATTAAATATCCGCCATCCACGGTTAAAACTACTCCATTGACATAGTTGGATGCGTTACTGGAAAGAAATACACAGGCTCCCATCAGGTCAGCAGTCCTGCCCCATCGATTGGCAGGAATATGAGAAAGAATCTCTGCATTTCGTTTTTTGTTGCTCCGGGTTTTTTCCGTCAGCTCAGTGGCAAAATATCCAGGGGCAATGGCATTCACCTGAATATTGAATTGCGCCAGTTCATCACACATGGATTTGGTTAAACCGACAATACCATGTTTGGTGGCAGCATAAGCCGGTGACCACTGTCCGCCTAAAAACGAATAGAGAGAGGCAATATTCACAATCTTGCCTCTCCCCTGCTGAATCATATATCTGCAGGCTTCATGGATCATTTCAAACGCTGCTGTCATATTGACAGACACCATCTTATCCCACTCTTTCCGGGTAAACCGGGTCACGTCTTCAACATTGATGCAGATACCGGCGCAGTTTATCAGGATATCGATGCTTCCCCAGGTGTCTACACATGCATCCACCACTCTTTCACATTCACCGTCAACAGTGATGTCACCATATACATATTCATATTCCACTCCGCAGGCTTCAACCCACCTGCGGGTCTGGCCATCATCATCCATGATGGTAACAGCCATTACATTTGCCCCTCCTTTGGCCAGGGCAACGGAAAAGGCCTGGCCCAGACCACTGTTCCCGCCTGTAACAAGGGCATTTTTTCCTTTCAGTGAAAAAAAATCCATATTAAAATCCGTCACATCCATGTCAGTTATCCTTTTTCTCAGATCGGTAGATGGAAATTCTCTTTACAAGCCTCTCTATGAACTCTCCGGCATCCCCCTGAACAACCATATCCGACAGGCTGCAAATCGGTGCATTATATGCTGTGTTTATTGAAATAATTGATTCTATATCCCTTAGACCCGCAATATGCTGCATACTTCCGTGTATCCCCAGGGCCATATATAATCTGGGTGAGACTGTTTTCCCGGACTGGCCTACCTGTATGCTTCTTGGAGCGACCCCCTGATCAACCAGGCTTCTGCTGGCTGCAACTGTTCCGTTCAATGCATCAGCCAGGCGGTAAAGTTCATGAAAATACTCTTTCACCCCGCCCCCGCCGGAAATAAGCACTTCACTATCCATGATATCGCAGATCTGTCTCTTTTTTTCAACATGAAGGCGTTTTATACCCTTACAAGAACTTACAGGTCCGGTATACTCACAGACCTCTGTCTGCAGTTTTCCTCCTGACCGGTATTCAAATGCATTGAGCCTTATGCTCATTATCAACTGACCCCTGCCTTTATAATGAACTTTCTCAAGGAGTTTTCCTGAATAAGCAGGACGGATGATTTCAATCGTGTCTCCTTCTCTTTTAATATCTGTAACACCGGACACAAGGCCTGCCCCCATCCTTCTGGACAACCTCGGTGCCACCATCTTTCCCAGATTTGTGGCCGGAATCAAAACCGTGTCAAAGATATTTCTCTGGTGCAGGTTTTCCAGGACATCACATATTCCCCGGGGATCATAACGCTTCACAAGATTTTCAGAGAGGCAGATCATACGGTGAAAAAATCCATGGAGATGACTGAAAGAGTTGTCCAGAATGACTGCATGGGATTCAAACTGCCCCTGACCGTACATACGCCTGGCCACGTCCAGAAGATCGACAGTACGCCCCATGTTTTCGCTATCCTGAAAAATACAGATTTTCTTCATTTTAAAGAAAACCTCTCTGTTTCAAGAAGTTAAAAACAGAGGTGATGCCTTCTTCATCATTCAGGACAACACGCCTCTTCTTTTTATCATATGTCTGAAGAGAGGTTCCTGCATTTTCTAAAAATGATCCCATCGGCACAAGTTCTGTTTCCAGAAAGCAAAGATCCCTGTTACTGATGATGACCAGTTCATCTGAAACATCCCGCTGCATATCCTTTAATTTGATATAGGGCAGTTTGTAGCCACTCTCTCTGGTTACACTCAGAATAGAGGGCATTGCCATTTCATAGGTGGTGACACTGTTATCATCCTCCACCTCAAAAACAGCCCGTGTTGTGTCGAACCGGTTCAGGTCAATGCGGATGATCCCCAGCATCTGATCCAGACAGAGGGTTTCAGCCAGTTGTACGGGAACATGGGAGGTGCCTCTGTCCAGGGAGAGGCTTCCTGTCAGCACACAGTCAAAGGAGCGGGTGGAGATATACCTCGCCAGCACCTCACCTGTTGCAAAAGTGTCGCTGCCATCAAAAAGCGGATCACAGATCAGGCTGCCCCTGTCCACGCCAAGCCTCAGTAAATCTTCCATGTGGGGGCGCACAGAGAGAGGTCCCATGCTGACAATCTCAATAAAACAGTCAGGATTATTGGCTTTAACCTGAAGGGCAAAGCCCAGCGCACAGGCATCATCCGGATTCAGGATCACCCTGCTGTTTTTACAGGCCCTGATATTTTCGCAGGTCATGGCGTTGTTTTCAAAATCCCAGGCCATGTTCCCCACGTCAGGAACAAATTTGACAACACAGATAATTTTCATCTCTTTTGCAGCAACAGCTTTATTTCTGGTATTTCACCCCTTCCTCCTGGGGATAGATGGTGCCGAAATTCATTATCCCCCTGGGATCGAACACATTTTTAAGCTTTTCAAGCATATAGTAGGCAGAACCATGCTCTTCCATGGTCCATTCGTTTCTGAATTTTCCGATTCCGTGATGATGACACATGGAACCGCCGAGCTTAAGTGTTTCTTCAACAATGATTCTCTGCAGAGGATGGTGATACACTCTCATTTCATCCTCAGGTTCGCAGCGAATATGATAGTTGTACACAAAGTACATGTTCGTTCCATTGATATAGCTGTGGGAAGAGTGACCTCCCAGCATGGTCAGATCATGGGCCCGGGGGTATTCCTGTTTTATCCGCTGGATGACGTTATTGTAAATTTTGGGGATCGTTTCCCAGTCTGCTGATATCTCTGTGGTAAATCCGGCATGGGAATCACTCCTCTTCATCTCCTCAAATTCATCATCAATATCTTTCTGGGACCAGTTCAGGTTGTTGAACCACTTCTCAATCAGGGAGGAGTCCACCTGTTCGATCATGCCGTCTTTGAATTTTTCAACAGCATCTTCAATGGCCTGGCATGTGGCCTGCACAATACCTTGGGGTCCTTCGGCCATAAACAGAAGAACGCATCTGTTTTTATGGAAATGGTAAAAATGCTGGGCAGCATCTTCTTCAGAATATGTACGCGCCACAGAAGGGCGGAACCCGTTTACCATCACCTCCCGCAGCACTTTGATTCCCGTTTCCACATCTTTGACAAGGTAGCCGTAAAACCGGTTGTTTTCAGGATAATATCTGAATATTTTAACCGTCACTTCGGTGATATAACAGAGCGCACCTTCATTTCCAATGGCAATATGCCTGATATCAGGGCCGCCGGACCTTCTGGCAACATTCTTTATCCTGGAAATATGGCCATCGGGGAACACACATTCCAGACCGACAACCATCTCCTCGATGCCTCCGTAAAGAGTCGAGAACTGACCAATGCTGCGTGTGGCCACAAGCCCGCCAAACTTTGCCACCGGTTTTGACTGTGGAGAGTGCCCGGCTGTGAATCCTTTTTTCCTCAATTCATCTTCCAGCTTCTGGAGAGGAACGCCGGCCTGTACGGTGGCCTGCATATTATAGATGTCAATATTCAGGATTTTGTCCAGATGCAGGGCATCAACAACAATGGTATTCTCCTTCCAGTTTTCCAGCCCTCCTTCTGTTGCCGTTTTTCCGGCTCTTGGAATGACATTCAGCTCATATTCATTGCAGAAAGCGAGTATTCTGCTGACTTCTCCAGCAGATCCGGGGTATACAATAGCTGCAGGCATGGGAACATCCAGGACTCTCCGGACTTTCGCGTATTTCTTATACCTGTCTGCGGATGCATCATAAAGATCTTCACTGTTAATATTGATCTGTGACGGTGTCACTATTTTACCCAGGTTCTCAATAATCCTCTTTTTGTCCAATTTGGACCTCCATATTGTGGGTAGTGATTTAGCAGAATCATCTGATCCCGGCAATTTAAATAACATCCAGGATACTAAAGAGACAAAAGAAAGCTGTCAATAAAAAAGGATCTCCTTGACCGTTTTTTTATTCAGATTATCTGAAATTTATTTCTGTAATTCACTATTGAAACCGCCTGTACTATGTGCTTGAGTGACGTGTATCTCCGGGCAGCTTATATGCCACGGCAGCGCCGGTGAGCAGCATTAAAACCAGCAGACTGTAAATGAAAAGGAAATCACCGGTAAGATCTCGAAAATACCCCACCAGATAGTTACCTGCAACCGCTCCCAGGCCGTAAGAGACATTAACCAGACCAAATGCTCTGGTACTCTGGGAGAGAGACATGGTTCTGGAAAGATATGCACCGTGGATACCGTAAATAGCCATATGATGCAGTCCCAGAATGAAACAGGCAGAAAAAAGCAGCAGCCTGTTCTGGGTAAAGACCAGAAGACCCGCAGATACAGCAAGCATAGGCAGGGCATAGATCAATGTTTTTCTGGCAGAGTTCAACCTGTCAAGTATATTTCCCAGAAAAGGGCCACTGAGGATACCTCCCATGCCGCATAGGAACCATGCAGTGCCTGAATCTGAAACTGAGAATCCGGCTCTGTCCTGCAGGACCGTCCCCAGATAAGACAGAATCGGCATATCTCCCATGCCGTTGATAAAGGTGAACAGACAGAAAAGCCCTGTCAGCTTCAGAGGAAGTGTTGTCTTTCCCTTTTCTGTACCGGTCTCCTTTAAAGGGATACGATACAGAAAAGGCAGGCAGCTGATTAAAATAAGCAGCGAAATCACACCGGTTACTCCCCATACAAAACGCCAGTTATAGTTTTCAATTACATATGGGGCAAAGCATGAAACCAGTACCATGGCAATGGGTGGTCCGGAACAGACCATAGCCAGTATTCTTCCTCTTTTTTCAGGTGATACAGACATGCTGATAAGCGGCACAAGGGGTACCCAGGCGACGGCTGCCACACCCATCAGGGCCACCACTGATACAGCGGCGAAAAAGGGCGATGAGTTGACTGAAAGTACAAAAAAAAAGAAGGTGGAGATCAGCATGGCAAAAGCCATGGTACTGCGGGGCCCTAAGAACAGGATAATCCAGATGGCAGTATAGGACATCACGATCATTGCAAACTGGCAGAAAGCATTGATCACTCCGAGCTGCGTATAGCTCCAGTCAAATGCCTGTTTCATTTCCGGGGCAAGAACAAAAAAAGTGGCGCAGCCGAATCCATAAGGGATAACCTGAAGAAAAACAAGCGTAATCAGCACGGTTCGGCTTGAAAGATCAGGCTTGGTGAATTTTGATGCCCCAGGCACGGCATCTCTGTTTTTATGCAGGAGATTACTATTGGTTTTGATCTTTTTTAACATCCTGAAATTATTACTTTGGATACGCTTGTCAGGTCAAGCACTTTTTAGACCTCATCAGAAATTATGACATGAAATACATTTATCCTTTATCCCGGCCGGAACGGTATCAGATATTTCATGGCAGAGCTGGATATCAACAGTGGTTCAGAAAAAGAGTGTGAACCGGAAAAATATATTGGATGCAGTATCAATCGTTTCATCAGAGAGAGGTATGGGAATCTG
>CAZWSL010000044.1:0-19899 GCA_964636495.1 uncultured Desulfobacula sp. | reverse complement strand
AAAATATATTGGATGCAGTATCAATCGTTTCATCAGAGAGAGGTATGGGAATCTGACCGTATTCATCGCCTCTGCCTCCAATTGCTATATTTGATCCCAGTATGATTTCAATATTCCGGGCTGCACTGAATGTCAGGACGGGCTGGATAAGAGATGAAGGATCATCAAGGTTTGCAATAACAAGTAATTTTAAATTCAAAAGAGGATTTATCTCCATCTGCAGGTTTGAACTCAAGTAGTTTTTTGCAAAACCGTAAATCTCTCCCCGAGATGACCGGGTGACAAGATCATGGTCTGTAAACATTTCAGAGTAGTCATCACCTGCACCAAGGGACGAATAATAGTACTCCATACATCCGTAAAAATTCTTTTTAAACCATACCCATGAATAATCAATATTCATGACTATATTCAAAAGATTATTTTCCATGTCACCGCCGGCATGGCTGTATATGACGTCACCTCTAAGCATGGCACTGCCTGCAGGGGTCATGTACCCGATCCCGAAAACTATATCTTCATAGTGTCCTGCAGCCATTAAATCAAACTCCGTATCATTTAAATAGATATGATATTTTGCAGCTGCAGATGAACTGCTCACTTTCACAGATCTGCCTTCTGCAGGCCGTCGGGGGACATAAAGAAACTCTATTTCATTCCCATTTTCCAGAAAGGTTTCAAAATGTACTGAATCTTCACCTTTTTTATAATCTCTCTGCGTGTCATAGGGCGAAAAGGGGCTGAATAGATCCATGGGATTAAATACAAGTCCATTCCCCCATGTAACGGCCTGTCTTCCAATTGTCACTCTTCCGAAACGATTGTTCACAACAAGGTTAAACCGGTCAATTCTATGATTTGAAAACCACCTCTCTCCCTCTTTTATCTTTGATGAAAAATCCACCAGGCTGGTATCATCTTCATCAAAATTTCTTCTGAATCTGTGGGAAAGTATAGTTCCGGGATACTGCTGCTCATAAAATCGCGATGCCTCAATCGTATCTCCCCATGAAGATGAAAGCAGATAGTGAAACTCAAAACTGGCATTATCAGAAAAAAAAGTCGTGGAATTAATCCTCAAATCCATGCCTTCATCATACCAGGCATTCTCTTGAAATTCCGACTGGATAGAGCTGTCGGTAAAACTTGACACCCCGAGACTCCATTTTATCTGTCCGCTTACTGATGTTTTAAAGTCATTACTGAAATCAAATGCGGATGCTGACTGCAAAAAGAGCAGAAACAGCAGAGGGATCATTAACATAATCTGCATGGCAATATCTTTTATATCTGCTTTACAATATCATCGTCAATCTGACCGTCTTTTACTTTAACGATCCGTTTTGCATACTCCATAACCATTTTGTCATGGGTTGAAAAAATAAAGGTAACTCCCTTTTCCCGGTTCATCTGCTTCATCATGTCAAGAAGCGATTCACCTGTTTGAGAATCCAGGTTTGCAGTGGGTTCATCTGCAAGAACTATTGCAGGGTCCGACACAATGGCCCTTGCCACTGCAACGCGCTGCTGCTGGCCACCTGACAGTTCAGAGGGCCTTCTGCTGTATTTCCCTTCAAGGCCCACATCATCCAGGATTTTTTGTGCTTTTGCTCTCCGCTCTTTTGCGGGAACTCCCTGCAGCAGCATGATATACTCCACATTCTCTTCTGCAGACAGCACAGGGATAAGATTGTATGCCTGAAAAACAAACCCGATCTTGTGCATTCTCAACTCCGCCAGCTCTGACTGTTTCATGTTTGAATAATCATTATTATCAACAACAATCCTGCCGGAGTCAGGGGTATCTATGCCTCCGATAATATTTAACATGGTGGTCTTGCCGGAACCGGACGGCCCGGCCAGAGCCATAAATTCATTCTGTTCAACAGAGAGAGAAATCCCCCGTATGGCTTCTACTCTCATTTTTCCCTGAAAATAGCTTTTCTTAATATGATCTGCTGTAACGATATTCATTCTTCTCTCCTGAAAATTTTACTCCCGCATTGCCTCTACCGGTGTTATTCTGGAAGCTTTTAATGCGGGATAAAGTGATACGATAATACCTAAAAAAAGTATGACAAAATTAATATTTACCACATCATATAAAGTTAACTGAGGATAGATTATCCTTGACATCCCGAAAAACTCACTGCCTTTACCGAATATTGTGAGATCAATACCCTCATTTTTTAAAAAAAGCACAGAGACAACGCCTGAAATGTTTCCGCAGGTTATTCCAATCAAAAGTACCATGACAGATTCGGTGATAACCGAGCAGACAACCAGCCACGGCTTCATGCCGAGTGCCCTCAGAAGGCCGAATTCTCTCACTCTTTCAAAAACTGCCATCAGATTTGTATTCACAATACCAAACCCCATGGCAATAAATACGACTACATACCAGATATACATGAAGCTGTTAAACATGCTGAAGTATGCCTCCAGCATGGGAAGCAGCTCTTTCCAGGTTTCAACACTCAAGAGAGCGGTATCCACTTTCTCTTTTATCTTTTCTGCAATTGTTTCCACATTTTCTTCATCAGACAGGACGATTGATATCTCTGATATGGCAACGGGCATATTTAAAAATTTTTTTGCTGCATCCATGGTAATAAAAAGATAATTTTTTTCCGTTGCCTCCATATCTGCCTTAAAACTGCCACGAATCCTGAAAGCCTTTGAGACCACATCGCCTTTGCTGTTTCTGGTCATTATGATCAGTTTTCTGCCCATGCCGGTATCAAATTTATCCAGGAGTGCATCACCAGCATACACACCTCTTTTATCTTTACTGTCCAGGTATTTTCCTTTGAAATGCTTCTCCCCTAAAAATGAAATTTGCTTCTCCTTTTCAGGATCAATTCCGACAAGGGTTACGCCTGAGGAGTGGCGTGCATTGCTTACATAGGCACTCACTTTAATTCTCCCGGCATACACATCTTCAGGTGCCAGCAGCCTGTCAAGCAACTCTGTTACATCTTCAGGATCCTGTATGCTCATGTCAATGGAGGGATCTGATCTGTATCCTTTGTCATGTATCTGGATATCGCCTATCAATACGGACTTTCCATTTTTTAACATATTGTTCAGCATTCCCCTGGAAAAAGCAGCAAGAAACACCATACTCCAGACACCGATGATCACAGCAGTCAGGATCACAAAGGTTCGTCTGGAATTTCTCCATATATTTCTCCAGGCAAGATCCAGATACATACTCTCTTTTCTCCTATACCGTATTAATAGCCTCTACAGGTGACATTTTCATTACTTTAAGTGCAGGATACAATGCAGCACAAAGTGTAATAACCAGAACGCCTAAAGGACCTGACAGTGCTGAAACAACTGACAGTTTAGGATATACAATCCCCGACATCCCGTACTCCTTTAATATTTCAGATGCTCCCTCCAGATTGATTCCATGGCTTTCAAACCACAATGTGAGCATACAGCCTGCCGTCAACCCGATGAGAACACCCAGGAGCGTCATAAAAGAGGATTCCATCAGAACAAGCTTTAAAAGCCTTGCCGGTTTGACTCCCAGTGCCAGCATGACACCAAACTCTTTTGTTCTTTCTAAAATAGCCATTAGAAATGTATTCAAAATACTGAAGGCAACGACTAAAACGAGGATAACGTAAAAAATCATACCTGAAATAAAATCAAGTTTTATCCCCTGGACCAGTCCGGGGAGAAGCTGTTTCCAGTCAAGCACAACGACCTCTTTTTTCCCGTTTTCCCGTGCCAGCTCTTTTTCAATCTTCTGTTTTATATTCTCAACCTCATAGATTGACTCTGCCGTGCATACGATTTCATGTACAGAATCCTGCATGTAAAACATATCATTAAAATAACCAAGCGGGATCTGAATGCACCTCCTGTCAAACTCATCCAGTCCGGAAGAAAAAATTCCCTTTATTGTAACAACCCCTGCTGCAATGGAACCATCCAGCCCCTGTCCCAGAACAGTCAATTCATCATTGATGCCGACTCTGAGATGCTTTGCCAGAAGATTTCCTATAAGCGCCTTGTCCCTGTCATTTTTATCAAGATATTCACCCTTTTTTATAAGCCTGTCCACAGTTGAAACCGATGCCTCTCCTTCAGGATCAATACCGGTTACCAGAATTCCCCTTGTCCTGTTTTCTGATGAAACAAGTGAAAAACCGTTTGCACGGAATGTGTAAGCCTGAATATCATCTATTTTATTCAGTTTTTCTGCAATCACTGCAGGTGAACGGACTGCATAACGAATACTCTTTTTCTCATTATAATTTTCTGCCTGGATCTGAATATGGCCGGTGTGTATTTTTACAGAAGAGTTTATCATTGTCTCATAACTGCCAAGCTGAAATGAAAACATAAAAACCAGAATCATTGCTGCAAACGCTATTGCCGATAATGTAAGTATTGTTCTGACAGGATTTCTCCAGATATTTCTCAATGCCATTTTCATATCAACTGACATATATTTCACCTTATCTTTTTTTTAAGCCCTGTCTTTGTAAATATCCTGTCCGGCAGTGAATCCTTGAATTCAAGTTTGTGGTATTTCAGCATGGTGTACTCATCTTTATTATCAACTCTATAAATCTTCCATACAGTGGGAAAAAGCGTATGATCCATCATTTTAATCTCTTTTGTCACGAGTTCTTTTACAAGGATCTTCTCTTCATCGTAGAACCGCTGGGCAAACATGATACCGTCCTCTCTCACTTCAAATTCAAGCATGCCCCATACCACAGGGGCTTCAGGGTGAGGAATGGATTCTATAACATATATTTTCAATCCATTCTCTTTTGTAATATTTTTTATGGTATGGATATAGTCTTTAACAATTGTGTCAGATTTTGCCAGATCATTATTTGAGAAGTCCGAACCCATCCAGCCCTGGGACATCATGGAGGGCGGCAGTTTTATTGTCCGGTTTATCCGGGGATTAAATGTCCACATTTCACTGCCTTTTTTCAATGTTCCATTTCCTCTGTCCTTGGGCGGTTCTATAATTTTAAAAAGTGATTCATGCTCTCCTCTTGTCCATGCCTTTATCGTCATACTTCTCTCAAAATCTTCACGGATGATTATCATTTCAACAACTGACTCAGATGCCTTCCCCCGATAGTAATCAAACGCTTTTTTCACCACTATCTTTCCATCTCCGGAAATCTCGAAAATTCCGCCGGTACCAGCCTCCAGAGGTGACTGTAAAACCAGTATAATCAGCGTAATCAGCAAAAACATATATTTAAAACAATTATGGCTGCCCATTGGACCTCCTTTATTACTTTTTCTTCAACCCGCTTATCATTAACTCGGTAAAGGCATTCATTGTTGCCTCCATATCAAATTCGTCGTTAAACCATTTCTGCAGACCAATGGCATCCCATGCCCCGATTACAGCCGGTGAAAACAGATCGGCACTGTTTTTAGAATGAAACTCGCCGCTTTCGACTCCCTGATGAATGATATCGACAAGAACAGAACTCAGATCCCTGTATAAATCTTTAAAAAGTGTTTTCATCTCATGCCGGTATTTTGACGATCCCGTTGCAGCCCAGAATTCAAATACCAGAGGATAAATCTCCTGCGCCTCTGTCAGCGAATTGAGAATTGATTTAGAAAATGATCTTATCCGCTCTTCTGAATTTTTTACAGCAATATGGGAAAGGCTGATTTTTGCAGCTTGTTCGCACTCTCTTAAATACCATTGAAAGGTCTCAAAAAACAAATCATCCTTGCTTTTAAAATATTCATATGTGGTTCCCTTGCCAATACCCGCACCTCTGGCAATATCTGCCATTGATGTCTTTGCAAAACCTTTTTTTGCAAACATCATCATGGCTGAAAGAATAATTTTCTCTTTTTTATCTCTCTGACCGATTCTCACTTCACCTCTCTTTTGACCTGAAAGTTCTATAAATATAATATATTTACAATAAGTTAATAAACAATCACGACACCGACCGACTATTCAGTCAGTATGATAGCTTTAATTATTCCCCTGTGTCAAGACATTATAAATCAACCGGTCCAAAACATTGATTTCAGCGGATGGATCAATGGCATGTTCGCAAGAAAACCAAAAATGTCAGCCTGAAAACCAAAAATGATCTCATTATTTGAAAAATTGACTGGATATTTGTTCCATAGTTTGCCAGAATCAAAGAAAAAACAGGCATGGCACGCATTCAGAAAGAGCAGGCAGATGAGAGGATTGCCAGCAGATCTGAATTTAAAAATATAAATCCTTAAGACAGGTATCAGAATAGATATGGCCTTAAATCAGGATAGTAAGACGGTTATAAGTTTTACAGACAGGCTTGATGCAAAAACAGGATCCCTGGTGTGGAAAGAGGCTGTCCGTAAAATCTCTCTATGTAAATCCGGAAACCTGATACTTGATTTTGATAAAGTAGAGTATCTTGATTCAGCCGGCGCCATGCTTGTCTGCCATCTTAAAAAAGATGCCCGGCAAAAAGGCGTTGACAATATATCTGTTATCAATCTTAAACCGGGATATTCAAGTCTCCTTGATCTGGCAGAGTCAATAAATCAAAAAAGAAAAACCGGTAATACACCTGAAAGACTTTCCTTTATTGAAAAAAAAGGGGAAGAGGCTGCGCAGTTTCTGAAGGAGACCAAAGAGTTTATAACCTATACAGGAGAGATTTTCTGGGCTCTTATACAGAGCATTTTACACCCTTTTTCAATCAGGTGGTCAGATACGCTTCTTATAGCGGAACGCTCAGGGGTTGACGCCCTTCCCATAGTGATACTGATAAGCTTTATTGTTGGTCTTGTCATGGCTTTCCAGGCTGCCATGCCAATGAAGATGTTCGGGACTGAAATATATGTTGCGAACCTGATTGGCATTGCTATGGTAAGAGAGCTCGGGCCTTTAATGACAGCCATTGTTCTTGCAGGCAGATCCTCCTCTGCATTTGCTGCCGAGATCGGAACCATGCGCATTAATGAAGAGATTGATGCACTGACTATTATGGGAATTGATCCTGTAAAATTTTTAATTGTACCACGGGTTATTGCGGCTGTGTTTTTTACTCCCCTGCTGACAATTTTTTCAAATCTTGTGGGAATGGCAGGAGGAGCAGTTGTTATCATATCAATGGGCTATCCTGTTATTGCGTATTATAATCAGATTGTATCATTTGTAAAATGGAACGATTTTACCGGAGGAATGATAAAATGTCTGGTATTCGGACTTCTAATTGCAGCAACCGGATGTATCCGCGGATATCAGACTAAAAGCGGTCCGTCTGCCGTTGGAATATCAACCACAAGAGCTGTTGTAACATGTATTATTCTAATAGCTGTATTTGACGGACTGTTTTCAATCACTTACTATTATCTGGGAATATGAAACAGGATAAAACAGCCATAAAAGTAGAAAATCTTTATGCCGGCTATAATAACGAGCCTATCATGGAAAATATCAATTTTGAGGTGTTTCAGGGAGAGGTCTTTGTTATAATAGGCGGTTCCGGATGTGGTAAAAGCACTTTGCTTAAAAATATGATAGGCCTGCTGCCCCCTATCTCCGGCAGAATCATAATCCAGGGTAAAGATCTTTCCGGGTCTGAAGGAGAAGAGAGAGCAGAGATTCTCCAGAAAATCGGTGTTGCTTTTCAAAGCAGTGCATTGTTCGGCTCCATGACTATAATAGAAAATATTAAACTTCCCCTAAAAGAGTTTACAGATCTCTCTGATTTGCTTATAAATGATATAGCGATGTTAAAACTGCAGCTTGTTGGACTTGAACAGAGCGCAAATCTAATGCCCGGAGAACTTTCAGGCGGAATGCAGAAAAGAGCTGCCCTTGCACGTGCCATGGCACTTGATCCTGCAACTGTGTTTCTTGATGAACCTTCAGCCGGGCTTGATCCTGTCACTTCAGCCGAACTTGACCATCTTATAACCGGGCTTGCCTCCACACTCGGTATTACATTTGTAATTGTAACCCATGAACTGGCAAGTATTGAAACTATCTCTGACAGGATTATTATGTTAGAAAAGAGTGCTAAGGGAATAATTGCAGAGGGAACACCAGATCAGTTAAAAACAGACAGGACAGACCCCTCTGTATATAATTTTTTCAACCGTATACCAGATTATGGATAAAGGTGACAAAGTGACCCAAAGGGCAAATTATTTTAAGCTCGGCCTGTTTATAATTACTGCTTTCATACTTGGAACCGTTTTTCTAATCATTTTTGGAGCAGGCAATTTTTTAAAAAAAGAACTGCTTGCAGAAACCTGTTTTAATGAATCCGTACAGGGTCTTAACATTGGTTCTGAAGTTAAATATAAAGGGATTAAAATTGGAACCATCAAGTCCATCACAAGTGCAGCGCGAATATATGATACCAAATCAGACTATGTCCTGGTTGTAATCTCGCTTGAACAGGGAATATCTCTGGGTCAGACAGGAAAGACTGCAAAAGAGAGAGTTTTAAATGCCATCCATGACGGTCTGACCATTCAGCTTGCATTTAAAGGACTCACAGGTGCGGCATACCTTGAAACCGACTACCCAAAAGAGCATACTGAAAGCGATCTGGACATCTCATGGAAACCGTTAAACATCTATATCCCGTCCCACAGAAGCAATATAAAGCAATTTGGCGATTCCATACATCAGATTCTTGAAAACCTTACTGCCATCAATATAAAAGAGATTACCAGAGATCTGGAGAGTATTTTAAATACACTTCACAATAAGTTAAACAATGTGGATATAGATCAGATTTTATCTTTAACTGCTTCTCTGTTACAGGAACTGAAAGGGACCAATAAAAAACTGAATTCCACACTCAATTCTGATAAATTAACCACCATAATAGATGATGCACAAACTTCCTTTGCCCAGTTGAAAACCATTATTCAAGCTTCCAAAAAACCGCTGAGCACTGCGATTGATGATTTTCAGGCTGCTGCAGGCAATACAAAAAATCTCACCAATGACTTTCAGAAAAAAATAGCCCCCTCCCTTGATTCACTCTCTTCAAACCTTGACAAATTCATGGAAAACCTCACTTCAACATCTTCTTTACTGGAAAATCTGGTGTGGATGAATTCTGATAAAATCATGATGATAATTGAAAACCTTGAAAACACATCCCGGAATTTAAAGCAGCTCAGCCGGGATCTTAAACATTATCCAGGCCGACTGCTTTTTGAAAAACCTCCAAAAAAAATTGATATGGAGAACAGGCCATGATGAAACAAAAAGCGATTGCCATTTTAACCGGTTTTTTGATATGCCTGATTTTCTGTTTCAGCTGCAGCAGTTTAAAAAAGGAACCTGTTGAAAAAAAGCATTATGACTTCAATATAAATATAGATAGTCATAACCGCGCTGATCTGGGATCAATCATGATTGTAAAAGAGTTTGCAATAGATTCACTCTTTGATTACCACTCTTTTGTTTACCGCCTTGATAATAACGAATATATAAATGATTATTATAATGAATTTGCCAGTTATCCAGCCAGACTTATAAGTGATAAAATTGCCCAGGCCCTTTATCACTCAATATATTTCACATCTCCATTGACAGCCGGCAACAGCAATGCAATATACCGGTTGTCAGGAAGGGTTAATAAAATTTATGGAGATTTCCAAAAGACAAATTCCCCCAAAGCTATTATTGAAATTCACATGATACTGGAAAAGAAAAAAGAGAATGCTTTCCAGAAAATTATCAGCAGAACATATTCAGTCATTGAACCTGTTTTATCCACCAGGCCTGAACATCTTTTAAAAGGCTGGAACAGTGGATTGTCAAAAATTATTGTACAATTTGTTAATGATTATACGTTACAGGAGAGAACTTAAAATGAAATCTTCTACAACAGTGATTTTCTTTCTTACCGGCTTGATTCTCTTTTTTTCATGGAGCATGGTATTTTCGTCAGGCTACAGACAGAAAGTTTATGTTATACCGGTCTCAGGGACAGTTGAGCCCGGCATGGCGGCTTATATTAAAAGAGCGCTGGATGAGATAGAAGATAAGGAGAATGCTGTTATCGTGTTTAATATGGACACATTTGGGGGAAGAGTCGATTCAGCCCTGAATATTGTAGATACAATCTCCAATACTCCCGCAAAAAAAACCATTGCATTTGTAGAAAAAAGAGCTATCTCTGCAGGGGCTTTAATTGCGCTCTCATCAAACCTCCTGTTTATGAAGAATAATACCATTATTGGAGATTGTGCGCCTATGATACAGACCCAGGAGGGGCAGAAAATGGCCGGGGAAAAGGTGCAGACTGTTCTGAGGGCAAAATTCCGTGCCCTTGCAAAGAAAAACAATTATCCTGTTAAACTTGCAGAATCCATGGTTTCCCCTGATATGGAAATCTATAAAATAGTAATTGACAGTAAAGCAGAATTTATTGATCAAAAAGCGTGGAATGACCTGACTGAAAAGGAGAGAGAGAAAATCAGTTCAAAAAAAACAATCGTTGCCAAGGGTGAATTGTTAACAATGGATGATGCAGAAGCCCATGATCTTGGCTTTTCAACAAAAAGTGTAAAAAATATCGAAAAAGCCCTCTCTGCTGCCGGTTATGAATCTTTTGATTTAATGACCATAGAGGAGTCGTGGTCTGAAGGATTTGTCAGATTTCTTCAGCCTTTTCTGCCCATAATGATGTTACTGGGGATAGGGGCTGTTTATACTGAAATAAAAGCGCCTGGATTCGGTTTTCCCGGAGTTGCCGGCATCATCCTGCTCGGGCTGGTTTTTTTCAACCAGTATCTTGTGGGCCTGGCAGATTACACAGAGTTGTTAATCATCATCATCGGTGTTCTGCTCCTGGGTGTGGAAGTGTTTATCCTGCCGGGATTCGGGATAGCAGGAACGATTGGCCTGCTTATCATTGCTTCAGGCCTGATCCTCTCCTTCCAGGATTTTGTACTGCCTGATCCGGAACTGCCGTGGGAGAGTGCCCTGCTGATGAAAAACTTTGCAATGGTTTCAGCCTCTTTTCTTCTGGCATTTCTCTTATCTCTCTTTTTGATAAGATTTATTCTGCCCTCATTCTCCAGAATCGTTAAAGGACCCTATCTTGATGCGGATTTAAAGAGTTTCCAGGTTGACTCTACATCGGCTCTGAGTCTGAAAGAGGGAGATAAAGGCACTGCCCATACATTTTTACGCCCCTCTGGAAAGATAATGGTAAACAATAAAAAAATCGATGCCATTGCCATGGGAGAATTTATTGCACAGGGGACATCTATTATAATTGACAAAATTGATGGAAATCGTATTATTGTAAGACCTGAAAGTGATAAAAACAGAGAGTTTTAATATGAAAGCTTATATACTGCCGGTTATACTCCAGATTATCGGAATAGTGGTCATTATTGCAGAAATTTTCATACCTTCACTGGGAGTTCTGAGTGTGATTGCTTTTGCAGTTCTGGCATATTCTCTATATATCGTATTCACAGGCATATCAACAACAGCAGGATTTATATTTACCGGTCTGGACATCGTTATTATCCCTCTCCTGATATTTGCGGGAATAAAAGCATTGGCCATATCTCCCCTTGCACTGAAGCGTGAATTATCAAAAAACAATGGAGTTGTATCCCAGAAAGAACAGCTTGAAGCTTATTTACATATGAAGGGAGAATCTGTTACTGATCTCAGGCCGGCCGGAATAGCCCTGATAAATTCGCAGCGTGTGGATGTTGTAACAGATGGAGAGTATATTGATGCCGGGACACCGGTTA
Source organism: uncultured Desulfobacula sp. (assembly GCA_964636495.1). Taxonomy (GTDB): domain Bacteria; phylum Desulfobacterota; class Desulfobacteria; order Desulfobacterales; family Desulfobacteraceae; genus Desulfobacula. The sequence goes on along the minus strand of CAZWSL010000044.1, from coordinate 8,145 downwards.
TTGTTACAGATGTTGCCGGTAACAGGATCATTGTGGACAAGTCATCATAAAAAAACAACTTGTAATAACTGATTTTATTATTAATTTTAATCTCTACAAAAATATATAACAAGGAGAATTTCTATGGATATCATGTTTATTTTAATAATTATTGCCGGAATTGTCGGCCTGGTTCTGTTTTACTTTATTTTTTCATATCTTGCACTGTGGGTCCAGGCACTGGTATCAGGAGCAAAGGTCGGACTTATTAATATTATTTTTATGCGGTTCAGGAAAGTTCCTCCAAAACTGATTGTTGAATCAAAGATAATGGCTGTGAAAGCAGGTATTGAAATCCCCACCGATGACCTTGAATCCCACTACCTTGCCGGCGGTAATGTCTCCCGGGTGGTCCAGGCGCTTATTGCCGCTGACAAGGCAAATATAGATCTCTCCTTCAACCGGAGCGTTGCCATTGATCTTGCCGGCAGAGACGTGCTTGAAGCGGTACAGATGTCCGTTAACCCCAAGGTTATTGAAACGCCGATTGTTGCTGCAATGGCAAAGGACGGCATTCAGCTTAAAGCCGTTTCACGGGTTACGGTAAGGGCCAATATTGACCGCCTGGTCGGCGGTGCAGGAGAAGAGACAATCCTTGCAAGGGTTGGAGAGGGTATTGTAACCACCATTGGTTCAGCCGTAACCCACAAGGAGGTACTTGAAAACCCTGATACAATTTCCAAAAGAGTCTTGTCAAAAGGCCTGGATTCAGGAACTGCCTATGAGATATTATCCATTGATATTGCAGATGTGGATGTGGGTAAAAATATCGGAGCAGAACTTGAAACTGACAGGGCAGAGGCAGACAAGAAGATAGCCCAGGCAAAAGCAGAAGAAAAACGGGCAATGGCTTTTGCCCAGGAGCAGGAGATGAAAGCCAGGGTAAGAGAGATGCGGGCCAAGGTTGTTGAAGCAGAAGCCCAGGTGCCCCTTGCAATGGCCGAGGCTTTCCGAAGTGGTAATCTTGGTATTATGGATTATTATAAAATGAAAAATATTTCCGCTGATACTAAAATGAGAGACCAGATCGCCACACCAGAATCAGAAAGCAAGATTCCTGAATAAAAACAGATACTGCCTTTTGTATGAATTGAAATATACAGGAAAACCGGTATGATGTTTTAACTGTTTTTATAAGGGCATAAAGACAAAAGGCAGTATCACACAGTAAAGGATCACTTAATGGACTTTGAGTCAATCTTAACATTTATTCTTATTTTTGCATTTTTTATCCTCCCGGGTATTTTAAAGCAGTTAAAGGCTTCAAAAAAACAGGGTGAAAAGGGGAAAAAACCTGAAAGACAGAAAGGGAAAAAACCATCTCTGTTTGATAAACTCAATGATAAAATTCAGGCATTTGTACTTGAGCTTGAACAGCAGGCAGAAAAACAGAAACAGGAAAAAGAGAAATCTGTTTCCCTGTGGGAAGCGCTTGAAGAGGCAGAAACATCATCACAGCAGTTTGAACCTGCTGAAAACGGATATGATTATTTTAAAGAGCCCGAGATTTCCGAAGCCATCATTCCGGAAGAAGAGACTCAGCTTTCTTATAAGGCCATAAAAACAGCAGACCGTGTCATGGAGAAACCATACACCATGGAACCGGTAAAAAGGAGAGAAGCGGTAATCAGCAGAGAACCGGTAGTAAAGCGTTCAGGTGTAAAAAACCTTAATTTCAGATCCAATCCTCTCCAGAATGCAGTTATATGGTCAGAAATTTTAGGAAAACCAGTTGGGCTGCGGGGATAAAAACATTTATGAAAGACGGCGGCCCAATCAGTTCGACAGCAGTTGCGGGAAATGCGTCAAGGGAACTTGACAGAATTATTGTAAAAGGCGCAAAAGAACACAATCTCAAAGATATAGATATAGACATTCCTAAAAAAAAGATGGTTGTTTTTACCGGGGTGTCAGGGTCAGGCAAATCAAGTCTTGCCTTTGACACTATCTTTGCAGAGGGACAGCGGAGGTATGTTGAATCCCTCTCATCCTATGCAAGACAGTTTATAGGCCAGATGGAAAAACCAAAATATGATACCATAAGAGGCCTTTCTCCCACAATTGCCATTGAGCAGAAGGCTGCAAGTAAAAACCCGAGATCCACTGTGGGAACGATTACAGAGATCTATGATTATTTAAGGGTTTTATTTGCAAGGATAGGAACCCAGTATTGTTACAAATGCGGCAGAAAGGTCGGCAGAGGACATGCCCAGAGTATGGTGTCCCAGATCATGGCACTGCCGGAAAATTCAAAAATCCTCATCCTCTCTCCCATCGTGGAAAACCGGAAAGGTGAGCACAGGGAGAGGATTGAATCTCTCAAGCAGCTCGGCTATGCCAGAATCAGGGTTGACGGAGTCGTACAGGATCTTGAAAATGTACAGTCCCTTGCCAGGAATAAGAAACATCATATTGAAGTAGTTGTGGACCGACTCAAGATTAAAAATGATGACAAATTTGAAAAACGGCTGACCGATTCAGTGGAGAATGCTTTGAAACTGGGATCTGGACAGATTATTGTTCATATCATCGGCAGGGAAGACCTGAGGATGAGTGAAGCCCGCTCCTGCTGCGGTATTGCGTATCCCGAGCTCACCCCGCAGATTTTTTCATTCAATTCACCCCTTGGAATGTGCCGGGAGTGCAATGGTATAGGTACGCTGCTGTCAATGGATGAAAATAAGATCATACCGGATAAAAGTCTGAGTATAAGAGAGGGTGCTGTACTTCCGTGGAAAAATTATTTCCTTAAAAAACCAAGATATCAGAATGACAACTCCTGGGGAATGAGCCAGCTTAAGGCAATGGAAAGCCAGTGGGGCATCAATTTTGATCTGCCGTGGAACAGATTGCCGGAAAAAGAGAAAAAACTGCTCCTGTACGGTTCCAGTACCAGAGAGATGACTGTAAACTGGCACTCAGCAAAAATTCAGGGAGAGTTTACCAGGACCCATGAAGGTTTGATGCATACCCTTATGAGACGATATCATGCAACCCAGTCCGAAGGTCAGAAAAAATATTACTCCGCTTTTATGGCATCCGCTACCTGCCCGGCCTGTCAGGGAAAACGTCTTAAAGACGAGATACTGAATGTTCATATTAACGGGAAATCCATTATCGACATGACAGCCATGACGATTAAACAGGCCTTCCGGTTCATCAGTGAACTTCAGCTGACAGGAAACAGGCAGCTGATTGCAGAAGAGCTGCTGAAAGAGATCTCAGACCGGCTTGGATTTCTTGTTAATGTAGGTCTTGACTATCTCTCTCTTGACAGAAGCGGTCCAACACTTTCCGGAGGGGAATCCCAGCGGATAAGATTAGCTTCCCAGGTTGGATCAGAGTTGACAGGAGTTTTATATATCCTTGATGAACCGTCCATTGGCCTGCATCAGAGAGATAATATCAAATTACTCAAGACCCTGCATCATCTGCGTGATATCGGTAATACGCTGATCATAGTGGAGCATGACAGGGAAACCATGGAAAAATCGGACTGGATCGTTGATATAGGTCCCGGAGCAGGTCATCTTGGTGGAAAAATTGTCGCCAATGGCACACCAGATCAGATTAAGGCAAACCCGCTGTCAATCACGGGCAGATTTTTAACCGGACAGGAAAAGATAGAGATCCCTAAAACAAGAAAAAGCCGGAAAGCGTGCGGTAATAAATCAATTACCATTGTAAACGCCTGTGAAAACAACCTGAAAAATATCAATGTTAAAATTCCTCTTGGACTTTTTGTCGCTGTAACAGGTGTATCAGGTGCAGGCAAATCAACACTGATCAACCAGATCTTATATCCTGCCCTGGCAGCCAGACTTCACAAATCACGAATCACGGTTGGCAGGCACAAGACAATAACAGGGCTTACCCATCTTGACAAAATCATTAATATTGATCAAAAACCCATTGGCAGAACCCCGAGGAGTAATCCTGCCACCTATACCAAGGTCTTTGACCATATCCGTGATTTTTTCGCCATGCTGCCGGAATCAAAAGCGCGTGGATATAAAAAAGGGAGATACTCTTTTAATGTTAAAGGCGGCAGATGCGAGGCATGCAGAGGTGATGGATATATTAAGGTGGAAATGCATTTTCTTGCAGATGTATTTGTACCGTGCGAGGTGTGTCATGGCCGGAGGTTCAATCGTGCAACCCTTGAAATAAGATACAGGGACCATAATATTTCAGATATTCTTGACCTCTCTGTCATCCAGGCAGGAGAACTTTTTTCAAATCATCCCAAAATTACAAGAATTCTCAACACTCTGATGGATGTGGGCCTTTCATATATCAAACTCGGACAGGCCGCAACCACGCTCTCCGGTGGAGAGGCACAGAGAATAAAGCTTGCAAGGGAGCTTGCCAAACGGGATACAGGCAGGACTCTCTATATTCTTGACGAGCCGACCACAGGGCTGCACTTCAATGATGTAAAACTCCTGCTAAAAGTGATATCCCGGCTGACAGAAGCCGGCAACAGTGTCATTATCATTGAACATAACATGGATGTCATCAAGACAGCAGACTGGATAATTGATCTCGGCCCTGAAGGAGGCAGTAACGGAGGAGAAATTATTGCCCAGGGTCCTCCTGAAAAAATTGCAGCATCCTTAAAAAGCCATACCGGTTTTTATTTAAAGGATATTTTAAATTAGTAATTTATCCTTAAAACCAGATTTTCAAACCCCCATTAAATGCATGGAGGTCGAGGAACAATCCTGTTTTTCTGTTTTTAGCTTCAAACCCATCAGACCATGTATCAGATCAGGTAATTGGAAGGTTCAAATTGAATCATGGTTTACGGTTGAAATAAACGAAGAGAGATATCTCCTTTGGTATCCATCATATTCATTTTAAAACTTTTGATGAAGCAGAAAGAAAACTTGTTAAATATAGAGATGTATTATAACCTGAGACGAAAACATTCGGCCAACGGCTGAGAAACGCCTGCTCACTGTGAGCAGGAATGGTATAACCTGAAAAATGTGGCTTAACTCCGGTGCCAGTTTTTTGGGGAAGGCTCAACCCCCCTGATAATCGTTGTTCAGGACCAGGATAAGAAAAATATTGGCTTTACCACATCGAAACGGTAGGGCAAATTTTAAAGGGAACAGTTGATGACTAACAAAACAAATGAATAGGGGAAGATCTATTGAGCACCATTCGCAAACAGGCCCCGGTCCCATTTACCAATCACTTTTATGACCATTGCCTTTTATTTGATCGGTATGGCTGTAAGATTACAGGGTAGCCCCTTAAATGAACGGCTTTAAATCCTTTGCAGGTACCGGATTGCTGATTATCTCCGGAACTGCATTTTCAAGTGCTTTTATTTGTGCGGTTATCTCACTGGAAAACGGAGTGGACCTGAACACTTCAAATGCCGGGCGGTATGCTATTGCCGCCCTGTTCCTTTTTTTTTATCATAAGATAACAAACCGTCCCATTAAAATTGGCTCTTCTGAACGATATGCAGCCTTTGCACTGGGTATCACCGTTTTTATGGTAGGCTTTGGATACCTGAGTGCCATCCACTACATACCCGTGAGCCTGGCAGTTCTAATATTTTATACCGGTCCTTTCTTTGTATTTATCATCGCCCGGTTTACGGAAAAAGAGCCATTCAGTGTGATTCGGCTGACTGCCTTTGGTCTGGCATTTTTCGGATTGTATCTTGCCATGGAGATTGAGACCTCCGGCAGTCTTCATATTACAGGAATACTGTTTGCACTGATAGCTGCTATTGGTGTAGCACTGTTCATCACAATCGGCAATCTGACCATTCGCAAAGCCAACCCCCAGGTTGTCAGTCTGTATACCCTCTCCAGCGGTGCTGTATTATTTGGCTTACTTCTTTTTAAGGACAACTCACTCAATGAACTCTCAGCATCTGGCCTCCTGTTCCTGACAAGCTCAGCTTTTTTCCAGTTTATTGCGTATATTTCTTTTTTTGCCGGATTAAAATTGATTGGTTCCATCAAAGCCTCGATGCTGCTTAATATTGAACCTATCACTACCATTGCATTATCCGTAGTCATCTTTGATGAGACGCTTTCAGGAATTCAATATATCGGTGCATGCTTAGTGATTACAGGTATCTTCCTTATTTCATACAAACCCGGTAGGCGGACCCGATAAAAATCCTTTAAGAGATCTGAGGTGATACAGCTTCAAATATGAACAGACAACAAATAAGAAATGAGAGTAAATTACATGGAAGAAAAAAACAGCAAAAATGAGTTGATCCGGCTGACTCTGGATCTGATTAAATTTAAAACAACCGGAAACAATTCTGAAGAGATAAAAAAATGCTTGCAGTATATTAAGGAATATTTTAATAACTGCGGCTTAATCATTAAAGAGTTTCTTAACAATGGCAAAAGATCACTCTATATTTCATGCTCAGACTCAAAAAAATCAAACCTGCTGCTCAATGGTCATATAGATGTTGTTCCTGCTGAAGATGAACAATACATGCCCTTTGTTGAAAATAATCATATCTACGGCAGGGGAGCTGTTGACATGAAGGCAGGTGTTGCCTCCTACATGCTGCTGTTCAGAGAACTGGCTGAACAGGGAGTTAAACATGATATGGCTTTAATGATAGTATCAGATGAGGAGACAGGAGGAGATGACGGGACAAGACACCTGATTGAAGACCTGGGATACTCTTCAGATTTTGCCATGGCTTCAGAACCGGGGCACAGCTCACCCGATAGAGTCAATATTACAATAGCAGAGAAAGGATTGTTGTGGCTGAAAATTAAAACCAGAGGGGTATCCTGCCACGGATCACGCCCATGGCTGGGGGAGAATGCCATTGAAAAAATGATGCAGAAAACCATGGAGATTAAAAAACTGTTTCCTGAAACAACAGAGAGCGACCGGTGGAAAACAACTGTCAATATTGCTGCCATCAAAGGTGGAGACACTGCCAATAAAGTACCGGACCTTGCCGAATTAACACTCGACATAAGATATACAGAAGAGACCTCAATTCCTGAAATAATAGATAAATTTAACCGTATCAGAGATATTGAAGTAGAGGTGCTGCACAAAGCTTCAATGATGGTGAATCATGATGATGCTGATCCTGTGAACAGATTGCAGAATATTGGAAAGAAAATCTCGGGAAAAGAGGTTGAATTAACCAGGGATCACGGCGCATCAGATCTTCGCTTTACCTCTGAAAAAAATATTCCCTCTGTTATATTCGGACCCTATGGCCGGAACCATCATGGTAAAGGTGAGTATGTATCCATAAAAAGCCTGGATTTATATTATAAGATATTAAAAACTTTCATAACACAATATTATACAGGGTGATACCGAAGGAAGATTGTCTGCCATACAACGAATTAAGGAAAATAAAATGAAACATAAAATTTTTATTGACGGCCGGTTTGGAACAACTGGTTTAAAAATAGAAGGGATGTTAAACAGCAGGGATGAACTTGACATTTTAAAGATAGCTGAAAAAGATAAAAAAATCCCTGAAATCAAAAAAGAACTGCTGGATGAGGCGGATCTTGTCTTTCTCTGCCTGCCTGACAGCGCATCAAAAGAGACAATGCAGTATATCACCGGCAGCAGTACAAAAGTGATTGATGCAAGTACAGCGCACCGGACAGACAGTGAATGGACATATGGCATCCCCGAATTGAACCCTCTCCAGAGAGAGAGGATAAAAAACAGCAGCAGGGTCTGTGTACCAGGGTGCCATGCAACCGGTTTCATCATGGCAATATACCCTCTGATTACAAATCATATTGTTTCAAAGAGGCAAAATCTGGTGTGTCACTCCATTACAGGATACAGCGGCGGTGGAAAGGGAATGATCAGCCACTATGAAGATACTGAAAATTTTGATGAAGTAAACTCTCAGCGGCCCTATGCGCTTTCGCTTAACCATAAACACCTGCCTGAAATGCAGTATGTTTTAGGTCTGGAAACCCCACCTCTGTTTACACCCAGTGTTGGAAACTTTAAACAAGGCATGCTGGTTATGTCTTACCTGATGAAAGATCAGCTTTCTGAAAATATCCCCGGCCGGGAGATGATAAAACTCTACCAGACATATTATAAAAACTGTGAGTTTGT
>CAZWSL010000043.1:0-28590 GCA_964636495.1 uncultured Desulfobacula sp. | reverse complement strand
TGTTTCTGTCTCTACCGGTTTTTGCAGAGAGCTTGCCGGATTGGAAAGAAAAAATAACGTTAAGCGGACTGATTGAAGTTGAAACGAATTATGAAGAGGCAGATGCCGGCGATACAAGTGATATTGCCCTTGCAACTGTAGAGTTGGGACTTGATGCAGATATTTCAGAACACGTTGGAGGTCATCTTCTTTTATTATGGGAAGATGGTGACAATGCAGTCAATGTAGATGAGGGATTTATTGTGCTGGACGGCAGGGATATAACATCTTTCTACTTAAATGCCGGCAAGATGTATATTCCCTTTGGTAATTTTGAAAGCCATTTTATCAGTGATCCTTTAACACTGGAAATAGGTGAAACCAATGAACATGCCGTCAAGATCGGTTATACAGGCAAATCGGCTGAAATATGCCTGGCACTGTATAATGGCGATATCGATCAGACAGGAGATGATAACCATATTGATGATTTTACTGCCAGTGCTTTACTGACGCCAGATGTTTCTGAAAAATTCAACCTTATACTGGGTCTGTCTTATATCTCAAATATTGGAGAGAGTGACGGCCTTGAAGGAGAAATTGCAACACCGCCTGGAACAATAGTGAATGATGTTCCAGGTATTGGTCTTTCTCTAAATCTTGCTTTTCTGGAAAAATATTTTGTGGAGCTGGAATATATAAGTGCCACAGACAGTTTCCAGGCCGGAGAGTTAAATTTTGATAACGGACAGGCGTTTAAGCCGGATGCCTTCAATTTCGAATTCGCTTTTATGGCTGCTGACAATCTTGAACTTGCACTTCGTTATGAAAGTGGCAGTGATCTTGGAGATGATTTTTTACCGGAGGAGAGATATGGCGTTGCTGCCTCATCTGCTCTTTATGACAATACAACTCTCTCTTTTGAATATCTCCACTCTTTATTTGAGAATGATGATGATTCAGGCACAATGACTGCTCAACTCAGTATAGCGTTTTAACCCGTGATACGGTTTTTATAATGGCAGGTGACAGGAAAAAGAGTTAAATTATCCGGCTCATGATGTGAGATCTCTTGCATAATGCTCAATTTTGTTATCGTGCAAGGAAGATGGAAATTATAACCGGAGGAATACATTGAGTATTTTGAGGATTATAATTTCCATCTTCTGTAGCAATCGGGCAAAAGAGGGGGTTATGCAAAGGTCTCGATGGAAATGTTCGACCGGTGCTTCATATCCGCCGGAACTGCGTGATACAAGCAGACCCAAACAGATGCAGAAGGGTGCTGGCCGAAGATGTACCTGTAGAAATTACAGCTCTTTTAACGAATCAAAAGCAGTTTCACCGTTAAAATCAAAAATAATTACTCTGATATTTAATCTTTTTTCTGAGAAACACTCTGCATTTATTTTTATTTTTTCTCCAATTAATCTCATCAATGCCGGGTGTCGGGGATATATGTATTCAAAAGCGTGACGTGCTGTATTGGCAGTTGCAATCCAATGCTGCAGCTCTCTGCTGCCACCTGTTCTTTCTGCCCATATACCCAGTTTTTCAAGAGACATACTGGATTTTGCTGCATGTGTATGTTCAAAGCCCAATGCCATTTTCACAGCTTTACCAAAAAAAACCGTATAAATTACACTTTTTATTTGCGCTCTTTTTAATACCATATCAAGGGAGGCTTTAAAAAAATCTCCTGTCTGAATAAAAGCCTCTTCCTGCTTATCCTGAAATTTCTCCATGGCAAAGCGCTCACTCCGCCTGCCAGTTGTAAAAACCAGTGTATCTAATTTTCTTGCAGCAGCAACAAAAACACTTGATTTAATGGTTGCAATATAAGCATCATGGGACAGCGGTGTAACAATACCTGTTGTCCCCAGAATTGATATTCCGCCTATAATGCCAAGTCTGGTGTTTAAGGTTTTCTTTGCAAGTTCCTTACCCTTTGGAACAAACACCTTAACTTCCACCAGCTTGTTTTTAATGTTAAACCTGTCAAATACCTCTTTTACACAGTTCCGAATCATTTTTCTCGGGCCTGAATTAATGGCAGCTTCTCCTACAGGCTGCTCAAGCCCGGGTTTTGTAATGGTGCCGACTCCATCTCCACCACTGATTTTAATAATTGTTTTCCCTGCATCACATAGGGTTACCAAAGCTCCAATTTCAGCTTTATGCGTTATATCCGGATCATCACCTGCATCTTTGATAACAATTGCTTCACTGCTTTCTAAGGTATGTTTTTTCAAAAAATTTATCTGAATATCTTTCCGTTCCCCGGTTAAAAATGTGATTTCAACAGTTTCCGAAGCTTTGTCAACAATAGACAATAAAGCAGCCTTTACAGCAGCAGCTGCTGCCGCACCGGTCGTAAATCCTTTTTTAAGTATTTTTGGTTTAGATGACATTGTTGTTTTCATCTGACGTGGCAACCCGATAAAAGAGCATCTTATACAACGCTCCCGTGCCCTGCACTGCTCCGGGCAGCCATAATAGCAAGCGCATTTACAACACTTGCAGCAATATTAGATCCGCCTTTTCTGCCTCTGTTGGTAATAAAAGAGAAATCATCTGACATGGCGCCTGCTTCCAATAAATCAGCCTTGGATTCTGCAGCATTTACAAAACCCACTGGAAACCCTATTATTAAAGCAGGCTTTACCTTTTTCGCCTTAATCAGTTCAATAAGTCTTAAAAGCGCTGTAGGCGCATTGCCAACGACATAAATTCCGCCTTTTAACTGGCTGCAGGCCATATCCACAGCAGTAACCGCTCTTGTCGTTCCATTCTGCTCTGCCTGTTCAGCAACTTTTTTATCAGCAATAAGGCAGTTGACACTGCACCCGAACATACCGGTTTCACTTTTTCTGATACCAACCCTTGCCATATTTGTATCTGTAAAAATTTGACAGCCATTTTTTATTGCCTGAATGCCTTTTTCAACTGCACCAGTAGAGAACCTGACTGTATTAATATATTCAAAATCTGCACTTGTATGGATCATACGCCTTACAATGTGCCATTTGTCTCTGCTGAATTCGTGTTCTCCTGCTTCCTTCTCAATTATTTTAAAACTTAAATCCTCAATTTCCTGCGGTTTCATTTTTCTATTACCTCTGATTAGTTAATAGTGCCTAATATGTTTTTTTTTTAATCATAATGCAATGTTTTTATCAAAAAAGCAAAAAAAAATCTTGACACCGTTCTGCAACATAGCTATTTTATTAGCACTTTCAGGTGCTGCTGTGAGCAGTTAAAAGGGAATCCTGTGAAAAGCAGGAACGGACCCGCCGCTGTAATCGGGAATGAAAGTCATAATACCACTGTTGGAGTTGAGTATAGAACAGCAGGAAGGTGTGACAAGTAAATTGATCCGAGAGTCAGAAAACCTGCCTGGATATTTGATCGTGTCGCTTGCGAGGGTCTAAGCAGATCAATAAAATGAGGATAAAAACGGTTCCCATATCAGAATGGTTCTGGTATGGGATTTTTATTGCTGCTTAAATATCTTGCATAATATTAATTTATAATATCGAGGATATATTATGAAGAGAGTTAAATTAATTACATTTATTATTATTTCAAGCCTTATTTTCAGCTCCCCGCTTTATGCAAAGACTGCCATCATTGTTGCCAGTTTTGGAACGACGGTACCGTCTGCTGTAAAGTCAATCACAAACATCTCAACCAGGGTAAAAGCAGCATTTCCACAAACAGAAGTAAAGGTTGTATTCACTTCAAATATTATTCGTTCAATATGGGAAAAGAGAAGCAAGAACCCGGATGAGTGGAGAAACAAGGGGATACCAGATGAAATCATCTTTACACAAAACCTTTTATCCACTTTTGGCAAATTAAAAAGTGAGGGATTTAAGGATGTTATCGTGCAACCCACCCATTTGTTCCACATGGAACAATTTACGGATTTAAGTCAATATGTAAATGCCATCCGGTCAATAAAGACGGTCCGGGAAAAATGGAAACCTTTTAATAAAATAGCCCTTGGCAGGCCGGCTCTTGGTACGATCAGCGATGTATATCCTTATCACGACGATATGAAGAAGGCTGTTTTAACGTTTGCAGGTGATGCAGCCCTTGCAAAAGAGAAAAATGCCGCCCTTGTATATATGGCACATGGTAATGAACTGTGGTCTACTGGATTATGTGTTGAATTCCAGAAATTAATGCGGCAGACATATCCCGGCATTAAAACATTTGTCGGAGGTGTTGAAGGGTATCCAGGTATCGAGGATGTCAAGAAGAGCCTTCTCCATTCTAAACCGGAAATTGAAAACATTTTATTAAAACCAATGATGATTGTGGCAGGAGACCATGCAAAGAATGACATGGCTTCTGATGAGGAGGATTCCTGGAAAACCATTTTAAAAAATGCCGGATTTAATGTAGAGACTATTCTTCAGGGACTTGGATCCAACAACGGATTTGCAGATCTTTTTATAGATCATATTAAAGATGCTGCCGAGGCGTCAGGTATCAACCTGTAGATTATGGAAAACCATTGAGTATACCCAATGCCATATCAAAAGGGAGAACAGGATATCTGGTGATCTTTTTCTCCCTTTTACTGTTATCAATGATTCTCATATCCCTCTCCATGGGATATATTCACATACCCGTCAAAGATATTTTCCTGATTCTATATGGAAAATCAGGTCTTGATCCTGACATATTAAACAGTGTAAATCAAACCTGGCCAGCTGTCATGTTTGATGTGAGGCTCCCGAGAATCCTGACGGCTGCAGCTGTTGGGGGAGCTCTTGCCATATCAGGAAGCCTGTTCCAGGGTATACTGTTAAACCCGCTTGCTGATCCCTACACCCTTGGTGTCTCAGCCGGAGCAGCATTTGGCGCAAGCATCGCCATCCTGTTGAATTTAAGTGCAGCTTATGTTTCTGTTCCCCTGTTTGCCTTTATCGGGGCATGTGCCACTCTCATTGCTGTCATTTTTCTATCCTACTCTTCAAAAAATACAATTGCCGGCCTCTCTTCCACCAACCTGATTTTATCGGGAATTATTGTCGGGGCAATTTTATCAGCCGGTATCAGTTTTTTTAAATTTATTGCCAATGAACAGGTAGCTGTCATAATTTTCTGGCTGATGGGAAGCTTTGCTTCTAAAACCTGGCTTGATTTTCTTGTTGTCACAATTTTTCTTTCAGGCGGATTTTTGATCTCCATATTCTATGCCAGGGATCTGAATCTGATTTCACTTGGAGCCAAATCTGCTTCAAGTCTTGGTGTGGATCTGAAAAAAACCTTTGTAATCCTTCTGGTAACCGGATCCCTGCTTGCAGCAGTCTGCGTTTCTGTCTCGGGTATCATCGGTTTTGTAGGGCTTCTGGTTCCACACATGGTAAGGCTTATGACAGGCCCGGACAACAGAAAACTGATCCCGCTGTCAATGCTTGCCGGTGCTTTGCTGCTGCTGTTTGCCGACACAATAACCAGAGCAGTTCTACCCTATGAGATTCCCATCGGGATATTAACCGCTTTGACAGGCGGTCCCCTGTTCTGCTGGATTTTTAAAAAGAATAGATTTAAATAAAACCATGCAGTTAAAACTGAATAATATATCTTTTGCCTATGAAAACACCATGGTTATAAAAAATGTTAACTGCTTTTTTGAACAGGGTTTTTTCTACTCTATTATAGGACCGAATGGAAGTGGTAAAACAACCCTTCTGGATTTGATTTCAGGTTTTTTAAGATTATCTGCCGGTGAAATTACAATCAATAATAAAAATATTTTATCTTTTGCAAAAAAAGAGCTTTCAAAAAAAATATCAATTGTTTCCCAGGACTACAGTATAAATTTTCCCTTTCGTGTTGAAGAGGTTGTTATGATGGGCAGACATCCCTATATAGCACGATTTTCACATCCAGATGCCAATGACATTCAAAAGGTGGAATCAGCTCTTGCGGCCTGCGAGATAAAACATTTGAGAAAAAGAAAAATCAATGAACTTTCAGGAGGAGAGAAACAGCGGTGTGTATTTGCTCGGGCTTTATGCCAGGACACACCGATTCTGCTGCTGGATGAAGCATTTTCCAGTATGGATATCAACCATACCCTGCAGATACTGCGAATTTTAAAACAATCCATTAAAGATAAGAATAAAATGATAATAACTGTTTTTCATGATTTAAATCTTGCTTCGAGCTGGGCTGATAAATTACTGGTTCTGAAAAAAGGTGAAATTAAGGCTTTTGGCAATTCCCAGAAAATTTTATCAGAACAGATCATTAAAGCGGTTTTCAATGTAAATGCAATTGTTGAGTATAATGAATTAATAGAGTCAAAGCAGGTGTATTATCCGACTAACTGAGAGCAAAAACAGGCTGAAAAGAAAAAAAGTGATACAATTTCTTGCTATAAATCTTATCACTTTTGTTGTCATTTTTTTGTCAGGCAGCATGCCAGGCAGTACTTCAGCCATGGAGATTGAAGATAATAAAGGGCGGAAAATCCTTATTACAGAGCCGTTCACCAGGATCATCTCCTTATATGGAGCCCATACAGAAAATCTTTATTATCTTGGTCTTGAGAATAACATAACAGGTGTTTCCATTAATGATACTTTTCCGGCAGATGTAAAAACAAAACCGAAATTTTCATATCACGACGGACCTGAAAAATTTATTGCTTTTATGCCGGATCTTGTGCTCATCAGACCGATGATTGATAATGGATATCCCCGGTTAATCAGGCAGCTTGAAAAAACAGGAATCACAATTGTCTCCTTGCAGCCTTCCGGGGTAAAAGAGATGTATGCTTACTGGCTCACACTGGGTTTGTTAACGGGAAGAGAAAAACAAGCCCGCAGAATGATAACGGATTTTAAAAAGAAAATAGAGTCAGTTAAAAATAAGACAGAAAACATCAGAGATAAAAAAAGAGTCTATTTTGAAGCAATTCACACAAGGATGAAAACCTTTACACAAACAGCCATGCCGATTTTTGCCCTTGAAACAGCAGGTGGCATTAATGTGGCTGTGGATGCCATATCCTCACGCAACACAAATATTGCAAATTATGGGAAAGAACGCATTCTTGCAAAAGCATCCCAGATTGATATATTTCTTGCCCAGCAGGGCGTGATGAATGGAATTGATATAGAATCAATAAAAAATGAACCTGGATTTAATATTATTAAGGCAATAAGGAACAATCAAATATATTTAATTGATGAAAGTATTGTGTCAAGGCCTGTTCCAAGGCTTTATAATGGTATCATTACAATTGGAACAATACTTTATCCTGATATTTTTATAAATAATGATCTGCAATAGCAAAATGATATAGTGGATGAACTGGAAAATGAAAGAGGTTATATAATGAAAAATCGAGGAACGCTCTTTGGAGTGGGAGTTGGCCCTGGAGACCCGGAGCTTTTGACAATAAAGGCTGTCCGGGTAATCAAAGAGGCAGACATTATTTTTACTGCTGCATCATCTAAGAACAATTACTCTCTTGCTGTTGAAATAGCAGCACCATATATATCTTCTTCAGCCAGGATTGAAAAACTCTCTTTCCCGATGACCAAAGATGAAAAACAGGTTGAAACGGCATGGACCCATAATGCAAAACTGATTGCAGCAGAACTCAAAGAGGGTAAAAATGCAGTATTTCTAACACTTGGTGACCCTACAACTTATTCAACTTTTGGTTATATTTTAAAAAAAATGAGTTGCATTATGCCGGAGGCACACATTGAAACCGTCCCCGGCATTACTTCATATCATGCTGCATCGGCAAGATTAAACAGGATTCTTGTTGAAGGTGAAGAGTCTCTCCTTGTAACTTCCGGTGCTTTTGGAGGTGATCAGATAAGAAATAACAATAATGTAGAAAACATTGCCATTGTAAAGGCATATAAAAATATCAAGGATATCAATAAAGCCTTGAAAGAGACTGACCTGGACAGCAAAGCTGTTGCTGTGTCAAAATGCAGCCGCCGACATGAACAGATTATAGAAGATATTGATGAACTTGAAAAAAAAGCACCTGATTACTGGACATTGATATTGTCGTCAAAATGAAACATAAAAAACAAATCCCCTATATAAATCTTGGACTCTCTGCAGGTTTCACTCTTCTCTTTCTGATTTTCAGTATGATCTATTTTGAAAATTTTAGCCTTGCGGTTGGGATCCATAAACTTGGAATCCCTCTGTTACGTCTTCTCATGTTCATCAGCATAGGACTTTTTGCAGGGCAGATCATAGAAGGATTCGGATGGACAAGACACCTTGCGGTTATTGCAAGACCCCTGTTTTCCTTTTCCAAACTCGGGAACAGATGCAGTGCAGCTTTCACGGCTGCATTTATTTCAGGTGTTTCTGCCAATGCCATGCTTCTTGATTTTTATGAAGAAAAAAAAATCAGCAAAATGCAGCTGTTTTTAACAAACTACACAAATCAGTTCCCTGCATTTTTTCTACACCTCCCGACAACTGTTTTTATTGTATTGCCATTAACAGGATATGCCGGCGCATTATATTTTATCATTACATTTCTGGCCACCCTTTTCAGAACCATCTGTTTTCTCATATTTGGTAAAATTTTTATTCCTGCAGAGCCGGTTTCAACCGGACAGGATAACCAGCAGAAACCGATTAAAAAAAATGAGAAAAAAAGAGAGTTCTCAACAATATTTCAAAATATCAGATCAAAATTACCAGGCCGCATAGTCAGAATTGCTATCTGGGTTCTGCCTATCTATACCATTGTATTTATCCTTCATTTAAATGGCGTTTTTGATTATTTAAATCAGACACTATCCAGGACACTTACACTTTCCATCATACCGATAGAATCCCTGTCAGTGGTAATATTGAGTTTTGCTGCTGAATTTACTTCCGGATTTGCTGCTGCAGGCGCTTTACTCAATGCAGGAGTCCTGACTGTCAAGCAGACAGTTATTGCATTGCTGCTTGGCAATATCCTGGCATTTCCCTTAAGAGCTCTCAGACATCAACTGCCACGGTATATGGGGATTTTTTCTCCTAAAATGGGTCTGCAGCTGCTATTATCCGGCCAGGTTTTCAGAGTATTGAGTGTTATTTTAGTAGGAAGCATATACTATATGATAGGATAGTATTAAAAAATGAGACCACCGGTGCAATCAGCAGAAAGCATCTTTACAGTTTATAAATTAGAGACTACATGGAAAATATGAACTCACTTGACGTAATAGGCATGGGTCTGGGCAGAAAAGACCTTACACAAAATCATATGAAGATGATTAAGAGGTGTGATGTACTCGTCGGGGGCAGACGTCATCTGGAGATGTTTGATCTGCCTGACGTACAAAAAATTCCTATTCAATCATCCATTGACAGAATAGTGAATATCATCAAAGAAAAAATTGATAATAACAGAATTGTTGTTTTAGCCTCCGGAGACCCTCTTTTCCACGGTATAGGATCCACACTAATACATCATTTTGACAAAAAACAGATCCGTATCCATTCAAATATATCTTCAGTTTCAGCTGCTTTTGCGGCAATTAAAGAGCCATGGCACAATGCAAAAATAGTCAGCCTTCACGGAAAACTGAAAAATGCCTTCCAATTTTCATCAATAGGTGATGTTGATAAAATTGCTTTTTTAACAGATCCTGAAAATGATCCGGGTTATATTGCGTCTCAATTAAAAAAACACCGTTTTTATAACTTTAAATTGTGTGTACTTGAAAATCTTGGAGATAAATCAAAAGAGAAAATAACATGGTTTCATAATTTTGAACCTGTTTTCAGACAGAATTTTTCTCAACCGAATATTGTTATATTAAAAAAAACAGGCTGTAGAACAGAAGAGAAATCATTTGAAACACATATCGGGATGGAAGATTCAGAGTTTCAGCACTCCAAAGGGCTGATCACCAAATCTGAAGTGCGCACCATAACACTCTCCAAATTACAGCTCAGTAAAAGCAATCATGTATTATGGGATATCGGATCTGGATCTGGGTCCCTTGGTATTGAAGCGGCATTGCAGCTTCAAGATGGTTCAGTGTATGCGATTGAAAAAAATATAAATCGTATTTCAGATATCAAGGACAACATAAAAAAATTCAACTGCCATAATTTAACGGTTCTAAACAGTGAATTTCCTGATAATATTGATGAAATAAAGCAAACTCCTGATAGAATTTTTATTGGAGGCGGAGGAAAAGAGCTGAAAGAGATAATAAGAGTATGTTGTGAAAAACTTGAACCATCTGGTGTTTTAGTAGTCAACACTGTTCTGATACAAAATTTTCAGACTGCACTGGAAATACTGAAAAACTATGATTTCAAGCCCAGAGCTGTACAGATTCAAATCTCAAGATTAAAAGAAATGCCTTTTGGTGAAAGATTTGAATCTCTTAATCCTGTCTGGATTATATCAGGGAGAAAACCAGGATAAGCAACATTTTTAAAAATCCGGGGAATATGTTTTTAATAAGGATGACTTAATAATTTAACAGGGTAAAAGTGGGAATATTATGAAAAAAAAGAGTGTAGTTTTTGCAGGCGCAGGACCGGGAGACCCTGATCTTATAACTGTTAAAGCCAGAAGGGCTCTTGAAAATGCCGATCTGATAATATATGCAGGCTCCTTAGTACCGGAGGCGGTTCTCTGCTGGAAGGGTGAAAAAAGTGAAACCATATCCAGTGCAGATATGGATCTTGATACGATCATAAATACCATAAAAACATACCATGAAAAGGGTTGTAAAGTGGTTCGCCTCCATACAGGCGACCCCTCTTTGTACGGGGCAATTTATGAACAGATCAAGGAGTTGGAAAAGGCTGACATTCCCTGTGAAGTAATCCCCGGTGTTACTGCAGCTTTTGCTGCATCGTCCAGAATGAACATGGAATTTACGCTTCCGGAAATAACCCAGACATTGATTTTGACAAGAATTGCAGGAAGAACTCCGGTTCCAGAGTCAGAAGATCTTGAAAAACTGGCAGCGCATAAAGCATCCATGGCCATATATTTAAGTATTGGCCATATTCAAAAAGTACAAAAAATTTTAACAAAACATTACGGTTCAGACTCTTTATGTGCTATTGCATACAAAGTAAGTCATCCGGAAGAAAAAATAATTTATACTGAAGCACGCAACCTTGCATCAGAGTGTGAAAAAAACAGTATCAAAAGGCATGCTCTGATTATTACAGGAAAATGTATAGAGGCATGTAAAGATATAAATTCAAAAAAAATTTTAAAATCAAAATTATATGATTCGAGTTTTTCCCATGGATATAGAATCTCAAAACAGTAAAACTTTTCCCGTTGCAATATGGATTATCACTCCTAATGGGAAAACTATTGGCCGGAAAATTAATACTTCTGTCAAAAATTCTGTATTGTTTGTCTCTGAAAAATTATTACAGGATGAAGAGAAAAACAAATCAAAAAATATTTTTGTATTTAAAAAATTATCAGCGGAAATTGTTAAAGAATTTAACAATTTTTCAAATCATATTTTTATTTTCTCAACCGGGATTGCTGTTAGAATTATTGCACCTCTGATACAATCAAAACTGATTGATCCCGGAGTGGTTGTAGTAGATGACCAGGCCAATCACGCCATCAGTTTAATATCAGGACACATTGGAGGAGCAAACTCTCTTGCCAGAAAAATTGCTGCTCTCATAAATGCCGACCCTGTTATAACAACAGCAACTGATATTAATAATCTTCCCTCCATTGATCTGATAGCACAGAACAGAAACCTTTATATTGAAACCCCGCATAACATCAAATATATTAACATGGAATTTTTAAAAGGGAATCGTGTCAACTTATATGATCCTTTCAATATAATTAAAAAAGATATACCAGACTGTTTATTGACAGATACACTTGAACATGGAAAAAAAAATCGTAATAAAAAAAACAGAGATAAAAATTACATATTCTGTTCCCATAAAATAAAAAAGGTTTCACGTGAAACTTTTATTCTGCGGCCACCGGTTTTAACAGTGGGAATAGGATGTAACAGGGGAACATCCCTGAAAGATATCCAGGAGTTTTTAATTTCAGTTTTTAAAAAAAACAGATTGTCAATTCAAAGTGTTTTCAGATTTGCAACAACCCGTGTAAAAAAAGATGAAGAGGGATTATTACAGCTCTCAGAGAGTATGAAAATCAAAATTGATTTCTATGACAATCAAGCATTAAACTCAGTTACAACAATTAAAAACCCTTCAATGGTTGTAAAAAAATATATTGGCGTAAAAAGTGTTTGTGAAGCAGCAGCCATTTTATCGGCGGACAATGGAAATTTATTAATACCAAAACAAAAAACCAGGGATGTCACTATTGCAGTGGCAATAAAAGAATGACACTTTATGTAATAGGAACAGGACCGGGAGATCTCTCCTATATGTCCCGCAGAGCGATTGAGGTAATCAAAGAGGTTGAATGTATTGCAGGCTATACAACATATATCAATCTGATTAAAGATCTTGTTGTTGATAAAGAGATTATCTCTACCGGTATGACAAAGGAGATAGTGAGAGTTGAAAAAGCAATTGAGACTGCTTTAAAAGGGAAGTCATGCGCACTGATTTCAGGTGGTGATCCGGGCATTTATGCAATGGCAGGTCTTGTCTTTGAAATCTGTGAACAGAGGCGTATAAAACTGATAAGATCTGATGACGGATATTCTGATTCAGAGGAAAAAAACAGTCTGCATCTTGAAATTATTCCGGGAATTCCCGCTCTTGCTGCCGGAGCGGCACTGGCAGGTGCACCTTTGACACACGATTTTGCTGCGATCTCCCTGAGTGATCTTTTAACTCCGTGGGAAAAAATAGAAAAACGGTTATCCTGTGCTGCAATGGCAGATTTCGTTATTGTAATTTACAATCCAAAAAGTAAAAAACGAAACTGGCAGATCAAAAAAACACAGGCAATTATATTGGAACATCGAAAGGGTTCCACTCCGGTTGCTGTTGTGACAGGAGCTATGAGAGAAAATCAAAATATATCATTCACTACCCTGGCGCAGATGGATGAAGCAGATATTGGAATGCAGACTGTTTTATTCATAGGCTCCAGTGCTTCTTTACGATACCTTGATTTTCTTTTTACACCCAGAGGGTATGCAAAAAAATATGAAATATAATGCCGTTATTGTGCTAACCCGGATACCCCGCCAGGGTGGTTTGCCCTGGCTGTCAGGCAGAAAGTGATAAGATTTCCGGATGGATGGTGTGATGCATTCTGAAGTTATGTGGCAGACAGGTTAGAAATCATTATTAGAGAAGTGAGGGGAGAAAAATAATGAAAGGATATATTCAAGTCTATACGGGCAACGGCAAAGGAAAAACAACGGCAAGCCTGGGCCTGGCTTTAAGAGCTGCCGGGGCTGGACTCTCAGTTTATATTGTTCAATTCCTGAAAAAGGGTGATTATTCTGAAATCAAGGCATTATCCAGGTTTGAGAATATCACGATTGAACAGTACGGAGTGGGAAAGTTTGTAAAAGGGAGGCCGTCTGAAGCAGATATTGCCGCAGGAGCTGCAGGATACAGAAAATTATATGAAATTTTAAAAAACAACAGACATGATGTTGTTATTGCAGAAGAAGCCAATGTGGCAGTTATGTGCAGTCTTTTTAAAGAGAGAGAGCTTTTAGCGCTGATGGATATGAAACCTGAAAATGTAGAACTTGTAATAACAGGTCGCGGTGCAACTCAGAACGTGATTGATAAAGCAGATCTTGTGACTGAAATGACAGAAATTAAACACTATTATAAACAGGGTGTAAAAGCACGGATTGGAATAGAAAAATAATGAAAAAAAATATCGCCGTCCTTGGAACCGGTTCTGATGTGGGCAAATCCATCATTGGAGCAGCAATATGCAGATTACTTGCAGACAGAGGGGAAAAAGTCGTCCCCTTTAAATCACAGAATATGTCCAATAATTCAGGAATAACGCCTGAGGGTCTTGAAATGGGCCGTGCTCAAATTGTGCAGGCAGAGGCGGCAAGAGTTATTCCAAATGTTAAAATGAATCCTATTTTACTAAAACCAACCGGTGAAAAAAAATCCCAGGTTATTCTTAATGGAAGGGTTCATGGTAACCATACAGCAATGGATTACCATAAAAATAAACATTTTTATTTTAAAAAAGCGTGCAAAGCATTTGATGAGCTCAGCAGAGAGAATGAAAGGATTATTATGGAAGGTGCCGGGTCATGTGCTGAAGTAAACCTCATGCCCAATGATATCGTTAACTTTGCCATGGCTGAATATGCTGATGCTGATGTAATCCTTACAGCTGATATACACAGAGGTGGCGTGTTTGCACAGATCATCGGTACGCTCCAGTGTCTTCCCGCTAAATATCGGGACATGATAAAAGGTTTTATTATCAACCGTTTCAGAGGTGATATTAACCTGTTTAATGACGGGATTGAATGGATTGAGCATAAAACTGGAAAAAAAGTGTTAGGCGTTCTTCCCTGGTATACACACTTTAAAATTGATGCAGAAGATTCAGTTGAAATTGAGCAATGCAGTAATTTTAAAGATTTTCAAAGTGGGAAGCCGGCAATCGGTGTAATCAGGCTGCCCCATATTGCAAACTTTACAGATTTTCACGCTCTCTCGCATGTAAAAGAGGTGCAGACTGTTTTTTTTGACAAACCTGAACATTTATCAAAATTTCAAGCGGTCATTATTCCAGGCACAAAAAACACAAGGGAAGATTTAGAGTGGTTATTAAAAAAATTTACAACGTCTCTGGAAGCGTATTATAACACAGGAGGTCATATCTTTGGAATTTGCGGCGGCTATCAGATGCTTGGAACATTTGTAGATGATCCCCATGGATTAGAAGGAAAACCCGGGATTACAAGAGGACTTGGACTGCTGCCGGTAAAAACAACATTAAAAGCACCGAAAACAACGACTATCAGTGACTTCAGATGGCATAATTCAAAGGGCAGGGGGTATGAGATTCATATGGGTTCCACTTATTCAGATGGGAATACACCTCTGATTGACATTACTTCAAGAAATGGTGTGCCGTGTAAAGACACAGACGGCTGCATGACTCAAGACAACAGAGTGGCAGGAACCTATATTCACGGTTTTTTTGACTCCAGCCGGGTTTTGATGAAATGGCTGGAGTGGGCAGGTATGAACATGAACAGCGATATATTGTGTAATGATATGATTTCCATCAAAGAGAAGGATTATAACCTGTTAAAGGAGCATTTCGAAACCTATATCAATCTGACAGATTTATGATTTTTCACTTTCAAACCCCGCATTGCTCTATGAGGAATAGAGTGAATACCATTGTCAACTGATCTCTATTATTGATTTAACGAGTCTATATTATAAAAAATCTTATTTAAGGTTTTTTTACAATTAATAATTTCATCCCGGGGAATACCCTGTTCTGCCTCCTGCAGCAGTTCCTCAACAATTTCAATCAACGCCGGTTTAAAATCTTTGGCTTTATTGGTTAAATAGATGAGTTTACTTCTTTTATCATGCCTGTCTGTAATTCTAAGCACAATATTTTTTTTCTCAAGAATGTTTAACAATCTGGTGACAGCAGCTTTATCTTTAATTGCGACTCGTGCAAGTTCCTGCTGAGTCTGTCCATCTTTTCGATATAGATGCACAAGGATACTCCACTGTTCATAGCTGACATCAAAACCTCTGTCTAAAAACTTCTTGCCCAATCTTTTAATAATTGATCTGGATGTCCTGCCGACAAGGTATGCAATAGAGAAATCAATAATCTGATCGAATTTTTCCATATACTTATTTTCCCGCTCCATTCAAAGATTTTATTATTCTTTACGAGATTCAGATAAAAATATATAACAAATTCATTCCACCTGCTTTATCTCATATCAAACATATAAATAATATCATATAAAATCGTTGATAATGCAACTATTTTATGGAATTATTCCAGAATCAGATGTTCGAGCCCTCTTTCCCTTAAAAAATCGGGATATAACTGATAGGCTGGTTTAAGTACAGGAAGCAGTTTAAGGGTTTTAGGCACATTCCCTTTTGCTTTAACTTCTCTTTTTGTAAGGGCACTCACAAGATTCACTCTGCCGTGCCAGAACTTATGGGCAAAATCGGCTGCCATGCTCATTGTGACCTGGGGTGTTCCTTTAAAATCTCCCTGGATAATTGTAATCTCTTCACCTGATGCATCAATTGTTATTGAAGCTTCGGGATTTGTATACTGAAATTGAATACAGAGGCCGGTATGATGAATGGAGGGTCCTATTTCAGGATCGTTTTCCAATATTTCATAAAATCCGCCAAGCACATCATAAAGCATTCTGCTGGATGAAAAAACATTTTCAATTTTTTTCCTGATTTTCTTTTTCTGACGGGCGAACCTGAGATCCCCTCCTGAAACCTTAAGGGGTTTTGCCTTTGAGTAAAACGCTTTTTTGATAATTTCAATTACAGCATCCCTATCCGGTTCTACAGGATTATACAGCATGGATCCATCTTCCATTGCTGTATCAGCAAGCTGTTCAATTTTTTCAAGATTGTCATCTATTCCTGCATCTTCCAGATTCAGAGGCATATCTGTCAAAAAAGCAAGCTGTCGGGTAAGGGTTCTAATTTTTTCTATACCTGCCGTTGCTGCCTGTTTTCGGATCCAATCATCAACAAATCCTAAATTATCAAGTTTTTTTATGGTGTAATTTCTCACTTCATGGCTCTTTGATTCAACTATATCTTTCAAAGAGTCAATATTTGTTTTGTTTGCTGCTCTGGAAACCAGATCCAGCACGCCTGATTTTATCACGCTCTGGCTGCCATGGATAATTCTTGGAAAGGAAACCCCCATTGAAAGAGCAATATCTGCATATCTCTCAAGGCGTGCATTCAGATTATACTCCATAACTTCAGGGAGAATAAGGGTGTTGGCAAGACCGTGGGGTATATGATAGACCCCTCCCAGAGCATGGGCAATACCATGTACCATTCCCACCATGGAGTGGGAAAAAGCAACACCGGCCAGAAAACTGCCGACCTGCATAGCACCTCTGGCTTCCAGATCTTCAGGCTTATTACATGCCTGCAGAATATTTTCAGTTATCAGTTTAATTGCATGTAATGCAAGGGCATCAGATGCAGGAGACCACTCTTTATCCACATAAGCCTCTATGGCATGAACAAGGGCATCCATTCCTGTGAAAGCGGTTAATCTGCCAGGCATGGTAACCGTCATTTCAGGATCAAGTATGGCAAGATCAGGCAGGAACTGCTCTTCAGCAAATGGAAGCTTTACATCATTGTCAGGATCAGCAATCACAGCAACCTTTGTCACTTCAGAACCTGTGCCTGCTGTTGTCGGGATAACAATGAAAGGCAGAAGCGTATCATGGGAGTCAAGAAGATAAGCGCCCATATGATCCTGTATTTTCCCTTTTTTTGTCATTAACAGATTAGCAACCTTGGCTGTATCAATAACACTTCCACCACCAACAGCTATGATCATGTCACATTTTCTTCTTTTTCCGAGAGCTGCACAGTATTGAACGGTTTTAATGGTAGAGTTTGGAGGAACTTTACTGAATGTAGCAGCAATATGAATCCCTGCTTTTTTAAACCCTTTTTTCACTCTGCTCACAGGACCGGCCTTAAGAAGGATTTCATCTGTCACAAGCAGTGCTTTTTTATCTTTAAACCTGGCAACAGACTCCTCAATAGATTCGAGAATCCCGGCACCATAGATCAATTTTGTTGGAAGTGTAAATTCAAAATATTCCGGAAGCATTTATATTATTCCTTTAAATTAAATTTTTATTTAAGTGACATAAGAGTTTTTTATGGACCATTTTAGCAAAATGCTCCGCTCCAGACTCATGTTTTTATAACCATCTGTCAAGCTGGCTGCGTGCTGAAAGATATCCCTCATCAATTAGTTTTCTGGCCTGGGTTTTGGAAAAACTCAATAATGATTTGAAGCCAAGCATTTTCGAGGGAGAAAGCGTTATCAGTCTTGGTTGGATTTTATGTTTTATATTTAAATTATTATTCAGCGGTTCACTATGTTTCAGATATCTTTTTCCGTTAAATCCATAGTTCATGAGATCTGTCTGAAATGATCCGGAAAGAAAATGTTCAAACAGGTATTCCCCGGCCATGAGCAGATTCTCAGGTTTTGATAATTTCTTATGACCTACTGGTGACAGTAAAACCACAATAATCTCGTCAGCTCCGAATTCAAGGGCTGGAGCCAACGGGGTGTTGACCATTACACCACCATCCCAGTATGGCTCGCCATTTATCTCCTGCCATGGAAAGAGCAGAGGCATTGCACTGGAAGCCAGAATATGTTCCAGCCTGATAACTTTTTGATCAAAAAATTCCGGATGACCTGTCAGCATGTTAACAGCAGTAATTATAATTTCAGTCTCGCTTTTTTTTAATGCTGTAAAGTCAAGATTACTGAGGATCATATTTTTTAAAGGGGTCGTATCAAAAAGGGGTTTTACCGCTTTGCCAGACAGAATATCAGCAATAAATCTCAAAAAATTAAAATGATACATCCTGCGACGGTTGTAAGAGGTCCATAGATGAATCAAGGTTGATAAATCCATGCCTGAACCAATTGCAACAGCATTGATAGCTCCCACAGAGGTACCGCATATCATATCCGGCTTCCATCCGATGCTGACAAGGTATTTCCAGACACCAATCTGAAAAGAGCCTCTCGCCCCGCCGCCAGCAAGTATTAACGCTCTTTTCATAAAGAATTATCCATAAGTTTCAACTATCCCATATCTCATTATGCCAGGTAATTTCCCGCTCAAGAACCGTATCTAAAAAATAATCAATATTATTGATTTTTTTAAAAGATTTATAACCGTCATATACAAAATGAATTACAGGTTGAATATTAAACAATACTGCTGCGGTTTTAACAGTTTTCAATGAGATACCGACAACCCATTTGCCACTCAGACTGTGAAAAATTCTGGTTACCTCTGCACCAAGGTTTATCTGATAAATGCGTTGATCATAGTTATCAAGTGATCTGTAAATCTGTTTGTATTCCTCCATGGTGGTGCCTGGACCCATACCGTGTTCAATCATTTTATCTACCATTAAATTATCAAGGCTGTCAGTAATTTCATGGAGTTCAATTACCTTGGCTGCTCCTGCAATTATGCCTTTATAAAGCTTACCGTCCAGAGCCTTGTGTAATTTTTTTATACTGGTATTTCTCAATGTAAAATCTTCAGGTGCATATAATTTATTAAAAAAAAATTCCCCCAGCATTTCATACTCAGGATCCTGTCTGATATCTTCATAGGTAGAGCGGATTCTGTTTGACTGAAAAGCCTGTAAGGAACGTTTTAAAGAGATGAATAAATCATTGTGAACATCATTATTTCCGGTTTTACACTTATTTCTCTTCATATTCCTCTTTATCTGATTGCTGCAGAGTTTCAAAGGTATTAATTTTTTTTTCCAGCAGAGAGATTCTTCTGTCCAGTTGATTGACATGATCTTTAGTGGCAAGATTCATAGCACTCAGGATTTCATTAACGCGCCTGTCTATGGTTTGAGAGATCCATAGTTTCATCACTCTGGTAAATCCTGTGATGTCAGTTCTGATTCTGCTGCCCTCTGATATTGAAATCTCTTTATTTTTAATCAGTTTTTTTACGAGATTATCCAGTTCATCTTCAGCCATAGTAAAGGATTTCTGCAATAAGGAGGTGTATTTTTTTGTATAATCCGTTACAGTGGTTCCACCTTTCCGAAACAGCTTTATCAGCATTCCTGAAGAGACTGTCTCTTCGGCTCTGTCATTTGCTCTTGCAATAAGGCTGGAAACAATTGACACCGTAAGGTCTTTACCTGTTTCATTATCTATAATAACAATATCTTCACCCTGCTTGAGCAATTCAGAAATCTGATTCATGGAAATATATTTTTTATCGGTGCTGTCATAAAGTTTCCGATTCGCATATTTTTTGATATGATGCATTGAGTCCCCGTAAAAAGCCTTTCTAAACCTGCCGGAAAGCGATTTTATCTCTCCTGGCAGGCATTTTGATAAGTATTGCTGTTTATCATTTTATTCAGTGTCTGTGCCTGAAGAAGCGGTTTCACTCTCTTCATTCACTTGCACTTCATCTGGAGCAGCCTGTTTTGCAGGTTTTTTTCTGGCGCATTTTTTCTTCTGCAGTGCTTCAAGTTTATCAATTTTTTCATTCAACGCTTTAATATTTGCATCAAGTTCTTCAATCTGCTTTCTACTTGGCAGTTTAATTGAATCCAGCACATTGGATATTTGTGAATCAATAATTTTACCTGCCCATTTTTTCAGGTTTTCAGTATTCAGAAAAGAAGATTTCTCTTTATCATTTCTGCTATCTGTTTTTTTATTCTTCTTTTTCTTTTTTTCAGCTTCTTTTTTCTCTGTAAATTTTTCAACAACTGAGGCTGTGATATCCTTACCTGTTTTTGCCAAAGTGATTTTTATTTCTTCACCTTTCTGAATCATCTCTTTCAGTGCTGCAACCTTAACATATTTTTTATTAATGCTGTCAAAAAATTGTCCATTAGCATATTTTTTCAGCTCTATCATCTTCATCTCCTTTTTTATTTAAAATAAAATTTTATATATAACGGTTAAGTTACACACACTTTTTTATGCATCTGAATTTTTTATTTATTCAGTTTAAGAAAACTGTTTATAAAATTCTATGCATAAAATTTATTTAATTTATCAATTTTTTTGTTCATCACATCAACACCAGCCATTAATTTATTAATCTCTTTTCTACTGGGAAGATTTAATCTGTAAGGAATATTTTCAGCTGCACTGTTAAATTTCTTTTCAATATTTTTTATTGTCTTTTTTTCTACTGTCATTTTATCAACAGTTTTCTTTGTAAAATCTTTTACATCAGTTGCCAGAAGTTTTGCATCGGAACTGACTCCTTTACAAACTTTTTCTGCTGTTATTTTTCTTTCATCGATAAATTTACTGTATGTTTTTTTTGAATCGCTTGTAAAATCTTTAATACGATTTTTATTTTCAGTAATTAAAGAATCAAATTGTTTGCGGGGATGTTTTTTAAATTCAGATAGAAATTTTCGACCTGTTTTTACTCTGGTGTCAATGTGTTTTTCTTTTTGTGCCTCAATTTTTTTTTTAATTGTATTCCTGGTTTTTATAATGGTCTGTCCGATATAAAACCTGGATTCATTTTTCATTACCATTTTTTATAGTCTCCTTTTTATAATTTAAACTAAATTGATAACGCAATGCGTCATAAAGCAAATATGATGCATTGCGTCATATTTGTCAACCCTTAAAATCATTTTTTTTTAAACAGTTGATTTTTATTGATAGCAGCGTTAAGTTTTGTACCAGTGGATTACAATACAACATAGATAAAAGACGATAAGAGATCTTTGCATAATGCTCAATTTAGTTATAATGCATGGAAGAAGGTCTCTATAAATAAACCTGAAAATTTAATCATACAAATTCAGGAGGTATGAATTGCCCGAAACAATGACACAGGCGGATAATTTCTGGTATAAGATGGATGATCCTGTTAATCTGATGGTGATTACAGGGTTCTGGGAGTTTGAATCCACATTGGATTATAACCGGTTGTTTGCAACCCTGGAATCAACCATAACCCGTTTTCCCAGGTTCAGACAGAAAGTTGTAAGGCCTGCATCGGGGATTGGACTGCCAAAGTGGGTAACTGACAAGAATTATGATCTGAAATCTCATCTCTATAAAATCGCACTCCCTGATCCAGGTGATAAAAATGAACTTCAGGATATGATCAGCCAGTTAATAACAACAAACCTTGATCACAACAAACCGTTGTGGGATGTTCACCTTATTGAAAATTATAAAAAAGGGTGTGTATTGTTTTTCAGGCTGCACCACTGTATTGCAGATGGGATTGCATTGATGCATGTTCTTCACTCCATGGCAGACACAGAGCCGGATGCACCCTGGCCTGAACCAGAAATAGCTGCAAAGAGAAAGAGAAAAAAAAGGAATCCTCTGCTATATTTTAACCGGATGATTTTATCAGCAAAACTGGCTGCTGAAAAAGGACAGAAAATAAGTAAAGCAGTAGCAGGTGAACTTAAACATATTTCATCAAATCCGGAATCGTTAAAAAAATGGACCGGGCTTGCAGCAGACCTTCCGACGGATGTGGGCGGAGTGCTTTCAAAATATACCATAATGAAAGCAGATCCCAATACAGCTTTTAAAGGAAAACTGGGTGTACAGAAAAGAGTTGTCTGGACAGATCCGATTCCCCTTGACAGAATTAAGGCTCTTGGCAGAGCAATCAGTGCATCAACACTGAATGATGTTCTGATCGCAACAGTCACGGGATCCATGCGCAGATATCTGAAAAAAAGAAACACACCAATCAATGAGCTGGATCTGAGAGTAACGGTTCCAGTGAATATTAGAAAACCAGGAACAGAGTTTGAGCTGGGTAATAAATTCAGTCTTGTTTTCCTCTCTCTTCCTGTATTTCTCAAAGATCCTGTTCTCCGCCTTAAAGAGGTAAAACGACGTATGGACAAGCTTAAAGTTTCAGCAGATCCATATGTGAATTTTGGCCTGCTGAGTGCTATCGGTTATCTCCCAAACACACTTGCACAAAAAGCAGCAAGGATTTTCGGCAACAAGGCTTCCGGTGTATTGACAAATGTTCCAGGGCCTAAAACAGCACTCTATTTTGCAGGAAAAAAAATATCAAATATCATGTTCTGGGTGCCGAGATCCGGTGCCATAGGTCTTGGAATAAGCATCTTAAGTTATAATAACAGTGTAACAATCGGCATAGCATCAGATAACAGCCTCATGCCTGATCCGGAATTAATGCTGGAAGGTTTTGAGGATGAGTTTAATACTCTCATAGATATTGTTCAATCCGGAAAAATCAACCAGGGCCCTTTAGTTCTCCATGACCGCTTTAAGGAAAACAGCTCTCAAAATCTTGATCCCGGATCAGACAGAGCGGTCAAAGAGTCCAGGCCTGGATTCTGCAAAGCCATGACAAAATCCAATAAACCATGCCGCAACAGGGCAGTAAAAGGGGAACTTTTTTGCAGCAGGCACAGGAAGCAGGAAACAGAAGAGAGTGTTCTTGATAATGTAACACAAATCATGCAGGATCTTATAGAGTAAAAAACAAACCATGGCATATAAAATTTCTCAAAATTTAATAGGCAGGTTTTATGTTGATTCAAACTGTATCAACTGTTTATTATGCTCTGAAATTGCACCTGAAAATTTTATGGCAAATCACCACAAAGGCTATGTATATATTTACAGACAGCCTGAAAACGACAGGGAAAAAACTCGCATACAGGAGGCAATGATATTATGCCCATCCAGTGCGATTAATGATAATGGTAAATGATATTGTGGTTTCAAATTAACTGGAGGTAATGGTGAAGCAGGTTATCAGTATAAATTTTGGCAACAGTAAAGATGACTATGAGTTTGAAACTGAATTTCTGGGTCAGCAGTTTAATATTAGACGTATTGGTGTCAATTCTGATATGGAAAAAGCAGCATCCCTGGTACTGCAATGGGATAAAAAGGCCCATGCAATTGGCATAGACAATATAAAATTTCCCTATAGTATCGGCCCCAAAGCCCTTGTCAGCAAGCATGATGAAAAAATAAAACATCTTGGAGAAAAAATAGAGACACCTGTTACTACAGGCAATGCATTAAGAGATGTCTCCTTTGAATGGGCGCTCAGATTTATTGACCACAAATTTACAGATTATTTTAAAAATGCCAAAGTCCTGTTTTTATCAGGAATGATTCACTATAAAATGGCAAAGGTGATGGAAGAGTACACAGAGAACCTCACCTTTGCAGATCCTCTGTTTGAAAATGGAATTTCAAAGTTTATTCACTCTGTTAAAAATCTTGAAAGTTATGCTGACGGGACAAGTGAACTTCTTGAATGGCTTCCCACAAAAAGGCTTGCATCTTCTGTTGTGCCCATTAAGATATGGAACAGGTTTATTTTAAGAAAAGCCATGCAAAAAGCTTCAATCATAGTTGTTCCCTATAATAATTTTTATGATTATCTGCAGGACACTACCCTGGAAGAGCTGGGTGGAAAAACCATTATTACCTCCACGGCCTACGACGAAAGGGTTGAGTTTTTAAAAGAGAGAGGAGTAGACGTGATCATTGACACCACTCCTAAAATTCTGCAGAAGGTAGTCGGGCCGAATGTAATAGAAGCACTGATACTTGCCGCTCTTGAAAAAAAACAAAACAACGTCTATGACGATGATCTGCTTGAAATCATCAGTATGCAGAAAATGGATCCCAGAATTGTCTATCCTTCAGGTAAGGAAAAACGGATAAACAGGTTTGCTTTTGTCATTCACCCCCTGTCCCAGGAGTTTTTAAAGAAAGATAAAACTGTGGATTTTCTTACAGGATTTACTCCACCCAGGTTTATGGATACTGTTGAAAAAGTGATAGCCTATGCTCCTCCCTGGGTCTATTCCAAAGTCACAGGAATAAAATCCCCAACCGGGGCCAGGGCAGAAGGATGGCTGATTTCAGTAGGCGGAACACCCAAGCAGATGCTGTCTCATAAACCTGAATTTACATATACAAGACTTTTGCAGGCCGCCAGAATGGCCAAAAGAATGGGCGCACAGATAATGGGCCTGGGGGCATTCACCAAAGTTGTTGGTGATGCAGGCGTAACTGTGGCCAAAAAGGCAGATATCCCTATTACCACGGGTAACAGTTACAGTGCTTCAGGTGCTTTATGGGCTGCTGCTGATGCTGTTCGAAGAATGGGAATGATTAGAGTTGAAAAAGGAAAAAAAATTGCAGGCAAGACAATGGTTCTGGGAGCAACCGGTGCCATAGGGTCTGTATGCTGCAGACTTCTGGCAAAGGCATTTAATGAGGTTATTCTTGCAGGCAGGAATACTGCGAAGCTGCTGGCTTTACAAAAATCTATTCTTGATGAAACCCCGGATGTAAAGATAAAAATTACAACAAAACCGGACAAATATCTGTCAGATATGGATGCAATTGTCACTGCCACATCAGGAGCAGGGAAAAAAGTACTTGATATTACCAGAGTTAAACCGGGATGTGTTATTACAGATGTTGCAAGACCTCTTGACCTGTCAGCTGAAGATGTAGCAAAGCGACCTGATGTTCTTGTTATTGAATCAGGAGAAATTGAGCTCCCTGGAAATCCTGAAATGAAAAACATTGGCCTGCCACACAAAGTTGCCTATGCATGCCTTGCTGAAACAATAGTGCTGGCACTTGAAGGCAGGTATGAAGTGTTTACCATTGGAAGAGAAATTGAGTGGGAAAAAGTTCGTACGATTTACAAACTGGGTCTGAAGCATGGGATGAAGCTTGCAGCTATTTCCGGTGTTAACGGTGTGTTCAGTGATGAAGATATTCTTAAGGTAAGGGATCTTGCCCTTAAAGAAAAATCCAGACAGAAAAATCGTGAAACGTGTTGACCGCAGCTAAACTCCCCTGCGCTCCACACGCAAACTTACTACAGACCGCGCCGTAGCCTGTTCTACTTTAAAAAGATAGCCAGCCTCCTCTATGGACTCTCCCTCCCTGGGAATATGACGCAGGCGGGCCATGACAAGCCCTCCTATTGTATGCGACTCCACTGCTGGCAAGTCAACGCCAAGCACTTCATTGGCCTCGGAAATGGGAAACCGGGAATCCATTAAGTAAACGCCGTCATCCAGTTTCTTAAACTTCTGTTTAGGCCGTGGCAGGTACTCTTCAAAATCAAGGCCCACATCTATTTCCCCCACCACTTCTTCCAGTATATCCTCCATAGTTATCATGCCGATTGCTGACCCAAACTCATCTACCACAATTGACAAACGGTCTTTACGCTGACGAAGTATGGGCAGCAGCTGATCTATGGTCTGATTTGCAGAGACATAATGAGGCGGCTTGATAAATTCAGACAGAGGGCGCGACAGAAGCTTCTTGTCAAGAAGATCCCAGGTTGTGAGCGTTATGATTCCAAAAATATTGCTGATGTTATCTTTATAAACCGGCAGACGATTGTAGCCTCTCCTTCGTATCAGATCAACAGCCTCTCTGATATTCTGATTCTGGTTTACTGCAGTCATTTCAGCAACGGGAATCATTGCCTCACCTACAGTCGTATCTGCAAAACGGATAACCCGTTTAATACGGCCCCTGTCAAATGCATCCACATTTGAACCCCGTTCAGCCATTTCCACCACAGAGCGGACAAGTTCCCGTGTTATAAATACACTTTGATCACTTTTACTGCCTCCCCCGGCCACCCGGACTGCAAGACGCGCTACACGGGAGAAAACAAATATAACCGGTGCAAAAATGATGGAAAAAAACCGTAACGGATAGATTATTATCGGAGCAAGCACATTTGCTTTCTGCTGATAAACGCTTTTGGGTACAATTTCACCCAGAATCAGAAAGATTGGAGTATATATTAGAAAAGCATACAGGTCACCATGTGCGCCAAAAAACCGAATCATTAAAATCGTACCAAGAGTCGTCAGAAGAACTGTTACGATATTAGTACCGACCAGCGTTGTACCCAGCACTACATCAGGTGTTTTAAACATTTGAAGTATAAGCTTGGCTCCATTGTGCCCCTGGTTGGCTTTATGGTGCAGATGAATCTTATCTGAATTAACAAGCGCTATCTCAGACCCTGAAAAAAATCCCTTTAACAGCAGAAGAATTACCATGAAGAGTAAAGTAAAAAATATTTCCATTTTCAAACCCTCTATTCAGCAGAATTCTTTTGATTAACCATGATTTTCTCTCCGCCCTTATCTCCCTGTGAAATTCCAAACCCGTTCGTCATATTCTCTGTTTCCTGTTCGCTGCTCAGCTCCTGCACAGTTTCAATATTCTGCACATCATCACTGCCTGCAGGTCTGCTGCTGACACGGACTTTAACAATACGATGTTCATCCATTTCCAGTATAGTTATCACAATACCTTCAACCGTTACATTATCACCTGGTTTTGGCAGGCGGTCAAGATGCCGGAAAGCTACCCCCCCGATGGTTGTCATCCTGGGATCTTCAATGCCAAAATTGGTCAGATTATTAAAATCATTCAGTTTCATATCACCGGGGACTTCATACTCATTCTCATCTTTTTCATGATAATATTCCTGACCTGTTGCATCTCCGGATATCTGACCAAATATAAAATTGAGCACCCCCCTCATTGTAACCAGTCCCTCAACTCCTCCGAATTCATTTAAAACAATAGCAGCCCTTGCATTATTTGCCTGGAAAAAATCAAACATCTCATCCACTTTTTTGGTCAACGGTACAACCACTGGCGGATGCATGATATCCTCTAATCTTATTGAAGATAGCTCGGCATTATCCAGAATCAGCCTGAGAATATTTTCTGCATGGATAAATCCTACGATATTATCGTGATGCCCTCTGAACACAGGCACTCTGGGATGTTGATAGATCCTGAATTTTTCAACCATTTCCGGAATACTTAAAGCCTCATCCAGAAATCGTATCCGGGTTCGTGGTGTCATTATTTCTACGATTTCTGTGTCATTGGCTTCCAGAAGGTTATAGATCAGAGCGCGCTCTGTTGCATCAAGCTCCCCTTTATCAGCAACTTCTTCCACGAGACTGCGAAACTCATCAATCTGGAGAATATTCTCTGCTATTTTCTCTTCTCCCACAATAAGTGAGGTGATTCGATCAGCAATACCACGGATTGCCCAGCGTAAAGGAGTTATAAATTTTACCCACACACTGAGAGGCCCGGCAACAATATTTGTTGATAAGCGGACAGGGTTGGACACTGCCACTGTTTTAGGTGTAACCTCGCCGAACAGTAAAAGAAGCGGTACCATGATCAAGATGGCTATAATAACAGCCCGGTCCCCGCCATAAAGCTTGACCAGGATAGCAGTCATATTGGCCGCAGCAGCAATATTTATCACTTCATTACCGCATAAGATTGAGATAATCAGGCGCCGTGGCTGATCCAGCAGGGCATGTATCGTTTCAGAATGCCGATTGCGTTCAGATCTGAGTTTTTGCAGATCCAGGCGTGAAATTGAGAACATAGCTGTTTCTGAACCGGAAAAAAAAGCAGAACCTATCAACAGCAACACCTGGACAAAGAGCCGTATAATCATATCCGTCTGCATAAGCAGGGCTGGATCCACGGCAAAAAATTGTTTTATCACTGTCCAGTATTGATAAATATCCTGCAACTTTTAACCCTCTTTTTAAGATCTTTGCATAACCCCCTCTTTTGCCCAATTTCCATCTTCCTTGCACTATAAAAAAATTGAGCATTATGCAAAGATCTCTTTTTATCTCCGAAAAAACGCTAATTGACCACAATCTCTCCCATGGTAATCTGCCTATACCATTGAAACTGGTACTGAGAGATGATGACCCTTAACACTATGAAAAAATTTTTTTTTTGTCAAGAAAACTATACTGGTATGGATATTTTTTGGGACTGCGGGAGTGTTCTATTTCTGGAGTAATGCT
>CAZWSL010000042.1:0-29336 GCA_964636495.1 uncultured Desulfobacula sp. | reverse complement strand
AGATCAGCTGTAATCATTGGGCTTCCCGCCATTCCATTGTGTTCCACATACAACTAAAAAACGTTAAAAAAACTTAAACTAATATGGAAAATATTAAATTGACTTTGGAATGTTTTAGGAATGAATAGGAACTATATATTGATATTCAATCCATTGATTTTATTAATAAAATTGGCGGAAGTGCATGGGAATCGAACCCACCCGGGACGGTTCTAGCGCCCCACATCGGATTTGAAGTCCGAGGGCCCCACCAGTGAGCCGCGCACTTCCTTTATAATTTAAATATAGCAAAATTAAAAAAAAATTAGTATATAGTATTCTTTCAATTTGTCAAGATGATTTATAATGCAGTGTTTAACTACAAGGAACAAAAAATGATAAATTCACAGAGGCTTGCAACCCGATTTCAAGAGCTTGTTGAAATTGACTCCCTTTCAAGGCAGGAGCTCAATGTTGCACAAAAGATCGAAAAAATACTCACTGATCAGGGTGCAGTGGTTTTTTATGATAATGCAAAGGATCTCACAGGCGGCAATTGTTCCAATCTTGTGGCAAAGTTCAAAGGGAGTGTTGATGCTGCCCCCCTCTTTTTATCAGGGCATATGGATACTGTAGGACCCGGGGAAAATATAAAGATCCGATTTGATGATGGCGTGTTCACAAGTGATGGAACAACTATTCTGGGAGCTGATGATAAATCTGCAATTGCCATTATTCTGGAAGTGATGGATGTGATTTTAGAAAACAGGCTTGATTATCCTCCTGTTGAAATTATTTTCACGGTATGTGAAGAGGTCGGTCTTCTGGGAGCAAAACATTTTGACTACTCTCTGATGGACTCAAAATTTGGATATATACTTGATACGTCAGATACAAGGAGTATTGTTACAAAAGCGCCGGCAGCAAACAAAATCAAGATAAAAGTTTATGGTAAAGCTGCCCATGCAGGTGCTGAACCTGAAAACGGTATCAATGCCATCAGCGTTGCATCAAAAGCGATATCACAACTTGAACTTGGACGTATTGATGAAGAGACAACATGCAATCTCGGCATCATAAAAGGGGGTGCTGCCACCAATATTGTACCTGAATTTGTTGAAGTGCTTGGTGAAGCAAGAAGCCATGATGAGAACAAATTAAAGAAGGTAACTGACACCATTGTAAACACGTTTCATAATACAACAGGACAGCTTCAGAATGACTCAGGCCTTCCAAGGGTGGAAACCATTGTTGAAAATGATTTTCCGGGCACGAATATTCCAGATGAACATCAGACTGTTGTGCTTGCCAGAAAAGCTGCAGAAAAACTCGGCATATCCCTTGAAACTAAAACAGCTGGTGGCGCTGCTGATGCAAATATCTTTTTCAGCAGAGGAATTGCTGCAGGAGTCCTTGGCACAGGTATGACCGATGTACACACATTAAATGAATCTATTGCACTACAGGATATGGAACAGACAGTAAATCTTGTACTGGAAATTTTAAAAATACATGCTGAAGGAGCAGCAAGCTGAATGATAGCATATTTTGACATATTTTCAGGTATCAGTGGAGA
Organism: uncultured Desulfobacula sp.; assembly: GCA_964636495.1. GTDB lineage: Bacteria > Desulfobacterota > Desulfobacteria > Desulfobacterales > Desulfobacteraceae > Desulfobacula. Next base: position 27,781 of record CAZWSL010000042.1, on the reverse strand, counting down.
TATGTGTCTTGGGGCTTTTGTTGACCTTGGCGTACCTGTTGAATGGATAGAGACTCAATTATCAGGAGTATTAAAGGGTTTCAGGATTCAAACCAGAACTGTGAAAAAAAATCATTTAAAAGCAGTAGATCTGTCTGTAGATATAACGGATCCGCACCAGACTTCAAGAGACTATAAAGAGATCAGGAGTCTGATTGAAAAAAGTTCACTCTCTTTAAAGGTAAAAACCCAAAGCCTGACTGCTTTTGAAAAAATAGCAAAGGCTGAATCACATATACATGATAAGGAAATCGATAAAATCCATTTCCATGAAGTTGGCGGAGTGGATTCCATTGTAGATATAATAGGCACTTTTTTATGTGTTGACTATCTTGATATTCAAACGATTCATGCATCCACAATCCCTCTGGGCTCCGGTTCCATAAAATGTTCCCATGGTGACATACCGGTACCGGTACCTGCAACTCTTTCAATTTTAAAAGATATACCTGTCAGGCCTTCTGATGCTGCAACAGAAATTGTAACACCCACAGGAGCTGCCATAATTTCCACGCTCTCCTGCTCCTTCGGAGCCATGCCTGCGATGGTCATAAAACAGACCGGCTACGGCTCAGGCAAACGGGATACCGGGTCTGCTCTTCCAAACCTGCTTCGTATTATTTTAGGTGAATCTCCGGAATTGAAAAAAGAGAAGCAGGCTGCAGGCTGCCATGAGACAATCTACTCAGTAAAAACAAATGTGGATGATATGAACCCTGAAATTTCAGGTTTTTTGATGGAACTTCTGTTGGAAAGCTCAGCCCTTGATGTGTGCTATCTTCCTGTTCAGATGAAAAAAAACAGACCTGGCCTTCAGATCGAGGTCTTATGCTTTAAAGAAGACCTGGACAACATCATAAATCTCATACTCTCCCAGACCACATCAATCGGAGTGCGATATCACAGATGCGCCAGATCATATCTTTCCAGGCAGAAAGCCTTTATTGATACACGGTTTGGAAAACTGCAGGTCAAGAAAATAACAAACCCTGACAACAGTTTCAGATATGTTCCAGAATATGATGCAGTAAAAAAAACAGCCATACAGAAACAGATGGCATTAAAAGATGTTTATAATCAGGTTTTGTCTGACATTGACACGCTTTTATTAAAACAGACATGACAGAGTTTAATCTGTAAATATGTCCAGATGAAAATAGATTGCTCTGTAGCAATGGATAAAATGCCATTTTTTAAAATTCAGATGACAAAACAATCTGTTGACATGATTTACGCTAAAAGATAGATAACCATAATGATTTTTAGACAAAAATTTATAATGATGATTGCCACTGGTTTTTTTTCAGGTAAAGCACCCGTTGCACCCGGTACGTTCGGGACACTTGCAGGCATTCCCTTTGTTCTTGTTTTCCTAATCATTCCAACAACTTATCATGCAGTGTATGTCACCTGCCTGATCCTTGCTGCAATTGTAACTGCAGACAGGGCTGAAAAAATGTTAGGCAAAAAAGATCCAGGCTGTATTGTGATTGATGAAATTACCGGATATGTCGTTGCATTATCAGTTGTTCCTGTTAATATTTATACTCTTGTCGCAGGATTCTTCATATTCCGTTTTTTTGATATCATAAAATTACCGCCTGTAAAATATTTTGAAAACACTTTTTCAGGTGGAGCAGGAGTTGTACTTGATGATATTATGGCAGGAGTTTTCACTGCAGCTATTTTAAGAATTATATATGCATCCGGCATATTTTAGGAGGAGAAAAATGGATAAAAAACAGGATAAGCAGAACGCCATAAAAACAGCAATGAACCAGATAGACAGACAGTTTGGAAAAGGCTCCATCATGAAGCTTGGAGGCAGGGAAGTCGTAAGTGTGCCTGTTATCAGGACAGGCTCCCTGGCTCTTGACAAGGCACTCGGAGTTGGAGGATATCCCCGGGGTCGTGTAATTGAGATCTACGGCCCGGAATCTTCAGGTAAGACAACACTTGCACTCCATGCGGTTGCCCAGGCGCAGAAACATGGTGGAATTGCTGCATTTATCGATGCTGAACACGCCCTTGATGTCGCCTATGCCAAACGCCTTGGCGTAGATTGTGACGAACTCCTGGTTTCCCAGCCAGACACAGGCGAACAGGCCCTTGAAATTGCAGATATGCTTGTCAGAAGCGGCGGTATTGATATCATGGTTGTTGACTCGGTTGCCGCCCTTGTACCGCGGGCTGAAATTGAAGGAGATATGGGAGATTCTCACATGGGCCTTCAGGCGAGACTGATGTCCCAGGCATTAAGAAAGCTTGCCGGCACCATAGGAAAAACCAATACAACAATCATTTTTATTAATCAGATAAGGATGAAGATAGGAGTTGTATACGGGAATCCGGAAACCACAACAGGAGGTAATGCCTTAAAATTCTATGCTTCCATGCGGCTTGAAATAAGGAGAGCTGCCCCGATAAAAGACGGCCAGGAAATCATAGGGAACCGCACAAAGGTAAAGGTTGTAAAAAACAAGTTGGCCCCTCCATTTAAAAGTGTGGAATTTGATCTCATGTATGGAGAGGGGATATCAAGGGCTGGAGACCTCCTTGATATTGGTGTTGATCTTGATGTTGTCGATAAGAGCGGATCGTGGTACTCCTTTGAAGGAGAGAGAATAGGCCAGGGAAGAGAAAATGTAAAAATATTTTTACTGGATAATCTGGATATATTTGACAAAATAGAATCCCTGGTTAGAGAAAAACTCGGGATTTCAGATCCAGAGAAAGAATCAGGGAAAACAAAATAGATTTATTTCAAAATAGAGGAATTTTGAAATGTTAAAATTAATATAATTGGAGTTGTAACATGACAGGCAATGAAGCCAGAAAAATTTTTATCGAATATTTTAAAAAACACAATCACAGCCAGGTAAGATCTTCTTCCCTGGTACCATTGGATGATCCTACACTTTTATTTGTAAATTCAGGAATGGTACAGTTCAAACGGGTATTTACAGGTGATGAAAAACCAGATTATCCAAGGGCTGTAACTTCCCAGAAATGTGTCAGAGCCGGCGGCAAACATAATGATCTTGAAAATGTAGGATATACAGCAAGACACCATACCTTTTTTGAAATGCTGGGAAATTTCTCTTTTGGTGACTATTTCAAGGAAAAAGCCATTGCTTTTGGCTGGGATCTCCTTACAAACGGTTATGGATTTGAGAGTGAAAAACTGTGGGTTTCTGTTTTCCATGAGGATGATGAAGCCTATGATATATGGAAAGATCAGATTGGTGTGCCTGAAGAGAAAATTATAAGACTGGGAGAAGAGGATAATTTCTGGTCCATGGGTGATACAGGCCCATGTGGTCCTTGCAGTGAAATCCATATTGACCGCGGTATTGAATTCGGGTGTGACAATAAAGATTGTGCAGTAGGCTGTGACTGTGACCGCTGGCTTGAATTATGGAACCTTGTTTTCATGCAGTTTGAAAAAGATGAAGAAGGCAATATGAAACCATTGCCAGAACCAAGTATAGACACAGGTCTTGGCCTTGAAAGGGTCATTTCAGTACTGCAGGATGTTCCCACAAATTTTGACACTGATTTGTTTACGCCGATAATGGAGAGAGTTGGCCAGCTTTCAGGGAAGAACCGCCATGAATCAAATATGGTTGAAGTTGCCATGAAAGTTATTGCTGATCACTCAAGGGCATCAGCCTTTTTAATCTGTGACGGTGTTCTGCCCTCCAATGAAGGAAGGGGTTATGTGCTTCGCAGAATAATGAGACGTGCCATACGGTACGGAAGAAGCATAGGACTGGTAAAACCATTTCTGCATGAAACGGTAAAGACCGTTTTTACTATTATGGATGAAGCCTATCCGGAACTTAAGGATTCATCTGCATTTATTCTGAATGTTGTTGAAAATGAAGAGAAAAAATTTCTGGAAACCCTTGATACAGGAATGAAACTTCTGGAAGCTGTGATAGAGGATCTTCCAGATAGAAATAAACCTGAAAACCCTGCAGAAGAGAACAAAGAGCTTTTAAAGAGAAAAAGAGAGATTTCAGGTGATGTTATCTTCAAGCTCTATGATACCTTTGGATTTCCTGTGGATATTATTGTTGATCATGTCAAGGAGATGGATATTGAGCTTGATATTAAAGGGTTTGACAAAGCCATGGCCCAGCAGAAATCAAGATCCAAATCTGTCAAGAAATTTGCAGGTGTTGGAGATGCTTATAAAGCCCTGATTTCCAAAGGGATCAAAACCACATTTACCGGTTATGATCAGATCGAAGATGACTCCAGGATTATGATTATGGTTAAAGATAATAAGGAGATCCGGAAAGCCAGTGAAAAAGAAGAGATTGAAATTGTAACTGACTCAACTGTATTTTATGCTGAATCCGGAGGCCAGGCAGGAGATACAGGGATCTTTAAGAGTGATCAATGTACCATTGAGATAAGAGATACTCTAAAAGATCCAGGCGGAATCATCATTCATCAAGGGGTTGTAAAATCAGGAAAGGCAGAACAGGGAGACTTATTTACACTAAAGGTGGACAGAATAAAAAGGAAGAATACAGCTTTAAATCATACTGCCACCCATATTCTTCACTCAGCTTTGAGAAATGTTTTAGGCAGTCATGTTAAACAGGCAGGTTCCCTTGTTTCAGATTCCAGACTGAGATTTGACTTTACCCATTTTTCTTCCATTTCAATGGATGAACTGCAATCCATTGAGCATGAGGTCAACTCAAGGATCCGGGAAAATCATCTGGTTGAAACAAAGGAGATGAGTATGGACGATGCTGTGAAACAGGGGGCTACTGCTCTGTTTGAAGAGAAATACGGCAGTGTAGTAAGAGTTGTATCCCAGGGGAATTTTTCTTCAGAGCTTTGCGGTGGAACACATACATCAAAGACAGGCAACATAGGGCTTTTTAAAATTCTTTCCGAAGGCGGTATTGCATCAGGGGTAAGGAGAATCGAGGCAGTTACAGCCAGGGCTGCCATGGATATCATCCATAATGACCAGGATATGATTAACACCTGTGCAGGGCTTCTTAAAGGATCCCGGGATGATGTTGTCCAGAAAGTTGAAACCCTTTTAAAAGAGAAAAAAACGCTTGAGAAACAGCTTGAAACACTGAAAACAAAAATAGCAACCAGGTCCATTGAGAATATTAATGATGAAATCCGAGAAATAAATGGAATCAAAGTAATTTCAAAGAAGGTTGAAATTGAAAATCCTTCCCAGCTGAGAGACCTTGCCGATAAATTCAAGGCAAAACTCGGGTCTGGAATTATTCTCCTTGGTGCTGAATCAGATAAAAAAGCACTGTTGATTTCTGTTGTAACAAAGGATTTAATAAAAGATTATAAAGCTGGTGATATTGTTAAAAAGGCTGCTCAGATTGTTGGCGGCGGCGGCGGCGGACGCCCTGATATGGCGCAGGCTGGCGGATCCAACCCTGAAAATCTTGACAAGGCTCTTGAATCAATATTTGAAACAGTGTCGTAATGATTATTTAAAGGCAAAATTAACCATTACAATTTACTTATGACTGCATATTTCATAAGACGACTGCTCCTTGTAATACCGACATTCATTGGTATCACCATTATGGTTTTTACCATTACGCGTTTTGTTCCAGGAGGTCCCATTGAGAGAATAATTGCAGATGCAAGGGCCATGCAGGCAAACCAGCCCGGGGCCAGCTTATCTGCACAGAGCCAGGGTAGCGGGCAGCCGCTTTCCGAAGAGCAGATTCAAAAACTGAAAGCGTATTATGGCTTTGATAAGCCGGTATTAACAAGCTATTTTCTGTGGCTTGGCAGAGTGCTTAAAGGAGATCTGGGGCGATCCACCCGTTATTATGATCCTGTATGGCATATGATAAGAGAGAGAATTCCAATCTCCCTCTATTTTGGAACCTTAAGCCTGATATTGATTTACGGAGTCTGCATCCCCCTTGGTCTGGCAAAGGCAGTCCGCCATAAAACAGGATTTGATAATATCACATCCATCATTATCTTCACTGGCTATGCCATACCCGGATGGGTGGCAGGTATCCTGATGCTGGTCTTATTTGCTTCCAACTATGATCTGTTCCCCCTTGGTGGAATTGTGTCAGAGCTTTTTGACGAAATGACCCTTATGGAGAAAATCATTGATATAGCAAGTCATACGGCTCTTCCCCTGCTCTCCTATGTCATGGGTTCTTTTACGGTAATGACGCTTCTGATGAAAAATACTTTAATGGATAATTTATCTTCTGATTATGTGAGGACTGCGATAGCCAAAGGGCTTCCCTTTAAAAAAGCGGTATTAAATCATGCCATGCAGAATTCCATGATTCCCATTGCCACAAGCTTTGGAAATAATATCTCAATTATCCTGATGGGATCTTTTTTAATTGAAAAGGTTTTTAATATTAACGGTATGGGGCTGCTGGGATATGAATCAATACTTGACCGTGACTACCCTGTAGTCATGGGAATCCTTGTCATATCTTCTCTCCTTTTTATGATAGGCAATATTTTATCTGATATCTGTGTGGCTATTGTTGATCCAAGGGTCAGGTTCAAATAAAAACGGAGACTGAATGATATCTTTAAATCCTGTCACCATAAAAAAAATCAGACGGTTTAAGTCAATTAAAAGAGGATTCTGGTCACTGATTATCCTCTCCACCATGATCTTTATCTCATTTTTTGCAGAGAGTTTTATCAACTCCAGGGCATTAATAGTTCACTATAACAGTAAATTATATTTTCCAACCTACAGAGAAATGATTCCAGGATCTGAGTTTAATCTTGGCTATGAGTATGAAACAAATTACAGAGAGCTTCAAAAAAAATTCAAGCGTGAAAACGCTTCAAATTTTGTCATCATGCCTCCCATACCATACAACCCCTATGAAAATGATTTAAAAACAAACCAATATCCGCCTTTTGCACCCTCATTCAAGGAAAAACATTTTTTAGGAACAGATAATGTGGGAAGAGATGTTTTAGCACGCCTTGTATATGGATTCCGAACTGCCATCATTTTTTCATTTATACTTTTGTTTATGAATTACACAGTCGGTATCACACTTGGATGCTGCATGGGATATTTCGGCGGGAAATTTGATCTTTTTTTTCAACGTGTTATTGAAATCTGGAATAATGTGCCATTTTTATATGTTATTATCATCATTGCATCAATTGTGATTCCAAGTTTCATGATTCTTCTGATCATCATGGCATTTTTTGGATGGATCGGAGTCACATGGGTCATGCGCACAATGACATTCAAGGAGAAAGAGAGAGAATATATACTTGCGGTCCGTTCAATTGGTGCATCACATGCAAGAATTATTTTCAAACATATTATTCCCAACACCATTTCTGTTATTGTGACCTATGCACCTTTTGCTGTCTCAGGAGGCATCATATCTCTGACATCTCTTGACTATCTCGGATTCGGGCTGCCTGCACCCACTCCCTCCTGGGGTGAACTGCTCTCCCAGGGATGGCAGAACATGGAAGCCTGGTGGATTGTCTCCTCTGTTGTTGCTGCCCTTGTCATTACCCTGATGACAGTAACTTTCATAGGAGAGGGCATACGGGAAGCATTTGATCCAAAGCTTCATACAACCTACGAGTAAATATTAGACCGGCACCCCATCTTCACCCATTTCAACATTTTAGATGTTAAACCCAAAAGAGTGTCAGCCCCAGCCACAATTTTCTGATTGAAAACAGAAGCTGTGCCAAAACCGGTGCATCAATATTGTTCATTCTCTAAAAACCAAATTTTTAGTTGAGATACGATTACAAATCAGGGGCGAATTTGAGTCAGGCACTGCCGGCTCCTGCTTAAACAGTATTTGACCTTATAAAAGAGGAGAGGAACAATCCAGACAGGATCAGCAGGCCTCCGGTAAAATGGAAGGAAAAAAGTCTTTCGTTTAAAAACAGAAAGGCTATGACAGTTGTAAATACAGGCAGTAAATACATGAATACAGATGAAACCGGTGCTCCTGCTGTCTTAACGCCGAAATTCCAGAACATGTAGGCAACTATTGATGGAAATATGCCAAGGTATAAAAGTGTTATCAAACTGACGGTCCTCACTTCAAATCCTTGGAAAACGGAAAATTCCCACAAATAGAAAGGCAGGATACAGAGAATACCAAAAAATATTAATACGGCTAACAGGGAGATGGGAGCAATGGCAATCTGACTTTTTTTCAGCAGTACAGAGTATAATGACCATGAAGCAATGGAGAGAACAATAAACAGATCACCGGGATTGAACGATAGAGAAAGGAGAGCCTGCCATGACCCTCTGCTTATGATAACCACTACTCCGATAATGGAAATAACGATACCGACTGCCTGTAAAGCGGGCGGTTTTTCCCTGTTCATTGCCCAGGAAAACAGGACAGTCATAACAGGCATGGTGGCAACTACAAGGGAAATATTGGTGGCGCTTGTATATTGAGCACCTAAATAGAGAATTGAATTATATGCAGCAACACTGGGGATGGATAAAAAAAAGAGAAATCCCAGATGTTTTTTAATTAATTTTATATCTTTTTTAAGATGTGGTGCTGCAAAGGGTAAAATAAAAATAGAGGCGATGATCCAGCGATAAAATGAGAGAGCCATGGGCTTGATTTCAGATACAACTGCTTTTGCAATTACATTATTTGTTGCCCAGAAAAACATTGTCAGAACAAGCCCTGCATAGGCAAGCATCACTGGTGATAATTTTTTCAATCATCATCCTCATTAATCTCAGAAATCATATCTGCTATATTGGATGCCATCTGCTCTACTTTTTCATCCGGGGCAGCTCTTTCTACATCATCTGCTGTAAATCGTATGTCATCATCTGTCACAGAGCTGCTGTCATGGAGAATTTCTTTATCTTTATCCTCCTCTTCAAAGCCACCGCTTAAGGTTGATATATCCAGGCATTCGCCCTGCCTGTCAAATATTACAGAAAAAGGCACCCGGACTTCAAAATTAAATTTATATGCAACTGCATCATTATGAACGACCAGATCACCATCTTTACAGTCAATTCCCGCCTGAAGCGTCAATCGGTGTTTCTCTAAAAGAAATCTCTCTATGGCTTCCAGGTTCAATTCAGAATTGATTGCATCAATTAACAATTTTTCACTTTTTGTTATATTTTCCGGACTTGTAAATTTCATAGAACACCTCTCTGATTAAAGAAAAAATGCAATTCCTGGGCAAAATTTAAATATGCTGACCCAGCTCTACTTTTAATATTATATAAAACAACAGGCGTTTTTAATTCAACTGATTGTTTTATATTATCATCTTCTGGAATAAAATTGTCAAAAACCATCTGTTTAATATCTGATAGAGCCTGACAATCAAGGAAAGAAAAAATTTCCTGTTCTGATCTGCACCTGCTGAAGAGAAATCCCGCTATTTTCAATGATACATTATAATTCATCCTTATATACTTAATCATCTTAAGCAGGCTCTGCAGATCACCATGGCAGTTTTGAAGAACAGAGATACCGATAATCAGAAAATCAGACGCTGCTGTGGCAGCAAGACTTAAAAAATTGTATGAAGAGGGAGAGTCTATAATAATATATTCATAGGTATCATAAAACTGATCTAAAAAATATCGTAAAAACGTTTCATTTCCTGAAATTTTTGAAAGCTGTGAAACAACCTGAAACAGACTGAATCCTGCAGGAAGGATATCAAGATAATCCAGTTGGCTCTTTTCTATCGGATCTTCAGATTTTATCTCTCCTGACAAGAGAGATGACATGCCACAATTATAATCTTTATTGCTGATACCGCTCCATTGTGTGGAACATCCCTGGGGATCACAATCTACTAAAAGTGTTTTTTTTTCAAAAAGGGCAAAAGAAGCAGCAAGATTTACTGCAGTGACACTCTTGCCTGTTCCGCCCTTCTGATTCGCTATGGTAATTATTGTGCTCATGATCATATATGTTTAACACAAATATAGAATAATTCAATGCTATACTTTAAACACCCCGGTTTTGCCATAACAGATAACAAAAATAAGAGATACCTGTTGAAATCATCATGTCTCGATTTTCCAGCAGGCTTTTGTTGAAATATTTTAGTAAATATATAATAATATCATAAAATTTGAACAATAGTCAGTATCAGCTGTTAACCTTTAACATATACTTTGCAAATTATGATAGATGAGTTAACCCAGAAGTATCTTGATTTCCTTATTATTGAAAAAGGTCTGTCTGAAAACAGTATTGAAGCCTACTCAAAAGATATTGTGCAATACATTACTTTTCTTGAAAAAAACACTATTTCAGAACTGAATGAGGTTGACAGTTCCGTTATTCTTGCATGGCTCATAGACCTCAGCAAAAAAGGGCTTTCTGCAAAATCAAGGGCAAGGCATCTTATTACGATACGGGGATTATATAAATTTTTAATCAGTGAAAAAGATGTATCTGTCAATCCTGTCAAAAATGTGGACATCCCAAAAACAGGTCTTGCGCTGCCAAAAATAATGACCGTAAAGGAGGTTGACAATCTTATTGCTGCTCCTGATATAAAAAAGCCACGGGGACTGAGGGACTGTGCAATGATTGAACTTATGTACGGAGCCGGTTTAAGGGTATCTGAACTGATCCTGATCTCTCTTCAGGATATCAATCTTGACTTAAATTACATAAGAGTAACGGGAAAGGGGTCAAAAGAGAGAGTTATACCCATAGGATCCAGAGCAAGAGCCATTAACCAGAAATGGATTAAAGAGGGCAGATCATTTCTTCTGAAATCGACAGTCTCACCATATCTGTTTGTTGCAAGGGCCGGGAAACCAATGACGCGCCAGTCTTTCTGGAAAATAATAAAAAAATATGCCCTTGCTGCAGGAATTACAAGAAATATCACCCCCCATACACTGCGTCACTCCTTTGCCACACACCTGCTTGAAGGAGGAGCAGATTTAAGATCGGTTCAAACCATGCTCGGGCACTCAGACATAGCAACTACCCAGATATATACTCATATTTCAAGGGAGTATCTAATGAAAATGCATAAAAAATTTCATCCGCGAAATTAAGAGAAAACATCAGGTGGTTTTATCAAGCCGGTAACGCATTGATCTTAAAGTCAGATTAAGATATTCGGCAGCTTTGCTTTTATTGCCGCTTGCAACTTCCATTGCCTTATCAAGGTATGCCATCTCAATGGTTGACAGAATCTCATCAAGATCAACGCCCTCTTTTACATCATCAAGATCAAATCTCTTGTCTTTTACACCTTCGATCCACCTTCTTTTTTTATGCATGGAAATAGTAAGGCTTTCAGGCAGGATGATATTTGTAGAAGAGAGTGCAACACTTCGTTCAATTAAATTTTCCAGCTCTCTCACATTTCCTGGAAAACTGTAGGCATTTAAAAAATCAATGGCATATGATGAGAGTTTTACAATATTTTTACCCATCAGTCTGGAGTATTTTTTAGCAAAATGTTTGGATAAAAGCTCCACATCTCCTTTTCTATCCCTTAAGGGGGGTACACTGATTGGAATAACATTCAACCTGAAAAAAAGATCCTCACGGAAATTTCCATCAATTACCTCCTGTTCAAGTTTTTTATTTGTTGCAGAGATAATCCTTACATCCACATCTATCTCATCTGTACCGCCAACAGGCTTAAAAGAAGTCTCCTGGACAGCACGCAGCAGTTTAACCTGCAGGACCTGTGATAATTCACCAATTTCATCTAAAAAAATGGTGCCGTGGTTTGCAGCTTCAAAAAGCCCTTTTTTTTCACTTACTGCACCGGTAAAAGAGCCTTTAACATGACCGAAAAATTCGCTCTCTATAAGTGTGTCAGGGATACCACCACAATTGACAACAATAAAAGCATTATCTTTTCTGTCTGAATTTTCATGAATTGCCCTTGCAATCAGCTCTTTTCCAGTACCGCTCTCCCCTGAAATCAGAACATTGGTTTTTGTCGAACTTATCTGTTTTATCTTTTTATATATGGCCTGCATTCCGGGACTGCTTCCGACAATCCTGTTAAAATGCAGATTGTCCCTGAGCTCGGAAGAGGTACTCTCTTTTTCCTGATCAATGGTTTTTATCTCAAAAGCCTTTTTAATGGTATGTTTCAGCTCCTGATTGTCAAAGGGTTTGGGTATAAAATCATAGGCTCCGTCATTCATGGCTTCAACAGCAATTTCAGTTGTAGAGTAGGCTGAAATCATAATGACAATGGTATTATGATTTTTCTTTTTTGCTTCTTTTAAAACCTCAAGTCCTGTAATGTCTCCTAAACGGATATCAGATAAAACAAGATCGTAATCATTTTTCCGGATCATGCTTAATGCCTGTTTGCCGTTTTTTGCTTCAGAAACTTTATATCCTTCCTTGGATAACAAAACATCGAGGAACTCCCTCATACTCTTTTCATCATCAACAATAAGAATTTTATGCTGTTCACTCATTATTATCTCTCACAGGCAAATATTAAACCATGAATAATTTTCAACTTAGACCCCACTCTTCTGGTACACAATCTTTCCGTTAACCATGGTTAAAAACACATCTCCTTTTACACTGAAATCTGCAAAAGGGGTGTTCATACTCTTTGATTCAAATTTTTCAGGATTTATTTTATAACTGATTTCCGGATCAATGACAGTTAGGTCTGCTGTTTTTCCCGGTTTGATATCGTTATTGATTCCAATACGTTTTGCAGGATTTTTTGACATTTTAGTGACAAGTTCTTCCATGGATAAGCTATTGTCCTGAACCAGTTTCAGCGATAAGGCAAGAGAAGTTTCAAGACCAACTATGCCAAAGGCAGCCATATCAAACTCAACATCTTTTTCCACTGAACTGTGGGGAGCATGATCCGAAGCAATTAAATCTATTGTTCCATCCTGAAGGCCTTGAATAATTGCCTTTCTATCCTTTTCTGAGCGCAGGGGAGGATTCATTTTAAAATTTGTATTGTAATCTTTGACATCTTCATCTGTTAAGGTGAAATAGTGGGGAGCAGTTTCACAAGTTACTTTGACACCCCGTTTTTTTGCCTGTCTTATTGCTTCAACAGATTCCCTTGTACTGATATGACAAAAATGAATCTGTGCATCTGTCAATTCAGCAAGGGCAATATCCCGGACAACCATTACACTCTCAGCAGCATTTGGAATGCCTTTAATCCCGTAAAATGTTGAGAATTCACTCTCATTCATGGAGCCACCGTTCACAAGGCTCAAATCCTCTGCATGGATAAAGATCGGCATTTCAAGATCTCTGCAGTATTCAAGTGCCCTCCGCATGAGGATTGCATTTTCAAGAGGCCTTCCATCATCGGTTACTGCAACAATTCCAGCTTGTTTCATCTCATAAATTTCAGCCAGGGATTCACCCCGTGATCCACTGGTAATGGCTCCTGTAGGGTACACCCTTGAAAATCCAGCTTCAACTGCTCTGTTAATTATAAATTTTGTTGTCTGGGCATTATCATTTACCGGTTTTGTATTGGGCATGGAACAGACTGAAGTAAACCCACCCTTTGCTGCAGCTTTCAGGCCTGTTGCAACAGTCTCCTTATATTCGTATCCAGGCTCCCGCAAATGGACATGAATATCAATCAGACCAGGAACAATAATCATCTTATCGGCATGAACAACTCTGCAGTCATCTGCAGATTCACTGTATTCAGGATCAACAACTGCTTCAATCATGCCGTCTTTAACAATGATATCCTTTTTATCATCTATATTTCCAGGGTCAAGAACCCTGGCACCTTTAATTCGAATCTGCATTTCGACTGCCTCCGGATAAAAGATAAAAAAGTGCCATTCGCAGCGCTACACCATTGGTAACCTGCTCCAAAATCATTGAGTGATTACCATCAGCAACATCACTTGATATTTCCACCCCTCTGTTCATTGGACCGGGATGCATAATGGTAACATCTTTTTTTGCCAGCTCCATACGTCTCTTATCAAGCCCGAAACGTAAAGCATACTCCCTCTCAGTTGGAAAAAGTATATTTCCCTGACGCTCTTTCTGTATTCTGAGCATCATTATGATGTCAGCCTCGTCTATGCATGTTTCAATACTTGGCGCAACCGTGCATCCCAGTTTTTCAATTCCCTTGGGAATCATTGTCCAGGGCGCATGGACAAAAACACTGGCTCCCATTTTATTGAATCCTGTAATATCAGATCGAGCAACCCTTGAGTGGGCGATATCACCGATAATAGCAATTTTCAGGTCTTTGATCTTCCCTTTTTTTTCCTTTACGCTCATCATATCCAGCAGTGCCTGGGAGGGGTGTGCATGTATTCCATCCCCTGCATTAATAACAGAACAATTTACCTGCCTGGAAATGAGATGAGGTGCCCCGGAAGAGGGGTGTCGCAAAACGATAATATCTGGATTCATCGCTTCAAGATTTCTTGCAGTATCAATCAGAGTCTCTCCCTTTACAATACTTGAAGATGACTTTGAAATAGAGAGTGAATCTGCAGAAAGTCTTTTAGCAGCAGTATCAAAAGACAATTTTGTTCTTGTTGAAGGCTCCTGGAAAAAAAGGATGATGGTTTTTCCCCTCAATGTCGGCACTTTTTTTACAGGCCGCTGAGAAATCTCTTTCATACTCTCGGCAGTATCCAGAATAATAGAAATCTCTTTTTGATCAAGGGAGTCAATATCAAGAATATCTTTTTTAGTAAACTGCATGATTCCTTCCTCGGCATATCTAATTCAAAATTAAAGATCTATTTTAATATATCACCAATTCTACTCCACCTTACTCCAAATTTACTTTTATTCCAGGACCAGTAAATAATAAAGGCTTTGCCTTTAACTGCCTTTAAATCTACAAACCCCCAGAATCTGCTGTCATGGCTGTTATCCCTGTTGTCTCCCATAACAAACAATTTGTTGGCAGGTATTCTTATTTTTGGCAAATTATCCCTTGTGCCCTGTATGGCTGACAATATTACACTGCTCTTATATTCAGCATACGCTTCTCCTGTCACAAGTTTGCCATTAACATATAATTTCTTATTAATGATTTCAACTGTGTCGCCTTCAGTTGCAACAACTCTTTTTATAAAATCCTTGGAAGGGTCTACAGGGTATTCAAAAACTACAATATCTCCCTTCTCAGGAATTTTTACCGGAACAAGCACTTTGCCATCGGTAAAAGGAATTTTTACGCCATATATGAATTTATTTACTAAAATATGGTCACCGATCTGAAGGGTCTCCAGCATTGAACCGGATGGAATTTTAAAAGCCTGAACAATAAATGTCCTGATAAACATTGCAATAATAATGGCTATTATTACCGCCTCTATATTTTCCCGCAGAGAACTTTTCTGCCTCTTTTCTGTCATGTGTCATTTCCTTGAAAAACGCTGCTCTACTTACTGTTATTTTCTGTTTTCCCGCTTACAGCTCCACTCTACCGTTTCTCTTACCTAAAACAGATGCTGGGCCTGACCCAGAAAAAACTTTGCCTTCTGTATTGATTTTTTTAAAATATCTGCAATTTTTCTAGCCTTTACCATTGAAGAGAGAGGAACTGTCGGGACTTTTCTCCCCTTTATCATAATGGAACCACTCTTTAATTCTGCATAACTTACCTCTCCATATGATTTTGAAACACCTTCAGGATAATCATATCCGTAATCAACAATCTGTGTAAAAATCTGATCATCACTTACTGAAGTATATTTTAAGATCTCTTCATTCAAGACAGGAATCGGAATGCCCAGACCCACAGAGAGAGAACATCCATATCCCCTGATACTTTGTCCTACAAGCCATTCAGAAGACATCTCTTTTAAATCGCCCGTCACAGCTAAGGTTCCTGCAGGTGCAAGAGGCACCCCGTTCAAACCCCTTGCAACCTTACTCTTATGCTGGGTACCTGTCCATGTAACATATCCTTGAGCACCACCAAGAAAAATTCTGGTTCCCACTCCTATTGTTTTTAAATAAGGGTCATTCAACAGAGGGCTTAATTCACCTGATGTAGAGTAGTTGGCATTTCCCATATCTGATTTCAATGTTCCCATATAAGTATATTTTATTCTGTCAGATCTGTTTATGGCACAATTGTAGTTCTGATAGGCGTTTCTCGGGTTACATAAAATGGCATTGGGCAGATCTTTCAATGTTACAATTTTTTCAATTGATCTGTTAGGATAACAGTCCGTGCCATAACTCTCAGCCTTTATGTGTATTTTTTCACCTGCCACAAGGTCCTGAATGACATGCCCTCCCCCATAATTAAATTCCCCTGGATGCCGTTTGTTCAAGGGATCATCTTCACAGGTCTGAGTTGCGCCGAGATAACAGTCCACCGCTGCTATGCCTGAATATGCCAGAACATTATTAAACCAGGTTCTGGTGGTCCGGACAAGAGGTTTAGATTGACCAATATTGATAAAAACGCCGGAAGAACACATTGGAGCAAATGTACCGGTTGTCACGACATCAATGTTTTTTGCAGCTTTAACCACTCCATCTTTTTTTACTATATCAACTATTTCCTCTGCTGTGGCAACAACAGCTTCACCAGCAGCTATCTTTGAATTTATCTGTTCAATTGTTTTATTCACCTTATGGTCACTCATAACTTACCTCTGTATTAGTCAATCAATTGATTCACATAGTCAATTTTTGATGTAATATTATTTTTAATCCAGTTTTTATCCCACCACTCTACAGGATTTACAAAAACATTATGAACAATCATTGAAAAATGAAGATGATCCCCACCTGCAAGACCTGTCATTCCTGTAGAACCAATTTCATCATCTTTATCAACCATATCACCTCTGCTGACCATGATCTGATCAAGGTGGGAATAGAGGCTGCAGAGACCGAAACCATGATCTATAATCACGGTATTGCCAAATATCCCGATAAACTCTGCTGAAATCACACGACCCGCATTGGCCGCTTTTATGGAGGCATTGGAAATTGAAGCGAGATCAATGCCCATATGCACGGCTTTGCTGATTTTTCTCTTTTTATATTTATAAATCCTTCTGTCTCCGAATCCCGATCTTTTTGCAGACCCTCTCATCCTCAAAAATCTTCCATCCCAATATTTGCTGTTCTCACTTATCAGCGGTATACTCAATATGTGTTGAACATTTTTCTCTCTTATCTTACTGTTGACAAATAAAAATTTTTCAAGCAGAGGATTTTTTCTGTTTTCAAAGGAGACCTCTGACTCTCCTATATCAAATTGGGGCATTTTCGTTTTTAAAAAGGAGTCTGGAATGTTTAAAATATCTTTTTTAAACTTCTTGTCTCTTATATAGTGATAGAAGCCTCTTTTCGTAACATTACCTGCAGTATCCTGTGCTATAACTGCTATATCAGTGCCAGGTCCCTGTCTGTCACTCAGGGCGAAAAAAGCAGCATAGATATTTTTATTATCAAAAAGACCTGTATGACCCGGGAAAAAATTGTCATCTACCTTTACCCCGGTTTTCAGGCCATCTTCAAAAAGTTCATATATAATTAAAGCACTGCCACCTTTCTCAATATTATGATGTTTTGTTAAAATATTAAGCTTTGGAGGCTTTGAATCAATGATCACTTTTTTTTCAATGGTTAAAACATTACCACTGTTCCATCCCCTCCAGGAAGAATCTGATACGACTATTCTGATTACAGCCTCTCCATCTGTCATTCCATATTTCCAGGCACATACCGGAACAGTATAAGAATCTTTTACTGTTTTCGGACCGGAAAACAACTCTAAAACCCCAGCAGTTTCATACCTCTTTTCAAGTAATATTTTTTTCTTATCTTTCTGCTCTATGGATACCATTATTGATCGAAGACCTGTTTTTTCATCCACAGCATTCAGTGACATTTCATAGGATTTTTTTAAATACACAGAAGGCATATCTACACTCACCACTGGTTTCCCACCTTCATACTTATAAAAAAGTATCCATCCAGATGGAATGGCAATTACTATGATCAAAAGGGTCAAAACAACTTTTTTCATCAATAATACCTATCTTTTCAGGAGGTTAGTCAATATATCATAAAATTGTAGTAAAATAGCAGCTATGGCATAACTTATCAAGCAATTTTGTATTCTTGACTTTTAGATACTCAAAATATAATTTAGTAAAAATACTTTTTTAGGATTTAACACTTATGAACAATTTTTTTTTCGATTTAGCTGACAGAACAGACTCAGGATTTTTCCTCATTGCAGGACCATGTGTTATAGAAAATTATGAAACAACCTTTTTTATTGCAGATCATTTAAAAAAAATAACAGCAGAACTTGATATTTCTTTTATCTTCAAGGCATCCTTTGACAAGGCCAACAGAACATCGATCAAATCATTCAGAGGCCCTGGATTTGATAACGGCCTTGAAATTCTAGGCTCAATAAAAAAACAACTTGGCGTTAAAATCATATCAGATATCCATCTGCCGGAGCAGGCAGAAACGGCTGCCCGGGTATTGGATGTTATACAAATCCCTGCATTTTTATGCAGGCAGACTGATCTGATAATGGCAGCATGCCGTACTGATAAACCTGTTAATATAAAAAAAGGACAGTTTCTGTCTCCCCGTGAGTGTAAAAACATCCTGAACAAAGCCAGTGATTCAGGAAATAAAAACATATGCATTACCGAAAGAGGATCTTCATTTGGATATAATAATCTTGTGGTTGATTTTCGTTCCATACCCATTATCAGAGATCTTGGTTCGCCTGTTATCTTTGACGCCACCCACAGTGTCCAGCTTCCAGGAGGTGCCCTTGATTCTTCTGCCGGTGAGAGACAATTTGTCCCTACCCTGGCCAGAGCGGCTGTTGCAGCCGGTGCTGACGGTTTATTTATAGAAACCCACCCAGATCCTGACAGGGCATTATGTGACGGCCCCAACTCCATGCCCCTTGACAGTATGAAAAAATTTTTAAAAACCCTTATTGCTGTAAAAAAAGCAGTTGGTTAGAACCATGAAAAACAGACTTGCCGATATAGAACTTGTTCTGCTCGACGTGGATGGGGTATTGACAGATGCTGGCATTACCTATACTGACTCAGGAGAACAGATTAAAAGATTTAATGCAAAAGACGGTCTTGGATTAAAACTTTTAATGGAAGCCGGAATCGAGGTGGGAATTATTACAGGGCTCACTTCAAAAGCACTGGAACACAGGTGTCACAAACTGGGCATAACCCTGCTGTTTGCCGGAATAAAAAATAAGGCAAAAGTTCTTGAGTCAATAGTAGCTCAAACCGGTATCAAAAAGGAAAAAATAATTTTTGTAGGAGATGATTTAATAGATCTGCCGGTAATAAAACGGGTTGGCGTCTCTTTTTGTGTTGCAGATGCGTGTGATGATGTTAAAAAACATTGTGATATCATTACAGATCATAAAGGCGGGCATGGAGCTGTAAGAGAGGTATGCGAAACAGTTTTAAAAGCAAAAGGGTTGTGGGATGATATCCTTAAGAAATATTTGTCATGACAAAACCATTCAAACAGAGAATGACATATCCCTTAATCGGGTTTCTTATATTAATTACGACAATAATCGGCACTCTTTTCTACTTTGACAGGTTCGTGTCACAACCTGTGCAGGTAGAAGAACTCAAAATTGATACAGAAGCAGCACTCAAATTAAATATTTTAAAACAGATTTCGAAAAAAAACGGAATAACGGAGTGGGAACTTGAAGCAGCCTCTGCCACTCTCTTTAAAAATGAAAACAGGGCTGTACTCATTAATGTATCTGTTACTTTTTTTACAAAAGAATCTAAAAAAGTTTTTTTAAAAGCAAAAAAAGGCGACCTCAACACCAGAACACACGACATGACACTTTCAGACAGTGTGGTTATAAATTATGAAAATTCAACCTTATCAACTGACAAGTTGCATTATAATAAAAAAAAACATATGATATATTCTAATGCACATGTTAAGCTTACAAGAGAGGGTTCTGTTATTGAAGCAGATTCAATGACAATAAAACTGGATGACAACTATACTGTTTTAAAAGGGCATGTAAAAGGCAAATTTCATGAAAACTTCAATGTTCTGTAAATCAGCTCAAACCTTTTTGCTGCTGCTTTTTCTTGTATGCTGTATACTTTTCTCTTACACACACACGGCTTATTCCCAATCATCAGAAGAGCTGAGCCATCAGCCTCTTAATGTGGTCTCCGATACAATGACAGCCCAGCAGGACACCTCCATGATTGAATTTTCAGGAAATGTCAAAGCTGAAATGGAAGATTCAACACTATTTGCAGATTCCATTAAAATTTATTTTACCCGCAGTCAAAAAGGAAAGGAAAACAGTGAACCAGACAGCGTAGACAGAATTATCTGTTCAGGCAATGTCAAATATATTGGTGGCGGGCGCAGTGCTCTGGCTGATAAAGCAGTATTTACCACAATTGATGGTATTCTGGTCCTGACGGGAAAATCTCCAAAACTGATAACAGATTCAGGTTTTGTAACGGGGAAAAAAATTACAGTTTTCAGAAAAGAGAACAAGGTCACCATAGAGAGCAGCAGCAGCAAAAGAGTTGAAGCCCAATTTAACCCTGAAAAAAAAATCACAAAAAAAAGTGTTAAAAAACAGAGCGTTAAAAACAAAAAACAATGAAGCAGCTTGAAATAAAAAATCTTGTAAAAATCTACAATGACAAAAAAGTTGTAGACAATGTCAACCTCAAAGTAAAACAGGGTGAAGTAACCGGTCTGCTCGGACCAAACGGGGCTGGAAAAACAACGACATTTTATATGTCAGTGGGATTGATAAAACCTGATGGAGGAGAAGTTTTCATCGATAAGGAAGATATAACTCAATACCCCATGTATATAAGAGCAAGAAAAGGTATTGGCTACCTTCCTCAGGAATCATCGATTTTTAAAACACTCACAGTAAAGCAGAATGTAACAGCCATACTGGAAGTTTTACCCAATAATGGGTTTAATATTGAAGAAAAAGCAATGAACCTTCTTGAAGAACTCGGTATTAGCAGGCTTTCCAGTCAGTTTGCAAGTTCCCTGTCCGGAGGAGAAAGAAGAAGGCTTGAAATCTCAAGAGTACTTGCAACAGACCCCATGTTTATTCTTCTTGACGAGCCATTTGCAGGCATTGACCCGCTGGCAGTAATTGATATTCAACAAATAATTTTTCAGTTGACTAAAAAATCAATTGGCATTTTAATATCAGACCATAATGTTAGAGAAACCCTTGGAGTTTGCGATAATGCATATATTATGAACCAGGGAAAAGTTATTGAATCAGGAAATCCTGATAAGATAATTTCAAGTAAAATCGCTAGAAAAATCTATCTTGGAGAAAATTTCAAATTATAATATGGAACTTGGATTACAACAAAATCTGATATTGACTCAACAGCTTGTCATGACCCCCCAGCTTCAGCAGGCAATTAAACTGCTTCAGCTTTCCCGCATAGAACTCGCAGAAATGATTCAGGACGAAATGGAACAGAACCCTGCCCTGGAAGAGGCCGTTAATCTTGAAACAACAGATAATAAAATTACGGCAAAAGAGAGTGATCATACTGAAAAAGAAAAAGAGGTCTCAGTAAAGGAAGTAACTGTTGAAGAAAAAGTCAGAACTGACACTGACTGGGAAAATTATATCAATGAATATAATTCCACAGGAAGAATATATACGGAATCAGAAAAAACTGAAACTCCTAACTACGAAGCCTTCACATCTGCAAAAAAGACTTTGAAAGACCATCTCCAATGGCAGTTGATGCTCCATGGATTATATGTGAATGAAGAAAAAATAGGCCACATGATTATTGGTAATTTAAACAAGGATGGTTATCTTTGCATCAGTACTGAAGAGATTGCTCAAAACTTGAATTGTGAAATTGAATTGGTGGAAAAAACGCTTTCTGTCCTCCAGACATTTGATCCTCCAGGTGTCTGTGGCAGAGATCTTTGTGAAACTCTTCTTATACAGGTTGAACAGCTGGGAATTGAAAATCCGATTATTATTGAAATAATCAATAATCATCTGAAAAACCTTGAAAACAGAAACAGTAAAAAAATTGCAAAAGCGCTGAAAATATCCACAGATGATGTCAGAGCAGCTGTTAAAATCATACAATATCTTGAACCAAAACCAGGCAGGAAATTTTCCACTGAAGAACCAGCCTATATTACTCCAGATATATATGTTTATAAATATGGAGATGAATTTAAAATTGTCATGAATGATGATGGACTGCCAAAACTTAAAATCAACCATTTCTACAAAACCGCTGTTACGAACGGACGGCAGATCACAAAAGAGACAAAGAATTATCTGAATGAAAAAATGCAGTCTGCATCCTGGCTTATTAAAAGTATCCACCAGCGCCAGAAAACAATATTTCTTGTTATGGAAAGCATACTGAAATTTCAAAAAAAATTTTTTGAAAAAGGTATTGCCCACCTAAAACCTTTGATCTTAAAAGATATTGCAGAAGATATTGAGATGCATGAATCCACAATAAGTCGAGTAACAACCAACAAATATGCATACACACCCCAGGGGCTCTTTGAGCTAAAATATTTTTTTAACTCCTCAATAAAGCGTAATGGGGGGGAGTCAATGGCATCAGCAAGCGTAAAGGAAAAAATCAGACTGCTGATTAAGAATGAAGACCCGACAAAACCTTTAAGTGATGACAAGATAGCAGGTATTCTCCAAGGTTCAAATATTAATATTGCAAGAAGGACTGTTGCAAAATACAGGAAGATACTTAACATACTTCCATCCAACAAACGAAAACAACTTTAAGGAGGTTTTTATGCAAACGACTATTACTTTTAAAAAGATCGACTCCTCAGATTCCTTAAAATCCTATGTTAATAAAAAGCTGGACAAATTTGATAAAATGCTTGATAGTCCAGGCGAAGCCCATGTTGTTTTATCCGTTGAAAAAATTAGACATATTGCAGAAATCACCCTTATCTGTGACAGACTCAAAATCCATGCAAGAGAACACTCTGAAAGTATGTATTCATCAATTGATGCGCTGATGGATAAAGTAAGAATACAAATCAAGAAAAATAAAGAAAAAATCAAACGACACATGTCTGGCAACAAACAGAGTATCAAGAATGGAACAATGGATGATCAATTTTCAGAGAGTATCACAGACAATCCAATGCTGGAGCAGATAATTATTGAGCCAATAGATTATAAGCCCATGGATATAGAAGATGCTTTAATTGAACTTGACTCAGGGAAAAAATCATTTTTTGTTTTTAACAATGCAAGAACAGAACAACTCAATGTTTTATATAAACACAACAATGGTAAACTGGGGTTGATCCAGCCCAGGGGATGATAGTAGAAAATGAAACTCAGCCAATTTTTAAATAAAGATTCAATTATTGCAGACCTTAAAGCTAAAGACAAAAGCGGTGTTATTGATGAACTCGCTTTGACAATTTCAAAAACCACTGGAATATCCCCAAAAAAAATAGCTGAAATTCTCCTTGAGAGAGAACAGCTGGGTAGCACGGGTATTGGTGGAGGGATTGCAATCCCCCACGGCAAACTTAATCTTGCACAATCAATTATAATTGGCTTTGGACTCAGCAGGAAAGGGATTGAATATGACTCCCTTGACAATAAACCTGTACATATTTTCTTTCTCCTGCTGACTTCAGAAAATTCAACAGGAGGACATCTTAAAGTACTTGCTCAAATTTCCAAACTTTTAAAAATGGAGGAGTTTAAAAAAGGATTGCTGGCTGCTCAATCCATTGATGATATTTACGACACGATCATGTATAAAGATGAAGATTTTTGAAAATTGAAACCATCACAACTTAAAGAGATCTCACCATATTTTTTTTCAGCTGACAGCTGAAAGTATGAGCCACCAATATGCAGAAAATTTATGTTATAACGGGCCTTTCAGGTTCTGGAAAATCCACTGCTATGCAGGCATTTGAAGATGCTTCATACTATTGCGTGGATAATATGCCGATGCAACTTCTGCCGAAATTTCTTGAAATGCCTTTACAGAAAAATCCAGATATCAGAGGCTTTGCCTTTGTAATGGACATGAGAAGTGAAAACTTCCTAAAAGATTACCCGACAGGTATCTGTGCGGTTGAGGCTCTGGGCATTTCTGTAGAGATCATATTTCTTGAAGCAGATATTGACACCCTGCTGAAAAGATTCAGTCAGACCAGACGTCACCACCCGGTTACAAATCAGAAAAGCCTTCTGGACAGTATTAAATTTGAAATAAATATAATGCTCCCCATAAAACAGACTGCACATCATACAATCGATACAAGCAGGTATAATGTTCACCAGCTCAAATCTGTAATAATGAAATTAATTCACTCCCATGACGACGCTTTTTGCCTGACAAAAATAAATATTGTCTCATTTGGATTTAAATATGGAATACCCAATGATGCAGACCTTGTTATGGATATGAGGTTTTTAACAAACCCCTATTTTGAACCCCATCTCAAAGAGCTGGACGGAGAGTCAAATGCTGTAAAAAAATTTATACTCTCCAACAGTGAAACAATAATTTTCCTTGAGAAATATTTAGACCTGCTTGAATACTTGATCCCTTTATACAAGAGAGAAAACAAGGCTTATCTTACTTTTGCCATTGGATGTACCGGTGGCAGACACAGAAGTGTGGCAATTGCTAGAAATATTTATGAACATTTAACTAAAAAAGGACTTAATCCAGGCCTTATCCACAGAGATATTGACCGGGACATGAAAAAGATATGACAGGAATACTGCTAGTAACACATGCAATGTTGGGCAATGCTCTAATTGAAACAGCAGAGCTTATCCTGGGAGAAAGCCTGAAAAATGTAGGTTTTGTCTCAATTAATATTACAGAGGATCCAGCCAGTTTAAGAAAAAAAATAAAAAAAGGAATCTCAGAAGTCAAAACAGATAATGGTGTACTGATTTTAACGGATATGTTTGGAGGAACCCCTTCGAACCTGAGCTACTCTTTCCTTGAAGAGGGAGAGATTGAAGTAATTTCAGGTGTCAATCTGCCAATATTTTTAAAAGCTGTTAATTCAAGATCAAGAATGGATATGGATACCTTGACTTCTACCCTTATTGAACACGGAAAAAGAAGCATCTCCCTTGCCACTGGAATCCTGAAAGGAACAAAACGGATGTAGTGTGTTCACCACTTCCAGTACAGCAGATCACAACCTGAAACATGCAGCTCAATTTAAAAGGGTTCAGGTTTTAAATCAAAACCGTTTCCTTTATAAAAAAGAGAAAGGAGGTAAATTGTGACTATCAAATTGGGAATTAATGGATTTGGTAGAATAGGGAGAATGATCTTTCGTACATCATTGAATGATCCTGATGTTGAAGTAACAGCCATAAACGATTTAACTGATACCAGAACAACTGCCCACCTTCTGGAATATGATTCAGTGCACGGCAGACTGAACCGTTCTGTAACTCCGGGCAGAAACGGTATTACAATTGATGGAAAACGTATCAAGGTCACAGGTCACAAGGATCCTGGAAGTATTCCATGGAGTGATGCTGATGTGGATATTGTTTGTGAGTGTACAGGCCTTTTCAGGGACCACGAAACCGCCTCCGCTCACTTTAAGTCAGGAACAAGAAAAGTGTTGATTTCTGCTCCTGCAAGCAATCCTGATCTTACCATTGTCATGGGTGTGAATGAAGATATGTATGACCCCCTCTCCCACAATATCATTTCCAATGCTTCCTGTACAACAAACTGCCTTGCCCCTGTTGCAAAGGTGCTGCTTGATAATTTCGGTATTGTATCAGGAATGATGACAACTATTCATGCATACACCGGGGATCAGCGCATCCTTGATTTTCCTCACAAGGACCTAAGAAGAGCAAGGGCAGCTGGTTTATCCATGATTCCAACAACCACAGGTGCTGCACAGGCAGTGTCACTGGTTCTTCCTGAACTGAAAGGAAAACTCAATGGCATGTCTGTTCGTGTTCCGACTCCAAATGTATCAATGGTAGATTTTGTTGCGGTAACCCAGAAACATGATCTCACAAAAAAGGAGGTTAATACTGCTCTTAAAAAAGCATCAGAAGAAAATTTAAAGGGTATATTAGGTTTTTGTGAAACACCTCTTGTTTCCATTGATTTTAACTCAAACCCTTTATCTTCAATTGTTGATGCAGACTGTACAGATGTCATTGGCGGCAATATGGTAAAAATATATGCATGGTATGATAATGAAGCAGGATATTCAAACAGAATGATTGATCTGGCAAAAATGGTTGGATTCTCTCTCTGATACAAAAAGAAAGATGACATTATTATGCCTGATAACCATCTCAATAAGAAAGGAAAAATATGAAAGGTTAATAGCTGGATTAGATGATTTTTTAACCTGGAAATTTTAAATATTCGACTTATGGTGTAAATGTTTGAGCCGTGCTGCTTTGCATATTCATGCTATGTAAACAGGCCAATATGGATAAAGACGGGAATGACCGGACATTTACTTAAAATTTTAAACAGGAGTTTTAAATGGACAGAACACCATTGATAGCCGGTAATTGGAAAATGTATAAAACCGGGCCTGAAGCTGTTGACACAGCCCTGGCACTAAAAACACTTTGTGCAGATATTGCAGACATTGAAGTTATGATAGCACCTCCGTTTTTAAGCCTGCCTCTTGTTGTAACCTCTTTAAAAGACTCCAACATAAAAACCGGATCTCAAAATCTCTATTTTGAGCCGGAAGGCGCTTTTACAGGTGAAATCTCAGCTGATATGATTAAGGCTGCCGGCGCTGAATATGTATTAATAGGGCATTCAGAAAGAAGAGAGTATTTTGGAGAGACCGATTCATCGGTAAATAAAAAAATAAAGGCAGCTGTGCAATCAGATTTAAATCCAATACTCTGCATAGGTGAGACAGAAAACCAAAGAAATGAAGAAAAAACATTTTCCATACTTGACAAACAGGTATCAGATGGGTTAAAAGACCTGAGTTCTGATGAACTTGACAGACTGGTGCTTGCCTACGAACCTGTATGGGCAATTGGCACAGGAAAAACAGCAAGTGTCAGCCAGATTGAAGAAGTTCATCGCTATCTGCGGACTCAGCTTGGAAAATTGTTTTCCAAAAGATTTGCAGCTGCCGTAAGAATATTGTATGGTGGATCGGTAAATCCCGGGAATGTTAAAGATTTAATGGCTATCGAGGATGTTGACGGAGCGCTCGTTGGAGGAGCAAGCCTTGATGCTGAAAAATTTATAAAAATAATAAAATTTGATAATTAAACAATTATGACAACCATTTTAGTCTCACTACACGTAACATTTTGTGTTCTTTTAATTTTAATAGTATTAATCCAGGGTGGAAAAGGTGCTGAAATGGGTATCTCAATGGGAGGTGGATCAGGCCAGACACTTTTTGGGACCGGAGGACCTGCAACTATTTTAACTAAAATTACAACAGCAGTCGCTATAATTTTCATGCTGACTTCTCTAACCATGGCTTATATTTCAGGACACAAATCCGAGTCATCTGTTATGAAGAATTCTGCTGTTCCTGTTGAACAAAAAAGCAATTAAGATGTGAGATACAAAATTCAAACTGATATCTCCTCTTATTTTAATTGTAAGAATGCCGAAGTGGTGGAATTGGTAGACACGCACGCTTGAGGGGCGTGTGGGGCAACCCGTGGGAGTTCAAATCTCCCCTTCGGCACCATA
>CAZWSL010000041.1:10022-30873 GCA_964636495.1 uncultured Desulfobacula sp. | reverse complement strand
TTCTTTTATCAATGGTGGAGGGAGACAAGTGGTAATTAATAAATCAGACATATCCCTGTTGCTTATTGGGCTCATTACATTTATAGGTAGTCTCTTTTTTTATGCTGTCTCTGCTGATGCTGAAATATATCAGTATTATAAAGATGGTGTCATCTGTTTTACAGATGATATTTCAAAGGTTCCAGAAAAACAGCTGCCATCGGTAAAACCGATGCGTGAAATCGTAAGTTCTCCTGAAATTGAAAACAGGCAGAATTCTGATCAGTCAGATAAAGAGATATTTGAAGAGAACGTCATGAAGAACAGCAAGGCAGAGAAGATTCAAGATGGAGAGGCTGAGCAGCTTGATGAGATAAGAAAAAAGCTTAATAGAGAGTTTGAAGGTTTAAAAAAAAGGAAAGCAGAGCTGAAGGCAGCGCTTGAAAATGAAAATAGTCCCAGGCAATTGAAGATTTACAATCAGTTGATAAAGAAGCTGAATGAAGATTCGATGCAGTACCTGCAAAAAAAAGAGCGCTATGAAAAGAGGCTGGCTGATCACAAATCCAGACGTGCTCAGCCATGATGATATAAAAAAATTAACTCGTCGATTTTTTATAAGAGAGCGTCTTTAACTCCACAAGTCTATATTTTCTGGAACCAAGTCCAATGTCCTGGGCATAGTCAAGCTGATACTCCCAGTCAACATCCGGATAAAGCCCTCTGAATTTGTCTTCACCGGGATTATGATTTGATTTAAGAACGGTTCCTGCCACAGCCTTCTGCTGGTTTACAAGGTCAGCACCTGCCTGATCAATGGCAACAGGATCGGTTGATGCAAGGATCCCGATATTGTTTACAATGGGTGCTTCGCTGTAGGGGAGGCAGTCACATTTGGGGGCAATATCTGTGATAAAATTGATAAAAAAAGATTTCTTCTTTTTATCTTTAAGAACACCCAGAGTGTATTCCATCATTTTTTCAAGAAATACCGGTATGGTCTGGTTCCAGTTGATTTTAACAGAATCTGCAGGACATCTGACAATACATTCTGCACACCCTATACACGCTTTAGGATTCAAATATGCCTTGTTTTCCTTTGTGTCATTTTTTTTTATGGTGATTGCCTCTGCAGGACAGTGGTCAGCACAGGCAGAACAGCCAGTGCACGTTTTCCGTTTTATTTTTGGACTTACCCTGGAATGCATGTCAAGCTTGCCTTTTCTTGATGCGCAGCCCATACCAATATTTTTCAGGGTGCCGCCAAACCCAGACAGCTCATGACCCTTGAAATGAGCGATGGAAATCAGAGCGTCCGCATTGATCACTTCAGAGCCGATAAAGACCTCTGAGCAGTTTTTTTTATCAATTCTGACTCTTGATTCACTTTTTCCTCTCAGACCATCTGCAATGACAATGGGCGTAGTATCCATGGAAGCGTATGAAAAACCATTTTCAATGGCTGTGTGAATATGGGAAACCGTATTGGATCTTGTGCCGGCATAAAGGGTGTTGGCATCTGTCAGAAAAGGGAGTGCCCTTGATTCTTTAACACTCTCTATGATCTGTCTGATAAATACAGGACGGATGTATGCTGTATTTCCTTTTTCACCAAAATGAATTTTAACGGCAGTTAAATCACTCTCTGTTAGCATGTCGTTCATACCTGCTGTTTTCAGAAGCCTTGAAAGTTTCTGCAGAAGGTTTTCCTTGGAGTTTGCCTCCAGATCTATGAAAAAAACATCAGCAGTCATTATTTTATGCCTTTTCTACCTTGACTGCGCAAACTTTCAGTTCAGGGATTTTGGAAACAGGATCAAGGGCAGCATTTGTAAGATTGTTTGCAGCATTTTCAGGAAAATGAAATGGCATGAACAGAGTACCTTTATCCATTTTTGGTGATATAACCACACTGGCTTTCACCTCTCCCCTTCTTGAACTCACTTTTACATTTTCACCATTGGAAAGGTTTAAGTTCAAAGCATCTTCAGCAGCAATTTCAATAAAGTTTCCAGGCGCTTTTTGATTCAAACCGTCAGTTTTCATTGTCATGGTTCCTGTGTGGTAATGATAAATCACCCGTCCGGTTGTAAATGCAAAGGGGTAGTCATCATCGGGCAGCTCATCAGGTGCAATGAAATCTATCTCGTGGAATTGCCCTCTGCCCTTTGGGAAATGCCCTACATGAAGTATTGGAGTTCCGGGATGTTCTTCATCAGGGCAAGGCCAGTGCAATCCCTCTTTTTCAATTCTATCATAGCTTATGCCTCCATATGAAGGAGTGACACTGGCAATCTCCTTCATAATGGCTTCAGAGTTTTCATATGACATGGCATATCCCATACGTGTTGCGATTTCACTGGTGATTTCCCAGTCATATTTTGCCTCTCCGGGTGGAGTGACCGCCTGTCTGATCCTCTGTATTTTTCTTTCTGTATTGGAAAAGGTGCCGTTTTTTTCTGCAAAACTTCTTGCAGGCAGTACGACATCAGCAATCTTTGCTGTCTCTGTCATGAACATATCCTGGACAACCAGGAAATCAAGGTTGTCAAAGCTTGCTTTTGCATGGGCAAGATCAGGGTCGGAAACAAGGGGATTTTCTCCTATGATGTAAAATGCCTTCATGGTACCGTCATGGGCTGCAGGAACCATTTCAGTCGCTGTAAGGCCCGGTTTTGAAGAGAGACCCGTAACATTCCACTCCTTTTCCAGTGTTTTTCTTGAATTGTCGTCTGTTACAGATTGATATGCGGTAAATACATTGGGAAGTCCGCCAAGGTCACATGCACCCTGAACATTATTCTGGCCTCGAAGAGGGTTAACACCGCCACCTTTAATACCAAGGTTACCGCAGAGCATGGCAAGGTTGGCAAGGGATTTTACATTATCTGTACCTGTGGTGTGCTGGGTTATTCCCATACAATACATGATACTTGCAGCATCTGCTTTTGCATAGAGTCTTGCAGTCTTTTCAATAACTTCTGCATCTACTCCTGTGATTGCCTCCACATATTCAGGGGTAAATTGTTCCACCAACTGTCTGACTTCTTCAAACCCCTGGGTTCTGTCGGCAATAAATTTGTTATCATGCAGATCTTCTTTAATGATGACGTGAATCAATCCGTTTATCCATGCCACATCTGTACCCAGTTTTGGCTGAATATAAATATCAGCAAACTCTGCAAGTTCAATTTTTCTCGGATCAATTACAATCAGTTTGGTTTTTCCAACTGTTACGGCTCTTTTTATGTAGGAAGAGAGAACAGGATGGTTTTCTGTTGTGTTGGTTCCCGTTGCAAGGATAACGTCAGCATTTTCAATATCCGAGATCGGATTTGTCATTGCACCGCTTCCAAAAGCTGCAGCCAGACCGGCTACTGTTGAGGAATGTCACAGCCGGGCGCAGTGATCAATATTGTTTGTTTTCAGTACTGCTCTTGTAAATTTATTGGCAATATAGTTTTCTTCATTGCTCATTCTGGCCGAGGTGAAAACACCAAGAGCATCAGATCCGTGTTCCTTTTTAATTTCACTGAATTTTTCAGCAACAAGATCAAGGGCTTCATCCCAGGTGGATTCAACAAGCTCACCCTCTTTTTTTATCAATGGTTTTTTAAGACGCTCCGGACTGTCAATAAAATTAAATCCATATCTGCCTTTTACGCAAAGGCTTCCATAATTGGGAGCAGCATCTTCAACACCTGTAACTCTGATCACCTTATTATCTTTTACATGAAGATTTATTTGACATCCAACACCACAATATGAGCATGTGGTTCTCACTTTATCATTTATCCAGTGATCTTTGATTTTAATCACATCTTTTTCAACAAGAGCCCCAACAGGACACACCTGAACACATTCACCGCAGAAAACACAATTGGAATCTGCAAGGGTTGTGTCAGTTTCTGTTATTACTTTTGCACAGGAATCTCTGAAATCCATGCTGATAGCCCTGTTAACCTGGATTTCATTACAGGCCCGTACACAGCGTCCACAAAGAATGCATCTTGAAAAATCCCTTGTTATAAAAGGGTTGGTATCTTCACGGGGATAAGGACACTCAGATTTGGCATACCTGTCCCCATTGATCTGGTATCTGTATGCATAATCCTGGAGAGTACAATCGCCCCATGCAGGGCAGAGATTTGCGCCTTTATCATATTTATGAGTATTTTCCTGCAATTCTTCCCAATTGGATCTGCCCGGTGTCCCTATTGCACAATTGTGGTTTCCAGATGCCATCAGAAGTTCCAGGGTATTTTTTCTGGATTCAATAACTTTGCCAGTCTCTGTATGCACAACAAGACCATTGGCAGCAGGCGTTATACACGATTGAGCCAGCTCACTCCAGCCGTCAATTTCAACCATGCACATTTTGCAGACACCTGCAGGTTCTGCACCTTTAAGATGGCATAGTGTGGGAATATCAATGTTATTTTCTTTAGCTACTTCCAGGATTGTTTGTCCGGATTCAAACCCAAGCAGAGTGCCATTAATTGTAATCTTCTGTTCGGACATGTTTCAAACCTCCATTAATTTACACTTAGGGATAACTATTCTATATAAATTCCTGCTGTTTATAGTTTCAAAATACACAAATTGATATAACAATGAAAAAAAATTTGCAAGACAAATTAAAGGAGATTTGAATATTTGCAAGGCACGCTGTTTCTAACCGGTTACGGGATATCTCTCTTTCCGGAGGCACTCCTGGTAAAACTGGATGAACCGGTATGAAAAAACTGACTGTAAATTATATCCAGGTTTTACTGATTTCACTTGACAAAAAATATTATTTTATCTTAGATTTGAGTACGCAGCAATCGATAAAGTGATTCCATCTTTATTTTCAACAGGGCTTTAACTGGTAATTCGATGAATAAAAATTTAAAAAAATATTTTATTAAAAACAGTGAACAGATTTTTGTGCTGACGGTTCTTGTCAGTGTGAGCACCATAAACTATTTTGTACCCTTTAAGCTTGCGTTTTTGAATTTTTACTATATTCCCATTTTGATAGGATCTTACTATCTCGGGAAAGATAAGACTCTTTATGGTGCTGTTTTATGTATTTTCTGGGTTGTTATTTATGCTTTTATATCACCTGAATCTTTTTTCTTTGTTCAGACAAGATTCAGTCTGTTTTTCAATATAATTGCCTGGGCATGTTTTCTGATAGTTGCCGGGATTATTCTTGGTAATGCCCAGGATGACAACAGGCAGTTTCTCAGAACCCAGATTGCCCTTAATAAAAAACTGTCAACCCACCTGGCTGTTTCAGCAGATCTGAATTCAGAACTCGATTTTGACACCCTTTTTTCGTTGATTATTCATAAATTGAGTGAGGCCATGAAAGCAGAGCGTACCAGCCTCTATATTATTGATCATGAAAAACAGGAAATCTGGACCAAGGCTGCCGAGCAGGTAGAAGAGATTCGTCTGCCCATGGGAGTCGGGATATGCGGTAAAGTTGCTGAAACAGGAGAGGTCATCAATACAAAAGATGCATGGAAGCTTCCCTATTTCAACCGTGAATTTGATTTAAAAAACAACTTCAGGACAAAATCGGTACTCTGCATGCCCATAACCAGCAGATCAGGAAAACGCATCGGCGTTATCCAGGTGATTAACAAGATAGAGGGGAAATACTTTAAAAAAGATGATGAAAAACTTTTAAATGGACTTGTAGCCCAGGTTGCAATCGCTCTTGAAAATTCATTTTTGATGGATGAACTGGAAGCCTCTTTTGAGAGTTCAATCCGTACATTATCAGCAACTGTGGATGCTAAACATCCCCTTACAGCAGGGCATTCTCTGAGAGTAACAGAGTATGCACTTCTCATCGCAAAAGAGATGAACCTTGATAAAACAGAACAGGAAACAATAAAATATGCAGCACTTCTCCATGATATCGGCAAAATTGGCATAAAAGACAATGTTCTGTTAAAGGATGGACCATTCAGCCCGGAAGAGCGGGAACAGATGAATATCCATCCTGCCAAGACAAAGACTATACTGGAAAAATTTCATTTTCCGGAAAGTCTTAAATCCGTGCCAACCATTGCAGCATATCATCACGAGAAGGTAAACGGTGAGGGCTATCCAGAAGCATTAAAGGGTGATGACCTG
The DNA here is from genome assembly GCA_964636495.1 of uncultured Desulfobacula sp. Classification (GTDB taxonomy): domain Bacteria; phylum Desulfobacterota; class Desulfobacteria; order Desulfobacterales; family Desulfobacteraceae; genus Desulfobacula. Next base: position 24,762 of record CAZWSL010000041.1, on the reverse strand, counting down.
CCTCTGGGCTCAAAAATTTTAGCTGTTGCAGATGTTTTTGATGCATTAACTTCACCAAGGGACTATCCAAAATATGATGGATCTGAAGAGATGAGCTACAAGCCAATGCCTTTGGCAAAAGTTGTATCTATTCTGAAAAAAGACAGCGGCACCCATTTTGATGCCGATATTGTCAATATCTTTTTAAGTGTTCTTCCAAAAGCTCTTGATCTTTACAGAGGAGAGCACTTTTCAGATGAATATATCAATGACTACTATTGGGATTAACCTGTTTATTTAATTTATCCTCTATTCAGCAGTGATGAGGTTTCCTGTAAAATAAAATTTAATTAAACTGATGTTAAGGCGTATTGTGAGAGAGGAAGAAGAATGGGAAAAAATATAGTTGAAAAAATTGATGATCGTGTAAAAATCAACACGGTTTTAATGAGTGTTTCTGATAAATCCGGTCTTGATACGTTTGTGCCGGGTCTGGTTGAGATGAACCCTGATATTTTTATTCTTTCAACAGGGGGAACATATAATAAGATAAAAGAGATCCTTGGTGAAAAAGCACAATCATGCCTTAAACAGGTATCAGAATATACAGGTCAGCCGGAAACCCAGGGTGGACTTGTCAAAACCCTTGATTTTAAAATTTATCTGGGGCTTTTAACAGAGACATATAATCCGGCCCATCAGGATGATTTAAAACGGACATCTGCCCGTGGAATTGATATGGTTGTTGTTAATTTATACCCTTTCAGCCAGACGATTATGCGTGAAGGTGTGACCTGTGAAGATGCAAGAGGTAATATTGATATTGGCGGTCCGACAATGATAAGAGCTTCTGCAAAAAATTTCATCAGAGTGGCATCTGTTGTCAATCCGGAATCATATCCGGAAATTTTACAGAAACTGAAGGATGATGAAGGAACTTTGTCCCTTGAACATCGGTTTGCACTTGCTCAGAAAGCGTTTGCCCATACGGCACTGTATGATAAGAATATTGCTGAATACCTTGTTGAAAGATCAATGGATGAAGTTAAATCATGTTATAAATCAGGAGAGTAGCCCATGCCAAAAAATTTAAAAGAGATGTATAAAACAATTATGGATGACCATTTTACTGAAAAAATGGAGCTCAGCTTTGTTGATGGTAATAACAGGCAGACCCTCTTTTATGAAAAGGTTTCATGGGTTATTGACGGGGTGAACAAAGGATTGAGATATGGAGAAAATCCCGGACAGGAGGCAGCACTGTACAGACTTGTAAACGGCAATCTTGCTCTTGGAGAGGCAGAAACCATTGCTCCCGGCAAATATCTTGTCTCTGATATTGAACTTCTTCAGTCGGGTAAACACCCTGGAAAAACCAATCTGACAGATGCAGATAACTCCCTTAATATTTTAAGATATTTCACTGACAGCCCATGTGCGGTCATTGTAAAACATAATAATCCCTGTGGTGCAGCAAGATCAGACAATCTTGAAGATGCTTACAGCAAAGCATACATGGCAGACAGGATTGCCGCTTTTGGAGGCTGCATCGCTTTGAATAAGATGCTTGATAAATCCACTGCAGAGGCAATTGCTTCTCAGTATGCAGAAGTTGTTGTTGCTCCTGAATTTGGAGATGGGGTGATGGATATTCTTGAAAGGAGAAAAAATTTACGGGTAATAAAAATTAATAATATGGATAAACTTCAAAATTTTATCGGTGAAAGAGTTATTGATTTAAAATCCCTGATGGATGGTGGTATTGTTGCTCAATGGTCATTTGTTCCGAAAACACTTTCAAAAGATGATTTCACTACAGCCTCCACTGATTATAAAGGAAAAGAATATAAAATCAATCGTGAACCCACAGATCAGGAATATGAGGACATGCTGTTTGGATGGCTTGTTGAGTCAGGCATTACATCAAACTCTGTTATCTATGTAAAAGATAATGTTACTGTTGGAATCGGTACAGGAGAGCAGGACAGGGTAGGGGTTGCAGAGATAGCAGTGGACAAAGCCTATCGTAAACTGAGTGACAGGTATTGCTTTGAAAGGTATAAAACTGCTTTTGCCGATCTTGAAGATCCTGAAAAGCGGGCTGAAATTGAAAATGATGTAGCAGGAGAAAAAGGCGGCCTTACCGGCGCTACAATGGTCTCTGATGCATTTTTTCCATTCAGGGACGGTATTGATGTGGGATTGTCACAGGGCATTAAAGCGGTAGTTCAGCCAGGCGGTTCATTAAATGATTTTCAGAGTATTGAAGCGTGCAATGAAAATGATGCAACCATGGTTTATACAGGACAGAGAAGTTTTAAACACTGATCTGCAAGCTGTGCTCAGGCAAAGAGTGAAAGCTGCTCCCTTCTGGCATCAACATGCTGTACGGTTACCTGGATAACATCTCCATTGTGTGGTTTGATGCCGCCGCCGGGCAGTTTTGCCTCAAGCATGAACTCCTTGATCAGCACATTATAATGATCCCGAAAGGAATCAAGGACAATCGCTTCAAAGGTACATCCCCTCATTGATTCAAGGTATCTTGTAATCCAGTATCTCTTTCGCAGCGCCTGTACTCTGCTGGCATTGGCAATGCTGACGGAAACAGCCTGCAGGATATTGTCAAGTTCATCTCTTGAGTACGCTTTACCATACCCCAGTACGGATTTTATCTGTCTCTGGGTCAGCAGGTCGTGATATCTTCTTATGGGAGAAGTCGCTGTAACGTATGCTTTGACCCCAAGGCCTGAATGGCTCTGGGGTTTTGTGCCGATTACTGCTCTGCTTAAATGCTTTCTCTGCATGAAATTTAAAATTAAAGAGGTCTCAACACCTTTGAACAGTCTCTGGGATGGTTCGGCCTGGGACCTGAAAACTGCAGGCATGTTATTTTCTACAAGGAATTGTGCCATCAGAGTATTGGCCAGGATCATTATCTCAGAAACCAGCATGCGCGATGGGTTTTCCCGGTCAATTTTTGCATAACCTATTTCATTGTTGTCCTCTACCCATACACTCACTTCCGGAAGCGTAATTTGAACAGCACCTGCTTTTATTCTTTTTTCCCTCAGCAGTGTGGCGATTTTATGGAGAGTTGTGATGGGATCGTTTTTGCCATTGAGCAGGTTTGCTTCTGTATAGCTCATCTGATGATGTACTTTGATAATAGTTGGAATGATATCAAAATCCACTATTTCAAAAAAGCGGTTCATTTTAACCATGGTGCTTATCCCGGGCCTTATCTGATTTTCTTTAAGGCTGCACAGATCTTCCGAAAGCCTGGGTGGTATCATGGGAAGCTTGTTATCCGGCATATAGATTGAACTGGCACGTTCCTTTGCAGCAATATCAATGGGATCACCCGGTTTTATATAGGCATCAACATCAATTATATGAATCCCAAGCGTGTAACCCGTATCACTTTTTTCAAGGCTTATGGCATCATCAAAGTCAAGAGTGGACTGACCATCAATGGTTATCAGCGGTATATGTGTAATATCTTTTCTTAAAGGGTCATCAAAAAAATTAACCCTGGCGCTGACAAGGTTTTTCTCCCTCTCTATTACTTCACTGGAAAAGAATGTGGGAATCTGAAAGGATAGAAGATTAATATTTTCATTTTGCTCCCATATGCCAGCTTTAACAAAAACATTGAACAGTTGTTCAGCTGAATTGAGAGGAGATTTTTTCAAGATATTTCTGGCAATGGTTTTGGATTCAGAATCGTTGTTAAAAATGTAATATGATTTTAGAATATTGATAATGTCTTTATCAACTACCGGAACACTTCCATTTTTATTGTTAAGAATATTATAAATCCAGTCTGCTCCCAGCTGGATCTGTTTTTCTATCTTTTTTCTTTTTTTAATTTCCCTTTTTCTGTTTTCACACTGCTCTATGGTATAGGGGATGAAAATCATTCGGTTAAATTTAAAATAGAGTTTATCCTGGAAAAAAGCACGAATAACAGCAGATTCATGGTCTGAATTTACAGGAGGATCAAAGCAGAACGAGGTCATGGCAGAAAGGTCAATCTCTTCTGGCTCTTCATTGAAAATTTCCCACAACTCCTGAATATCAATCGTTTTTGAGAGTTCGTTCCTCTCCCTTGCGAGTTTCCGCAGTTTTTTTACGATGGACTCCCGTGCAGCAGAGGTGTTAATGCAGATTTTTGATATATGAGATAATCGTTTTTCAGAAAAATTAACTTCTCGATTATTTTCATTAAGTAATCTTAATTTGCTTTTTTTCTCCTCAAGTATCACAGCAGTTATTATTTTCTGCTGGTCAATATATTCTACAATGCTTCCTTTTATCATGGGTTTGATAATAGCAGAGAAAATTGTATTTTGTCAAACAAAAGAGCTCAATATAATTGTGAATAGTTTATTATTATCAGAAGGAATCAAGACACTTTATTTAAACAGGAGGTCCCATTATTTTATTTCCTTGACATTTTTTTGTTATCTGTTAAAACAACTTTCCATAATGCAAAAATCATAGTTTTTACAGTTCTGGGGAGAGTGTGTTATGAATGAGATTGATCTTGTTAATTTTATGTATATTCTTCTGTTTCTTGTAGGAGGATTTATAACCGTTTTTATCCCTTTTGTTATTTCATATTTTATCCGTCCAAAAACCATAGAATATCAAAAATCATTTCAGCCTTACGAGTGTGGAGTTAGTCCTTTTAAACAGATGTGGGATTACCGGTTTGGAATTTCTTATTACTTATATGCATTGATCTTCCTGGCATTTGACGTTGATGTCCTCTATCTTTTCCCGGTGGGGGCAATTTATAATACAGATAAGATAAGTGCTGTAAGAGGAATAAGTGAGTTTTTTATTTTCATCGGTATCTTGTCCCTTGCAGTCGTTTATGCCTGGGCCAAAGGAGTTTTCAAGTGGGAGAAAAAAATAGTCAAATAAAGGAAATTGATGCCTTTGCTGCAGGTTTAAGAGCAGAGTCTGAACAGAATGCTGTTGAACGTGAAGGTGCTATGCTCAGGCAGTTGCTGCTGACGGACAAAGTGTTAAAAATTTGTCAGGCAAACTCTTTGTGGCCAATGACGTTCGGGCTTGCATGCTGTGCAATTGAGATGATGGCAACTGGAATGGCAAGGATTGATATATCCAGATATGGAGCAGAGGTGTTCAGACCATCGGCAAGGCAGTGTGATCTGTTAATTGTGTCTGGTACAGTGAATAAAAAAATGGCACCAGCAGTTATCACACTATATGAGCAGATGCCATCACCAAAATGGGTAATTGCAATGGGCAATTGTGCTATATCAGGAGGGCCTTTTGCAGTTGAAGAGAATTATAATGTAATTGAAGGTGTTGATAAACTCATTCCTGTTGATGTCTATATTCCCGGATGTCCTCCAAGGCCTGAAGCTCTTATCGATGGAATATTGAAACTGCAGGAAAAAATCACAGGTACGCGTTACCCGTGGCCACAGCGCAAAATGCCTGAAAATCCGGAGATTAAGTCATAATGAGTTTTTCAACAGAATTAGTCACAATATTGAGTGGTGAGAAAATAGAGGCTGTGGAAGCTGACTACAAGAGACAGGGTTATCATGTCGAAGTGCTGCTTGAAAAGAATCAGGTAAGAGATTTTGCAAAGATTATGCTTGAAAAAGAGTTTTATCTTGATTTTGTAACAGCTGTTCATATCCAGTCAGGAATCCAGGCTGTTTATCAGTTCGGGCACTTTGAACAATCCTGCCATGTTAATGCAAAAGCGGTAACCAGTGACGGCAGCATTGAAACGATCTGTGATATTTTTCAAGGAGCCAACTGGCACGAGCGGGAAGCCCATGATTTTTACGGGTTGAAATTTTTAAATCATCCAGATTTGAGAGTTCTTATCCTTGATGAAGAAGACCATGATCTGAATCCTCTGCTTAAAGATGAAAAGAAACTGAAAAGTGTAGAAGAGATAACAAGGGGAAAGGCACCAAAGGGTAAACCATCCAGGCCTGTTAAAAAGAGAGCATCACTTAAAGCAAAGGTAAAAAACAATAAACCAGTAAATGTAAAAAAAGATAAACCTGCGGAGTAAAGCTGATGGGAGAATTTACAACAAGATTCAGTACGATACAGGACCCTGGTGACAAGCACAGATTCCTGCTTAACATGGGTCCACAGCATCCAAGCACCCATGGTGTGCTTCGTATAATCCTGGAGATGGATGGTGAACATGCAATGGGAATAGACCCTGTACTGGGTTACGGGCACCGCATGCATGAAAAAATGGCAGAGAGCCGTCCATGGTCTGGATTCTATCCTAATACAGGAAGAATAGATTATGGTGGAGCCATAGCTTACAACCACGGCTATTGTGCTTTGATTGAGAGAATGGCTGGTATTGAGGTTCCTGAGAGAGCAGAATATATCAGGGTTATAACAGTGGAACTCAACAGAATAGCAAGCCATTTTCTGGGGGTTGGAGCTTATATCATTGATCTTGGTGCCTTCACCCCGATTTTATACATGTTTGATGACCGTGAAGATATTCTTGATGCCCTCGAAGATATAACAGGTTCAAGGCTCACCTATTGCCACCACCGTGTAGGGGGTGTGTCAAAGGATATTGACGATCTGTTTATCAGAAGAACCAGAGCGATTATTAAAAATATCCGGTCCCGGTTTGATATGTATGAGAGGCTTGTTACCGGAAATATTATTTTTCTCAAACGGACAAAGGGTGTGGGAATAATACCTCTTGAAATGGCAAGACGATATGGAGCAACAGGACCAGTTCTAAGGGGTTCCGGGCTTGGATTCGATGTTAGAAAGAATGAACCCTACTCAGCATATCCTGAATTTGATTTTGATATTCCCACAGGAGAGAATGGAGATGCCTTTGACCGTTATATTGTGAGAATGCATGAGATAGAACAGAGTCTTCGCATAATTGAGCAGGCTCTTGATAAATTGCCTGAAGGTCCTGTTATGGCAAAAGTCAAAAGAATAAAACTGCAGCCGGGAGACTGCAGTTTTTCCGTTGAAGCTGCAAGGGGTGTGTTGACATATTATCTTGTAGGAGATGGAAGCAATGTGCCCTATAAACTGAAGATCAGGGTGCCGTCCTACTCTAATCTCAACCTTTTAGAAGAGTTATGCAAAGGTGAGCTCCTTGCTGACCTTGTTTCATCAATGGGCAGCCTTGATCTTATAATTCCGGAAATTGACAGGTAGACATATGGATTTTATTGCTGATATACTCACAAAGTACTCTCTTGTTAGAATACTGATATCTTTTTCTTTGCTGATAACTATTGTCATGCTGAATGCCATTGTCATGGGTTATCTTGAAAGAAAGATATGTGCAAAAATTCAGCGGCGCTGGGGACCCATGGAAGTTGGTGTCCAGGGCTGGCTACAGATGATTCTTGACGGCATCAAGCTTCTTTCCAAGCAGCTGATTGTGCCGAGAGAGGCAAATTCATTCTTATTCAGAATGGCTCCGCTGCTGTGTTTTACACCGGTTGCAATGGCTTTTGCAGTCATTCCTTTCAGTGAATCCTTTTATGCATTAGATTTGAATATCGGTCTTATTTATCTTCTTGCAATGGGCTCATTAAATGTTTTTTCAATTCTGGTGGCTGGATGGAGTTCAAACAATAAGTATTCACTGTTTGGTGCTCTGCGCTCAGTTGCACAGAACGTTGCCTATGAAATACCGATTCTGTTGTCAATTTTATCAGTTGTTCTGGTGACAGCTTCGTTTAATCTCAGAGAAATAGTGGGATATCAAAGCGGACTTCTATCCTTCTGGATGTGTCAGCCTGTTGCTTTTATTATATTTCTTATTGCAGGATGTGCTGAAACAAACAGAGTCCCATTTGATCTGCCCGAGGCAGAAAGTGAACTCACTGCCGGCTACTTTACGGAGTATGGCGGATTCTCCTTTGGCCTTTTTGCAATGGCAGAGTATGGCAATCTGTTTATTATGAGTTCTCTTGCTGCAATCATGTTTCTCGGTGGCTGGAACGGACCTTTTGGTCTCGATTTCTACAGCGGGCCGATTATGGGAATTTTCTGGTTTTTACTGAAAGTGTTTATTTTAATGCTTATCATGATTTGGGTAAGGTGGACATACCCGAGAGTTCGTTTTGACCAGTTAATGAATCTTTCATGGAAATATTTAATTCCGTTTTCTCTGATTAATCTTTTAATTACAGCATTTATAGTGAAGATAATATGAACCAGTATTTCAGCCAGATATTTACAGGTGGCAAAAGTCTTCTTGTTGGACTTGGAGAAACCTTTAAAGCATTGACATCTCCAGTGGTCACTGTCCAGTATCCAAGAGAAAAAATTGACATCAGTCCCAGCATGCGGGGACATATTGATCTTGTTAAGGACGCTGACACAGGAGCGCACAGATGTATCGTGTGCGGCCTGTGCATGAAAAACTGCCCTTGCAGTGCCATTGTTATCAAAGGAGAGAAAAGAGAAGGTGTTAAAGGAAAGGTTTTAACACTCTTCACCCTTGACTTTTCAAAATGCAGTCTTTGCGGTCTTTGTGTTGAGTCATGCAAAAAAGAGGCAATTTATTTTTCCGATGAATATGAGTTAGCAGCCTTTAGCAGGGATGCTTTTCATTTTGATTTACTAAAAAGAATTGAGGAGAATAAATGATTGCATATTATCAGATAATAGCACAGATAATGTTTGTGGCTTTTATAATACTGACCGTTGCAGGAGCCATGCTTGCTGTTAATGCAAAAATTTTAATGCATTCTGTTCTCGGACTTGCAGTATGCCTTCTGGGAATTGCAGGGCTTTATTTTTATCTTGGAAGCATTTTTCTTACGTTAATGCAGATAATGATTTATGTGGGAGCTGTATGTATCGTCCTGGTGTTCGGTATAATGGTTGGGTTTACACCAAATGAGAGTGCCAGGAAAAACAGTATCAGCAGAAATACCTTTCTCGGATTGACAGCTTCAGGAATTGCCGGTCTGGGACTTGTGGCAACTATATTCGGCCGGACTTCATGGGAAGAACCTGCAATAAGAACAGGTGATTTTTCCATTGAATGGATAGGTGAATCCCTGCTTTTAAAATATTGTCTTGCATTTGAACTTATCTCAGTAATTCTGCTTATTGCAATAGTCGGCTCCATCATTCTTGCAAAAGGTGGAAGGGAGGAAGAGACTTGATAATTATAAGTAATAACATGAGCATTTACCTTGTCCTGGCTGCTTTTCTCCTTATGATAGGAGTTTTCGGGATGATCAGGCATAAGACATTTATTGGTATGCTTATTTCAACAGAACTTATTTTAAATGGTGCCGGTCTTAATTTTATGGCATTTAATAAATTTACATCACCTGATCCTGCAGTCGGACAGATAATAACTCTGTTTATCATGGGTATAGCAGCTGCTGAAGCTGCGATAGTGGTAAGTTTTATTCTGGCTGTCTATAGAAAATATAGAACAAGTGATCCTGAAAACCTTAATGGGTTGCTGGGATAACCAGTAATGGATAACACAATAGTTTTCAGAAAATAGAGAACATGAAAATGATGATTGAATATTATTTAACTGGGTTACATTTCTCTGGGGTCTAATATTTTATGGATATTTCAACTACACCTGGCTTGATTTTTTTAACAACTGCTATCCCAATGATCACGGCATTATTTATAATGTTTTCCGGGAAAAAACCCAATCTTCGTGAATCCTGGGCAGTCATTGGAGCTTTGCTTACATTTTTATCTGTTTTAAATTACCTGCCCCAGATTCTGGCAGGTGGAAATCCTGAACACACTTTTTTTACAATCCTGCCAGGGGTATGCGTAAAATTCCGGCTTGACGGCATGGGACTTCTGTTTGCAGGTACGTCCTCATTTCTATGGATACTTGCTGCTTTTTATTGTGTTGGATATATGCGAGGGCTTGATGAACATGCCCAGACAAGGTTTTATGTCTGTTATGCCATATCAGTAGGTGGCGCTATGGGTGCCGCTTTTGCCGGTAACCTTTTTACTCTCTATCTGTTTTATGAAATAGTTTCCATTGCAACATATCCACTTGTCATGCATCACCAGGACAAGGAAGGTTATGAAGGCGGAAAAAAATATATTGTATATCTTTTTTTCACATCAAAGGCATTTCTTTTAACCGGAATGGTACTTTTATACATGCAGTGCGGAACGTTAGATTTCAGTGCCACAGGAATCATGGATGGCATCTTTCCGCATGGAGCAAGCAAACCCCTTGTGATTGTTGTTTATCTGATGTTCCTTTTCGGTTTTGCAAAGTCAGGGATAATGCCGCTTCATAACTGGCTTCCCGCTGCAATGGTTGCACCGACTCCTGTAAGTGCACTGCTGCATGCAGTAGTTGTTGTAAAAGTCGGGGTGTTTTCTACTGTACGGGTCATGCTTTCAACATTCGGGACAGATCTTTTATCAAGCACAGGCCTTGGAATATTTACCGCCTATTTTGTCTCTTTTACAATTATAACTGCTTCAATCATAGCGCTTACAAAAACAAATCTTAAAGCAAGACTTGCCTACTCAACAGTCAGCCAGCTCTCATATATAATTCTTGGAGCGGCAATGCTGACCCAGAGCAGTGTTGCAGGCGGCCTTATTCACATTACCAATCACGCCTTTGCAAAAATCACTCTCTTTTTCTGTGCAGGCGCTATCATGGTTGCTTCGGGTAAAAAAGATATCAGGGAGATGGGCGGCCTGGCAAAGAGAATGCCGTTGACAATAATGGCATTTTCCATTGCATCCTTAAGTATGATCGGCGTGCCTCCTGTAAGTGGATTTGTTACAAAATGGTATCTTGCCATAGGATCCATGGAAATTCACAACTGGATCATTCTGATTGTCCTTCTTGCCTCAAGTTTGCTAAATGCGGGATATTTTGTTCCTGTTATTATTCAGGCATACTATGGAAAACCTCCTGAAGAGGAGAAGGGTCAAACCAGCAACCTTGAAAAACGTCCGCTTATCATGTTCATGGTTGTACCTCTTGTGATAACCGGTGTTTTCTCTGTTGTATTTGGATTATGTCCTGATTTATTTTTAAATATTATAGGTATTGTTGATACAAACTTTTTTGCAAATATTCTTGAAAGTGTAACGAGGTCTTAATGGGTCATATAATTACATATTTAAGGAACAGGTCACAGGGTTTGAAACTGCTGTTTTTTGGCTTTTTAATTTTTACCATTGTTTTTGATGTATTTGCCCACAGACATGAGCCTCACTTCTGGGGGGATAATATTATCGGTTTCTGGGCAGTTTTCGGTATTTCAGGCTGTCTTGGAATGAGTGTCATATGCAAAGGTCTTTATAAGAACTGGCTTAAAAAGGATGATAATTATTATGATAAATAATACTATTTTCATGCATCCGACAACGGTTTTTATTCTTGGCGCAATTTTACTGCCTTTTGCTAAAAGAGCTCATATCAGTCTGCAGAAAATTATACTGATTGCAGTTCCTGTTCTTGCAATTATCCAGGTCAATATGTTTCTGCCGGAGAGTTTCGGTCTTGTAAACTATCTTGGATTTGACCTTGTTTTCGGCAGGGTGGATAAACTGGCGCTTATATTTTTAAATGTCTTTACAATAATGGCTTTGATTGGTTCCATCTACGGGCTTCATGTAAATGAGAGCGGACAGCATATTGCAGGATGGCTGTATGTGGCAGGATCCCTTGGAGTGACTCTCTGCGGGGACTATCTGACTCTGTTTGTATTCTGGGAACTCATGGCTTTTGCTTCAACATTTCTGATCTGGTACAGAAAAAAGAAAAAATCCATTGAAGCAGGTTTCAGGTATCTGCTTGTCCATACGGCAGGCGGACTCATTCTTCTCGCAGGAATTTTTCTGCGCTATAAAAATGTCGGTATGGAAGGAATGGCATTTGAGCATATTGCTGCAAATGGCGCCACAACAGCTGACTATCTCATAATGATTGGGTTTATGCTCAATGCCGCAGTGCCGCCTATCCATGCCTGGCTTCCGGATGCCTATCCTGAAGCAACGGTAACCGGTGCTGTTTTCATGTGTGCCTTTACAACCAAGACGGCAGTGTATGTCCTTGCCAGGGGATTTGCTGGATATGAAGTACTTGCTGTCATGGGAGCCATCATGACACTTTATGGAGTCGGATACGCCATTGTGGAGTCAGATGCCAGAAGGATTCTTGCTTACCATATTGTGAGTCAGGTTGGATATATGGTCTGCGGTATAGGAATTGGTACTGCAATGGCAGTTAATGGCGCGTGTGCCCATGCCTATGCCCATATCCTTTATAAGGCTCTGCTTTTCATGGGAGTAGGTGCTGTTCTTGAAATGACCGGAAGAAGCCGTCTTACTGAACTTGGAGGTCTTTACAGCAAAATGCCGTGGGCACTTATATTTACAGTAATAGGCGGTATTTCAATTTCAGGGTTTCCCCTTACAAGCGGTTTTATCAGCAAATCAATGATCATTGCTGCTGCAGGTGAAAATCATCAGATTGGAATCCTGATTCTTCTGACCCTTGCTGCCGTTGGTACATTTCTTTCAGTCGGTATTAAGCTGCCTTATTTTATCTGGTTTGGCGGAAAGGAAAAATCTGATATTAAATGTAAGGATGCCCCATGGAATATGAATCTGGGCATGCTCATGGCAGCATTCTTCTGTATTGCTTTCGGGTTTAAAAACGGTATTTTCGGATATTTCGGGTATGACTGGCTGTATGCAATGCTTCCAAATGCAGTACATTACCATCCTTATACCTCCTATCATCTTTCCGAGACATTCCAGATATTAGGTTTTACAGGATTTGGTTTTTTTCTTCTCCATAAATATCTTACACCCAAACCATATATGTGCCTTGATCTTGACTGGTTTTACAGGAAAGGAGCCCGTGTTTTCATGTGGGTTGCATTAAAACCGATTACTGCTGTCAATAATTTTGCCGACAATGTATGGAAAAATATTGGTATTGCCTTTACCATGGCCACGGCAAAAATGTTTTCATGGTTTGATAAAGAGGGTATTGACTGGGTTCTGGACGGTTCAGCAAAATCTGTTGTAGACGGAGGTGACCAGCTTCGTCAGATTGAAACAGGTAAAATTCAACAATATATAGGTTTTGCCGTGGCCATGATTTTTATTGTATTAATAGCTGTTGTGTTTAATTCATAGGAAAGGTAGTGAAATTTCAAAATGATGGAAGATTATTTAATACTTAATACATTAAGCTATCCAATTTTATCTCTTTTACTGCTTGTTCCGTTCATCGGAGCTATTGTTATATTTTTTATGAAAAATGACAATATAATCAAATTATGGACACTTGTCATAACACTGGCCACAGCAGCATTATCCCTGCCTCTGTTTTTTAATTGGAATTATGATACAGCAAAATATCAATATGCTGAAAAAAGTGACTGGTTTCCTTTTCTTGATTTAAGTTATGTGGTTGGTGTGGATGGAATAAGTGTACTTCTTGTATTGTTGACAACACTTGTCATGCCGCTTTGTGTATTATGCTCCTGGACATATATCCAGACCAGGTTCAGAGAGTTCATGGTTGTCACCCTGCTCATGGAAGCATTCATGATAGGCGTGTTTATAAGCCTCAATATGGTGTTGTTCTTTATCTTCTGGGAAGCAATGCTTGTCCCTATGTTCCTGTTAATTGCCGTATGGGGTGGAGAGAGAAAAGATTATGCATCCATCAAGTTTTTTCTTTATACGCTTCTCGGGTCTGTCTTTCTCCTGATTTCCATTGCTGCTTTGTATATAAAAACAGGGACATTCTTTATCCCTGCATTGATGGTGCATGATTACGCTTTTGGTTTTCAGATGTGGATTTTTATTGCATTTACCCTTGCCTTTGCCATTAAAATTCCCATGTTTCCTTTTCACACATGGCTTCCGGCAGCACATGTTGAAGCACCGGTTGCAGGAAGTGTGATCCTGGCAAGTATATTGCTGAAAATGGGAGGATACGGTTTTTTAAGATTCTGTCTTACAATGCTGCCGGATGCGACAATATATTGTGTGCCTTATCTGATTTTCTTCTCCGCAGTCTCAATTGTAATCGGGGGGTATTTAGCCCTGGGACAGTCTGATATAAAAAAACTTGTTGCCTATTCAAGTGTCGGTCACATGGGTTTTGTAACCCTGGGTATCTTCCTTTTGAGTGATATCGGAATAAAAGGGGCAATCATGCAGATGCTGAACCATGGTATAACAACAGGTGCCTTGTTTATACTTATCGGTATCATTTATGAGAGAACTCATTCAAGGGAACTGACCGTCAACTCTGCCCTTGGAATGAAAATGCCTGTTTATGTTACCTTTCTGGTATTGTTTTCCCTTGCATCATTTGGTTTCCCAGGAACAAACGGATTTATTGGTGAGTTCTTAGTACTGCTCGGAACATTCCAGCAGTATAAAATTGCAGGAGTTTTTGCAATTATCGGAGCAATCCTTGCTGCTGCATATATGTTAAGGCTGGTTCAGAAAATGGTATGGGATGACTCAGACGGCCATGCCCATCCCGAAGAGGACTCAGAGCATATATTGACAGACATGAATTTCCGGGAAATTGTAACGCTCTCTTTTTTACTCTTTTTTGTATTCTGGATTGGATTGCACCCAAAACCGATTCTGAATGTAATGGATACGACTGTTGAACATCTTGTCGCGCATGTTGACTCGGCAAAAAAACATTATAAAGCACCTGGCGGACATGGTGACGGACATGGTGACGGACATG
>CAZWSL010000041.1:0-9922 GCA_964636495.1 uncultured Desulfobacula sp. | reverse complement strand
CATGATAATGGAGATGATAGAGGACATGACAAAAGCCATGGAGATGAGAAAGATGAGAAAAAACATGAAAAAATAGAGAACCACAGCAGTTTGTTTGAATTGAAAACAGATAAAACCATTACCGTGGTGTTAAAATAAAACATATAATTACGTAGTTTGATTTAAGGAATATTAATAGTATGTCTATATTTTTACCAGAACTTGCATTGACATTAATGGCACTGACATTTTTTATCATGTCACTTGCAAATCCTAAATTTTCCGTGGTGCAGGCAGTGGCTTTGATGATGGCTGTGATTGTTTTTCTTATAAGCATTGCCTCCTATAAATCGTCTGGTATGTTATTTTTTGATGCGTATAAAGTTGACGCGTTTTCTCAAATTTTTAAAATTATATTGAGTTTTGGCTTTTTAATAGTTGTACTGCTCGGTGCAGGTGTGAAAAACGGTTTAAAAGGTGTTTCAAAAGACCTGGCATGCGAATATTACATGTTTTTAACTCTAAGTGTTGCAGGACTGGTATTTCTCACCAGCGCTGTGGAGCTTCTCACCATTGTTATCTGCCTTGAGATCTCTTCATTTGCCTTATATGTTATCATACCTTTCAGGTATCAGGGTGGTTATAAAAAGCAGATGGAGGCAGGTATAAAATATGTTATGTTTGGTGCACTTGCAACAGGTATCTCACTCTATGGCATGAGTTATATCTTCGGTGTTGCGCATACAACATATCTTGATAAACTTGTTGATATAATTCCCACTATAATTCAGGGGCAGGCTGTTGTAATTATCGGCCTTATACTGATGCTTGCCAGCTTTTTCTATAAACTTGCAATGTTCCCCATGCATTTCTGGGCTCCTGATGTTTATGAGGGCTCTGCCAATGAGACAGCAGGATTTATCGCAACCCTTCCAAAGGTTGGTGCTGTAGCACTTCTTATAAGACTGGTTACCCTGAGCGGCCTGGAACCGAATCAGATAACATGGATTCTCGGGACCCTTGCAGTGCTCTCCATGACAATCGGTAATCTTTCCGCCCTTGTCCAGAAAGATCTGAAAAGACTTATTGCCTATTCAAGTATTGCCCATGCAGGGTATGTCATGATTGCTGTTCTGTGTGTCAATAATCTCGGATATGAATCTGCAATCTACTATGTTGCAGGTTATATTTTAATGAATCTTGCACTCTTTTATGTAATCTACAACATTTCAAAAAATGGAGAAAATGTGAGTTTTGAACACCTTAACGGATTGTACAAAAGATCACCTCTCCTTGCAATGATACTTGCCATTTCAGCCTTTGGTATGGCCGGTATGCCCCCTACAATAGGGTTTCTTGGTAAATTTATGATATTTACTGCAGCAATCTCCAAACCATTATATGCAATTGTTATTCTTGCTGTCATAAACGCAGGTATCGCAGCCTATTACTATCTGAAGCTTGTAAGGGCCGCCTATATAAGCTGTGAAGAAGAAGTTCCCGCTATCAAGCTCGGTTTACCAAAGTATATCATGGGTATCTTTTTTATTGTATCCATACTTGCAGCAGGCATGTTTCCACAGTCTTTGATGGAGCTGGCAAAAACAGCTGTTAATACAATTTTATAGGCAGATAAAAAGCACTGATTTTGCCTGTTCCAACAGGGGGCATCTCCATTTGGAATCTGCAGCTTATCATCCTCTCTTTTACCGGCAGAGCAGATCTTGCCTGCTACATATTCGGGCTGAAACAGATTTTTAAAATATTCTTGATATTTGAAAGATATCTTGATTTAATCTGTCAGACAGTAAACTCCTGGAAATTGAAAATATGATGGAATCTATATTATGAAATCTATTGATACGTTGAAAAAATGGGTTGCGGAATCTGAGAATATTGTTGTTTTCACAGGAGCCGGAGTCTCTGCTGAGAGTGGTATTCCGACCTACAGGGGAGAGGGAGGATACTGGGATAAGTATGATCCTGCAAAATACGCTGATATCAATTATTTTCATCAGAATCCATCCTATTACTGGAACTTTTTTAAAGATGTACGATCTCCTGTATTAAAAAAGGCAATTCCCAATAATGCACACAGGGGGATTGCGGAAATGGAGAGTTCCGGAAAACTCCGATCTGTTATCACACAAAATATAGACGGCCTTCACCAGGTGGCCGGATCAACAAATATTATAGAACTTCATGGAAATACAAGAGTGTTTTCATGCATGAAATGCCGATTGCAGTATGACTTTAATCAGATTAATACTGTTCTTGAAACAAAACTTCCTCCTGAATGCAGTGAATGCAACGGTTTGATCAGGCCGAATGTAATCCTTTTTGGTGAACAGCTTGACCCTGAAGTCTGCAGAAAAGCAGAGAGTGAGTCATCATCTGCCGACCTTTTCATAGCAGCCGGAAGTTCCCTTGTTGTCCAGCCGGCTGCCTCTTTTCCACTGGTTGCAAAGGATCATGGCTCAAAGCTTGTGATAGTCAATATTGATCCAACTCCTCTGGATGCGTTTGCAGACCTTGTGATAAATATAACTGCCTCAAGGGTATTTTCCGAAATAGTTGACACCTGAATAAATTTAAGTAGAAATTGGTTTCCACATGGCCGGGAAAAAAAAAAACAAAAAACGAAACAAGAATGATTTACCTGTTTTAGATTCAGATGATGATTTTTTAAAAGCTTTTGAGCCTGAAGAGAAGAAGAAGGGGAACAGATCAGTTCAAACAGGCATTACCAGAGGTGATTCTGACCCCAGAGACAATTGCATGAATGAGGATGACCCGGTAGAAGAGGAGGATTTTGCATCGTTGCTGGAAGCGTCTTTTAATCTCCCTCCATCCAAACCGCTGAAGAAGTCAGAACCGTTATCACTGAAACAGCGCTTAAAAAGATATCCAGGAGTCGAACTTGAGCTGGATCTGCATGGATACAATGCAATGGGTGCTCAACTCAAAATTCGATCCTTTATTCATTCCTGTAAATACAATGGCTACTTTACCATTAGAATTATTGTGGGAAAAGGACTTCATTCTGAAGATGGCGCAGTTCTTCCTGAAATAGCTGAAGATGAATTAAAAGAGTTGAAAAAGCAGAACCTTGTCATTTTTTATGAGTGGGATAAAAAAATAAAGAAGAGAAACGGTTCGCTTATCGTATATTTAAAACAGTTTGATGAATATGACTGATTGGTATGGTGTGGTTGCAGATTATCTGAGCTGATATTTTTTAACAGCTTTATTATGCTCCTTGATGGTTTCAGAAAATTTATGGGTAGAATCTTTTTTTGATACAAAGAAGAGGTAGGATGTCTTCTCAGGATACAAAGCAGCATGAAGTGATAATGCACCGGGATTTGCAATTGGTCCTGCAGGCAGTCCCTTGATTTGATATGTATTATATGGAGTCACGGTTCTAAGATGTTTTCTTTTAATATTCCCGTCAAAATTTTTTATTCCATATATAACCGTAGGGTCGGATTCCAGCCGCATATTCCTCTCAAGGCGGTTATGAAAGACAGAAGAAATGATTGCTCTTTCCGATGCATCGCCTGTCTCTTTTTCGATAATTGATGCAAGGGTAACAGTGTCATGGATTGAAAAATTCATTTTCTCTGCAGCAAGCTTCCACTTTTTTGTGAAGGTGTTATTAAAATTTTCTACCATTTTTGAAATTATCTCTCTGCAAGAAGCGTGTTTTGGGAAAAAATAGGTATCAGGGAAAAGATAGCCTTCAAGGCTGGGAGCCTTTATATCAAAGGAGCTGATAAAAGATGCATCCCGGCAGAGATTATTAAATTGAGATTTACTGCAGAAGCCGGCTTTTTCGGCAACCAAAGCCACTTCATTAACATTTAATCCCTCCGGCACAGTAAGTCTGTACAGTTTTACTTTCCCCTTTTTAAGTATTTCAAGGATCTGTTGAGGCGACCTGGAAGCACTTAGGATATATTCACCTGCCTGAAGTTTTGTATCGGCTTTTTGATATTTTGCAAATAATATAAAATATGATTTATTTGATATGATGGACTGCTTTTCAAGGTTTGCTGCAATCTGTTTCAGGTTCTGCCCCGGTTTTATGATGAATACTTCACCGTTACCCCTGACATTTAAAGGTTTTTTTATAAAAGTGGTTATATCAATATAAAAGAGATATCCGGCTGATGCACACATCCCCGTTATGAGCAAAAGTATAATAAGTGTAATTTTTAATCTGTTTTTAAACATTTATAAAAAACTGAAATAAAAAAAGGGTATCAAATTTTTTATGATACCCTCTCAAAATTGTAAACTTAAAAAATCTTTCTGTTAAAAATAAAAATCTTTAAAATTTAAACCATCCCTTTGAATGACATGAATGTCAGGGCAATAATTCCTGCTGTTACAAGGCCGATAGAGGTATCCTGCAAAGGTTTTGGAACTCTTCCGAGATCAACTCTCTCCCTGACCCCGGCAAACAGTATCAGCGCAAGTCCAAACCCTATTGCATAGGCAAAAGAGGCAATGACTGCCTCCAGAAAAGTATACTCTTCCTTGATGTTGATGAGGCATACACCCATTACAGCACAATTGGTTGTAATAAGGGGGAGGAAAATTCCAAGGCCTGCATAGAGAGCTGGAATGCTCTTTTTCAGAAACATCTCAACAAACTGCACCAGAGAGGCAATGACGAGAATAAAGGAGACGGTCCGCAGATATTCAACATCAAGTGCCTTTAATAAATAGACATCGACTATCCACGTGATAATACCGGCCATTACCAGAACAAAAACAACTGCCATTGACATACCCACTGCAGTTTCCATTTTTTTGGAAGTTCCAAGGAATGGACACTGACCAAGAAATTGTGCAAGGAGAATATTGTTGATGAAAATACAGCTTACTGCAAGAACAAATAGGTCACTCATATTGTTGTCTCCTATGATTTACTCGGTATCAGATTCATTACAAATAACATAAGACCAAGGCCTACAAATGCACCAGGTGCTTCCAGCATGAACTTGAAAGGAATAAAACCAGGTCCCATTGAAATGACAGGGAGCCCTTCCCAGATTGTGAGGGTTCCATTTCCAAGAAATTCTCTGACTGCACCTAATGCAGAAAGAGAGAGTGTAAAACCAATACCGATGCCCAATCCATCTGCTATGGACAAAGCAGGACCGTTTTTACTGGCAAATGCTTCAGATCTGCCGAGTACAACACAGTTCACAACAATAAGCGGGATAAAAATACCCAGTTTTAAAAACAGCTGATATGCATAGGCCTGCATCACTAATTCCACAATTGTGACAAAGGTTGCTATAATAACGATAAAACAGGCTATCCTCACCTTTGGCGGAATGATTTTTCTGAGAAGAGATACTAAAAGGTTGGAGAAAACAAGGACAAAGGTGGTTGCAATACCCATTCCAATACCGTTCTCAACTGATTTTGTTACAGCAAGAACAGGACAGAGTCCGAGAACAAGCCTGAATGGAGGCAGTTCGGTCCACAGTCCTTTTGTAAATTCTTTTACCAGAGATTGTGCCATAATTAAATTTCTCCTACAATATCTATCTTTATTTCATCTGTTTCATAATTTCAGGTTTCAGTTTCAGGTAAATTCCCTTTGCCTTTACAGCTGCAATAGTGATTGCATTTGAGGTCACAGTGGCTCCTGATATGGCATCAATCACACCACCGCTGCCTTTTAAATTGAAATCAGTTGTTTCAATGGCAAGCCCTGTAAACTGTGAAACAAAAGAGAGATCATCCTTGGCTTTTGTCCCTATCCCCGGAGTCTCGGCATGGGTTGTCATTCTGACATCTATAATTTCATCTTTGTCAAGATTAACGCCGACCATGAGTCCCACAGGACCTGAAAACCCGGTACCCTTTGTTTCAAATGCAACTGCTTTTGATCCATCTGCAAGTGTTGTGGGAAAAAGCTGTAGTTTCAGATCGTCGGCTTCTATGGTAAATCTCTGGGCAATTGGATCATCTTTGGCCTCAGGGAATATAGATTCAATGGCAGGTGCTTTTTGAAATTTAAGGACCTGGTTTTCAATCTGCACTTTAGTGCCTGACTCTATAGCTGCGAGCAGACCGCCTGAAACAGATGTCAGTACAGTCAATACCACAATCATACTAATCATTTCACGCATTGTTTATACCCTTTCCCAAAGCTTTTGGTCTAATCGTATCAAAGACGGGGTTTACAAGGTTGAACAGCAGAATGGCCAATACAGTACCATCGGCATAGGCGCCAATATTTCTCATTAATATAATCATAACTCCTGCAAAAAAGCCGTAGAGAAGCATTGGGATCCGGTTGGCAGGAGAAGATGAGTTCTCTGTTGCAAGGAAAAAAGCACCCAGAAGCGTATATCCGGAAAGAAGATGAATCATGGGGCCTGCATATAAGTCTGGATTGGCAATTTTAAAACAGTATGCTGTAAAAATAATGCCGGCAATAAATGATATGGTTATTTCCCACCGGGTATATCCTCTAATGAGCAGGTAAATACCTCCCAGGATAATTCCCAGTCCGAATGTGCAGCCAATGGCACCTATCTGCCGTCCCATAAGAAGGTCATTAAGGGTGAACATATCGCTGAATCCTGCAACGCCCTGGAATTTCAGGAATGCCAGTGGAGCCAGAGCAGTGAAATCAAAGCTGTAAGTGACATATGCTGTGTCAAAATCAAAAAACTGATTCCAGGAAAGCATTAAAAATGCCATTCCGGTAAGAGCAGGATTAAAGGGGTTCGCACCAAGCCCGCCAAAAATAATTTTCCCGATTACAACGGCAACAAAAGTACCTGTGATTACAAGCCACCACGGGGAGGTTGCCGGGAGCATCATTCCGAATAGAAGCCCGATTACTGCAGAATCAAGGTCTTTTATACGAATGGTGTCCTTGGAGATAACATTGAGTGAAAATTCCCATGCCATGGCACTGGAAATTGAAAGTGCAATTACTCCGACAGCAGGTGCACCAAACTGAATCATACCGAAAACCGCTGCAGGAATGAGGGCAATCAGTATATTCAGGTTCATCTTAAAAATATTGTCTCCATCATGCCAGAAAGGGGCATTGGATACCGTCAGCTTGTATTTACTCATTTAAAGCCTCCAACTCTTCTTCGCTTGATGCTTTAAGCTTTGAAAGTTCATGTTTCCCAAGTTTTATATGCTGGCACAGGGCAATCTGTGCCGTACAGATATATGTACACAGTCCGCATTCAATACACGATTCCAGATCACATTTGTCAGCAGCCTCTTCATACTGTTCCGCTTCAAGATATCTTATAAGAAGGTTAACAGGAACATTCACAGGGCATATCTGTATGCATTTGCCACAATTGATACATGCATTGTCTGATATGTGTGGAATTATTGTCTTATCCTGTATCATTATTGTATCCGTATCAGGCTGTACGGGGTGGTGAATGGTATATGTTGCATATCCCTGCATCGGGCCGCCTATTACAACTCTGTCGCAGTCATCAACATGGATATTCAATGCTTTGAATATTTTTCCCAGAGAGGTTCCAATGCTTGCCGTGACTCTCTTTCTGTTTCCCTGTTTATCTATGATAGTAAGGTGTTTATTAAATCCTGCACTGTTTGTTTCATAGGCAGCTGCCAGAGATGCTGCTGCTTCTGCATTTATAAAGCATACACCAACATCCTCAGGAGCTTTACCTGCCGGCAGAATGATATTGAAATGGTCTTTCAGGATCAGTGCTGGTAAATTGGATGGATATTTTATTGAGGTTTCAAATACCTGCATTGTGTCAAATTTATCTTTAAGGTTTGACTCCTGCGGGACAGTTAGACATATCCTCTGGACATTGGTCAGTTTTTTTAAGATCTGCACTCCTTTTATTATATCTTCTTGAAAACAGGAAGCCACATATTGACTGGTTGTAGCAAGAAGGTCCCTGTCAGTGCAGGTAATGACAATGGTATTAATCCTGCTGCCTGCCGATGCGAGCGTCTTTACAGGTGGTGCTCCGGGCAGTGTTCTCAAATAACTGTCAGCAGAACCGATGTCATATTTCAAATCATAGGTCACAGCATCTGAATCACTGTTTTTATCCTTTTTGATAACAAGATATGTTGATGTGTTCCCCTTATCGTCAATAAAGATATCAATCAGGTCTATTGTTCCTGTTACCGGTGAAACTGTATACTCTATGCTCTCGTTATAGAGGTATAATTTTTCTCCTTTTTTTACTTTGTCTCCCCGTTTCAGCAAAGAGAGTTTTGCACTGCTTAAAGGTTCATTTAAAATTAAAATAAGGTTATCTGGAACAGGTATTGATTCAGGCTTTTCCGGAGGTGGTTCAATAAGATCATAATAAAGCCCTGGTTTTAGAAATTTCAAAAAAGGTCGTTTAATCATAATAAATCCTTATTCTGTAAAAGCTGAAGAGCATGTTTCAGGCTGCTATAATGCGTGACACTCATTACATTCAACCGGACCCGAGCCCATATCATTGTGGCAGTCTATACACTGCTCATGCATGGCGTCTTCCCGTGACAGCATGAGGGGATCACCCTCTTTTAGATGGCATTCACTGCAGTCATAACTTGGCTGGAAACCTGTCAGGTGGTGGCATGCCACACAATCATCTGTATAATCAAATGAGTGGGCTGCATGTGTGAACAATACTTTTCCTGCCTTGGTTTGAAACATTATTCGTTCAGGTTCTTCAGGTGCAGGAGGGGTGAAAGAGGCATAGCATACTATTCCTGTGATCAGAAATATGATCATCATGAAAATTGCTATCTTTAGGTCATGTCGTGATGTCATAGCACTTCTTCTTTCTTGTCTAAAGGTTTGAGTTTATGAGATAAACCCACAACTACGCAGCCTATATATTATATTGGAGCTGTTTTGGCAAGGGGAAAATAGCGAGAATTTGTGATTTTTATGGGCTTGGACAATCAGGTTCAGCAGCCCTTTTCCGTACAAGGAAAGGTTTAAATTCTTTTTTCCTGGAAAGAGAGTTGTTTTTTATTCTGATAACACAAAAAGCAATACCAAAAAAGAGAAATCCTGCTGCCATGGATAGAAGCGATGAGTCCATCTGAAGAGATGGTGCAATGGCGTTGCCAATCAATGCACCAATGATAAGAGATATAACAGGGAATACATATAAAAGAAAAGTCAGAAAAAGCATGTGTTTTGTTTCAAGCCCCACAACAACATGGTCACCTTTTTTTACATTAATACTGTTTTTTACCTGGATGATGACCTCTTTAAAATTACCGGCAGTGCCGCAGCTGTTTTTTGAGGAGCACGTTTTGCATGCTTCGGTTCTGATTGTTTTAATCCATGCAGTAGATGAATCAGCCCTGGTGACTACGCCATTTTCTTTTATCATGCTTACATCTTTATTTTAAAGGATTACCTTTACAACGCTTCTGTTTTCACAGCCGGTGCGGTTCTCTCATATACCCGTTACCACTCCGGGGGTGTCATAGTTATCAGTTTTTCCATTCCAAGGTGTTTTTCCTAACTTCTGTAAAAATAGATCTGAAATATAGTGATGTCAATTTTTTTTCTTTTTTCTGTTTTTTTCTTGACAAAAAAGTCATGTTGTTATAAATTCACCGAGTCTTTTACAGACGCTGCTCCCCAGTAGCTCAGTTGGCAGAGCAATTGGCTGTTAACCAATGGGTCCGCGGTTCAAGTCCGTGCTGGGGAGCCAACTTAATAAAGGTTATCCCGATAATTAACGTTATCGGGATTTTTTATTTTTGGGTAATTTAATACACATGTAATACGTTTTTTTAATCAAGCCTCTATCTGTAACGCGGCAAGTAATATCAGAAATTTTGGCAGGCAATATCAGAAATTTAAAATTGCTAATATAAATTGAATTCAATTTACTATATTGGTACGTTGAAAGAAATAGATATCGTGAGTGTGTGTGAGCCTTTC